>CAJTIR010000003.1 GCA_910576385.1 Lachnospiraceae bacterium
GATTGATGATGCCATAATCCACAGGCCAAAAGCACTTGGCAGTTATATTGAAAAGTTATCCACTTTTCGTGATAAAGCAATGGTAAAACAGAAATTTTATTTTCTCTGTTTTGACCAAAAATCAATATGCCCTAAACGGGGTGCTGAATAGTTACATTGGATCAGTTTATGGAGTATTATGATACGATAAAATTATTTGAACAAAATAATAAGAATGTTAGAGTACTTGACATAATAGAAAAATCAGAATTGTTGACATTGATGAAACAGGTAGATTGTATTGTAGCACCTTCTAGGCAGGATTCAACGAATTCTTGTATTGTGGAGGGATTGATGTTATCAAAAGTGTGCTTGTGTTCGGATGGAACTGGCGTATCCAGGTATATGAAGGATTGCGTCAATGGATTTGTTTTTCCCAATTATAATGTAGATGAACTGAAGGTAAGGCTGATGTTAATTGCAGATAATTTTAGTCGATTGGATGTAATTGCGAAGAATGGGCGCAAGGTGTATGAGGAAGTATTTTCTGTACAGGTTTTTGAAAGAAACATAAGAGATTATTGGATAGATGGGAGAAATAAAATTGAATAGCCATAAAATTGCGTTCATTATGTGTACTAACAATAAATTATATAGAGATGAATGTATTTCTTATATAGAGCGTTTGGAACTGCCAAGCGGATTTATAAGAGAGATTTTTCCAATCGAAGGAGCTGTATCTATGGTTTCTGGTTACAATCAGGCAATGAATCAGTCTGATGCAAAATATAAGGTCTATCTGCACCAGGATGTATTTATTCTTTATCCCCAATTTATTAAGGATATCGTGAAGTTGTTTGAGAATCCAACGATTGGTATGATTGGGATGGTGGGAAATCTAGAAATTGAAAGAACGGCAGTTATGTGGTATGGCGATCGTGTGGGGATGCTACATTCCAACAGTGTATATTTTGCAGATTCGTATTTGTTTGGAAAGGTAGAAGAGCCATACAGAGAGGTTCAGGCAATTGATGGCCTTCTAATGGCAACCCAATATGATATTCTGTGGAGAGAAGATCTGTTTCACAAATGGGATTTTTATGATATCTCCCAGAGCATGGAGTTTCGGAAACGAGGATATCAGGTGGTAGTTCCATACACTGAGAAACCTTGGTGCATTCATGATGATGGGATTTTGAATTTAAACAGCTATTACGGTGAAAGAGAGATATTTCTAAAGGAATATAGTTTGGATTAGAAGGTTTGGGAAAAATGAGTGAATATACAAAGAAATTAGGGAAATGAATTCGTTTATTTTTATTAAATGGGCTGATTTTCCATCATTAAAAACACCAAAATTACTTGCATATAAATATATCTAATGTTAGAATTATTTAAGAATATTACAGGATAGTTTAGATATTATATCCGCCCCTTTCATGGATGAGAGATTCACAATCAGGAGGATGATAAAATAATATTTTAAGCAGGTAAGACAAAATGGGAGATATGTTTGTTTTATCTGCTTCTTAAATTGGGAAATTAATTGTTAAAATAATTATTAGTAAAAGTAGAAGGTATAGATTATGATCATAAGAGCTAAACGTAAAGAGTTATTTCAGGGAATACCATTAACGAAAAAGCAACAGGAGAATACAAATAGAAATTTAAAAGAAATAGAATCTCATGCAGAAATTCTTCAATCCTACCCCAGAAGACTGGTATTTGAACTTACCAATGCCTGTAATTTGAATTGTGTTATGTGTGGAAGAAATGCTGCTGATTTTAAGATGACGGCATTTGATATGGATGTGTTTCGCAGCTTTGAACCGATGATGGATATTGTGGAGGAAGTAACTCTTATGGGATGGGGAGAACCCACAATACATCCGCACTTTAATGAGATGCTTGAGATTATTGATAGGCACAGCGCCAGGAAATATTTTTGCAGTAATGGAATGAATTTAAAGAATATTCGGCAAAGTATTTTTAAGTATCATGTGGATGTGTTTGCCGTGAGCGTGGATGGAGCCACCTATGAGACTAATGCAAGAATTAGACGCGGTTCCGATTTGAATGTCATTCAGGAGGATTTAACCTCTATTGTCGAGGAAAGAAACAGACGAGGTTTGAAATATCCGTGGATTAATTTTGTATTTTGTGCGATGGAGTCAAATATTCAGGAACTTCCTGATCTTGTCCGGCTTGCAGCAGAGATCGGGATTGATGAAGTAAAAGTGGTATATCTTACCGTATTTAACGAAGAATTATTACAAGATACGCTTTGGGGCAAAGAAGAGTTGATTCAGAAAGTTTTTGCAGAAGCTGTTAAGATTGGAGAAGAGACTGGTATTGTTTTGAAATTGCCGCATGTTCCAGGCGAGGATATCGGAGGAGATGATTATCACAAGGAGTGTTTTGTATCTTGGAGAGACTTTTTCCTGGGTTCTGACGGATATGTGCGTCCTTGTATGTCTACGCCGATTCAATTTTTTAAATATGATTTGGAACGGCCTTTTATGGATATGTGGAATTCAGCAGAATATCAAAATTACAGACGGATTGTGAATGATAATCAGAAAATGGATCATCCATGCAAGCGTTGTTATCAGTCTTCACATTGTAACTGGAATAGAAAAGAATCTTTTATACAGATAGGAGAAAAATTTTCTCCTGATTGGGAGAAATAGCGAGGTGTACATATGAAAGTTGTGATACTGGCAGGTGGCTTGGGAACCAGGATTAGTGAAGAATCTGGAACGAGGCCCAAACCAATGATCGAGATTGGAGATATGCCGATTATTTGGCATATTATGAAAATTTATTCTTATTATGGTTTTAATGAGTTTATTGTATGCTGTGGGTATAAGAGCCATGTGATTAAAGATTTTTTTGCAAATTATTTTCTTTATAAGTCAGATGTGACCTTTGATTATCAGGGAGATAATCAATTGGAAACGCATGATTGTGAGATTGAACCTTGGAAAGTGACTTTGGCGGAGACTGGCGTGGAAAATATGACAGGGAGCAGGATTAAACAGATACAAAAGTATATTCCAGAAGGGGAAAGCTTTATGCTGACTTATGGAGACGGGGTTTCTGATGTTGATATTTCTGCGTTGGTAGAACATCACAAAAGACATGGAAAGATTGCAACCATGACAGCAGTGCAGCCTCCGGCAAAGTTTGGTGTGTTAGATATTGATGCAGATAGTATGATTTTAGATTTTAAGGAGAAACCAGAATCCGATGCCGGTTGGATCAATGGAGGCTTTATGGTTCTGAATTATGATGTGTTTCGCTATATTGATGAGGAACCAATGAGGATTTTTGAACAAGAACCGTTAGAGAGTCTGGCAAAAGATAGGGAATTGTCAGCTTTCCGGCATAGAGGTTTTTGGCTGCCAATGGATACTTTAAGAGATAAGAATACATTAGAACGGTTGTGGAACAGTGGACAGGCGCCTTGGAAAATATGGAAATGATGATTTATGGAAAAAATGAATTTTTATAAAGACAAAAAAATATTTCTCACAGGACATACAGGATTTAAAGGAACTTGGTTGTCTTTGATGTTGGAAAAACTGGGTGCAAAAGTATATGGCTATGCGCTGAAAGCAGAGACAGAATTTTATCCAAAAGCAAAACCGAAAATTGAGGAGGAATGGGAGGGGTATATTACAGACAGAGAATTGTTGCAGTCAGCATTACGGAAGGCAAACCCTGACATAGTTATCCATTTTGCTTCTCATTCTACGCTAAATCAAAGTTATGAGATTACCGATTATATTTTTAATACAAATGTTATGGGGGTTGTAAATCTTTTGGAGGGAGTTCGGAAAACTAAGAGTGTGCAGGCAGTATTGATTGTGACTAGCGATAAATGTTATCGAAATCTGGAATCCGATGAACCCTATGGCGAGGACAGTGTGTTGGGAGCACAGGATCCATATTCCGCTAGTAAGGCATGTCAGGAGCTGGTGACAGAATGTTACCGAAATTCTTTTTTTGGCCGGGAAGAGTTAAATATTCCGATTGCTACAGCAAGAGCAAGTAATGTATTGGGAGGAGGCGATTATAATTTGAATCGTCTGCTTCCAAGTCTTTTAAATAGTTTTCTTAAGGGTGAGCAAGCGGTAATTCGCAATCCTTATGCAATTCGTCCGTGGCAGAATGTATTAGATGTGCTGGGGGGGGTATTTGACCTTAGTGGAGAAAATGGCGGTTGAAGGCAATGGAAACAGTACCTATTGCGAAGCTTTTAATTTTGGCCCTAATGAAGATGGGCTGATTACGGTAGGCGCTATGGCAGAAAAATTGTGCCAGTATTTTCCACAGGGGGAAGTAAAAATTGTTTCGGTGGAAAAATCTGTAAAAGAAACAGGGATCTTGAAAATCAGCAGTAATAAAGCGAAAAATATTTTGGGATGGAATCCAAAATATACAATAGATGATACTTTGCGCATGGCAGCAGAGTTTGCAATTCGAGAACATCAAGGCGAGCCAGCGAGAGAAATCTGTATGGAATATATAGACGAGTATTGGAAACAAAGGTGATAGAATGTTATTGGGTATAGAAGTCCCTGCGTGTGTGCAGCAGAGCGGGCGGGGGCAGTATGTATCTCAGGAGTTAATACAGATATTTTTTTAGGTATCTAGTAGAGGTAAAAACATGATGTTAAACAAAAAGGGAGGTTCAGATGATAGAGAAATGGAATGAGGAAGTAGCAAAATTTGCAAGAAATATTCGTGTGGATGTGGCGAAAGTGCTGAACCGTACCAATGATTCGCATATTGGAGGCGGTTATTCGTCCATTGATATATTGGCAGTATTATATAAGAAAGTATTGAATCTAGATCAAGATAAGCTGGAAGATCCCAATCGAAATGTATTTATTTTAAGTAAAGGGCATATCGCCGCATCTTTTTATGTAACACTTGCACATGCGGGGATTATTGCTATGGAGGATTTGGAGAAACATACAGTGGATGGGGAATATTATGCCGGACATACCAGGAAGTTCCAGACCAATGGAGTGCGGGGGGTAGAAATGTCTGCTGGTTCCTTGGGACATGGATCTGGTGTGGGCGCAGGTATGGCGTATGCCAAACGCTGTCAGAAACTGGAGGGAAATGTTTATGTGCTGATGGGAGACGGAGAATGTAATGAAGGCTCTGTCTGGGAGGCGGCAATGTTCGCCGCTAAGTTTCAGTTATCAAATTTAGTGTTGATTGTGGACAGGAATCGGCTGCAGTCTTACGGCAGTGACAAAGAAGTCATGGACATGGGGGATTTGGGAGCAAAGTTTGCAGCTTTTGGCTGTCAGGTAATGGAGATAGATGGTCATGATTATAATCAGATTTATCGTGCACTGATGACAGCTACTTCTAGAAATCCGGCGAAACCTACAGTAATTATTGCAAATACTGTGAAAGGAAAAGGAGCGTCTTTTATGGAAAACCGTCTGGAGTGGCATTTTAAATCTCCCAACGACGAACAACTTCAAATAATTTTAAAGGAGCAGGAATTATGAGGAGTACATTTGTAAATACATTAACCCAGTTAGCTAGGAAAAATGATAAAGTGATCTGTGTGATTGGAGACACAGGTTTTTCTGTATTTGAGGAATTTGAAAAAGAATTCAAAGAGCGGTTTATCAATGTAGGGATTGCAGAACAGAATTTTGTGAGCGTAGGCGCTGGACTTGCCGCTATGGGGATGAAACCTTATATTTATAATGTAGTATCTTTTATGACATTACGAAGCATGGAAGAAATTGTACTTGATATATGTTATCAGGAAAATCCGGTAGTGTTGGTGGGGGTAGGAGGCGGACATGCCTATGGTCCGGCAGGTCCTACACATCATGCGTATTTTGATATCGCTATGATGCGTATGATGCCGAATATGACAGTAGTATGCCCAGCAGATCCGGTAGAGATGAAAGCGGTAATGGAAGTATCAGAAAACTATGATAAACCACTTTATATCAGAATAGGAAGAAGTATAGATCCAATTGTCCATCAAGGATCGATTTCATTTGAGATAGGAAAAGGAATTTGTATGAAAGAAGGTGCAGACGGCGTATTGTTTGCCACAGGGACTATGGTAAAGGATGCAGTTTGTGCCTGTGATTTATTGAAGAATATGGGCATTGATCTTGCGCTTTATAGTATGCATACAATTAAACCTATAGATATCCCTTTGATTCAAAGATGCATGCAGCAGTATCCAGCAATTTTTACTTTGGAAGAGCACAGCTTAAATGGCGGGCTTGGCTCGGCAGTGGGGGATGTGATATTACAAAATAAGGAGAATAACAATATTATATTTAAAAAATTTGGATTTCCTGATACATTTGCCCCAGTAACTGGAAGCAGGGAATATTTGAATGCATATTATGGACTGGATGCTCAAAGTGTGGCGGAACAGATCAGAGGAATGCTGAAGGGATGAGAGTATGAATGTAATTAATGAAATCTTCGCAGAATATAGGAAAAAGAAAGAGGAAATTGAAGTTACTGTAGCAGACATGAAGGATGAGATTCAAGAATTTCTGGGACGGATTTTAATTTATGGCGCTGGAAGTTCTGGAATCGCATTTTTATATGATTTAAGGAAAGTGGGAATAGAGCCGCTTTATTTTGTAGATTCAGATATTTCTAAAGCTGGCACGGATTGTGAAGGTCTTACGGTTATTCTGCCAGAAGAGATTCTTTCTAAAGCAGGGAAAGACGTATTGGTGATTGTCTGTATCAATACCGATGGAAAACGGTATTGCAAGAGTTTTGCAGAAGCTTTGAGAGTGGGAGGCCATCATGGCGTTTATGAGAAGCTGCGAGGCTGTGGGTGCAAAAATATCATAGATTACACTTATTTCCGCAGGTGTCATGCATTGTTTACAGATGAAAAATACAACGCTCCTTCCTGTTCAGACGTGTACTTGATGGAAGAGCATGAGCAGGAAATTTCTGAGGTATATGATCTCATGGAAGATGATCTGTCAAAAGAGGTATTTGAGAAGATTACAAGATTTCGTCTTTTGGATGATTCCATAGAGATTCCCACTATGACGCAGGAGAAGCAATATTTTGAATATGGATTTTATGAGAAACGTCAGGATGAAGTATTTGTGGACTGTGGGGCGTTTAATGGAATAAGTTTAAAGACCTTTCTTCAGGAGAATGAGTACAGATTTGAAGGTTATTATGGAACAGAGCCAGATCCTGTTAATTATCAAAGGTTAGAAGAATATGTTCATACTTTGCCAGAGGATGTGCAGGAAAAACTTTATATTACAGAGCAAGCAGTATGGAAAGATAATAGCGGAATGCAGCTTTATGCCCTTCATGGGCCAGGAAGTTTTGGAGCAGATATTGGTATGGTAAAAGCAAAGAGTATTACGATTGATCATATGCTGCATGGAAAGAGAGCCAGCTATATTAAAATGAATATTGAAGGCAGTGAGAAAGAAGCGCTGGCAGGCGCAGAACAGACGATTCGTAAGTATAAGCCCAGGTTAGCGATTGCTGGATATCACAGGACAGATGATTTTTGGAAGATTCCGTTATTGATGAAAAGATACAGAGAAGATTATAAGATTTACTTGAGAACTTATATGAATCATATTTCTTTTGTTTATTATGCAGTCTAGGAGGAACAACATAGATGAAGTGTAACATATGTGGGAGAGAGATGCAGTTTTTAGAGGTTTTAACAGGGCAGGAGAGCGAGGTGACAAAGTTATATAAAGAACCGAATTATTCCAAGGGTGTGGATATTTCGTTTTATCAGTGTCCAAAGTGTACCCACGGCCATATCAATAAACTGATACAAAAGGATTATTATCAGAAGTATGAGCTGATCCATAATATTGATGATACAGGTGTGCAGGGAAATTATACGAAATCGCTGCTGGATTATTATGAGCAGCAGTTTGAAGAATTAAATCAATATATTAGCAGTAATGAGTGTATTTTAGACATAGGCTGCGGACCAGGAATTTTATTAAAAAAGGTTATGAAGTATTTTCAAAAAGGCATTGGTGTAGAACCCTCCAGTATACAGACAAAGTATGCAGAGGAAAATCTGGATATCAATGTTCTCACTTCTTTTTTTGATGAGTCTGTGGATATTCCAGATAATAGTATAGACGCTTTTATCTGTACGCAAGTGTTTGAACATTTGGAAAATGTTCAGGAAGTTACCAAGACAGCATTTAGCAAATTAAAGAAAAATGGGATTGGATATGTTGAGGTGCCCAATGGTCAAAAGATTATAAATGAGAATCGTTATTATGATATTTTTCCAGAACATGTAAATTATTTTACGGTACTTAGTCTTAGTACTCTTTTGGCAAATGCAGGATTTGAAATAGTTAAGATTGGTGAGAGTTTTAACGGGAATTTCCTTGCCGCCTATGTAAGAAAAGGAGAGATACATGTAGGATTTACAAAAATGCGTGAAAAGTATATGGAATATATTGACCACATTACAAGCCAATACCAAAAGATAGCAGTTTGGGGGGCGGGGACAAAGTCCAGAAGTTTTATTTCCTTGATGAAAGATCATCAACCTAAATATATATTTGACAGCAATCCGCTGCTTACGGGGGGGTATATTCGCAACAGTAAAGTGCAAATTATAAAACCGGATAGAGAGAAGATAAGTGACTGTGAAGTTGTCATTATTTTTGCGATCAGTTATAAAAATGAGATAGAAGAAATTCTAAGGAAAGAGTATGGATTTCAGGGGAAAATTATTTCTATGGATAATCTTGAGCAAAGAGAACAATTTGAATCTTAAAGTATGGAGAGACAATGAGCAGTCAGAAAAATCAACAAATTAGAAGAAAGCGACTTGTAATATCAGGGGGAGGCACTTTTATTGCCAGACATTTGGTGAAGAAGTTAGACATTAATAAATATGATATTGTGATAGTAATGCGGCGTACACCAGAGGAAAAACTTCAAATGGAGGGGGTAAGATACATTGCTCTTGATATGGAAGAATATCGTAATTTTGACAGATATATAGATAGGTGTGATTATTATCTGCCTTTTGCATGGGCAGGAACAAGAAGGGAAGACAGGAATAATCAACAGATTAATGAAAAGAGTTATCGATGTATTTTAGCCAGTATTAAGACTTTAATACAAAAATGTGGGTGTACGAAGGTGATCATTCCAGGAACATTTGCCGAATACAAAAATCAATATGTCTTGATAGATGAGACGACGGTTTGTGAGCCGGAATTAGCCTATGGAAAGTATAAATATCAATTATATAAAGATGTAAGCGCTCTGTGTAAAGAAAATGGAATAACATTTATAGAAGTCAGATTGTTTAGTGTATATGGCGCCGATGATAATGATAGCAAGATGATCAATAGTATTTTTAGAAAAATGTTAAAAAATGAAGAGATTGCTGTGACGAGAGCAGAGCATATTTGGGATTTTGTTCATGTGGATGACGTAGCAGAAGCCTTCGTTAAATTGATGGAGAGCGAAGTGGAAAGCGGATGTTATAATGTAGCTACTATGGATCATAGGACACTGAAATCATATTTTGAGGAAATGAAGAAACTAGCGGGAAGCAGCAGTAAATTATTATATGGGGCGATTCCTTATGAGGGTGATCAGATTCCACATGTGATTTGTGATACAAGAAAGATTTTACATTCCGTGGATTGGAAACCTCAAATATCTTTTGAAAAAGGAATACAAGAAATGATACGCAGCTATAAATGAAAATATGATTAATTCAGAAAGGGAAATTTTGATGAATATTGGATTTGATATTACACGCGGTTATTTAAAATATACATATGTTTTAGTAAAATCAATTTTGGATAATAATCCAGATGAAGAAATTTGTTTTTATATATTTTCTGCAAATATAAAAGCAGAAGATTTGGATGTATTATGTGAGCTAGTTGAAAGTCATAATGGACGTATTGAATTGATTTCAATTGACAAAGAGTTGATTGCAGATATTTTTGTTGCACCTCATCCGGGATATCCGATAGAAGCACATACGGTTTATTTTCATGTACATACTTTACCAGATGAGGTTGACCGTATATTAATCATGGATGGAGATATGATTGTGAAAAAACCATTAAGAGAAATTTATGAGATGGATTTTGAGGATAACTATGTGATTTGTCCAGATGGTTCTTGCATGAATGAAGAAGTAAATACTTGGCCTGATACATTTCGCAAAGCTGGCATGACAACATTTTCCACTTGTTTTACCTTGTATAATGTAAAAAAGATCAAAAAAGATTTCTCGTTTAATGATATTATTGCAGCAAATAGAGAGGTTGTAAGAGTTTTTGGAGGCTCAAACGAGGAGTTAGGCTATGGTCTGCTTTTTAATGGCAAAGAACGTTATATTCCAGAAACCAAATATGGTTTTTATATTTATACGGACAATGAACAAAAATATACGTCCGAAGAATTATTAGAGTTTGAGAGAGAAGCTGTAGCGATCCATTATTGGCGCAGCCATCCTTGGGGATCGCAAATTGGTATGAGTCCACTACATTCTTACTGGTGGGATTACGCGAAAGACACACCATATTATGAAGAATTCAAGTCAGAATTTTGGGCTTTTTGGAAAGATTTTAGAAGTAAATATTTAATACCATTAGGATAAAATATGGTACATGTTATGAATATTTTGGAAAGGAAAAGATATGGATTATAAATTTGCAGTTTTTGCATATGGTGATGTTGGTTTGGCTGCTGTGAAGATTTTCCGTGACAGGAAGAAACAGTTAAAATTTGTTTTGCTCGATCGGGAAAATTTTTGGGATAAGAACAAACTGATTATAGAAGAACTAAAGAATTATCCAGATACAGAAATCATTTATTATGAAAATGAAGAAGAGCTTATTGCGAAATGCAAAGAACTGGATATGGTGATATTGGCATGGTGGGGACGTATCATAAAGGGAGAATTGTTGGAAACTCCAAAACATGGTTTTGTTAACTTGCATACTAGTTTTTTGCCGTATGGAAAAGGAAAACATCCTCATTATTGGTCGTTAGTTGAGGAAAAACCATATGGCGTTACTATAATGAAAATTGATGCGGGGTTAGATACGGGAGCTATTATTTATCAAAGGGAGATTGAAAAAACTTGGGAAGATACAGGAAAATCTCTCTATTTTAAGGGAATACATACAATGTGTGATTTATTAGAGGAAAAGAAAGAGAATCTCTTAAATCTGGAGTTTGAAGAAAGGGGTCAGGTAGGAGAAGGGACATTTCATTTTGGAAAAGAAATAAATGAGGATTCTATCATACATTTGGGGGAAAAGTATAGGGCAAAAGATCTGCTGAATAAGATACGTGCAAGAACATTTGAGCCTTTCCCAGCGTCTTATTTTATAGAAGGTGGAGAAACATATGAAGTAAGAATTTCTATTAAAAAGGTAGAGAAATCTTTTGACAGCAGGGAAATAAATTATGATGAAATTCAGGGATAGGGATTAGACAAACATAGGATAGGAGTGACAAGCATGCATGAAAAAGTAGCATTAGCTGGACCAGATATCGGACAAAAAGAAATAGATTATGTTGTGGATGCAGTAAAAAATGGGTGGTATAAAACTTATGATAAACATATCCGTAAATTGGAAGAGACATTTGCCGATTATATTGGCGTAAAATATGCCATAGCCACTTATTGTGGTACCCATGCTCTTCATTTGGCAACCATTGCTTTGAATTTGAAACCAGGAGATGAAGTGATTGTAACAGATCAGAGTTATATTGCGACAGCCCAGGCGATCTCTTATGTAGGAGCTACTTGTGTGTTTGTTGATATTGATCCAGATACACTCTGCATAAATCCAGATAAGATTTTAGAAGCGATTACACCAAAAACGAGAGCAATTATGTTAGTGCATTTTGCGGGGTTTGCAGCAGATATGGATCAGATTATGGAGATTGCCAAACAGAAGAATATAGCTGTGATTGAAGATGCATGTCAAGCAGTTGGCGTGAGATATAGAGAAACATTTTGTGGAAGTATTGGAGATATAGGCGTATTCAGTTTTCAGGGGTCAAAGATCGCTGTAGGCGGTGAGGGAGGCATGTTTGTCACGAATGATGAGTCACTTTACAAAAGGGCATGTCATTACGGGACTTTTTGCCGAAATGATTCTATTGCATATCTATGGTCTGATGATGTGGGGTATAATTATCGTATTTCTAATGTAACGGCAGCGTTGATTTTAGCTCAGGTAGAGCGTATTAACGAATTGATAGAAAAGAAAAAGAAGATTTTTACATGGTATGAGAAGAATTTAAAAGAAATAAAAGAGATAAAGATGCTTTTACCAAAGCAATATTGTGAAAGTAATTATAGTTATGTGGTGGGTTATCTTTGTGACGAGAGTAAGGTCAAAAGAGATGAATTAATTGAAAAAATGATCCAAGAGTATAATGTCTATATGCGTCCAGGTTATCCTTCTATGAGCTTAATGCCAGGCTATGTAAGACGTTTTCAGGTACCAAATTCTCAAAGATATTTCGAGAAAGGAATTGTATTTCCTACCGCACTGAATATTGTGGAAGAGGATGTGGAATATGTATGTAGGAGTTTAAAGCAGATACTCTTATATGATGAAAAGTAATAAATTTAAACGACGTTGGAAAGGTAGAGTGAACGGGTGAAAGAGCAAATCACATTTATAGATACAGAGGGAATGGAACGGCCATCGGCGGAAATGGATTATAATAAGGTAAGGCGAACGATCTATCAGCAAACGACCAAGGTTATAGTTATTGTTCAGGCATATGGGAAAATTAAGAAGACAAAGCGATGTGTAGAAAATATTTTGAGGTACACCAAAGAGATACCTTTTGAATTATGGCTTTTGGATAATGGTTCGGAAGAAAATGATATCTTAGAGTTTTTTAAATCCGTAGATTATGAACCTAAAAAAATTATTAGGATCACAAAAAATATTACAGGTGTTTTTGCAGTGAATAGATTGATACATCAGCTTACATCAGAATATTTTGCGATTGTAAATAATGATATAATTGTGACGAAGAATTGGTTGAAAAACCTTATAACATGTATGGATAGTGATCCCAAAATTGGGGCGGCATGTCCGGTTTCTACAAATATCAGTAATAATCAGTTAGAAGTATTAGAAGGATTTTCGGATTTAGAGGAGATGCAAAAGAAAGCAGCAAGATTTAATAAATCCGATAAGCGTAAATGGGAGGAACGTCTTAGGATTATACCAACTGCAATGTTATTTCGGCGGGAAATGTTAGATGATATAGGAGTATTTGATGTAGGATTTGTGCATGATTTTGGAGACGATGATTTTTTCTTTCGTGCACGGCGTGCCGGCTATCAGTTGATTGTGTGCAGAGATACTTTTGTACATCATGATCATAATATGATGGAACGAGATATTAGCGGCTTGGAAATGAAGCGCAGCCAAATGGGGAGGGAAGCCTTTCAGAAGAAATATCAAGGTCTGGATGCATGGGAAGATGGAGCAAATCATATTAAAGAATTTTGTCATTATGGTGAATTAGATTATGAAAAGGAAAAACAGATTCAAATATTAGGTGTAGATACTAGATGTGGAACACCGATTTTGGATGTGAAAAATAAATTAAAGGCGGAAGGCTATTTTGATTTTATGATAGATGCATTTACAACAGATTTGAAATATTATTTTGACTTAAATAGTATTTCAGATTATGTGGTTCATGATAATATTTCTACTGTCATTTCTAGGTTTAGGGACAAAAAATATCAATTTATTGTGTTAGGGGAGGCTTTAAACAGTTATCAGAAACCAGTAGAAGTACTGTTGGACTTGATGTCTTTGACAGCGTCAAAAGGAATTCTGTTGTTTCACATTTATAATACAGATAATATATATGAATTTTTATGGCAGCAGGGCTTGATCAATGAGAGAACATCCAAAAACTACCAGAGAATATCATATGATGATATTATTAATGAATTAAAAGAAATACCGCTTAAAAAGCTTGATATTGATTTACAGGCATATCCAGTCACAGATGAAATAAGGAATTTTACAGATCAGATGGCGTATATAAGTTTGGAGGAAGGAAGAGAGGAAAGAGTTCAAAATTTATATGTCATGGAATATTGGTTCTGGGTTCAAAAAGACTAATAGGAGAAGATAAAATGGCAGTTTGTAATCAAATTGATTTTTCATGGATGGAAACAACAAGTAAAGAATACCCCGGTTATAAAGATTATTTGATGGAACAAAAAGAAAGAAATTTAGAGTTATATTTATTTGGTTTTGGAGGATTTGGGCAGGCTGCAGCCGATAGCCTGTTAGATCATAATGTTGATATAACTTATTTTGTTGACAACGATGAAAAGAAGTTAGGCAAACAGTATCGGGGAATTGAATGTATTTCATTCCAACATTTTTTAGAAAAGAAAGACAAAGTTTTTCTAATTGTTGCGGTAGGCAATCCGTTGTCAATTATAGAGCAATTAGACAGGTACGAAATCAAAAATTATAATGTAATGATTTCGCCATATAAATTAGTGTTTGATGATACTTTGAAGAACATGGAGCTTAGCGATGTATCATTAAAACTAAAAACAGTGGCTTCTTTGTTAGAAGATTCAAGATCTCTAAATGTACTTCAAAATATTATAGAAAGCTGGTATAAAGTATCTTATAACAAAGAGTTGTTTTTAGAAATTTATGAGGGGAATCAATATTTTTGTAAAGACATTATTTCATTGGATGAAAATAGTGTTTTTGTAGATTGTGGCGCTTTTATAGGGGATTCGCTGGAAAGTTTTTTGGTAAATGTCAGTGATAGTAATTTTTCAAAGGCATTTTTATTTGAGTTAAATGATTTCACATGTGAAGAATTACAAAGCAATATTAAGCAATGGTGTTCGCCTGATGTTCAAAGGAAGATAAAGGTTATCAATAAAGGTGTTTCAGATGAAAATGTAGAATTTTTTTATTCTCCATCTGGAAGTTCCTCGAGTGTACGGGGGGGGGGGTATTTCAAAAGCTAAGATAGTCAGATTAGATGATGAATTGGCAAATGAAAGAGTTAGTTTAGTGAAAATGGACATTGAAGGTTCTGAAGCTGCGGCAATAAAGGGGTGCGAAAAGCTCATTAAAAAATATAAACCAGCTTTGGCGATATGTGTTTATCATAAAGTTACAGATCTATGGGAATTGCCACTTTTGATAAAGAGTTTTGTACCTGAGTATAAATTATATTTAAGGCATCATTCTAAAACTCAAATTGAGACAGTACTATATGCGGTATGTGAGTAAGAAATAATCAAACAATTAATGTTGAAAGGATAATAACAATGACAGTATCAGAATATATTTTTGACTTTTTGCAAAAAAAGGGATGTGGAACGGTATATATGGTTTCTGGCAGTTCAGCAATGTGGCTGACAGATGCCTTAAAACGTAATACGCAGTTGGAAGCTGTCTGTTGTCAGCATGAGCAGGTTGCGGCTATGGCAGCAGATGGTTATGGAAGAAAAGGGGATGTGCCAGGGGTATGCCTTGTGACGATTGGCCCAGGAGCCACCAATGCTATTACGGGAGTCGCAGGAGCCTATGTGGATTCATCTCCTATGTTTGTGCTTTCTGGTCAGGCCAATTCTAGAATTTTACAGTACCAGATGGATTCTGGAATTCGCCAAAAAGGAACCCAAAGTATCAATCTAGAAAATATGGTATCTGATATCACAAAATATTTTGCGGCGGTTATGAATGAAGCAGATATTCGTTATCACATGGAAATGGCATATAAAGCGGCTATGTCTGGTAGGAAGGGTCCTGTATGGTTGGATATCCCTATTGACATTCAGAATAAACAAATTCCAGAAAATATGAAGGGGATGGAGGAATCTGTCGAAGATAAGTGCAAAACAGATGAGGGTGAAACTGTGCCGCTGGAACAGATGAAAGAATTGCTGGAGCAGTCAAAAAAGCCGTTGATTTTGGCAGGATATGGCGTGTTAGGAGCAAAAGCACAAAAGGAAGTATTAGAATTTGCTGAGGAATATCAGATTCCAATCGTTACCTCTAGGGCGGGAATTGGCGTGATAGAGACAAATCATCCGCTTTATATTGGAAGACCTGGAAGCTATGGGGATCGTGCCTCTCATTTTGCTATTCAGGAGTGTGATTTACTTTTTATTTTGGGAAGCAGATTGTCTGTATCTACAATTGGATATTATCCCCAGCGCTTTGCAGGAAATGCAAAAAAGGTGATGGTCGACATTGACGAGAGGGAACTGCAGAAAGAAGATGTACCAGTAGACTTAAAAGTCCAGATGGATATAAAACAGTTTATGTTATCTATGTTATCAAAGGAATGGCATGTTTTGGAACACGAAGAATGGATCTCACATTGCCAAGATAATCGTGAAAAATATCCGACTGTTTTACCAGAATATGAGCAAGAAGATGGCATTAATAGTTATTACTTTACCAGAGAATTGTCTAGATTGGTTCCAGAAGGAGCTGATATTGTAGTGGACACTGGAAGCGTATGTAATATTGTTTCTCAGTCCTGGGAGTTGAAAAAAGATCAAAATTATATAATTTCTGGTGGGTTGTCATCTATGGGATTCTGGGCAAGCGCTGTCGGTATTGCGGCTCGATCAAAGAATGTCATTGCTTTGGCAGGCGATGGAAGTACACAGATGAATATACAGGATTTTGCTACATTGGCATATTATCACCTTCCCGTAAAATTGTTTGTATACAATAATCAGGGCTATATGTTGATTCGTCATAACCAGCATAATTATATGAATGACCGATTCTTAGGAGTGGGGCCAGATAGCGGAGTGCCAGCGGTAGAGTTTGAGAAGGTTGCAAAGGCATATAAACTCAAAACAGTAAAAATTGAAAAGAAAGAAGAAATTAAGAATAAGATAAAGGAAGCTCTGGAATTTGAAGGTCCGGTGGTATGTGAAGTAATGGTTCAGGAATTTGGCATCATTGCGCCGCGTATTTCTTCCAGAGTTATGCCAGACGGGTCCTTAAAGGCAGCGGAGTTTGATGATTTATGGCCGTTTTTGAATGAATAAGGATAAAGGTAGTTTTAAAATATGTGTAAGATAGCTGAAGATAAGATTATTATATACGGTGCGGGATGTTGTGGGGCATTGTTTGCAGAGCTGCTGTTGAAATCTGGGCTTCATGCAGAGGTTTTTTTTGATAAAAGCCCTGCCAAGGAAGGAAAACGACTTATGGGGCTTCAGATACAGCAGCCCGCTTTACTGGACGCCGAGAGCCTGGTAGTTGTATGCATCCTCAAAAAAGGGAAACTGTATGAAGAAATAGCGCAAAATCTCAGACAATTGGGATACAAAAAAATCCTACATATTTATGATCTCAGGGAAGAAGCATGGCTGTTTCAAGAACAAAGTCTAGTTTTTGCGCCCCATAAAGAACAGGTGCAAGAGAATTTATTCCGATATGAAAATTTGAGAAAGCATCTTTCAGATGAATTGTCCTGTCGTGTGTTGGATAGTATCCTGCGGTTTTTGCTGGAGGATGCGGATGTAGAATTTCCAGCGTTTGAAATTGAAGAACAATATTTCGCTTATGATATTTATCAAAAAATTGAAAATGAGAGCGTTATAGATTGTGGAGCATTTAGAGGCGATGTTATGCGTATTTTTTTGAAAAAAAATAAAAATCTGTTTGCGCATTATCTTGCAATTGAACCAGACGCCGCATATCTTCCTTTTTTACAATCTACAGCAAAGGAATATGACAATGGAAAAATAGAAATAAAGAACTGTGCTTTAAGTGATAAACAGGAGACACTTAGAATGCGCAATTATGCACAAGAGGATTCCATAGTCTGCGAAGATGGAGAGACACAGGCAGAAGCATATCCGCTGGATGATCTGTTAGAGGGCAGGTCATGTACTTTTTTAAAGATAGATGTGGAAGGCTACGATAAGAAAGTAATACAGGGAGCACGACGTTTGATCTATGAACAGAAACCAGTAATTGCAGTGGCAGCGTATCATCATGAGGCGGATTTTTATGAGATATTTGAACTATTGCAGAGTATATATTCGAACTATCATTTCTATTTGCGCAGCTATATGAATTTTCAGGAGACTATTATCTATGCGGTTCCGCCGTGGCGGTTAATAAAGGAGGAAGAACATGAAATATACAAATAAGTTTGGAATGAATTTATCAAAAATTGGGTTAGGGACCGGACGTTTTGGTACAGTCGTGAGCGAAGAGACATCCTTTGAGATGTTAGATTTGTTTTATGAGAATGGTGGAAATGTCATAGACACAGCAAGAAATTATTATGAATGGGTAGAAAATGGCAGGGGAAAAAGTGAACAGACAATTGGCAAATGGATGGCCAAGAGAGGGGTTAGAGATAAGGTATATATTTCTACTAAATGTGGGGTGCGCAACGAAGGAAAAACTTTTTATATGAATCTGTCTAAGGAAAATTTGTTAGAGGAATGTAAACAGAGTTTGGAAGCCTTACAGACAGATTATATTGATATTTATCTGCTTCATCGGGACGAGCCTGACCGTTTGGTGGAAGAAATTATGGAGACTTTGCAGGTAGTACAGGAAGTAGGAAAAGTAAAGACTATTGGGGTCTGTAACTGGTCGGCAGACAGGGTAAAGAAGGCCAATATTTATGCTTTAGAACATGGTCTGGCGCCATTTAAAATTGTCCAGACCTGGTGGTCAATTGCTGCTTATACACCAAATATGTGGAATGATCCTACCACCACTTGGATGGATATGGAAATGTATAATTATCTAAAAGAAAATAATTTATTGGGGATGGCCTATACTTCACAGGCAAAAGGATTTTTCCAGAAAGCGATTCGGGATGGATATGAAAATGTAGATGATTTTCTAAAACATAGAGTGGCAACAGAGGAAAATCTTCAGAGATTGGAGAGAATACGAGAATATTGTGAGCAGAAAAAAGTTTCTCCTACAGCTGTGGTCAATGGTTATATCACAGATAATGATGTAGAGGGACTGGCATTGGTGAGTTGTTCCAAATTGGAACAGCTTAGAGATATTCTGGAACACTGTGATGTATCAGTAGATAGAGAATGGATTAGACAGTTTGAAGTGAGGTAGTATAGGAGGAAATTTAGGATGAAATCACAATTTAAACAGGCGATTGATATATCTGCTCAGATTCAAGATATTTTTAATCAGGTATTTGCAATCCTTAATACAAACCATGAGGTTGAAATAGAAGAGCTTACTGAGCAGTTAAAAGGCAGTATTAAAAAGGTTATCAATATTTTCTGCAGGCAGCTTGGGGATAATGATTCTGAATTAAAAACACTTTTTACTCAGTTATATGAAATGATAGAAGCAGAAAATATTGATAAAGAAATGGTAGATAATTTGCTGCATAGAATTAACGTGATGTGCATATCGGAAATTTTGAAAGAAGAAGAGGATTTTTCCAATTATATTGATTGTCTTCAAATGGTCTGCAAAAGTGGAATCAGCATATTTATTACCGTATGCGATACGCCTTGCGGCAGTCCTGATTTTACTTATGCTATGGGAGAAAAACTTTGCCAGCTCGGTCTTAATGTAAATCTTAGTACCAAATTCAGGGCGTCTTATTGTGCTGTAATTGATGGTAAGAAAAATTTGGAGGAAAAAATTTCTGAAATTAGTCCTTTGACTATAAATTGTAAATTAGGACAATCTGTGATTGAGATAATGAGCAGGGGATTTAATAAGATAAGCGCCGATGATATCTATGTTGTCCAAGCGGGGGCCAGCAGTATATCCATCAATGGAAAACAAGTAACTGTAAACAAGCGCGGGGTATGTACACGCGGAATATCATTTGTTGTCTATGACAAAATAAATGATTGTGTGCTTGATTCGGTAAATTTTGATACCTTATGTGAGCACATCCCAGCCTATAGAGATTCAGATAGTTTATTTGTCCAAACATTTATTAAAAATCATCCAGAAATTGTTTTTCTGAAACAAAAGAATCCAACATTCCCGACAAAAAATTTATCTGAAAACGAAAAATATATTTGTGAAAACAGAATAAATATGTATACCTTAACACAAAATCCCAATATGCCCTGTGCGCTTTCAGAGTATATTAAGGAGCCAGAAGGAATTATAGAGGTTGTTTGTGCTCCTAAGTCATATATAGGTACAGATAAGACGAGACATTTGGTAGATTTTCATGGTAAATATTTGAATACAGTCAATGGACACCGCCTCACGGTTGGACAGCCAGAACAGTACAAGCGTGTGATATATTATGTGGGAGGATGTGATATATTAGGGATTGGAAATAGGGATGAAGGGACAGAAGCGTCTTGGCTGCAAAAATTTTTAAACGAATATGCAGAATCTGAAGGATTTATTGTGGAAAATTATGGACACGCTTTAGATGGTATGAGTGTGGAACATGAAGTGGTTTTGATGCTGGAATCTCTTCCACTGCGGCCAGGTGATATTGTCGTTGGTTTGGGTGGAACAGAGGTTTACAATTCTGAATGTGATATCCGTCCTTATAAATATGGCGAATTATTCTGGGATGAAGGTCATTTGACAGAAACAGCAACTATGCTGATTGCAAAGGGAATATTTGAAAATTTGAAAGAAAACGATTTTTACAGAGAATATCTTCAGATGGAACAGAAATTCCATAAAAGAATAGAATCAGATTATGGTTTGAATAGCGAACAATTATTAGAACTTGAGAGTTATAAGAAAACATTATTTGATTTTTGGGAGCATAATCTGAGACAATTTAATACTATTGGCTCTATTGTAATGAATTGTAACCCATTTACGAGAGGGCATCGTTATTTAATAGAAGAATGTGCTAAGAAATGTGACCGTCTTATTGTCTTTGTCGTACAGGAGGATAAGTCCTTTTTCCCATTTTCAGAAAGATATAAACTTGTGAAAGATGGGTGCTCAGATTTAGAAAATGTATATGTAATAGAAAGCGGTAAATTTATTATATCATCGTTGACTTTTGAGGATTATTTCAATAAGAAATCACTTCAGGACAGAGTGATTGACTGTTCTGATGACGTTATACTTTTTATCAATGAAATTGCACCAACTCTTAATATTAAAATTCGTTTTGTAGGTTCAGAACCGAATGACAAAGTAACAAATCAATATAATCGGACACTTGAAAGAATGCTTCCTTCTTATGGGATTGATTTCCAGGAAATTCCAAGAAAAGAGACAAATGGAGAAGTAATATCAGCAAGTAGAGTGCGTGATCTTCTAAAAGGGCATGATTGGGCAACGATTTCCAAACTTGTGCCAGATGTGACATTGAAGTATCTCAAAGAAAAATATGGAAACTAGGATGATGTATTACGAAGTACATAAAAGAGATCATTTTGATTTATGAGAATTGAACATTAGGAGGGCATATGGGAAAAATTGTGGTGCTGGGCGCTGGGTGTGCTGGGTTGGCCGCAGCTTATGAATTAAAACAGAAGAATTTAGATGCAGTGGTATATGAGAAAAATGCTGAGTATGGCGGTTTGTGCCGCAGTTTTATGATAGATGGATTTACCTTTGATACATTTGCCCATGTAAATTTTTCTAAGGATCCCTATGTAATATCAATGTTGGAGGAGAAAACAGATTATTTCATTCACAAACCAGAGGCGGTCAATTATTATCACGGTCACTGGGTGCGCAATCCGGCGCAGAATAATCTGGTCGATCTTCCTGTTGAAGAAAGAATTTCTGTAATTGAAGGATTTGTGAATCGAGAGATCGATCGACAAGTGCATAATTATGATGAGTGGCTTCGGTTACAGTATGGTGATTATTTTACAGATCATTTTCCAGCGGCTTATACGAAAAAATATTGGACAGTAGAACCTAAGGAACTGGAGACAAGATGGGTGGAGGGACGGATGTATCAACCAACGCTTAAAGAAGTGCTTCGTGGTTCTATGACAAAGGAGACGCCCAATGTTCATTATACCAAGGAAATCCATTACCCCAAAAAGGGCGGCTATGGAGCTTTTTTGAAACCATTTGCGGATAAAGTAGAGATTTGTTTGAATAAGAAAGTGATTTATTTAAATTCTTTGGATAAGGTGATTCGTTTTGCAGATGGGGAAGAGGTTTACTATGATAAGGTGATATCAACGATTCCTATGACTGAGCTTGTAACATATATGGAGAATGTGCCAGAAGAAATCAAAAAATCAGCGGATGATTTGGAATATACATCAGGAGTGATGATTTCTATTGGGCTAAATTGTGATAATGTATCACCAGAACTATGGTTTTATATTTATGATGAAGAAATATGTCCAGCCAGAGTCTATGCACCAAATATTAAGTCGCCAGCGAATGTGCCTGCTGGCTGTTGTGCTCTGCAGGCAGAAGTGTATTTTTCCAAAAGAAAGCCTTTGACAAAATCTATGGAAGAGATAAAAGAAGAGACTGTTCGGCAGTTAATTAATATGGGAATTTTTTCTAGTGAAAATATACAGGTAGTAGATGTTCGTATGGAGAAATATGCAAATATTATGTTTACTCCCAAGATTTACCAGGCAAGGGAGAGGGTGCGTATTTTTTTGGAAAATCAAGGGATTGTTTGTGCAGGAAGATTTGGGGAATGGGATTATCTTTGGACAGGACAAAGTATTGTGAGTGGAAAAAAAGCGGCAGAACGGGTTGAAATTGGAGAATATTTTAGAGAGGAAAATGTGTAGTGAATTTATTATACAGGGTGAATAAATGGAAAATTTTATCGGGCAATACTTTATAGATTTACAGCAGATAGCGTTACATTATTTGTTATCAAATTATGATTATTGTTATTTGGATGCCATGCATGAGAAGAATAGAACGATTGGCAGTAAGACGATCATCTCTGGATCTTCACATGCAATGAATGGGATTGTGGAAACTGAATTGCCGAAAGGAACGATTAATTTTTCAATTTCGTCCCAAGATCTATATTTTGACTTTTTGAATATAAAGAAAGCAATAGAGGGAGGAAAGCAGCGAATAGAGAACTGTGTGATAAATATTGGATATTACATGATGTATCAGGATTTATCACTTAGTGAAACGCTGGGCTATCTGATGTATCGTGTTTATGGACCCCTGTTTGGAGATACCCATAATTATCAGGGAGAGAAGAAAATAGATTTCTGGTCAGCTTATAAGAAGTATGAGACGATGTATTCTGAGCAATTGATTCACCGAGTATGTATCGAATTTGGAAGAAAATTTTTTGAAGGCGAGGGTTCTTATTATGGAAGTCTCAAAGCCAGAGAACAAAATAATCTTTTGTCGGCAAATGGAATAGTTTGGCAAGAGCTGGGGGAAGAACAAAAATGCGTCTATGCACAAAAGCGGGCGGCTGATCATAATCGACTAAAAAAGCATTTTCAATCTCGGAAAGAGAATGGCAGAATCGTCCAGGAAATGACACAATATCTGTACGAAAAAGGCATAAAACCTATATTTGCAATTTTTCCATTTACTAGATTTTATAATTATTATATTGATGATGCATACAAAAAGGATATTTTTTCTTTACTAGATAGCTTGCCCTATGAGGTAGAATTTTTAGATATGAATGAGTATATGGATCTCTTTGAAGATGATGATTTTTTAGATACAGATCATCTGAATTTGACAGGGGCCAGAAAGGCATCGAAATTGTTAAATGAGTTTATTGCAGTAACTAACAAAAGCAGTGATTAAAAAGGTTAATATAGAAATTATTAAGGACCTATCAGGAGAAAAGAGATGAGTAACGAGGGAATTTACATAAAACGAGCGCAGGAATTAATAGAGGGAATAGAACGTGGAGATTTCTCAAATATTGCCAGACTGCCAGAGTCATATAGATATGGTCATCTGAGAGCATTGCTTTATGTAGCAGACCATTTGGATAATGGAAGGAAATTATATGAGCAAGTATATGATAGGGTTATGGAATATGGGAAATATCATCTCCATGAAAAGATAAAAAAACAGCAAAAGATAAAAGTTGCATTCCTAGTTATATCAGCTGCAGAGTGGGCGGCAGAACAAGTTTATCAGAGACTTTCGCAAGATGAACATTTAGAATGTTATGTGGTGGTTTGTCCGTTGCTAGATCGGGAAAAGGAAAGCCGCATGAAAATTGAGGAGCAGTCCTACCGTTATTTTGAGAACAATGGTTATGACGTCAGGCGTGTATATGATAGTGAGCAGGATAATAGTAAAGGGTGGGAAGATATAGGGGGCATTGCGGATATAGTCGTCCATCTAACACCATATTATCAAGCGTTACCAGAGCAGTTCCAAATAGAACAATTCCCGTTATCTGTGATTAATGGTTATATACCATATGGAATGTATGTGGCAAACAGTTATTATGGGACCTATATTGAATATGGAGTATATAATAAAGAATTTGTAAATATGCAGTGGAGAGTATATGCAGATTCAAATCTCAATTGGTTGGGATATCAGAAATATGGTTTACTGAATGCGAAAAATGTGCTTTATTCTGGATATGTAAAGATGGATTATTTTTTTGAAAAAAGAAACTTTTCAATGGATGAAATCGGTCAGATCTGGAAGAGTCCAGCACAAGCGGATCATTTGAAAATGAAGCGGCTTATTATCGCGCCGCATCATACTGTGGAAGAAAATGCAATCGTACAATATTCAACATTTGTTAAAAATGCATATTTTTGGCTGTATCTGGCACAGAAATATCAAGACAAAATTACTTTTATTTTTAAACCGCATCCTAATTTAAGAGATAAAACAATTCAAGCTCGTTTTTTTCATTCCTTTGAGGAATATGATGCGTATCTAGAAATGTGGAATGCACTACCAAATGCAAAAGTGGTGGAAGAGGAAAGTTATCTTGATATTTTTGCGACGTCGGACGGTATGATTATGGATTCGGCTTCTTTTATTGGTGAGTATCTATATGTAAATAAGCCGTTGTTGTTTCTGACACGGGAGGAGCAGAGATTTAACAGTTTGGGGGAGAAAATTTTGCCCTGTTATTATGCTGCAAAAGGTGAAAATTATATTGCTATTGAACAGTTTATAGAAAATGTTATTTTGCAGGGGGATGATACGATGGAGAAACAAAGAACCCAAGTGTTCGAGGAAGTGTTGGATTATGTAACTATAAATGGTTGTACAGCTTCTGAATGTATATGCAGAGATATTTTGGGATTATTTAACGAATAATTTTTAGTTATTGATGATAAAATAGGTTATTTTTATAGAGTAAAAAATCGCTATATTCCTTGTAAGAGAGGTATTACAGCGGTTTTTTATTTGTTAAATTTGAGTTTCCCCGTTTTGCAATTTAAACCTTTTGAACGAATCTATAAATTGTAATTTATGTTAGTGCGGCAGCCCCCTTTTGGCACGATAAGTTCGGCTGTTATAAAAAATAGGGAAACTTAAATTGTAAAAAAATTGAAATCTGTCGAAAATTATAATATAATAGAAATCATATTTTTTGGTAGAATTCAGATAAGGAGCTTATTATGCGCATAAAAGAGAAAATAACAGATATTGATTATCAGAAAACAAGACAGTTTTTTAAAAATCGTGCCGGAAAGTTTTCGGATGATAATCCATATTCTGTGACAATGTATCAAGATAATAATAAGAAGTTGGTGGAAGAGAGAAATCAAAAGGAGACAAATAAACTTTGTCCATTATTGCAGTTGAACAGTGAATCAAAGGTGTTGGATGTAGCTTGCGGAATAGGGCGCTGGGCGGATTCTTTGCCAGTGGATATTAAAGAATATTGTGGGGTTGATTTCAGCAAAGAGCTGATTCAAATAGCTAATCAGAGGAATAAAAAAGAAAATTTTTATTTTTATGAGGGAGCAGCTCACGAAATTGAATCTGTACTGTACAAAAACGATAAGGGAATTTACAATAGAATTTTGTTAGTTGGTATATTGATGTATCTCAATGACAGAGAACTTGGTGATACCTTGGAACAAATTGAGAGAGTTTGTGATGAACATGCTGTGATATGTATCAGGGAGCCTGTGGGGTTGAAAGAAAGACTTACGCTTAAGGACTTTTTCTCTGATGAATTGAAGGATGATTATAATGCCATATATAGAACTTGTCATGAATTTCAAGAATTTTTTGATAAATCATTTCTAAAAAAAGGATTTGAACTCCGACATCAAGGGTTTTTATTTGATGAGGATGCATTAAATAACCGAAAAGAGACTGCACAATACTTTTACATATTAGAGAGGTAGAGGAATGAGCAGATACGTATTTTTATTTGACTTGGATTCCACGATAACGAGAGAGGAGATTTTTCCTGCCATTTCTAAGGAATTAGGATTAACAGAAAAACTGAGAGCTTTATCAAGAAATAATATATGGGGTGAGATACCATATAAGCAGCGTTTTTTGCAGGGAGTGGAATTGTTTAAAGAATTTCCAATAAGCGAAATGTGTAAAAAAATAGGAGAGATTGCTCTGAATGAGAAACTAGCTGAATTTATTAGGAACAACCAGGATAGATGTTACATTGTAACGAACATTTTAGATGTCTGGTTGGAAGAATTGGCTGCTAAGTTGAGGATGGAGCGCAATCTGTTTTGTTCCAAAGCGCTGGTGAAGAATGACTACATTGAGGAGGTATTCAGCATTGTGGACAAGAATGCGGTGATCAGTCAGATGGTACTGCCGTTTGTAGCTGTTGGTGATGGAAATAATGATGCAGAGATGATTGAGGCGGCAGAAATTGGTATTGGTTATGGCGGAGTGCATGATATTGCTCCGGCAGTACTGGCATCTGCCAGTCATGTGGTTTACCAGGAGGATAAGCTGGTAGAATTTTTGGAAAGGCTGGTGTAAAAAAATGGCAGTTTCAAGGACAGTGATCATAAGTTGTGCCGGTATGGGAAATAGATTGGGTCTTGGAAGTACCAAAGCATTGGTTGACATTGATGGAAAGCCTCTGATTATAAGACATTTGGAGATGCTCGAAGAAGAAAGAGATATTCGAGTTGTGGTTGGTTATCAGGCAGAAAAAGTGATTGATGTGGTGAGGAAATATCGTGAAGATATTTTGTTTGTATTTAACCGTCGTTACCGTGAGACAGGCACAGGAGCTAGTGTGGCGCTTGCAGCGAGATATGCCAATCAATATGTCTTATCTTTGGATGGGGATTTGCTTGTACATCCAGAAGACATGGAAAAAATATTGGCATGTGATCATGAATTTATCAGTGGAGGGGTTCCAGGAACTGATGACCCCTGGATGCTGCAGACTTATGAGGAGAATGGCAGAGAGTATGTAAGTTCATTTTCAAAAAATATTGGTACCTATGAGTGGAATGGTGTTACCCAGATGAAGAGCCAGAAAATGCAGAATGGGACAGGTCATGTGTTTCAGATGTTAGAGCCATATCTTCCAGTACCATTTTTGGAATTGAGGACACGGGAGATTGATACCGTAAATGATTATGAACGAGCAGTTGCCTGGGTGAAAAATAAATTTCATTGATTAGGCTTGGATCAAAAAATATTATATATTAAATAACAAACGAGAGAAAATAGAGAGCGGTGATTTCTGTAATTGTACAAGAATCACTGCTTTTCAATTGTACTTGCCTGTGATAGAATAGGAGGAAATGAAAGAGAGGTTTCTGTCATGCAAAAAAAGCCATTGCCGATCGGCATTGAATTTTACAAAAAAATAATTGATAAATCATTTTACTATGTGGATAAAACTTTGTTGGTCAAAGATTTACTGGAAAAAGGTGGGGAAGTAAACCTTTTTACTCGTCCGCGCCGTTTTGGAAAAACGCTGGCATTGAGTATGTTACGTACATTCTTTGAAAAGGAAATAGACCAGGATGGTATCGTGATAGATAATCGGCATTATTTTAGGGGAACGAAAATTGAGCAGGCTGGGCGGCCGTATATCGCCCATATGGGGCAGTATCCTGTGATTTCACTTTCCTTAAAGTCAGCAAAGCAGCCCAATTTTTCTATGGCCTATGAGAGTCTTGTAGACGAGATTATCAAGGAATATAACAGGCATCGCTATGTCTTAGAATCAGACTGTCTGACTGAATTATATCAGGAGAAATATATAGGGATCATGAACCATAAAGTGGGACCGATTGCTTATGCCAAATCTTTGGCTTTTTTATCAGAATGCCTCAAAGCTTATCATCAGAAAAATGTCATCATCCTGTTGGATGAATATGACGTGCCTCTGGAAAATTCTTATTTTCGGGGATTTTATGATGAAATGATCGATTTTATCCGTTCTTTGTTTGAGTCAGCATTGAAGACCAATGATGCTCTAGAATTTGCAGTGGTCACAGGATGCCTAAGAATCAGCAGAGAGAGTATTTTCACGGGATTGAATAATCTTAAAATGGTATCTATATTAGATGAGAGTTTTGCAGAATTTTTTGGATTTACACCGCAAGAAGTGCAAAAGACGCTGGATTATTATGGTATTCGTGACAGGGAGGAGGAAGTAAAACAGTGGTATGACGGCTATCTGTTTGGACACACAGAGGTATATAATCCCTGGAGTGTGATCAATTATGTGGAAGATATTATCTCACAAAATACAGAATACCCCAAGCCTTACTGGTCGAATACTTCCTCCAATAGTATTGTGCGGGAGCTTGTGGACGGCGCGGACGACAGTGTAAAGACAGAGATTGAGCAGTTGATTGCGGGCGGCAGCGTGGAAAAACCTGTGCATGAGGAGATCACCTATGGAGAAATGCATAAGAGCCAGGATAATCTATGGAATTTTTTGTTTTTTACTGGCTATCTGAAGGCTGTGTCAAGGAGATTTTTAGTGAATACATTATATCTTACGGTTCGTCTTCCAAATGAAGAAGTACGATATATTTATCAGAATACCATCCGAGAGTGGTTTGAAGAGCGGAAGAAAGATTATAATCCGACTGCTTTTTATGAGGGGATGCGCACAGGGGATTGTGAGAAGATAGAGGAGTTTATCAATCATCAGCTCTCTGGCAGTATCAGTTATTTTGACAGTGCAGAGAATTTCTATCATGGCTATTTGTTGGGAATCCTGGGAGGAATTGGCGGTTATCAAATCTATTCGAATCGGGAACAGGGAAACGGCAGGCCAGATCTTGCCTTGGAGCCCCATAATCCCAGGGTACCAGCGATAATCATAGAAATCAAACGTGTACAGAAATTTAGTCAGATGGAAGCGGGATGCGAGCAGGCGTTACAGCAGATGGAAGAGAAAAATTATGCAGCCAAGCTTCTGGATGAAGGATACAAGACAATTTTTCAGTATGGTTTTTGTTTTTGTAAGAAGAGTTGTATGGTGAAGTTTTCTGAGTTACAATGATTCATAATTTTGGGAAGATATCATATAAGGAAAGCGAGAGAAGATTATGAAAAAGGTGTCAGTGATTATCCCCTGTTATAATGCGGAAGAATATTTGTCTGCCTGTCTGGAATCCTTACTTCGGCAGACAATTGGATTAGACAATTTGGATATTATCTGTGTCGATGATGCTTCTACAGATCATACAGGAAGGCTTTTGGATGCTATTGCGCAGCAATATCCAGACAGCATTCGGGTATTTCATCTGCCTCAAAATTGCAGGCAGGGCGGCGCCAGAAATGTAGGGCTAGGACATGCCATTGGGGAATATGTAGCTTTCTTAGATGCGGATGACTGGGTGGATGTGAGCGCTTATCAAAAGCTCTATGAGATTGCACAACAGTATGATACGGATATCATTCAGTACCCAATGACGAAATATTATGAAGGTGTGGTTCAGGTGGAAGATCCTGCACAGATTAAGGGATTGATTGTTCTTACAGATCAGGAGATGCGCAAACTGTTTTTGGCAGGACAGGCATTGACTTGCGGCAGCCAAACGAAGTTTTATAAACGCAGTTTTCTAGAAGAAGTACAGGTGCGGTTTGTGGAAGGGTGTGCCTATGAGGAACCTTCCTTTGTCTATCCGCTGTTATTCTATGTCAAGAGGGTCTATTGCACAGAGAAACCTTTGTATTATTATCGGATGCATGAGGCGTCTACGATGCACCAGTATGTGCGTCAGCCTGGAAAACTTTATGATCATGCCAAGGTGCAATTATCTGTGCTGCAAGACATTAAGAGCCGTTCAGGCTTATGGGAGCAGTATCAGGAAGAGATTATCTATTATTTTGTATTGACTTATTTTATTGAGACCTTATGTTTTGCGGGAAGCTGTGATTTAAAGCTCGAGCTGTCACATTTTCAGGAGATGCAAAGGGTTGTACAAAGAGAGACGCCAGAATTTAGGGACAATGGCTATTTGAGCAGCCCAACGTTTGAGTATCGGGAAGTTCTGAAATGGATAGATCAAGAATTGGGGCAGGAAGCGCTCAACGCATATTGTGAAAAGATCGGAGAACTATTATAAGAATGGGAAATTAGAAGCAGTGATTTCTGAGATTGTACAGGAATCACTGCTTCTCAATTGTGTTTGCCTGTGTTAGAATAGAAGGAAATGAAAGAGAGGTGTCTGTGATGCAAAAAAGGCCGTTGCCAATTGGAATTGAATTTTACAAAAAAATGATAGATAAGTCATTTTATTATGTGGATAAAACTTTGCTGATCAAAGATTTATTGGATAAAGGTGGGGAAGTAACCCTTTTTACACGTCCGCGCCGTTTTGGAAAAACATTGGCATTGAGTATGCTGCGAACATTTTTTGAACAGGAAATAGATCAGAATGGTACAGTGATAGATAATAGCCATTATTTTGAGGGGATGAAGATCTGGCAGGCTGGGCAGCCATATATCAGCCATATGGGGCAGTATCCGGTGATCTCACTATCTCTTAAGTCGGCGAAACAGCCAGACTTTCAGATGGCATATGAATGTTTGGTGGAGGAGATTGCCTGGGAATATCACAGACATGCATATCTGCTGCAGTCAGACTGTATCTCAGAAGAGGATAAAGAAAAATATCGGGCTTTGATGGGAAGAAGAGCCAATAGAAGTGATTATGCCACAGCTCTGAGGTTTTTGTCAAAATGTTTGAAAAGTTATCATCAAAAGAATGTAGTGATTTTGCTCGATGAATATGATGTACCTTTAGAAAATTCTTATTTTCGGGGATTTTATGATGAAATGATCGATTTTATCCGTTCTTTGTTTGAGTCGGCATTAAAGACCAATGATGTTCTGGAATTTGCAGTGGTCACAGGATGCCTAAGAATCAGCAGAGAGAGTATTTTCACGGGATTGAATAATCTTAAAATGGTATCTATATTAGATGAGAGTTTTGCAGAATTTTTTGGATTTACACCGCAAGAAGTGCAAAAGACGCTGGATTATTATGGTATTCGTGACAGGGAGGAGGAAGTAAAACAGTGGTATGACGGCTATCTGTTTGGACACACAGAGGTATATAATCCCTGGAGTGTGATCAATTATGTGGAAGATATTATCTCACAAAATACAGAATACCCCAAGCCTTACTGGTCGAATACTTCCTCCAATAGTATTGTGCGGGAGCTTGTGGACGGCGCGGACGACAGTGTAAAGACAGAGATTGAGCAGTTGATTGCGGGCGGCAGCGTGGAAAAACCTGTGCATGAGGAGATCACCTATGGAGAAATGCATAAGAGCCAGGATAATCTATGGAATTTTTTGTTTTTTACTGGATATCTGAAGGCTGTGTCAAGGAGATTTGCGTCAGATACCATCTATCTGACACTGACATTGCCCAATGATGAAATTCGTTATATCTACCGCAATACCATCCGAGAGTGGTTTGAAGAGCGGAAGAAAGATTATAATCCGACTGCTTTTTATGAGGGGATGCGAACAGGGGATTGTGAGAAGATAGAGGAGTTTATAAATCATCAGCTCTCTGGCAGTATCAGTTATTTTGACAGTGCAGAAAATTTCTATCATGGCTATTTGTTGGGAATCCTAGGAGGGATTGGCGGTTATCAGATTTATTCCAATCGGGAACAGGGAAACGGCAGGCCAGATCTTGCCTTGGAGCCCCATAATCCCAGGGTAGCAGCGATAATCATAGAAATCAAACGTGTGCAGAAATTCAGTCAGATGGAAGCAGGGTGCGAGCAGGCGTTACAGCAGATGGAAGAGCAAAATTATGCAGCCAAGCTCCTGGATGAAGGATATAAGACAATCTTTCAGTATGGCTTTTGTTTCTGTAAGAAAAGTTGTATGGTGAAGTTTAGCAAACTGGAAAATGGATGAGGTTGGCTATGAATAAAATAATTATCTTTGAATCAGCTACAGACTCTTTGAGAACGTTTGCCCGATTGATGGCGGAAGGCTTTCAGGAAATTGGATATCAAGTATTAATGGCAGATATGAACAGAGAGGCGCAGACAAGAACAGAAATTTATGCCTTTGCAAAACCTGGCACTACAGCGGCGCTGTTTTTTAACCATGCGGGGCTGAATTTATTGACAGAGAGCAGGGCTAGCATTTGGAATGAATTGGAGATAGATTGCTATGATTTTATTGTTGATCATCCTATGTATTATCATGCAGCATTGATATTTCCGATACAAAAGCTAACGTTTTTGTGTGTGGATGAATATCATCAGAAGTTTATTGCACGGTTTTATCCAGAAAGGGTGCGCAGCTTTTTTCTGCCATTGGCGGGAATCCGCTGTAAAGAAAATGAGATTCCATTTCAAGAGCGTTCGATGGATATTCTCTTTACTGGGGCATATTTGATTGATCATGACCTGGAATATCATGTGCAGGGATTGGGAGAGGGGCTGCGGAAAATTTGGCTGACTAGTTATGAATTGTTGTGCAGCCAGACATTTTTGACGTTGGAGCAGGCCATAGAAATGTGTTTGAAACAAAAAGGATTGTCCTTACCGGAGGAAGATTTAAGAGATACCATTCGTCTGTTTCAGGATATGGACGGTATGCTTCGCAGTCATGCCAGGGCAGAAGTCATTCGTACGCTCGCCAATCAGGATGTTAAAGTCCATATTTATGGGGAAGGGTGGCAGTTTCTCGACTGCAAACAAGAAAATCTGATTTTGCATGATAGAATTCCATTTGATGAGACTATCCCACTGACTGCAGATGCAAGGATTGTGCTCAATGTCATGCCTTGGTTTAAGTCAGGAGTTCATGACCGCGTTTATTCAGCGATGCTCAATGGGTGCGTGAGCCTGACTGACGGCAGCGAATATCTAGAGCGGACATTGCGGGATGGAGCGCAGGCAATCTTTTATTCACTTAAGGATCTGGAGCAGCTTCCGGCAAAGATAAAAAAATATCTTCAAGAGCCGGAAAGGTTGCAAAAGATTGCTAGACAGGGCTATGAATATGCGAAAGTTACCCAGACTTGGCAGTATCGGGCCAAGCAGTTGGCAGAGATTATGGAAAAAGGATTATAAAAATAAATATGGAAGATGTATTTTTTTCTGTTTTCATGTGTGTCTATAATCATACAGAACTTTTACAACAGGCGATCAATTCAGTGTTGCAGCAGTCAGAACCTTCTTTTGAATTATTAATTTTGGATAACAGTGACCATAATAGAGAAAAGAGCTGGCAGCTACTTACAGAAAACAGCAAGCAAGATTTGAGGATAAGAATTTTTCAAAGCGGTGAGAATGTAGGCTGGGCGAAAGGTGCGTCTATATTATTGGAAAAAGCGCAAGGAAAATATATGACATTTCTGGCCGCAGATGATTTCTTGCTGCCAGAAGCCTTAGCAGAAGTAAAAAAAGCTGCAAAAGAATGTAATCCAGATGTTGTGTGGATTGGCAATAAATTTTATAGGTATGAAGCAGAGACAGCAGATGATTTATCACAGACAATACAAAATCAGGAAAATTTAATAGATTTTTATCAAGAAATCGGGACGGCGATTCCCCAAAAACAAATATTGTTACAAGGGCCTCAAGCTGAAAATATTAAATATGTGATGGAGCATGTCTTTTATAATGCTTTTTTCCATTTTGAGAAAATAGAGTTTCTGAGAGAGAAAGGAATTGATTTTTTTGATTCTGGTTATGGAGATTGTGCCGGCATGACCAGGGTTTTGGCGCAGGCAAAGCAGATGTTAATTTTAGATCAGGCGCTCTATGGACTGACAGCAAATACCTCACAATCCAGAGGAACATTTTACTGGAATGGAGAGCAGTATATATTTTCTGACCAGTGGCACAGTATAAAAGAGGCATATATGCGGGAAGATCGTTTTTCCTATCATGAATTAAAATATTGTGCAATGGTGATCTTAAAAAATGAAATTGGCAATATAGTTTCACTAGCCAATGGCAGTAAGTGCGTCAATCGTTTAATGAATCCCGTGGATCGGGATTTTTCAGAGCGCTTATCGCAAATCAAACAGATTTTAGAAAATTCTTCCATACAGGAAATGGCACAATTTTATGGGAGATTTGAATATGAGAGGGAGATATTGGCGGCTGTGGAACAATTGTATGATACGTATCAAGAATACAGCAGACAAATGCCACAGCAGATTGACTGGTTTCGAAAATTATTGCAGGCAGGCTATGAGATTGAAATGGGAAAAATGTGTCAAAAATATGTGATTGGCGCCAAAGAAATGTTGAACTATGTACAGGCATTGACCGATTTAGATAATGTGGGAATGTTTGGAATGGGATTATTCTTACAGTCGGCAAACAGGATGCAAGATAATCTTTTACAAGAAAACCAGACAAAACTAGAGATTATTTTAAAAGCTTATGAGGGATGGAAGGAAAAGTTTATTGGGCAGATTTGGAGTAGTTTTGGGAAATGTGGTACTTTAACAGGGCAAAGTAAAACAGAGCTTGCATTTTTTTACAAATATGTTTTGGAGAATTAGGACGATGAAAGAAAAAGTCAGTGTGATTATACCTTGTTATAATGTGGAATTATATATTGACCGTTGTTTAAATTCAGTGGTAAATCAGACCATTGGTCTGGACAAATTGGAGATTATCTGTGTCAATGATGCATCTACAGATGGAACCTGGAAGAAACTGTGCAGTTGGGAGAAAAAATATTCAGAAAATATTATCTTGATTAACTGTACAGAAAATGGGGCACAGGGCAGAGCCAGGAATATTGCATTGTCCCATGCATCGGGCGCTTATATTACATTTTTGGATTCTGATGACTGGATAGAAGTTGACACTTATGAACGCATGTACCAGGCTATGGAGCGGTATGATTGTGATATTGTGAAATGTGGGTGGATCACAGATACAGATCAAGGAGATATCTGGAAGACAAAAAAGAAGCGTTTTGGGGAGAATTATCTGTTAAATTTTGACAGTGTACAGGAGCGCAGGAAATTTTTGGCAACGGGATTAATGGGACATATGTGTGTTGATAAGATGTATCGGGCCAGTATTATCTTTGACCATCAGCTTACATTTCCAGAACAGTGCAAGTACGAGGATATCTATTGGGGAATATTGAGTTATTTTTATGTAGATCGCGTTTATTTTATGGAAGAAAATATGTATCATTACTTTAAAAATTCAGTGTCTACGGTTATGACAAGAAATGCGGCATATCATATGGATATGTTGGCAGTGGTCATAGATTTGTGGGAGGAATGCGAAAGAAGAGGATTGTTAGAATATTATTATACAGAAATGGAGCTGAATTTCCTGATCTATTATTATCTTGGAGGGATAAAAATGTTGATATTGCGTTACACAGATTTAAAGTATGATGTGTTTCAGGAAATTTGCCAAACTGTTCAAAAGATCATTCCTCACTATAAAGAGAATCCTTATATTAAGCAGATATTGTCTGATATGGATCAACTTCAGATTGCTCTGATTGATCAAAATATAACAAGGGAAGAATTTGAGCAGGTAATAAATCTATTATCAAGGGATGCGCTTAGGAAACAATGATTTATCTTGTGATAGTAATAAGCAGGAGGGATTTATGAAGATAAAAATTTTTACTATGACCCATAAGAGATTTCAGGAACCGGTAGATCAGATTTATGTGCCATTGCAGGTCGGAAGAGCAGGGGCGGAAGATTTGGGTTATTTGGGAGATGATACGGGGGATTCCATTTCTCGGTGGAATAACTATTATGGAGAACTCACAGGGGTCTATTGGGCTTGGAAAAATGAGCGGGAAGCAGACATTATCGGTATTTGCCATTATCGACGCTTTTTCTTAAATGAGCAGAGGCAGCTTATGAATCAGCAAGAGTATGAGGAAATTTTAAAGGATTATGATATTATTGTGTCTGAGAAGATGGAGGCAGATACTAATTATCAGGATTACTTTGGAGAGGCGCATAATGTCAATGATTTATTGACAGTAGGAGAAGTGATCAAAGAAAAATATCCTCAGTATGTACCTTATTTTCAAAAGGCAATGGAAGGGAACACATATTATTACGGAAATCTGATGGTAGCTCCACGTAAAATATTTAAAGAATATGCCGAGTGGTTGTTTGATATTCTTTTTGAAGTGGAAAAACGCATTGATGTGGAATCTTATGATCTATATAACCAGCGGGTATTTGGTTTTCTGTCAGAGCAGATGGTAAAGATCTGGGTAGAGAAAAATGGATTAAAAGTGTATGAAGGAAAAGTGGGAATTACAGGGGAGAAGGCAGAGACCATAGAGTTTAAGTTAGCGATGGCTCAGCTTGTGAAGATGAGGCAGATCACAGAGGCTAGACAGATGTTTTATGAATATTTAAAGGTGCGCCCTGATGTACGGCTGGAATTATCCGATATTAAGGGAGAGATTCCAGTGATAGAGCAGCTTTTATATATTGCTGAGGAAGAGATGCAACGCAATATTTCAGGTCTCTCAGAGTGCGGCTGGGATTTGAATCAATGGCTGGTTCATTATCAGAAGGTCATGGAATGTCTGCGCCATTTTTCAAAGGGAGAGGTGGAACAGGAGGAGGCAGATTATATTTTGGAAAAACAGGTGTCTTGGGTGATGGCAAAAGTGATGATTATGAACGCAGGAGCAGGGGTGATTGCCAATCCATCTCTGGCCGTACAGACACTTTATGAAGTATACAAAACAAATGCCAGAACAGAAGACTGTGAAGGACTAGAAAGAGGATAAGGTTGAAGAGATTAATATTTTTTATTGGTGTATATGATACATTGGACTTGTTTACCTTCGAGTTAAAGAGAGAATTTGAAAATTTGGGCTATGAAACGATGGTATTTGACGTTCGTGACATGGCGCAGGGATTAAAACGATTAGCTGAGTTTGCTTTAAAACCTGTAAAAGCAGTAATTACCTTTAATAATCTTGGGTTTAATATGGAGCTGCAGGCAGGTAAAAATATCTGGGATCAATTGGGAATACCATGTATCAATATTTTGATGGACCATCCTTTCTGTTATAAAAATGCCTTAGATCAGGCGCCTCGAAATGCAGTGGTACTCTGTACGGACCGCAATCATATGAGGTATCTGCAGCGCTTTTATCCCAAGATTCAAACCGTTGGCTTTCTGCCTCATGCTGGTAAGGAAATTTCTGGCGCTAAACGTCCGATTTCAGAGCGCGGTACAGACGTCTTGTATGCGGGAAATCTGTCGAAAACGTTTGCAGCAAATATTATGCCAGATTTATCAAAATATACAGACTTTGATGCAAAATCAATTTGTGAATATGCCTATCAGGAATTAATTCGTCATCCTTTTAAGACGACGGAACAGGCGTTGGAGGAGGCATTGAATGCTGCTGGGCTTAGATTGTCTGAAGAGGAATTAAAGAATATAATTGCAGATCTTCATTTTGTGGATCTCTATGCGGTGTCTTATTATCGGGAGCGGACTGTGCAGGTTTTGGCAGAACAAGGGATTTCGATACAGTTATATGGCGCAGGATGGGAGAATTGTTCCTGGATTCATAGGCCCAATGTAAATTATGGAGGGAAGATACCAGCAGAAGAAGTGGTTGTGAAGATGCAGGATGCAAAGATTGTACTCAGTACCATGACTTGGTTTAAGGACGGCACACATGATAGAGTTTTTAATGGGATGCTGCAGGGAGCGGTGGCAGCGACGGATAGTTCTGGTTATATGAAGGAGGAATTTAGTGGATATGAGGGACCGAAGGGGCAAGAGGAAGAACTGCTATTCTTTGAACTAGAGGAGTTGGATAAACTGCCGTTACAGATACAGGAATTGTTAAGTGATCCAAAGAAGGCACAGCGGATTGCGGATAGAGGTTATCAGAAAGCGAAAAACTACCATACTTGGCGGGCTCGGGCCATTGAGTTGGAGCAAGATCTTTTGGCACAATTATGATGGCAGAATGTTGAATAACATTATAATTTGTCGAAAAAATATATTATGTGTAGATTTTCATTATTTTGTTATAAAATAAGACTGTGAAGAAAATGATTGTTAGGATGAGTAAAGTGGATTTAAGAGAACAGAACAAGATTCAAAAGAAGAGAATATTGGTAATTACCCATCAGCTTTCCAGGACAGGAGCACCTATTGTACTGCTTGATATGATACATGTCTTTTGGGAACACGGTTATCAGATTGAAGTAATTACGATGCTGGATGGGGAATTGCGTGAGGAACTTGAGAAAATGCAGATTCCAATCACAGTGCAGGAGCATTTTTTGCAGCAGGCGGATGAGTTCTTTGCATATGCCAGGGAGTTTCAGTTTATAGTGGCCAATACGCTTGTCACATTTGAGGCAATTCATTTATTAAAATATATGCAGATTCCGGTACTCTGGTGGCTGCATGAGGGCAGGCAGTATTTTGAATATTTTCAAAAGGTGCTGCCAGATTTTCGGGAATTACCGCCCAATATTCATGTTTTTTCAGTAGGACATTATGTGCGGCAAGTGATAGAGGAATTGTATGGTATCACCACAGAACTTCTGCATTTTGGGATTGAGGATGAATATAAAGATCACCAGAAGAATACAGAAAATAAAGTCCGCTTTTTGACCGCAGGCACATATTCCAAAGTGAAGGCGCAGGATATCTTAGTGGAGGCCATTCGTAAGCTGCCCAAAGACTATCAGCAAAGAGCAGAGTTCTTTTTCTGTGGAAATGAACAGATGTATGATGAGAGCATATTTTTGCCAGTGAAAAAATTGAGTGAGGAATATGAAAACGTAACTTTGCTGCATCAGTTATCCAGAACGGAAACGTTAGAATGGATGGAACGCTGTGATTGTCTGGTTGTGCCGTCCCGCATTGACCCAATTCCCACAGTGGCGGTGGAAATGATGATGAAGGGAAATCTCTGTTTGTGTACGGAAGTCTGCGGCATAGCGCATTATATAGAGGATGGAGTGAATGGCTTCACTGTGCCGGCGGAGGATGTCCAAGCTTTGTCAGAGAAACTCGTCTATATTATAGAAAATAATTGTCGCTTAGAAGATATAAGATTGGCAGGAAGAGAAATTTATGAATTATATTTCTCAAAGCAGGTATTTGAGCCAAAAGTGCTTGAATTGGCGGAGAAATATACTTAAAAGAGGGCTGAGAATGTTTAAGGAGAATAAATACCAAAACACAGAACTGGAGGCTCTGCAGCTAGAGAGAAAAGAGCAGGACTGGCAAAAAAATTATGGCAGTAAAACAGACGATTATATTGCAAAAATAGATCAATTATTGGCAGAAGGAACAAATGAGAAGCGAATGCAGATCAAAGAAATGTTTATGAATCAGGAATTTTTTGAGCATTACAAACAAGTTGATCTATTTGCCATCATTTATATTGTAATGATTATCTATAAATTAGAAGATAATGCGAAGATACTGCCAACGATATTAGATCAGGTCAATACGGTGGAAGAACTGCGTGATTATATGTTCCAGCTAAAGATGATTCTATATCGCTTAGATTTTGATATTGACCAGGACACAGAGGAGGAATTTCTTCGATTTTTAAAGGTACATATGGTATCTCCTGTACAGCTTGAGATCATGATGAATACGTCAGTAATGCGTCCATTGCCACTGGCATTAAAGTTGGAAAAAATTTTTGAAAAACATAACCTAGACAATTATTTGTATTTTATCTTAGAGTTTATAAATAGAAACTGGCAGGGAAATTACCGAATTATATCTAAAATGGCGGATATTTGCAGAGCCGCAGGGAGACCTGAACAATCGATAATATTTTTGAATGCGTTACCTAAAATTCCTTCTTCCTATCGAGCGCAGAAAGGGATGTTGTTTCAAGTTCAGCAATTGTTGTGGAAAGTAATGTACCAGGAGACAGATGCAGAGAAAGAAACAGTACTTACTTTGAAAAATGAAAACGTATCAGATGATATGTGGCAGTTTTTGATTGAGCATGTAAATGTGTCAGAAAAAGAGTATTATCTAGGTATTGTAAATCGTTTGTTGGAGTATAAATTTGTCGAAAAAACGGAGATTACATTAAAAGCTGCATTAAAGATTGCGCCAGGGGACGAATTGATCTTATGTCTATTAGCGGAATTGGCTATCAATGAAGGTGAGGTAGAGCGTGCAGAAGAATATTTATCACTGATTGTAGAACCAGGTGAATTGACAGTAAAGTTTCAGAAGTTATGTGAAAGGTTAAAGGAGAAAAACGGTGATGAATGAGCGAAAGATTTGTTTTATTGCCTGTGTAAATAATAGCAAATATGAGCAGGAGATGCTAAAATATCTAAGTAGTCTCATCATACCCGAGGGTTATGAGATGGAATATCTATCCGTTTATGATGCAAAATCTATGGCTGCTGGATACAATGAGGGGATGCGGGCAAGTGAAGCAAAGTATAAGGTTTATTTACATCAGGATGTGTTTATTGTAAATCCATACTTTATTCAGGATATGTTAGACATTTTTAAGAACCAGAAGATCGGCATGTTGGGGATGGTGGGATCATCAGAATTGCCAGAAAATGCAATTATGTGGAATGGACCAAGAATTGGGAAACTTTATTGCAATATAGTTTACCAGTCGTATAAGAGTGAATTTGGAACAATAGATGGCTCATATCAGGAGGTTGAGGCAGTAGATGGTCTGTTAATCGCAACACAATATGATTTGCCTTGGAGAGAGGATTTGTTTATACATTGGGATTTTTATGATATTTCACAGAGTCAGGAGTTTATCCAGAAAGGTTATAAGGTGGTGGTTCCAAATCAGAAACAACCTTGGTGTATTCATGATGATGGATTTTCAAATTTGAAAAATTATTATCAGGCCAGAAAAATTTTTAAAGATAATTATTTTCATAAAGACAGAATTAGTAGTGAGGAGCAAAATATTCAGATGAAAGATCAAAAAATAACAGTGGTACTGACTGTATATAATCAAAAAGATATGTTGTTGAATTGCCTGCAATGGCTAAAAAAAGTGGAAGAGATTGAGAATTTGATTATTGTAGATAACGGTTCAGAAGATGGAACGGCGGAATTGCTTCCCAGTCAAGGATATGGTTATATTGTGTTTGATGAGGGAGTGCAAGGCTATGCAAAAGTTTGGAATGCGGTGATAGATAATTTTGATCTGGAAGAGGTAGTGGTTTTTATGACGCCCAGATATTTTCCAGGCAGAAAGTGTTTCAAACGGTTGGCAGAAGCCTTAGAGAAGCACGATGTGGGAATAGCTGGGCCAATCTCAAATGGTTTTTATCACCCACAATATATATCATTGAACAATGGGGAAGAACTGTTGGATTTGGAGGAGCAAGAAACTGATAGGAAAAATTTTAATATGGTGGGTGTAGATTCAGGTTTGTGGGCAATAAGAAAAAGTGTTTTAGCTGAAAACGGCAGATTTGATGAGGGACTGGTGGAAGCTCAAAATGTGTTTCTAGACTATGAATTGAGATTGATACAGAAAAAGTATCAAATGCTTGTCTGTCCCGCTGCCGTTGTCTGTGATACCTTATGTGGCAGCAAAGATAGGAGTTATGAGGAATTACTGGGAACGTCTGACAGAGAAATACTAAAACAAAAATGGAGAATGAATTATTTTAATTTGCTTCCGCATAGTCATTTAGCTGAGTTGATAAGAGAGGAAAAAGATGCTGTTTTCCGAGTTCTGGAAGTTGGCTGTGATTTAGGAGCCACTTTGGTCGAAATAAAAAACAGATATCCCAACAGTAGAACGTATGGTTTGGAGATCAATGAGGCAGCAGTTGATGTTGCAAAATATTTATCAGAAGTGAAAGTGGGGAATATTGAACAGAAAGAGATACCGTTTGAAGAAAAATTTGACTATATTATTTTTGGCGACGTGTTAGAACATCTGCATAATCCGCAGGAAATTATAAGATTTTGCAAAGAAAGACTGACAGACCAAGGGCGTATTATTGCCAGTATTCCCAACTTAATGCATATATCTGTGATGCAGCAGTTATTGAATGGAAGATTTCAGTATGAGGACACAGGATTGTTGGATCGCAGCCATATTCATTTTTTTACTTATTATCAGATTTTATTGATGTTTCAAGAAGAACAGTACACAGTGGAGGAGGTTAAGACAACTTCTATTGTGCTGACGGAGGAGCAGGAAGAACTCAAAAAGAAATTATTGGAAATTTCTCAGAATGTGGAGATGCATATGTATGATACGTTTCAATATATTGTGAAAGCTAAGAATAATAACCATTTGGTCTAATTCCAGTTTGTATTATAACACTATTTATTTTTATAATAGATAGTGTTATAATATGCGATGTTATATAATATGTGAAAATCGACAGAATATACAAAATATAAAAATGAGGTAGCAAAATGTTAAATGGGAAAACAATCTTGATTACGGGTGGAACTGGTTCATTCGGGAAAAAATTTTTAGAGAAGATTTTTTTACAATATAATCCCCAAAAAGTTATTATTTATTCCAGAGACGAATACAAACAAAGCGTCATGAAAATGGAATATGCAGATAAGGTTGATATGAAAAGGGTAAGATTTTTTATCGGAGATGTGCGGGATAAGGATAGATTGTATCGTGCCTTTGAGGGAGTGGATTATGTTATTCATGCAGCGGCCATGAAGCAAGTACCGACCTGTGAATATAATCCTATGGAAGCAATAAAAACGAATATACATGGAGCGCAAAATGTGATAGATGCAGCTTTAGACTGTGGAGTAAAAAAAGTAGTAGCGCTCTCCACAGATAAAGCTGTAAATCCTATTAATTTATATGGAGGAACAAAATTAGTCTCTGATAAGCTGTTTATTGCAGCAAACGCATATATTGGCAATAATTATAAGACAATATTTTCCGTAGTGAGATATGGAAATGTGGCGGGAAGCCGTGGATCGGTGATTCCTATCTGGAAGAAACTGATTGCGGAGGGGAAAGATACCTTAGGAGTTACAGATCTGCGGATGACACGTTTTTGGATTACCTTGGAACAGGGAGTGGAATTGGTATTTAAGGCATTGCAGGAATCTAAGGGCGGAGAGACTTATATATCGAAGATACCATCGTTTCATATTGGAGATTTAGCGCAAGCAATGCTTCCAGGATGCAAGATTGACGAGTTTGGAATTCGTGAAGGCGAGAAGCTGCACGAAGTGATGGTGACAAGAGATGATTCCCTTATGACCTATGAATATGATAGACATTTTATCATTTATCCTCATTTTGAATGGTGGGATTTTGAAGATAAATTTACACCAGGCGGGGTAAAAGTTGCTGAGGGATTTGAATATAATTCTGGAAATAACACAGAGTGGTTAAATGAGGAAGCATTGAGAGCGGCAGTGAGAGATTTATAAGGAGAAAAAATATGAGTAGTATAGAAGAAAATAAAAAGATATTTGGAGAGGCGTTTCAAAAGTATGGAGATGATGTAAGATCGTGCTTATGGGGGACAAGACAGACATGGCGCTGGGAGGAATTAGTGAATGTCGCAGAACTTGATGGAACTTCGGTTCTAGAGATAGGCTGTGGGATTGGAAGTTTTTATGAATATTGTATTCAGGATAGAGGTATGAAAGATTTAACCTATAAAGGTGTTGATTTGGTTCCAGAGATGATTGAATTAGCTCAGCAGAAATATCCTCACGCAGAATTTGAAGTATGTAATATCTTGGAACAAAAACTAGAAAAATCATATGATTATGTTATTTTGTGCGGTGTGTTTAATATAGCTACAAAGACAGAGGAGATGGAGAAGATCTTGTCAGAAGCGTTTCAATATTGCCAAAAGGGATTGGCATTTAACTTTATTTCCACTTATGTGAATTTTCTTGATGAAGAAATGTCTTATCATAATCCACAAGAAATTTTTTCATTTTGTGTAGAAAACCTGAGCAGAAAGGTAAGAATGAATCATCACTATAAGAAATGTGATGTTTCTATGTTTGTATATAAAGAGTAAATACAAGTAAATATCAATGGGGAAGAGAAAAAATGGAGTTTATAAAATATGCAGATCTTTCAAGAAATGAATGGAATCAATATATAGATCAAATAGACGGAATTACATTTAATTATACAGCAGAGAGAATCTCATTTAATTTTGAGTATTCAAAAGCTATTATTGAAAATGAAACATTTCTTGCATTGGATAATAAAATACCAGTGGCAGCAGCAGAAATTTATATAGAAAAAATTGGAGAGGAATTCCAGATTAGTTGGAATGGCAGTTATTGTAATGCCCCTTATATTGATATTAAGTTGGATTATCGGGTTCAAGAAAATTTAGCCAGAAAATTGATGGCACATATAGACGAGATTGCAGAAAATTATCAATGTAAGAAGATAATGCTGAAAGAGGATCCACTAGGAAATCCAGAGCAAAGTTCAACTTTTTATAATTATAATTATCTGTTAAAGTATGGTTATATGGATGAATCTGGGATGACACAGTTAATTGATCTTAGGCAAAGTATAGATAAATTATATTCAGATGTGCGAAAGGGTCATAAAAGACATATAAACAGAGGAAAAATATATGATATAAAAATATATGGTCAACATAATATTACAGATGAGATGATTGAACTGTATAAGGATATCTATGAAAAAGATGCAGGAAAGGTAACAAGGAATTCAGAACTGTATCGGTATTATCTTGAGTTTATCAAAAACGGCAAGGGATTGGCGGCATTTGGAAGTATTGATGGTCAGGAAGTTGGAGTTGTGGTTGTCACAATCTATAAAAATACCGCGTATTATTCTTCTTATGGAGAGTTGGAAGAAGAGTTGAATCATGTGCCGATTGGACATGTCTTACATTGGGAGATTATCAATTATTTAAAAGAACATGGGATAGAATTTTATGAGATGGGCGAGCAGATTTTTGGAAGAACCCATTATAGTAATCCAGAGGCAAAATTAATTAATATTTCTAACTTTAAGAGGAGATTTGGAGGCTATACTGTTCCATTTTGGCGTGGTGTTAAAGAATATAAATAACAATAGTAGTTAATCTCAAAGGACAATGAAGTATCATAGGTTAACAAGTGGAGGAAACAGTACATGAGTGTGAAAAATCAAGGTGTTTTGGCAGTGATTATTGCTCATAATGAAGTAGAATATGTGAAGTTAAGTGTCCAGATTTTGTTGAATGATTTAAAAGATACAGACAGTGAAATATTAGTAATTGATAATTATTCCAATGATGGTCTTGGGGAATGGTTAATGCAGCAGGCGCAAGTATCTTATGTTATCTGTGACGAAAAAATGGAAGGTTTTGGACAAGTATTAGAAGTTGTGAGAGACCAATTTTTAGGAGAGCGGGATCTGTTATTATCACGGGCAAACTATTTTTTTACACCGGGAAGTATTGCTTGTATGAAGACTGCGCTTTATTCCAGAGAGCATATTGCGGCAGTAGGGCCGACTGGAAATTTATTACCAGGAGAACAGAACTGTTTTCCTGGTAATACTTATACAGAAGCAGTGGGTTTTCAGAACAAACTTGAGGAAAAGATTGTTCAGACAGCATACTTGGAAATGGATGTAATGCTGATCAAAGGAAGTACTGTAAAAGACCTGGAAATTGGTTATACGATTCCTCAGGCTGTTTTGAGAGGTTACATGAAGAATGTATTAAAACAAGGGTTTCATTTCGCTGTTGCCAAACAAGCGGTATGCTTTGCGGTGCGTGGGACAGATGATGAACCGTATCGCCCCTTAGATCCAGAGCTTTATAAGCAGGAAAAAATTCACCAGTTATTATATAGTTTTGGAGATATTACTTACAAAGGAGTGCATTTGTATAAATATTTAGAGCCAGATATATTAGTGGGAATTAATAATCACAATAAATTACAGAATACCGAAAGGAATATTGGTATTCTAATGTGGAATTCGGATGATATTCAATTATCCACGGATGAGGAAGCAGAGAGAACACGTGTGATGATTGAACATTTGCCTAAGAAAGATGTATTGTTTGTTTCTTTGATGATGAGAAGGATGTATCAAGGTGAATGTATTCATACTGCTATGGAGACTTTTATCTCAAGTCTTGATGAGGAGCAGTATTTGGATATCGAATATGTTATAGATATAGTAAGCGACAGTCAACAAAATATACCTACAAAAAATAGATTTCCAGTACAAAAATCAACGATCCCTAAGCTTTTTGGGACGGACGAAGTAGACAAACAGGAGCTCTTAGAATTTTTATGGTTACATTTTATACAGCCTCTGGAATTGACATTAGATATCAAATTTGAAGAAGATATTCTAGCTCATTGTTTGATGAAAGCATCCTATTTATTAAAAGAGAGAATTGGTTATATGAAGTTTTACCAGAAAGTGATTGAGCAGGTAGAACCCAAGGTGATTATCTATTCACATGGACAGGATATGTCTCTTACTTATTTGCGCGATACAGCGCTGGAATTAGGGATCCCTACCTTAGAAATTGATCATGGGGTGGGTACAGTTGGTACTTATCATAAACAATTAGCCTATGCCGATTATTTGATTTCATATAGTAATATTTCAGCGGATGAATGTAGAGTGCTGGGGAATGATAAAGTTTTAGGTATTGGGAAACCTGGAGTTTATGATAATATAACGAAACCAGAATATCCATATCCTACGATTGTGATATCCTTTATTTCCAGTTTGGAAAATGAAATTTTTGATTACGCAAAAAATTTGGCCAAACGATTGGATAAGGAGAAATATCTAATAGTATATAAAGCACATAGCGCGGAACTGTGGAAAGATGAAGAGATGCAGCAAGTGGAGGAAGAACTGGGAAATTTTAAGTTTATGAGCGGCGTGCTTGATATCAGAGATATTGTAAATTTATCAGATATTGTAGTAGGTATTCGAAGTTCTGGTATCTTTGATGCTTTGCCCAATTATATGGTTAAAATTGTAACAGTAAGAGATAAGGCTGAAAATTATAGTGAATTAAAATTGACAGATACATTGCAAGAAGTAGTAGACAATGGGGATATCATTATGGTAGAAGATGAAGAACAATTATATCAGGAAGTTCTTAATTATCAGCGTGGTATAAGATACCGCAATAAGATAAACAGTTTCTGGCCCAGTGATGCAGGTGAGCGGTTCCGCAAATTGGTGGAGAGTTATTTAGCATAGTGAGGTAAAAATGTACAATACAATTATTATTGGAGCGGGAAATATAGCAGCAAATTTTGATTCTCCAGACAGTGCAGATATTTTGACCCATGCGCATGCGTTTCAAAATAGTACTTGTTTTAATCTGCTTGGATTTTATGATAAAGATTATGACATGGCCAAGGCTGCGGCGCTAACCTGGGGATGCCATGCATATGAGTCTTTGGAATCCGCTCTGGAATCCGCGCAGGTTGTTTCCTGCTGCGTGCCAGATCCGTACCATAGAGAGATTCTTGAGAAAGCAGCAAAGTATAAGCCCCAATTGGTGATTACAGAAAAACCATTAGCAGTGTCTATGACGGAAGGAAGAGCAATTGAACAGATTTATGATCATCAGATTCCATTACTTATAAATTACAGCCGCAGATTTTTAAAAGAATTTCAAAATTTGCGCGAGGCAGTCAAACAATATGGAACGTTTCTAAAGGGTGTTGGTTACTATGGAAAAGGGATTTTGCATAATGGTTCTCACATGATTGATTTGTTAGGATTTTTGCTTGGGTCTGTGGAATGTCTTGAAGTTTTACAACCAGAAATCCATGATTTTGAGGGTGACAGCAGCAAAGATCTGATATTGAAGATTCAAGAAGGGCAGTTTCATATGATTGCGGTTGACAGCCGGATTGCAACGATTTTTGAGATGGAGTTGTTTTTTGAAAAGGCACGGATCCGTATTTTGGATGGAGGTACTCGCATAGAACTATATCAGATCAAAGAATCAAATACTTATCAAGGATATTATAATTATGTTTTATCCAGATGCGAGTCCGTGAATTATAGTAATGCCATGACTGGGCTTATGGAAAATGCGCAAGGGTTTCTTAACGGAGATCAGAAATTATTGTGTACGCTTGCAGATGGAATAGACGTTTTACGGATTTGTATGCAGATAAGAGGTGAAGTGCTTTGAAAACAGTATTGTTGTTTGCCAGAGACCCAGGCGGGGCAAATGTGATTTTACCGCTCTATGAAAAGATGAAAGTTAAATATCAAGTGTGTGTCTATGCAAAAGATTTTGCTGTAAAACGATTTCAGAATGCTGGTGTGCCTGTCAGAGATCTGGAAGAGGAGTGCGGCAAGGGAAGCTTTATCGAGATTAAGTCTTTCTTAAAAAGAGTGAAACCGCAAATTTTGATCACAGGCACAAGCCTGGATGATTTTACAGAACGTTATTTTTGGAAAGCTTCCAAAGAGCTTCATATAAAATCTTTTGCCATCTTAGATCAATGGATGAATTTGGGAATTCGTTTTTCAGATTATGATTATAGTCAGGCAGAAGTATATGCGAGCAATCCCATACATCCCTATTTGCCAGACCGGATTTTTGTCATGGATGTACTGGCAAAAGAATTGCTGCAAAATGACGGCATAGAAGAAGAACGAATTGTGATTACTGGACAGCCTCATTTTGATACCGTTCAAGATAAGTTCAATCAAGCGGAGCGTATATATGACAATCAATTTTGGAACGTCGTGTATGTCTCAGAGCCGATTTTCCAGGATTATGATCAGTGCGACCAGACAAGTTCCTATTGGGGATTTAATGAGAAGACGATATTCCAATCCTTATATGCAAATCTGACACAGATTGCAGATAAATTTTCCTGTAAGATCAGATTGATTATTCGGCCGCATCCAAGAGAAAATGCTCAGAATTGGAATCAAGTGATTGAAAAATTAGAGAACAGGAAGATTTCTGTGGAGTGTAATATGACCGATGACAGTTTTTCTGTTATGAAAAGTGCGGATTTGATCTGTGGCATGTCATCTATGTTTTTGCTGGAATCCATTATTTGTGGAAAACCTGTCTTAAGTATTGAGATTGGATTGAAAAGGGAGAATCCTTTTGTGTTAGATCGAATTGGCTCTTGTAAGAGCATTTTATCAGAAAAAGAATTGTTGGAGAACTTGGTACATGTATATGAACATAAAGAAAATGCATGCCCCTTTGAATTTATAAGAGATGCATCCAAGCGGGTACTTCAATTGGTTGAGGAGGAAATGGCAAAATGAGTGTATTGGCAATTAATGGCGGTGAAAAAGTGAGAACCAAACTCTTTCCGGCCTATCGTGTGATTGGAGAAGAGGAACAGCAGGCAGTGGCAAAAGTATTGGAAGGAGGTATACTTTCCAAATATCTGGGGTGTTGGGCAGATGACTTTTATGGCGGTCCACAGGTACAGGAAATGGAAAAAGAATGGGCGCAGTATTATGGTGTCAAACATGCAATTTCTGTAAATTCAGCTACCTCGGCGCTGTATTGTGCGGCAGGCGCCATTGGACTTCAACCAGGTGACGAGGTGATTGTTTCACCATATACGATGTGTGCTTCCGCGACAGCGCCGCTGATTTATAATGCAGTGCCTGTTTTTGCAGATATTGAGTATGATTATTATTGTCTGGATCCAGAAGATGTGGAACGAAAAATCACAGATCAGACAAAGGCTATTATTATTGTGGATATTTTGGGGCAGCCCTATGACGTAGATCGTATTCATGCGATTGCAAAGAAACATGGATTATATATTATTGAAGATAATGCGCAAGCGCCACTGGCGACATATAACGGAAAGTATGCAGGAACATTGGGAGATATCGGAATATTTTCTTTGAATTATCACAAGCACATTCATTGTGGAGAGGGCGGAATTATGGTTACAGACAATGATGAACTTGCAGAGCGCATGCGCCTGATTCGCAATCATGCAGAAGCTGTGGTAGAGCAGAAAGGTGTGACTAATCTCAATAATATGATCGGGTTTAATTTTCGTATGACAGAAATTGAGGCCGCAATTACCAGGCAGCAGTTGAAGAAACTGAAGTGGCTGGTCGAAGAACGCAGAAAGAATGTCAACTATATCGAAGAGAATCTGAAAGACATTCCTTTTTTAACTATGCCTAAAATTCGTGAGGGTTGTGAACATTCTTACTATATTCATGCAATGAAATACGATCAGAATCAGACAGGTGTAACCAGAGAGAAGTTCGTGCAAGCGCTCCAGGCAGAATTGATGCCCATTGAACTTAGGGAGACAGAAGGGGTAAAGATTAATCTTGGTTATCAGAAACCATTGTATACTCAGCCCATGTTCCAAGAAAAAAAGGCATATGGAAATACAAGTTATCCTTTTTCAAAACAGATTAGTTATGAGAAGGGAATTTGTCCAGTCTGTGAGAGAATCTGCAATTCAGAGACCATATTTCATGAGTTAATGCGTCCCTTTATGACAAAGGAAGATTTGGATGATGTGATACATGCATTTCATAAAGTATCAGATCACTTAGAAGAGTTAAGGTAGAGGAGGAAGGCTGTATGGCAGGAAAATGTCTGGCAGTGATTACTGCGAGAGGTGGAAGTAAACGGATCCCGCGTAAAAATATTAAATTATTTTGCGGTAAGCCTATTATTGCGTATTCGATCGAGGCGGCGCAAAAGAGCGGTATATTTGATGAGATCATGGTTTCTACAGAGGATGAGGAAATTGCTGAGATAGCAAAAAATCTGGGAGCAAAAGTACCATTTTTACGTTCAGAGAAAAATTCAGACGATATGGCGATGACACATGAAGTGGTAATTGAAGTGTTAGGGCAATACCAGGAATTAGGAATCCATTTTGAGTCAGTCTGCTGTATTTATCCCACAGCGCCGTTTCTTACAGGAGAAAAATTGAGAGAGGGCATGGAATTGTTGGAACAAACTCAGGCGGATGGCGTGGTGCCAGTTGTGCGTTTTTCCTTCCCCCCACAGAGATGCTTTGTCATAGAGGATGGAAAGGTACAATACAAGTGGCCGGAGAACCGCTTGAAGCGCTCGCAGGATCTGGAAGCTTTTTATCATGATTGCGGTCAGTTTTATCTACTGCGCGTACAGCCCTTTTTGGAAGAAGAGAGCCTGATCTTGAAGCATACTGTTCCAGTATTTATGGATGATCTTGAAGTACAGGATATTGACACCATAGAGGATTGGAAAATCGCAGAAATAAAATATAGATTACTGCGGGAAAAAGGTGAGTGATACGGATGAAAGTGGGAAATAAGGAGATTGGAGCAGGATTTCCAGCATATGTGATTGCGGAGATGTCAGCAAATCATGCGGGCAGTCTTACACGTGCAAAGGAGATTATTCATGCCGCCAAAGAATCTGGTGCGGATTGTATTAAGATACAGACCTATACGCCCGATACAATGACCATGGATTGTGACAATGATTATTTTAAGATTTCAGAGGGGACCTGGGATGGAGAAAATTTGTATCATTTGTATGAGAAAGCATATACACCCTGGGAATGGCAGCAAGAATTAAAAGAAGAGGCAGAAAAAGCGGGGATTGATTTTCTCTCCACGCCGTTTGACAAAACTTCTGTGGATTTTCTGGAAGAACTGGGAGTGGAATGCTATAAGATTGCTTCTTTTGAATTAGTGGATCTGCCGCTCATTTCATATATTGCAGCAAAAGGGAAACCGATTATTATGTCCACGGGAATGTCTACGCTTGGTGAGATTGAGCAGGCAGTACAAACGATAAAAAATGCTGGTAATTCTCAATTTGCATTATTGCGGTGTGCAAGTGCATATCCGGCTATTACAGATGATATGAATATAAAAACCATGCAGAATATGGAACAGATCTTTCAAGTTCCAGTTGGATTATCTGATCATTCAATGGGCAGTGTGGGAGCTGTGACAGCGGTTGCACTAGGGGCAAAGATTATTGAAAAGCATTTTTGTATGGATCGTTCTATTGAGAATCCAGATTCTTCCTTTTCCATGAATCCGGCTGAGTTTGCCCAGATGGTAAAGGATATCAGGCAGGCAGAAAAGGCCATTGGAACAGTAAAATATGGAGTTAGCAGACAGGAAGAATCCAATATTGTATTCCGTCGTTCCATATTCTGTGTTCAGGATATCAAAAAGGGTGAAAAACTTTCGGAACAAAATGTAAGAATTATTCGTCCTGGATATGGATTAGAGCCTAAGTATTACCCGCAAGTATTAGGACAAAGAGCTTTGCGGGATATAAAAAGAGGTACTCCATTACGATTGGAATGGATTGGAGAATGAGGGACATGGATATGATCATGGAGGGCAATTCGAGAGAGCGATATTTGGTTACGGCAGCCGGGGGCGACGTTGGCAGCAGCGTAATTAGATGTTTGAATCAGGAAGTTTGCAAAGAGAATTTGTTTGGATGCGATATTACGTCATATGATGCAAAAGATGAAGAGATGGATAAGTTTTTTTGTGTGCCTCCTTATACAGAGGAAGTTCAATATATAGATTTACTTTTAAATAAGTGTAGGGAGCAGGAAATTACTCATATCCTTCCAATGACAGAAGAGGAAATTATCATATTTGATAAATATAGAACATTATTTACATCAGCAGGTATTAAGGTGATGATTCAGGAATCCAATATATTGGCGGCTGCGATTAGTAAATACAATATTTCAAAAATGATAAAGAAGATGGGACTGGCTAGTCCGGCAGCATGGTGGCCTGAGGAGACTGTGGAAAATATAAATTATCCGTTGCTTATCAGATCAGATAATGGATATGGTTCAAAGGATGTGACGGTTGTTCACAATCGTCAAGAATATGAAGTTACGATTCCTAGGATTCCCAGTGCTGTAATTCAAGAATATATCAAAGAATCAGAAAATGAGTATACTGTAATAGTGTTCTCAAATGGCCAGAAAGTAAAAACAATGATATTGAAACAAACTTTGGGTTTTGGTGGTATGAGCCAAATGATGGAACGAATGGAAGATCCGCAAATTGATCAGATCGCGGAAACGGTTGCTCATCATTTTAAATTAAGAGGTTCTATAAATATTCAGATCAGAAAGCAAAAAGATCAATACTATATTTTAGAGATCAATCCCATGATATCAAATACAGTGGGATTTTGTTATGAACTCGGGTTTAAGTATGTGAAGTGGTGGTTGGATTTACTGGATGGCAGACAGGATAAAATCGATGATATTCCAGAGCCATTGCCAATGGTAGGGATCAGAACGTCAGGTCAGAAAATATTTCGGAATAATTTGGATTTAGAAAGAAAATTTGAACTGTATTCACAAAAAAAAGAACAAAAAAATATAGGAGGCGGTTTATTGCTCAGTAATAATCCACTTTCTGTATTATTGTATGAATGGATATCAGAGCAAGGAATCACTGTAACTTTATATTCAGATAAATTAACAGTGTCCATGCTTCGCCAATTGTCTCCTGCGTTTGTGATAAGCTATAATTACAGACATATCGTCAGTAAAGAAGTGATTCAATATTATCAAAGAGAGATTATAAATTTGCATATTTCATACTTGCCGTGGAATAGGGGTTCCAATCCAAATGTGTGGAGTTTTATAACTGACACGCCCAAAGGAATTAGCATTCATTGTATCGATGAGGGATTAGATTCAGGGGATATACTAATACAAAAACAAGTCTGGTTTGATGAGCATCGGGAAACATTTGAAAGTACTTATGATGCCTTAAATGATTTAATTCTTCTTACACTTGAAGAGAATTGGGATCGTATCATAAACCATCAGATTGCGCGTATTCCACAACAAGAAGGCATTGGTTCTTCTCATACAGTAAAAGAATTTGAAGAATTTTTGAATGGCAGAAATATTGATTGGAAAGAAAATATATCGATGTTTAAACAGAGAATGAAAATAAATAAAAAATTTTCCTGAGAAAAGGAAGATAGATTTATTTTATATGAAGAAAGAGAAATAATATGTTGTATATTAGAGTAGATATGAATGATAAGATTGCCACAGGACATGTGATGCGTTGCCTGGCTGTCGCAGATGCAGCAAGGATGAAGGGGGAAGATACCACCTTTATTCTAGCGGATTGGCAGGCAGTGGAGCTGCTTAGACAGCGCGGATATGAATTTGTTGTGCTTCATTCTCAATGGGATGATATGGAAGGAGAGCTTTTTGAGCTACAGAAAGTGATTGACAAATATCAGATGAAAAGGCTTTTGATCGACAGTTATCAGGTTACAGAAAGATATTTAAAGGCATTGAAGGAGTATGTGGAAATATTTTATATAGATGATTTAAATGCATTTCATTATCCTGTGGACGCCATGATCTGTTATGCCAATTATTGGGAAAAATTTCAATATGAGGCACATTATAAAAATGAAAGATTATATCTGGGAACGCAATATATGCCCTTGAAAAAGGCATTTTTGAATTGTGAGAAAAAACAAATCAAACCTCAAATAGAAAATATACTATTGCTTTCTGGCGGGACAGATCCCTATGATATATTGGATAACATTTTACAGAGAATGGAACGAGATAAATATCAGAAGATTGAAGTAATCTGCGGAATATATTATCCAAAGTATGAAAGTTTATGTCAGAAGTATGCGGAACATAAGAATATAAGCATCCGCCGGGGAGTTCCAAATATAGAGGATTATATGAGAGAAGCGGATTTGGCGGTTTCAGCAGGAGGAACAACACTGTATGAATTATGTGCCGTGGGAACACCTGCAATATCTTATGCCTTTGCAGATAATCAGCTCGAAAACGTGAAAAAGTTTGAGGAAGATCATCTGATTGCATATGCAGGGGATGTCAGAAAAGATCATGTGATAGATCATATCATAGATTATTTGAAAATTTATGATTTGAATTGGCAGATACGCCAGGAGAGATCGTTAAAAATGCAGAAATTGGTAGATGGAAAAGGAGCGCTGCGTATTGCAAATGCGCTGATGGATTAGAAAGGATGAAAGATGATACCATATGGAAGACAAAAAATAGATGAAGATGATATACAGGCAGTCGTTGATGTATTGAGATCCGATTATTTGACTACAGGTCCTAAGATCATGGAGTTTGAGAAAATGGCGGCAGATTATGTGGGAGCCAAATATGCAGTAGCGATTGCCAATGGAACGGCTGCATTACATGCAGCTTGTTATGCAGCTGGAATTGGCGAGGGAGATGAAGTCATTACCACACCACTTACTTTTGCGGCATCAGCTAATTGTGTTTTGTATTGTGGAGCTACGCCTGTGTTTGCGGATGTTGATTTAAAAACTTATAATATAGATCCAGAGGATATAAAAAGAAAAATTACTGATAAAACAAAGGCAATTATTGCGGTGCATCTGGCAGGGCAGCCCTGTGATATGGATGCGATTCATAAGATTGCCAACGAGCATGATCTTATTGTCATTGAAGATGGCGCCCATGCGCTTGGAGCAGAATACAAGGGCAAAAAAGTTGGTTCTCTGTCAGATTTGACCACATTTAGTTTTCATCCAGTGAAACCGATTACCACCGCAGAGGGCGGAATGATTGTCACTAATCGGGAAGAATTATATAAAAAAATGTCTTTGTTTCGCACACATGGAATTACCAGAGATCAAAATTTGATGACGAAATGTGAAGGTTCATGGTTTTATCAACAATTATTTCTTGGATATAATTATCGCATTACAGATCTTCAGTGTGCATTGGGATGTACCCAACTGAAAAAGTTGGATGGTTTTTTGGAACGGAGACGGGAGTTAGTGCAGCGTTATCAGCAAGCGTTTGAGAATTGTTCTAATATTGTTGTGCCATATCAACTTCCAGAGACTAAGAGCGGCTGGCATCTTTATATTGTTCAGGTTCTGAATTGTGATCGCAGACAGGTATTTGAAAGCCTGCGAGCCAAGGGGATTGGAGTCAATGTTCATTATATTCCGGTATATTATCATCCATATTATAGAGAAAATGGATATCAGAATACTTGTTGCCCAAATGCAGAAAAATTATATGAACATTTTATCAGTCTTCCACTGTATGTGAGCCTGACAGATGAGGAACAAGACTATATTATTCAAACCATAAAAGAGATATTAGAAAATTTATAAAACAAGTCTAAGGTAAAACAAGCTTTTATACGATATATACTGCAGAGTATTTTATAAGAAAGGACGAAGATATCATGGAAGATAATCGTAAAGAACAAGTAGAGGCTTTGGGGGCATTAAAAGACTATAATCCTAAGATTTGTAAAGCATTAAAGGAGATTATTCCTGAATTAAAGGGTGAGAAGAAGGAAGATACTCAAGAATATGTAGATCATATTTTTAGAGGAGTAAATTGGGAACTTCAGGTAATCAATGGAACAATGAACCTGTTAAACGAAAAAGAGGAACAAGTTTCTAAAGAAGCGTTGAATGAGATCATTACTCGAATTAATGATGCATATACTTTCAAAGATGATGAGAAACTGGCACAAATTATAGAGGATGGATTGCTTCCATTTGCGGAGAAATTAGAAGGGTATATAGAAAAGGCATTGGCATAAGTTGGTAAACAGGCACGATCCTAACAATCGCGGTTTGTCAATGGTACATTTTTAGAATAAGATAAGAATGTTTCAGAATTGTATTTTTACAAAGAAAAAACAGTTCTGAAACATTTTTTCTATTTATTGTAATTGCATTTTTAAATCTTCAAAGTTCTCCTCAGAGAAGGAATATTCTAGAGTTGAGAGCAGTACTTGTTCCAGAGGTGTCTGTTGATTGATGAGAAAGGGATTGTTTTGCCAGGAGGGAAAACAGGTAAGGACAGTATTCTGCATCTCTTGCAGTTTAGATAAGGGTGCTGTGGAAAACCGCTGCAGGACGAATAACAGCGTATCTATATAGTAGGTGCGCAGGAACATGCATTCAATAGCCAGATAATATTTTTGGAGTAATCCTCTCTGTTCGCATTCATTTAAAAATTGTAATTGAACTTGGAGACGGTCAAATTGATGCAAATCATTTGTGTGTACTTTCAACATCGTGCTGTCAGGATTTGGCCGATAAAAGTATAAAGGCACTGGCAGGTAGGCATAGTGCGTGGTATAGAGAGAAGCCAGTTGAGAAAAGAGAGTGTCCTCATGTACCAGATATTCGGCATTTCGGATTTGATGTTTTATCAGAAGCTCGCGGCGGTATAATTTATTACAGATGGTTCCGAATCTGGGAACGGAGGTGCAGAAAATTTGTCTGCTGATGTGATCTGTCACTTGGTAAGAAGAAACAGAGGACGCAAAAGCGTCTGATTTATTGAGCCAAGCCTGTTCTGTGCGGATAAAATCAAATTCCAACATATCACAATTAAGTTTAGATGCATGCTGCAGAAGTAATTCCAAAGTATAGGGAGCAAGGGTGTCGTCAGCATCCACATATAGAATATAAATCCCATTTGCATAGGAAAGGGCAAGGTTTCTGGCAAATCCTTGTCCCTGGTTTTGGGACAGAGGTAATAATACAGTCTGCTCAGGAAATTCTGCCTCAAAATTATTAAGAATAGTAATAGTGTTATCCGAAGAGGCATCATCCACGAATATAAATTGAAGCCCTCCGATTCCTATACTCTGATTTTTTAAACTGTCAATACAGGCGGGAAGATAGTCAGCAGCATTATAACAAGGAATAATAATAGAAATATCTGGTGATTTATGCATCAAAAAGCTCCTTTGTCAAAAGTTTTATTTTCAGTATATCATATTAAAAATATTTTTGGGAGATGCTTTTATGATATTATCCTGTGAAAGTTGTGTTCCTAAAGTAGTTAGAGGAAGGAAATATTATGAAGAAAATTGCGTTTATCATCTGTGTCAACGATGAATGTTATTATCAAGAATGTCTTTTTTATATTGAACGGCTTTATCTGCCAGAAGGAGTTGAATTGGAGGTTTATCCGATAAGAAAAGCGGCGTCTATGTGCCAAGCTTATCAACAGGCGATGAAACAATCAGATGCAGAGTATAAAGTATATATGCATCAAGATGTATTTTTAGTTGATAGAAATTTTCTTATCCATATGGAAAAGCTGTTTGAAGACCATCCAAAGGCAGGGCTTGCAGGAGTATTGGGAGCAAGGCAAATTCCCTTGGAGCGCAGATTTTACCGAAGCTGGAATCTAGGGAATGTATTTGGCTGCAATGAGAAGAGAGCATTTCACAATGAATTGTGCAAGAAAGAGCAGAGAGCAGCCGTATTAGATGGAATGCTCTTGATGACTCGAGTAGATTTACCTTGGCGGGAAGAAGTGTTGACTGGTTGGGATTTTTACGATATTTCGCAATCCCTTGAATTTCAGCGGGCAGGATATGAAGTATGGATTCCGGCACAAGATCAGCCTTGGTGTATTCATGATTGTGGATATTTGAATCTTGTTGATTATGACAGGGCACAAGAGGAATTTCTCAGAGAATACGGGCAGATGATGCCAGATTATAGCGGACAGGCTCTGGTTTATCCACCAAACTATCGGGAACATTTTGCTCTGATGATGGAATTGAAAGAACAATGGAAGTCATTGTTATTTTTAGGTCATATTCAGGAGCTAAGAGAATTGTTTGAGAAATTAGAGGATGAGCGTTTTTTTGATACCGAAATAGCGATCTTGAAAAATATTTTAGAGATCATTGGAGCGGAGTCTGCGGCACAGCTTCCCGTTGAACAGGGATTTCTATATGACTGCGGTTCTTTTGCCCAGGCATATCAGAAATATTTACAAGTAAAATTTTGGCTGCGCAGAAATAAGTATGCGAAAGACGATCGGCAAAGCTGTCCAGATATTTCGACGATAGCAAGTCAAATTATTTTTAAGCATACTATGTTGATAAATGAAAAATTATGAGGATATGCATATGAGAATTTTATATTATACATGGTTTGAAAATTCCCAGGAGGACATGGAAGAAACCTTAATTTTTCTGGGCAATGGGGTTGTAAAGTGCAATATTCCATTTGAAGATTATGAGCAGGATCAAGCCTTTACAGAGCAATTATCAAAAATTATAGAAGAATATGCATGCGATACTATTTTTTCTTTTAATTTTTTTCCATTGATTGCAAAAACCGCAAAGAGCTTTCAAATCAAATATATTTCATGGATTTATGATTGTCCACATTGGACTTTGTATTCTCCGACAGCGAAGTATGCCTGTAATTATATATTTGTCTTTGATCAGGTGCAATTTTTGTCTCTAAAACAGTTGGAGATTCCCCATCTCTATCATTTTCCATTAGCAGTAAATACCAGAAGGCTGGGCGGCCTGTTAAAGTCTTCTAGGGCAAACGTTTCAACGGACAGTGATGATAACCAATCAACAGGCATTGGGAACGGCAAAACTTTACTACAGGGAAATGTTGAAGATTCTCCAATTGTCAGTTTTGTAGGCAGTCTGTATGAAAACAATCGATACGACCAGATTCAGTATTTGCCAGAATATTTGAGAGGTTATTTGGAGGGTATTATTAAGGCTCAGGAGCAGATTTATGGATATAATTTTATATCAGAGCTGCTGACAGAAGATATCCAAAAACAGATGAATCAGTGTATTGTCATGGAACTGCCCAAATCTTATCCAGTTTCAAAACAGCAATTATATGCGGCAATGCTCAATGAAAAAGTTACTTCCCAAGAACGGATTTTTTTACTAAATAGTATTTCCCATCATTATCCACTGACACTGTATACTGCCTCGAATATGGCAATCGTTCCTAGAGCAAAAAATGGCGGGACAGTAAGTTATAGAGCGCAAATGCCTCAGGTATTCTGTCGTTCTAAGATTAATTTGAATATGACATTACGATCGATCCAGAGTGGGATTCCACTGCGGGCGTTAGACATTATGGGCGCTGGGGGATTTTTGCTCTCCAATTATCAGACGGAGCTAGCGGAACAATTTGAAGATGGCAAAGAGCTTGTGTTATATGGCAGTGCAGAGGAGTTATTGGACAAAATTAGTTATTATTTGTCACATGAGGAGGAACGTCAGGAGATTGCACATTGCGGATTTTTAAAGGTACAGAAATTATTCTCCTATGAAACGCGGGTCAGACAGATGTTTCAACTTGTACAAGAGCATTCTTTTTGAAGTAAGTCAAAGGATCAATGGAAGCATAAGCGAGGTTATTGTATAAAAAATATGACAGCGGATTACGAAGAGGAGGCAGAAAATCATGAGTGGGGAAAAACAGAGCAGATTATACAAGGAACTTGCAGAACAATATCGGGATAAAAATATCAACCAAGCTTGGTTGTGTTATGAAAATGCATTGTATCATTATCAAAAGGAGTGTGTAACAGAAGTTTCAGATATAGACAAAGAGACTGGGTTACGCAGTGAACAAATGGATCCATTTTGCAGAGAATGCAGCAACGCAATGAGAGCGTTAGAAAATCAGCCAGGTTTTGTTGTGGCAAAGACAGCAGTGATATTATTATCTTACAATCATGGTGAACTTACACAGGCATGTATTGAGAGTCTTCGTCAAAATAATAGTCCAAAAACTTATGAGTTGATTGTGGTGGATAATGCTTCCACAGATGGGATTGTACAATGGCTTCGGCAGCAGAAGGATATTCGGCTGATTGAGAATCAGGAAAATCAGGGGTTTCCGTATGGCTGCAATCAGGGAATTGCCCTGGCCAGAGAGGAATCTAATATTTTGTTATTGAATAATGATACAATTGTTCCGCCAAATGCTATTTTTTGGCTGCGTATGGGGTTATACGAGAAAGAGCAGATCGGAGCAGTTGGCAGTGTGTCTAACAATGTAGTCAATTATCAGCAGGTACCACAGCATTTTGAGACGGTCAAAGAGTGGTTAGAATTTGCGGCAGAAAATAATGTTCCTATGAAATATCCTTATGAGAAAAAAGGTTGGTTAGTAGGGTTTGCCATGTTAATTAGGAGAACTGCACTGAGACAGGTTTTGGCCAAGGAGCAGGCAGTGTCGAAAACAGTTTTGCCAGAAATTTTAGATACGCGTTTTTCTCCTGGTAATTTTGAGGATAATGATCTGAGCATCCGTCTGCTGCTGGCAGGATATCAACTTCGCTTAGTCAAAAATAGTTTTATTTTTCATTATGGCAGTAAGGCATTTCAGAGAGCGCCAGAACAGTTTTTAAATTTATTACAAATAAATCAGAAGAAATTGGCTGAAAAGTATGGGATGGATTTAATTCCAAACAGTGCAGTGGAGACCGCGCTTGTTAATATGATAACGTCCAGAGAAACATCATTGCGAGTGTTGGAGATCGGTTGTAAGTTGGGAGCAACATTGGCACGAATTGAAAGTCGTTTTCCCAGTGCTGAGGTATTGGGGATTGAAAAAAACGAATTTTTAGCGCGTCTTGCCAGTGGAGTGACCAATGTAGTTCAAGGAGATTTTTTGGAAATGGTAACAGAAGAACTTTGCCAGAACTGTAAAGTTGACAGTCTGGATGAAGCTTCTCAGTTAAATAAATCTTTTGATTATATTTTGATGGATAAAGTGCTCACCGATCAGGCCAAACAGTTTTTGGAGAAGGCAAAAGTGTGTCTATCTGCAAATGGAAAGATTTTGATCGTCGTTTATAATGCTCAATGTATTAGATCAGTTCGCAGTGATGTGGAGAAAGGATTTACATTGGATGAATTAACAGAACTTTGTAATGCATGTAAATTGCAGATTCTAAGGTTTAACTATCAGAGCGCGCAGCTTTCCAAGGCGGAGAAGCAAAAGATTGTGGAATTGTGTGGAAGCTGGGACCATCCAATGCGTCTCTTATATGAGGCAGAAAAATTTATCTTTGAGACGGCAGTGTAGTTACATTTTGAGAAATTGTTGTAGTTGTGGGAAGGAAAAATGACGATGTTATCAGTCTGTATTATCACAAAAAATGAAGAGAAAAATATTAAGCGCTGCCTTGCCAGTTTGTCTGGTTACGGCTTTGAATTGGTGGTAGTAGATACTGGCTCCACGGATGGCACCATCGAAGCAGTGAGAGAATTTACAGATCGAATCTATCAATTTGAATGGTGTGACGATTTTGCGGCGGCTAAAAATTATGCGATTTCAAAAGCACAGCATGATCTGGTGTTGGTGGTAGACAGTGATGAATTTTTGGAACCTCTTACAGATATGGATTTCAAGAAACTGAAACAGTTTATTGATCAAGAATCCACAGGGATTGGACGTATTTACAGGAGAAATGTTTTTGTCAGAGATGGGGTTCAACAGGAGAATAGAGAATGGATCAATCGGATTTTTGACCGCAGGAAATTTTATTATCAGGGCAGAATTCATGAGCAGGTGGTATTACGCAAAACCGGACAAAAACCGGTAAAGGAACCTAAAACCTGGTTATCGCCTTTGACTTTTTTGCATACGGGATATGACCTTAGTCCAGAGGAAAAGGGGCGCAAAGCAAAAAGAAATATTGATTTGCTTGAGAAAGAACTTTCATATGTTACAGCAAAACAGGAGGAGCTGCGAGAGAAAAATAAATTGGTTGAGGCAGCAGAACTTGAGGCGCAGATTCCATATTTACTGTATCAGCTTGGCAAGAGTTATTATATGGCGGGAAAATCTACACAGGCATGTGAATATTTTGACAGAGGGCTTAGTTATGACTTGAATCCTAAGCTTGAGTATGTCATTGATATGGTGGAGACATATGGTTATGCCTTGCTTAACAGTGGACAAGAACAAGCCGCTTTGTCATTTGAAAATATTTATCAAGAGTTTGGCGCCAGTGCAGATTTTCAGTTTCTTATGGGGTTAATTTATATGAAAAATGCCAGATTTGATGCAGCGATTGGGGAGTTTGAGAAGGCATTGAAACAACCATATTGTAGAAGCGTAGGGGTCAATTCTTATGTGGCAAATTATAATATTGGAGTGATTTATGAGTGCCTAGGACATTTAGAAGAAGCAAAGGAATCTTATCAAAAGTGTGGAAATTATGAGCCGGCGAAGAAGAGGCTGCAACTGATTGCAGATGATGCATAAAGAATTTTGTTTCACTGATAAAATCAGGAAAATCTGCTTGAGATTTCCAATTGCCGCTGTTATAATAAAAACGAAAGAAAGTCTTATAGCATAGCATTGCTGTAAGGGATTTCTGGAACAGACGAAAGATCAAAGACAGCAATCAGTAAGAAGCATTAAATTTTATGCTAATACTCAGGAAGGGAGGTATATCTATGAGTATTTCTAGTATCAGTAATGTCAGCAGAAGAAATTTATATCAAAATTATCGTCAGCTTGCCAGTGGCAAACGGATTAATTCTGCTGCGGATGATGCAGCAGGACTTTCCATTGCCGAGAAACTGCGTACACAGAGAAATGGTTATGACGTAGGCAGACGCAATGCAGCGACATCCAAAGATATGGTGAATGTAGCAGAGGGAGGATTGTCAACGATTACAGATTCCTTGCAGCGCATCCGTGAATTGGGCGTACAGGCATCTAATACCGCGATTTATGGCGATTCTGAGCGAAATGCTATGCAGCAGGAGATTGACCAGTTAAAACAGTCCATTTCTGATGCAGCTAAAAACACAACCTTTAATACCATGAATCTGTTGGATGGGAAGATGGGAACTTCCCATGTGGCATCTGGACCAGATGGCAGTGGTATGGAGATCAATATGCCAGATTCCACATTGGCAGCATTGGGAATTGAAGATTTTGATGTCACGGGAGATTTTGATTTATCTGTCATTGACAATGCATTAGATAAGGTTTCTTCATCCAGAAGCGAGTTGGGGGCTACATCCAATCGTTTGGATTACACGATGAATTATAATTCCTATGCATCACTTAACACGACAGCAGCAGGCAGCCGTATTGAGGATCTTGATTTTCCAAAAGCGATATCAGATATGAAGAAGAATAACTTATTGGAAGAATACCAGCTTATGATGCAGAAGAAGCGAGAAGAAGAAAATGGAAGAGTAGTACAGCTTTTGAGGTTTAATTCTTAAGACTGAGTGTGCAGGTTCCTTACGGAGCCTGCATATTTTTTCTTATAGGAAATTCCTCTGGATTTCCTATAAGAAAAAACAATGATCGCACTGCAGCGGAAATGAAATATGTCGCAAAAGCGACCCGCCGCAGGCGGGGAATCCTGCAAAGCAGGATTCTTTGTTCCCTCTTGAAACAATAAAAATAATCAACTATAATGTAGGGCAAAGATAGGGAAGATAAATACACAAGATTATAATTTTCAGAATGGGGAGAAAAGCTATTAAAAATAGAAGGGAGCAGGCTATGGGCAGGCATAAAAGCTTGGGGATGAAATTAGTGATCTCTTTTATGGGAATATCTATGATCCCCATTCTCTTGATTACAATGTTTTCATACTATCACATTTTGAATATTGTAAATGACAACAATAAAAAGCTGATGAAATACAATCTCAGCCGTACAAAGACTACATTGGAAATTAGTGTGGAATCTTATCAGGATATCTTGGTTCAGATTTATTCTGATGATGATGTAGTACATTTAATCAACAAAATCAATCGCGGCGAGGATCTTGTGGTCAGCAAGAACCACTTGAGAAGAATCCTGAGGGCTTATCTTTATGCCAAGGATTATATCAGGGATCTTTCTGTCATCACCGAGGATGGAACCTTGGTATTTTATGATTCTATCACTGGTTCCATCACCAGAAGTTCCTGGATTCCCAATCTTGGGATTGACCAGAAACAACTCTACAACAAATATATTGATGAAAATAAAATGTTTGTAATATCAACCAGTGAGGCGAAAGAATCTTTAAATGAGAGGAATTTTCTTTTCCATCTGGGACACAGAATTGTGGATTATAACAGACGAAATGAAAATATTGGAATTATCATTATGAGTGTTGATGAACAGATGCTCCACAATATTTGTACTGGGGATGGACAAGATTCTGTTGCCTACAGTTTTATTGTAGATCGGGAAGGAAAACTAGTATCATATAAAGACAAAGATTTGCTGGGAAGTGCAATGATCAATGGGGAAAAGGATAAAAAGCTGCAGTATCGAGATTTTGCCATCCAGCAAAATATTTTTGACCGAGATAGTGTCTCCATTGATTATGTGCATGATGATAAGTTAAATTGGGATATTGTAAATGTGTCCAATCAGCATGAAGTTTTGGATGAAATTAAACAGCAGCAAGGAATTACCTTTACAATTTTTTCTTTTTCGGTAGCTATTTTGATTGTAATTATTGCATTTCTCACCAGGGAATTGACAGGTTCTATCAAATCAGTGGTGCGGATTATGCAGTCCGCCGAAGAGGGACGGCGCCAGGAACGGGTAGAAATTGACCGGAAAATGCCCAGTGAAGTGAAGGTGATTGCACACCAGTACAATACAACAATGGATCGTCTCTTAGAATCAGTGGAAACAGAAAAGCGGTTAGACCGACAGAAAAAAGATGCGGAGATCACGGCATTGGAAGCACAGCTCAATCCCCATTTTCTCTATAATACCCTGGACACCATCAACTGGATTGCCATTGGCAGGAAAGAATTTGAGATCAGCAGAGCGATCACAGCATTGGCAACCATACTGCGCTATGGGATTGATAACAGTAATGGGATTGTTACCATTCGGGAAGAATATGAGTGGCTGAAACAATACCTTTTTTTGCAGCAGACCAGGCTAAAGGATGGCTTTGAAAGTACGATCGAGATACCGCCAGAGTTTATGGAGCTCAAAGTTCATAAGCTGTTGATTCAGCCTTTTGTGGAGAATAGTTTTGTGCATGGATTTAAGAACATTGAGAGAAAACCAATGTTGAAGATTAAAATGGAAATGTGGAAAACGGATAGATTACAGATTGTGATTGAGGATAATGGAACCGGAATGCCCCAAAGCGTGGCGAAACAGATGAATCAGGGGATTTTTCAGGAGACAGAAGATAAGAATCAAATCGGGCTTAAGAATGCATTGTACCGGATTCGGTTATATTATGAAGAACAGGCGCAGATTCAAGTGGAAAGTAAAGAGCATCAGTACACTAGAATCTATATTACCCTGCCAGTATCTTCAGAAGGAGGCAGGAAGACTGTATGAAGGTAGTCGTAGTAGAAGATGAAATCAGGATTCGAGAAGGAATTGAGGGCCTGCTTGAGATGATGGGACCAGAGTATGAATTTGCAGGAAGTGCATCCAATGGAAAGGCCGGACTAGAACTGATACAAAAGGAACAGCCAGATATTGTGATTACGGATATTCGTATGCCCGATATGAGCGGTCTGGAAATGCTTGAGAAAATGCATAAGCTTGGGCTTGCCACAAAGTCGATTGTGTTAAGCGCCTATTCAGAATTTGAATATGCTCGCCAGGCAATGAGACTGGGGGTTACGGAATATCTGCTAAAGCCTGTATCTGTGGATGAATTTTCTAAGGCATTGAATGCCATCAAAACTCAGATTAAAAAGGAAAAAAATATACAACCGCAGGCGCTTGGCACGCTGGAGCAAATTATGGGAACCATTCTCTATGGGCAGACAAAGTTAGATATCGATATTGATATGGAAGAATATCTGCTGGGAAAGTATGGCATACAGACCAAGCAGGAGATAGCAGAGGTATGTATCTATCTTGGAACCTTCTATAAAGACAAAGCACATCGTGTGCAGCGCGAGTGGGAAAATCTATTGAGTGTGAATGGCGATTTGCAGTTTTGTGTAATTAAAGCTGATTATGAACAGTCTCTGGTGATCGCCATTTATCAGTTTCATGATATCCGAGAATTAGAGCGCAGGATTCAGTGCTGGATGCTTCAGCATGCAGCTAAAATGGAGTTAGCAGCCGTGGGTTGGATATTGGCTCAGGGAATGAATGACCTGAAAGATGCGTTTGATACGCTCTGTCAGTATATGGATTGGACCTTAACTCTGGGTCAGGATGTATTGATTGCATACCCGAAAATTCTACAGATACAGACGGCTGTTTGTATCTATCCCATAGAGATGGAAAACCGATTGAAAGCAGAATTATGCCTGGGAAATATGGAACAGGCGCAAAGAATTATCCATAGTTTTTTAAACTATTTTTCCAGTGAGAAATTGTATACACCAAAGGATATCAAGGAATGTTATGTCAGATTTACTTGGGCTGTGATCAATATCACCAAGGAAATCAATATGCTCGATTACGAGAGTCTCAACCAACAGGAAATTCTTGACAGAATAATGAGAGCGAAACTATTTTGGGAATTGGAATCAATATTGCAAGAATTATTTGCGCAGATCGGGCCTAGAGATTTGGAGGATGGAATCGCACACTTGACGGTAAGGCGTATGAAGAGCATGATTCATGAATTTTATCAATCTGGAATTACGCTGGATGAGATTGCGCTGAAGCTTAACGTGACGCCAGAATATTTGAGTATGCAGTTTCACAAAGAGGTTGGAGAAACCTACAGCAGTTATCTGAAAAATTATCGAGTTAATAAGGCGAAAGAACTTTTGGTAGGAACTCAGATGAAGCAATATGAGATTGCCTTGCAGGTAGGATATACCGACAGTAAATATTTTGGCAAAGTGTTTCGGGAATCAACCGGATATTCTCCGGCGGAATATCGAAAAACACATAAGTAGTTTAGAATCCTCTACCTTTTAAATAATTGTCCTGTTTTCTAAGATGTTTTTATAAGGTAAACTGATGTTACAAAAAGAAAAGAGGAGGAACGATTATGAAATTGAAGAAGGTGGCGTCTGTGTTTATGGCAGTGGTGTTAAGCGTTGGATTGCTGGCAGGCTGTGGAAAAAATGCAGAAAATGACCAAAAGACAGATCAGGGCGAGAGTACAGCATCCAGTGAAAATGCAGGAGCGGATCAAAAACAGGATGCGCAAGGGGAAGCGTCAAACAGTGGTTCAAATGAATCTTCATCTGGCGGCGGACAGGAAGTAACGATTTGGTATTACTGGGAGACAGAAGGTCATCAGAAAGCACTTGATAAGGTGATCAGTGATTATAATGCTTCTCAGAGCGACATTACAGTCAGTGCAAAGTATGTGCCATTTGCAGATTTTAAGAAGCAGTTATCTATTGGCGCTTCTGCGGATGAGCTGCCAGATATTGCAATTTTGGATTCTCCAGATCATGCTTCTTATGCAACGATGGGAATTTTTGCAGATTTATCAGGAAAGTTTGATGTCTCAAATTATTATCAGGGAGCTGTGGATTCCTGTACGATTGACGGAACCTTATATGGCGTACCTTTTGGGGTAAATTGTCTGGGCTTGTATTATAATCAGGACTTACTGGATGCGGCTGGCTGCAAAGCGCCTACAAACTGGGAGGAGTTAAAAGAGACAGCCGTAACACTTACTAAGGATAAAGTGACAGGTTTTGCATTCTGCAGCCTTCAGAATGAGGAGGGAACCTTCAATTTTATGCCTTGGGTATGGTCTACAGGGGCAGGTTCCTATGAGATTAACTCTGAGGGAGGTGTAAAAGCCTTGACCTTAGTAAAGGAATTGATTGAATCTGGGGCTATGAGTAAAGAGTGTATCAACTGGACACAAAGAGACGTCATGAATCAGTTTATCTCCGGCAATGTGGCGATGATGATCAATGGACCGTGGCAGATTGCTGCTATGAGGGAGGAAGCGCCTGATTTGAACTGGAAAGTGGCCTTGATTCCGCAAGACAAAGAATATGCCTCTGCGCTTGGCGGAGAAAACTATGCAGTGATTTCTGGAGGCAATGAGGAAGGCGCTTTGAAATTTCTCGAATATGCGACAGCCAAAGAGCAGGTAGAATATCTGATGGGCGCTCTTGGCTATACCTCCGCAGATAAGGCCATTGCAGAGGGACAGTTTGCCGACGATGAGGAAATGAAAAGTTTTACCAAGCAGTTAGAGTATGCCAAGGCAAGAGGGCCTCTTGCGGAGTGGCCAGAGGTATCAGATGCTATTTCTCTTGCATTTAACCAGGTGATGACAGGGGAAAAACAGCCCCAGGAAGCGGCGGATGCTGCCCAGCAGGTCATTGATGGGATTGTAACTAAATAGGCAATCTGAGGTGCGGAGTATGCGGATCTTCCGTATACTCCCTTTTTGTTCCCAAAATTAAGGAGGAAAACGCATGAATCAGGCGAAAAAGAAGAAATTTTTTAAGTTTGATAACGTAGGAATATTATTTGTGCTGCCAGCATTTCTCTATATGCTTGTGTTTGTCGGTTATCCCATTGTGAGAAATATTATCTTGAGTTTTCAGGATGTTACGGTGAGAACTTTGACAGCAGACCATAAACCATTTGCAGGGCTTCAAAACTATATAGATATTTTCCAGGATCCTGTATTTATCAGATCATTGGTCAATACATTGCTTTTTACGGTATGCTGCCTTATTTTACAATTTATCATAGGATTTTTGCTGGCATTGTTTTTTAGTCAACATTTCAGTGTTTCCAAACCTATTCGTGGACTGATGTTGATTCCCTGGATGATTCCGATTACAGTTACAGCATTGATTTTCAAGTTTATTTTTGGTACAGATGTGGGAATTTTGAATTACATACTAAACAGCCTGGGTATTATCTCAGAAAATATTGATTGGCTGACTTCGACGAATACGGCGCTGTTTGCTATCGTCTGCGCCAATGTCTGGATTGGAATTCCCTTTAATATGATTTTGATTTCTACAGGGCTGACCACAATTCCCAAAGAATTGTATGAGAGTGCTTCCATCGATGGGGCAGGAAAGGTACAGACGTTTTTTAAGATTACGCTTCCCTTATTGCGGCCGACGATAGAGTCAGTGCTGATTCTTGGATTTATCTACACCTTTAAGGTGTTTGACCTTGTGTATGTGATGACAGGAGGCGGGCCGGTAAATTCCACTCATATGTTATCAACGTATTCTTATAAGCTTTCTTTTGAAATGTTTAAGTACAGCAAAGGTTCGGCAGTTGCCAATATCCTGTTGGTGATCTTAATGATTGTAGGCGTATTTTATCTAAAAGCGACAAAGGAGGATGAGGATTGATGGGCGAAGAAAAGACAATTCGTGGCGGTAAAAATGTGGCATTATCGGTGCTGGCTGTGGTGATTTTATGTGTCCTGCTGTTTCCGGTATTTTGGATTGTTGTGACATCTCTGAAAACAGAGCAGGAAATTTTTCGTATTCCACCGACGATCATTCCAGAACAGTTAAACTTAAATTCCTATGCGGCTCAGGTGGAAAATGGCGATTTTAATATGTTCCATTCATTTTTTAATAGTTTCATCATTTCTATGGGAGCGATGGTGATCGCGGTAGTCTTGGCAGTTCCGGCTTCTTATGGCATTGCAAAATATAAATTTAAAGGGCGTGGAATGATGCTTTTAGGATTTTTGGTCACACAGATGCTGCCAGTGGCAGTACTGTTGACTCCGATGTTTATGATGTTTAAAGGAATGCATGTCTATAATACGCCGATCGCAGCTATTATTGCAGATGCGACCATTGGAATACCATTTTCTATTTTAATACTGAAAAATTATTTTGCCTCTATTCCAAAAGAGTTGGAAGAGGCGGCATATATTGATGGATGCAACCGCTTTACAGCATTTGTTCGGGTATTAATTCCAGTGGCAAAGCCAGGCGTAATGGTATGTGCTATCTTCTCTTTTCTCTATGCATGGGGAGATTTAGCCTATGGCATGACCTTTATCATTGACCAGCAGAAGCGGCCGATTACTGCAGGAATTTTTAACTTTATGGGCCAGTATGGAACGAAATGGAGTTACTTGACCGCTTTTGCTGTGGTGACAATTATACCAGTTACATTAATTTTCATTTTTATGCAGAAATATATCATCAGTGGTATGACCAGCGGTGCAGTAAAAGGATAGAAAGGGATTGGTGAAAAATGTTTAGACAGGAAGGAAATCGGATTATCTTTCATTATGATGCAGAGGAACTTTGGGTAGAACCTTGGGGGGAAGATGCAGTGCGTGTACGCGCCACCAAACAGGCAATAATGCCTGAAAAAAATTGGGCTCTGATCAGGCAGCCTGAGGTAAAAGATGTTGTTGTCAATATTACAGCCGACGGTGCAGAACTGATCAATAGAAAATTGCGAGTTCATATTACCGCGGGCGGTAAGATTACCATGTATCATCAGAATGGTAATTTGCTTCTGGAAGAATATTGGAGAGACCGTCGGGAGCTGACAGATCCAAAATGCAGTGCCATCGAGGTGGAAGCCAGAGAATTTCGTCCCAATATCGGCGGAGATTATCATCTCACGATGCGATTTGAATCGATAGACCGTAATGAAAAAATATATGGCATGGGACAGTATCAGCAGCCTTATCTGAATCTCAAAGGAGTGGATTTGGAGATGGCACACAGAAATTCTCAGTCAAGTGTGCCGTTTGCTATTTCTTCCCTGGGATATGGGCTTTTGTGGAATAATCCAGCAGTGGGCAGAGCAGTGTTCGGTCACAATATTACCAGTTTTGAATCATATGGAACGAAAATCCTTGATTACTGGCTGGTGGCTGGAGACACTCCGGCAGAGATTGAGGAAGCCTATGCAAAGGTGACAGGAACGGCGCCCATGATGCCAGAGTATGGGCTGGGTTTTTGGCAGTGCAAGCTGCGCTATCAGACGCAGGAAGAACTTTTGGAGGTTGCCAGGGAGTATAAGAAAAGAAATCTGCCAATTGACGTGATTGTAATTGATTACTTCCATTGGCCGAAACAGGGGGAATGGAAATTTGATCCTACTTACTGGCCAGATCCAGACGCCATGATTGAGGAATTAAAAGAGATGGGCATTGAATTGATGGTTTCCATATGGCCGACGGTGGACAAAGAGAGTGAGAATTATCAAGAAATGTTGGAGAAGGGTTACTTGATTCGCACAGAGCGAGGCGTTCGCGTGGGTCTGGATTTCCAGGGTGCAACCATTCATTATGACGCCACCAACCCAGGAGCAAGGCGGTATTTGTGGCGGAAGGTTAAGAAAAATTATTATGACAAAGGGATTCGGGTGTTTTGGCTGGATGAGGCGGAGCCGGAATATACAGCTTATGAGTTTGATAATTATCGCTATTATGCTGGAACTGATTTAGAAATCGGCAATATCTATCCGGTGGAATATGCTAAGACTTTTTATGAGGGTATGGAGCAGGAGGGACAAGAAAATATTGTCAATCTGTTAAGATGTGCCTGGGCAGGAAGCCAAAAATATGGCGCATTGGTGTGGTCTGGGGATATTGCCTCAAGCTTTGACAGTATGAGAAATCAGCTTGCAGCAGGACTCAATATGGGGCTTGCGGGGATTCCTTGGTGGACGACTGATATTGGGGGCTTCCACGGCGGAGATCCCAACGATCCGCAATTTCGGGAATTATTTGTCCGTTGGTTCCAGTGGGGGACATTCTGTCCGGTAATGCGGCTTCATGGAGATCGAGAGCCAAGGCAGCCACAGGTGGGAACTACTGGAGGTGCTGCCTGTCGTTCTGGAGCGGCAAATGAAGTCTGGAGTTATGGAAAAGAGGTATATGACATCTGTGAAAAATATATGCATATGCGTGAACAGATGCGGGATTATACCAGAAGGCTTATGGAAGAGGCACACCTCAAAGGAACGCCGGTGATGCGGACAATGTTTTATGAGTTTCCAGAAGATGCAATGTGCTGGATTTTGGAAGATCAATATATGTATGGAGATAAATTGCTGGTAGCGCCTATTCTGGAAGCCGGAATTTGTACAAGGAAGGTGTATCTTCCCAGAGGGGCTTCCTGGAAGGATTGTGAGACAGGTACACTATATGAAGGCGGAACTCTGATTGATCAGCCAGTGACATTGGGGAGTATGCCAGTATTCTTGAAATTAGAGTAAAGTATAGAGATAACAGACAAAGGGAGACGCTTCGTTACAGAGGTTGTTTCCCTTTTACCTTTCAAAAGAATTATAAATTCTATTTTGTGCCATACTATTGGCAGGAAGGAGGCGCACAATGGAAGAGAGGCTGATGATCAGGCAGGGACTAGTTCATGATGCGGTTCATAGAGAGCCATACATGGCGGACATTCTGGTTGAAGGCGGAAAGATTAGGAAGATTGCCCCCAATTTGGACGCAGAGATGATAGATCAGACAAAACTTTTGGATGCCAAAGGACTGCAGGTTTATCCTGGTTTTGTGGAGGCACACTGTCATCTGGGATTGGACGGATATGGAATCGGATTTGAAGGGGCGGATTACAATGAAGTCACAGATTCCTTGACGCCAGAATTGTCAGCGGTAGACGGCATTAACCCTCAAGATGAAAGTATTCGTCTGGCTATGGAAGGGGGAGTGACTTGTGTCGCGGCAGGGCCTGGAAGTTCTAATGTGCTGGGAGGAACCTTTGTGGTCTATAAGACAGCAGGAAAGCGGATTGATGATATGTTAGTAAAGAAGCGGGCGGCAATGAAGTGTGCATTTGGGGAAAATCCCAAGCTCTGCTATAAGGATAAGGACAATTATTCAAGGATGAGTACGGCTTCAAAGTTAAGGATGATGTTGAAAAGAACACAAGAGTATCTGGCCAGGCAGGAAGCGGCAGGGGAAGATATTCTCAAACGTCCGCCCTATGATCCGAAATTAGAGGCATTGATTCCGGTAATCCGCGGGGAATTACCATTAAAAGCACATGTACATCAGGCAAATGATATCTATACGGCAATTCGCATTGCCAAAGAATTTGATACTGGACTGCAGTTAGATCACTGTACCGATGGTTCTCTGATTGCAGATGATTTGGCAAAGGAGGGATATCCGCTTGCCGTAGGCCCTTTATTGGGACATGCTACGAAATTTGAGCTAAAGAACAAGAGCTTTGCTACACCAGGGGATTTGGCACGGGCGGGCTGTCAAGTATCTATTATCACAGATTCCCCAGTGATTCCACAGCAGTATCTTGCGCTCTGTGCTGGCCTGGCAGTCAATTCTGGTATGGATGCGTTTGAGGCGCTGCGGGCAATTACAATCCATGCGGCCAAACATATTGGTGTGGAGGCGCGGGTGGGTTCACTAGAAATTGGCAAGGATGCAGATTTTGTAATTGCTGCTGGCAATCCTATGATTTCGGATACGAAAATTAAATATGTGCTGATTGACGGCAAAGTGACGTATGCCAGACATGATTGAGAGCCGCTGGTAAGCGGTAGAGTAGACTAAAAACAAGAAATATAGGTTGGTAAACGGAAGGAAAGCGCTGCCTTGCGGCAACGCTTTTGGGGGAGTAAATTTATGAAATGTTTCATGGGGTGCCACATCTTGGGCGGTGGCACCGCCACATATATGTAAACTACTTTACCAACCGTAAAGTGAGATTATTGTTAGTCGAAGCTGATAACCAACGGTGCGCGCTTTATGTAAGTCATCAACTTCATTTGATAAATCAAGTATATGATAAAAATGTGTGCAAAGTGTGGACATTTTCTAAAAGAAACATAAAGAATTCGAAAGAAATTGTGAAGAAACGGTAAAAAAATCGTTAGAAAATTTTTCATAAATTATGGTATGCAGTCTTTTAAATTGTGAGAGATTTTAGAATCCCCCAGGGATTCTTGCTGTGGACTTTCAAATCTGATATAATGGATTTTAGAAGCAGAGGAGAAACTTCCTAAGGTGAAGCGGAAAGAAAAAGGAGCATTTAATATGGAAAAATCAAAGGTATATTTTACTACATTTAAAACATCTTATACAGAGAATATTCCAGCAAAATTGAAGCGTCTGATTGTGACGGCGGGAATTAAGGATATTGATTTTACTGACAAATATGCAGCGATTAAGATTCACTTTGGCGAGCTTGGAAATCTTGCTTTCCTGCGGCCAAATTATGCGAAGGTAGTTGTAGATGTGGTGAAGGAGCTTGGAGGAAAAGCATTTCTGACAGACTGCAATACTTTGTATGTTGGAAGCAGAAAGAATGCTCTTGATCATTTGGATACAGCTTATGAGAACGGCTTTACCCCATTTTCTACTGGTTGCCATGTGATTATTGCAGATGGATTAAAAGGTACAGACGAAGAACTTGTTCCTGTCAATGGAGAATACATAAAGGAGGCAAAGATTGGCAGGGCTGTGATGGATGCAGATGTGTTTATATCTCTCAATCATTTTAAAGGACATGAGATGGCTGGGTTTGGAGGAGCACTAAAAAATATCGGCATGGGATGTGGTTCTAGAGCTGGAAAGATGGAGATGCACAGTGAAGGAAAACCATATGTAAATCAAGAGAACTGTATTGGGTGTAAGATGTGTACTAAGGTATGCGCCCATCAAGGAGTTACTGTTACTGACAAGAAAGCTTCCATCGATCATGAGAAATGTGCTGGCTGTGGACGCTGCATCGGTGTCTGTCCCAAAGATGCGATAGAGCCATCCTTTGGGGATTCGAGCGATATGCTTAATTATAAAATGGCAGAGTACAGCAAAGCGGTACTGAATGACCGTCCGCATTTTCATATTTCCATTGTCTGTGATGTCTCTCCTAATTGTGACTGCCATGCAGAGAATGATATCCCAATTATTCCCGATGTGGGAATGTTTGCCTCTTTTGATCCGGTAGCTCTCGATGTGGCCTGTGCTGACGCCTGCAATCGCCAGCCGTTGATTGCCGGAAGTGTGATATGTGAGGATGGACACAGTCATCACGAAGATCATCAGGATTGTTTTCATATGGTGCATCCAGATACCAACTGGAAATCCTGTGTGGAACATGCTCAGAAAATCGGCATTGGCAGCCAGGAGTATGAATTGATTGAGATTTAAGAAAAAGTTTGTCCAGAAAGGGGTGTTTCATGAAAAAAGCAGTTAAAATATGGAAAATGCTATTGTTCGTTCTAGTATTTTTGGTGGTGCCAGGAATATGGGTATCTGCAAAGGAAAACAGAGAATTAAAAGTAGTATTTACACATGACCTTCACTCGCATCTGGAACCATTTTATCTGGAGGAGAATGGCGAAGAAAGGAGCGTTGGCGGGTTTGCACGGATGATGACTTATCTGAAACAACAGCGGGCAGAGGAAGAAAATCTATTATTTCTAGACGGCGGAGATTTTTCTATGGGAACGCTGTATCAGACAATATATGAGACACAGGCAGCAGAGCTTAGGATGTTAGGGTATCTGGGAGTGGACGCTGCTACATTTGGAAACCATGAGTTTGATTACAGAAGCAGCGGGTTGGCTCATATGCTGGCATCAGCGCAGGAGAGCAAGGAGCGCATTCCACCATTGGTGGTGTGCAATGTGGATTGGGAGCAGACTTTAAAAGGAGAAAAGGCAAAAGAAGGGGAGCTATTGCAAAAAGCTTTTGAATCTTATGGCGTAAAGCCTTATATTATGTTGGAAAAAGGCGATCTCAATGTCGCAGTGATTGGCGTATTTGGCAAAGATTCACTAGAGTGTGCACCAACTTGTGCTCTGATATTTCAGGAGCCAGTGGAGGCGGTCAAACAGACAGTAAAGACGATTCAAGAGCAGGAACAAGCGGACATGATTGTCTGTATCTCTCACAGTGGGACCTGGGAGGAAGAGAAAAAATCAGAAGATGAACTGCTGGCAAAAGCAGTGCCGCAGCTTGATTTGATTATCAGTGGCCATACTCACAGTATTTTAGAGCAGCCTATTATTCATGGGGAGACAGCCATTGTCTCTACGGGAGAATATGGCGCCCGAGTTGGTTCTCTTACCATGAGCCAGAAGGACAACGGCCGCTGGCAAATCGGGGAGTATCAGCTCACATTGCTGGATGAAAGCTATGACAGTGATCAGGAAACGGTGGACAAAATTGCTAAGCTGGGGGCAACGATTGATGAGGAATACCTCTCGCAGTTTGGCTATAGGAAAGATCAAGTGCTGGCCTATAACCCCTGGGAATTTACGAAAATTAATGGTCTTGGGGAAATTTTGCAGGAGGAACCTTTGGGAAATCTTCTCGCAGATGCCTATCTATATGCAGTGAACAATAGCGATACAGGGGAACAAAAACCAGCGGATATCGCAGTTGTGCCCAGCGGCTGTATTCGTGATACCTTGCACAAGGAAACAGAGATTACTGTTTCCGATGCTTTTCAGATTTTATCCCTGGGAATTGGAGCGGATGGCGTGCCAGGATATCCCTTGGTCAGTGTCTATCTTACTGGAGCAGATATCAAAACGATGGCGGAAGTGGATGCCTCCATCTCTCCGATGATGACCACGGCACAGCTCTATAGCAGCGGATTGTCTTATACGATCAATCCCAGTCGTTTGATTTTAAATAAGGTTACAAACGTACATCTTCAGGACGTGGATGGAAAAACAGAGGAGCTTGAAGATACCAAACTTTATCGGGTGATTGCCGATTTATATACTGGCCAGATGCTTGGCGCTGTGGAGGAACAGTCTTATGGTATTTTATCAATAGTACCCAGAGATGCAGAGGGCAGAGAGATTTCCCCACAAGAGTTGGAGAATCATATTATTCATGTGGATGGACAGGAATTAAAGGCCTGGACGTCTTTGGCAAAATATTTGGAATCTTTTCCAAAGACAGAAGGAAAATCTGAGATACCAGCCTATTACAATACGATCCATAATCGCAAAATAATGGAAAATGACAATAGTGCCTGGGCTGTGTTTGTCAATCCGAATCCGATTGCCAGGACGATTTTTAGTATTGTGTCAATTTTATTAGTTATTTTGATTCTCCTAGCTGTATTGGCGATCGTAGGAATTAAAAAGCATAAGAAATAAAGAATTAGTATAAAGCCCCCATTTTTTGGTGGGCTTTATTTTTCTTGTGATAAAAAAATGATGAAATTTTGTAAAAATAGATATAGTGATATAATAAAACCGCGGATTTGTGACAGATAGGAACAGAGATATGATTTGTGGCGTCTGTTGTTATTTTATGTAAGATTTATATCGTGTTGTTTTTCTTGAATTTAAGAATTGTAAATACAATATAATAAAAATTTTGAGTTTTCCCATTTTTTATAACAGCCGATCTTATAGTGCCAAAAGGTCTTGCTGCCTTTGGCAGCATAGACATTTTGCACAAAAAGCGCCTGGAAAGCTGGCTTTCTATAGCGATTTTATATGCAAAGTGTTTCCATCACATTATGATGGAAATCATTTGGTACTATGAATTTCAAAATGGGGAAACTCAAAAAAATATCAGTTTATAAAATGCTCAAATAAATTAGCAATGAATTAAAAAATTTACAGAATAGATGGAGGGAAAATGAAAACACTATTTCTACACATTGGAACCCCAAAAACGGCAACAACTGCAATACAAAGTTTTTGCGGCGCTAATCAGGAGATATTAAATGCACATGGCTATGCGTATCCAGATTTAGGGGTGCGCTATCCTTATATCAGGTGGCAGAGAAACGCACATTTTTTAATTGGGGATCTGCGCAGCAAAGAAAGAAATTTACAGAAGGAAAAGCAGTTAGTTGCTGAATGTTTCCAAAAAATATATCAGTTATTTGAACAATATGATAACATTATATTGTCAGATGAAGGTTTGTGGCTGAAAGGGATAAATCACAGGGAGAAGATCTGGAAAAGGATTAAAAAAGAGGTAGAAAAAGGAATATTTTCAGTAAAAGTAATTGTATATCTGAGAAGACAGGATGAATTTATTTACTCAAGATGGAATCAACAGATTAAATCGGCGACAGGCATCGTTTCTCCTATTTTTGTGATGAAGTGGGAGGAAATGTTAGAGAATCTTTCTGCCTCAATCATAGATTATTATGGAATTTTGAAAAGGATTGAACAGTATGTAGGAAAAGAAAATATTATTGTCAGGCAATTTGACCGCAAAAAATTTTATGGCGGCACAATATATGCTGATTTTTTAAATATAGTGGGGCTTACCTACTCAGATGAATATACGATCAAAAAAGAAATAGAAAATATAAGTTTGACAAAAAATAATCTGGAAATTAAAAGAATAATAAACGGATTACCAAATTTGGATCAGCCAAGAAATAAAATCTTGCGCAGTTTCCTATACAAATGCTCCGAACTGTCTTCAGACGACAAAAAATACAGTATGTTTTCTGAACAAGAGACGCGGGAATTTTTATTAAAATGTGAGGAAGGAAACAACAAGATTGTCGAAGAATATTTGAATGGTGAAAAAAAGCTGTTTGATGATGCGTATCAAGCGGAAGAAAAGTGGAGGCCGAATAATCTAACTATGATGGAAGATGTTGTAAGATTATCTGGGAGCGTGGCAATTTATCTGCTCAAGGAAAATGAGAAATTAAGGCGTCAGATCGAGCAAGTGAAAGACCGATTTAAAGAACAAAATTATGTAACAGGGATACAGAAAAATGAGTGTACCTTGTAAAATTTTCGATAAATGATATAATGGGGATATGGAATTTGACAAGATGATATAGATGAATAAATTAGATAATTTGTATGGAGGGATAATGAAGACACTGTATTTACACATTGGAACCCCAAAAACGGCAACAACTGCAATACAAAGTTTTTGTGGCGCTAATCAGGAGATATTAAATGCACATGGCTATGCGTATCCAGATTTAGGGGTGCGCTATCCTTATATCAGGTGGCAGCGAAACGCACATTTTTTAATTGGGGATCTGCGCAGCAAAGAGAGAAATTTAAAGAAGGAAGAGCAGTTAACAGCCGAGTGTTTCCAAAAAATATATCAGTTATTTGAACAATATGATAACATTATATTGTCAGATGAAGGTTTGTGGCTAGAAGGGATAAATCACAGAGAGAAGATCTGGAGGAGGATTAAAACAGAGGTAGAAAAAGGAATATTTTCAGTAAAAGTAATTGTATATCTGAGAAGACAGGATGAATTTATTTATTCAAGATGGAACCAACAAATTAAATCGGCGACTGGTATCGTTTCTCCTATTTTTGTGATGAAGTGGGAGGAAATGTTAGAGAGCCTTTCTCCTTCCAAGACAGACTATTATGGAGTGCTGAAAAAGATTGAGCAATATGTAGGAAAGGAAAATATCATTGTCAGGCAATTTGACCGCAAAAAATTTTATGGCGGGACAATATATGCTGATTTTTTAAATATAGTGGGGCTTGCCTACTCAGATGAATATACAATTGTCAAGGAAACAGCCAATATAAGTTTGACGAAAAATAATTTAGAGATTAAAAGGATATTGAACGAAATGTCAGATCTGGATGAACCAAGTAATAAAGTTTTGCGCAGTTGTCTATCCAAATGCTCCGAACTGTCTTCAGACGACAAAAAATATAGTATGTTTTCCGAACAAGAGATGCGGGAATTTTTATCAAAATGTGAGGAAGGAAACAACAAGATTGTTGAAGAATATCTGAATGGTGAAGAGAAGCTGTTTGATGATGCGTATAAAGCAGAAGAAAAATGGAATCCAGATAATCCAACTATGATGGAAGATGTTGTAAGGCTATCTGGGAGTGTGGCAGTTTATCTACTCAAGGAAAATGAGAAGTTAAGGCGTCAGATCGAGGAAATGAAAGGCCGGATAAAGGAACAAAATTATGTAACAGATCCGCAGGAAAATGATAGTGGGTGTTTGAAGTATAAGTCAAAGCGTCTTTGGAGTAAGTAGGGTTAAAAAGAGAAAATCTAAGGTATTGAAATTAAAAAAAAACCATGTTACTATGGATAAGAACCGGTGAGCAGGAAGTAATTCTGACTGTAAACTGGAAGAAAACCAGCAGACCAGACCACAAGGAGCTCCTGAAAGGAACGGTGCAGCATTTATAGTAGATAAAGTGTTCTCATTGATATTTCTGTCATTGACAGAGATTATGAGATCACTCTTTTGGCTGTCCCTGTACCTTTTGGTACAGGGATTTTAAATTATCATGTATTTATTCAAGAATGTCTTAGTGTGCTGATATAGGAGAAAGGGTCAAAGAAAAAACAAGAAAGGATTAAATGCAAACACATATTTTTACCCTTTGTGTTTGCGTCTCAAATGAAAATACAGGTATTTTTGCTTGAGGATTGGTACAAATTATGCAGCCAAAGCAGTTGATTGACAAATTGGAGGCCACATCACAGCTTACCAAGGAGGAATGGATTGCCCTGATTGAAAACCGCAATCACGATATCGCTCAGTATCTTTTTGCCAAGGCGAGGAACTGGCAGCAGAAATATTTTGGCAATCAGATTTATACCAGAGGTTTGATTGAGTTTACAAATTATTGTAAAAATGATTGTTATTACTGCGGCATTCGCAGAAGCAGCCAGAGTGCAGAGCGTTACCGGCTTACCAAAGAACAGATTATGGAATGTTGCAAGACAGGATATAAACTGGGATTTCGTACCTTTGTGCTTCAGGGTGGGGAAGATGGATGGTTTACACAACAAAAATTGGAAGAGATTGTTCGTGTGATCAAAAAAAATTATTCAGATTGTGCCATTACGCTGTCACTGGGAGAGCGGTCAAAAGAGAGTTATCAAAGATTGTTTGAGGCCGGAGCTGACCGCTATTTGCTGCGGCATGAGACGGCCGATTCCACACATTACCAAAGTCTGCATCCCCCGGAATTGTCAGCCAAACATCGCCAGCAATGTCTTTGGAATTTAAAAGAAATTGGCTACCAGACAGGAACGGGCTTTATGGTGGGCAGTCCAGGGCAGAGTGCCGCGCATTTGGCGCAAGATATGTTATTTATCCGCGAATTAGAGCCACATATGGTTGGCATTGGCCCATTTGTGCCTCATCATGATACGCCTTTTGCAAAGGAATCTGGAGGGACAGTAGAACTAACATTATTTATGATTGGGCTGCTGCGCATTATGCTGCCAAATCTTTTGCTGCCAGCCACTACAGCATTGGGAACTATAGATCCTCAGGGCAGGGAACAAGGGATTTTGGCTGGGGCAAATGTAGTGATGCCTAATTTATCCCCAAGTTCTGTGCGCGCGAAATATCAACTATATGACAATAAAATTTGTACTGGAGATGAGGCGGCCGAATGTCGTTTGTGCCTGAATCGCAGGATGGAGAGCATTGGCTATCAATTGGTGGTTGACAGAGGCGATGCCCCTCTAAAATGCTCTAATCATCAATAAATGTATCTGCTGTTAAAATACAGCAATGAATAGGAGGAGAAAAATGTATCAAGTAATGTCATCAAAAGCGGAGGAGTTTATCAGTCATGAGGAGATTGTGGAGTCTTTAGCATATGCAAAAGAAAATAAAAATAATCGAGCTTTGATTGATCAGATTCTCACAAAGGCCAGAGAACGCAAAGGACTTTCACACCGTGAAGCAGCGGTGCTTTTGGAGTGTGAACTGGAAGATAAAAATCAGGAAATTTATGCGCTTGCAGAACAGATCAAGAAGGATTTTTATGGAAACCGTATCGTGATGTTTGCACCTTTGTACTTATCTAATTATTGTATCAATGGTTGTGAATACTGTCCCTATCATGCCAAGAATAAGCATATTGCCAGAAAGAAGCTGACACAGGAGGAGATTGTTAAAGAAGTGACGGCGCTTCAGGATATGGGCCATAAGCGTTTGGCATTGGAGGCCGGCGAAGATCCAGTTAATAATCCGATTGAGTATATTTTGGAATGTATCAAGACAATTTACAGTATCAAACACAAGAACGGCGCGATTCGCCGTGTCAATGTAAATATTGCGGCAACTACCGTGGAAAATTACCAGAAATTAAAAGAGGCGGGTATTGGCACATACATTTTATTTCAGGAGACATACCATAAGGAATCTTATGAAAAATTACATCCCACCGGACCAAAACATGATTATGCTTACCATACAGAGGCGATGGACCGTGCGATGGACGGCGGAATTGATGACGTGGGGCTTGGAGTATTGTTTGGACTGAACAATTATCAGTATGATTTTATTGGGATCTTAATGCATGCGGAGCATTTAGAGGCTTATAAAGGTGTTGGTCCCCATACCATCAGTGTGCCCCGTCTGCGTCGGGCGGATGATATTGACCCAGATGTGTTTGATAATGGCATTTCAGATGAAATTTTTGCAAAGATTGTCGCTTGCATTCGGATTGCCGTGCCCTATACAGGGATGATTGTCTCCACTAGGGAGAGTCAGGCATGTCGTGAGAAAGTACTGCATCTGGGAATTTCACAGATCAGCGGGGCTTCCAGAACCAGCGTGGGCGGCTATGTCGAACCAGAACCAGAGGAAGAAAATTCTGCACAGTTTGATGTCAGTGACAACCGTACTTTAGATGAAGTGGTAAAATGGCTGATGGAGATGGGATATGTGCCAAGTTTTTGCACAGCCTGTTACCGGGAAGGGAGAACGGGAGACCGTTTTATGTCTCTCTTAAAGAGTGGGCAAATTGTAAATTGTTGTCATCCCAACGCTTTGATGACCTTAAAGGAATACCTGGAGGATTATGCCCAAGAAGAGACGAAGAAAGTAGGAGAGGCTTTGATTGACAAGGAACTGGAGGTAATTACCAATCCTAAGGTAAAGGAGAAAGTGGAGGATTATCTTGCCAACATCCATAATGGAGAGCGTGATTTTCGGTTTTAGTGTCAATCGTACCATTTTTTTGACAAATGAAAAAATAAATGACTCGTGATCAAGAGACTGTCGTTTGATAGTCTCTTTTTTATCTTTATCTTGCCATGTCTATAAGCATTGGATATAATAGGAAGAAGTAAGAGCATAAGATGAAGAGAAAAAGAAACAAACCAGAGGAATGAAGCGATGAGTGTACAAGATAAAATAGAACATGTTTTGAAGAATATTCACCTCTTATTCTCTAGCAGTAAACCCTATGACAGTAGTGAGGAATGGATTATTGTAGAGAAAGCAAAAGTATTTGAATTGCTCCAACAGTTAAATTTAGCCGTTTATGAGGCGATGGATCAGTATGAAGTTACCAGTCAAAGACATGAACTGGCGGAGCGGCGTTGTGAGAAGCGGGGGGAAGAGATTATACAAAAGGCAAGCCGGCATGCAGATGATATTTATGCGGCTTCCATAATGTATACAGATGATGCGATCAATCGTATCTGCCATATCATGGAAGATGCAAATAATTCTGTCCAGAAAATTTTCCGGGAAGTGAATATTGAGATGGAAGAGGAGCGGGAGCGGGTGCGGCATAATCAATTGGAACTTACCAGCCAGCTTCAGGATTTTGCAGATACTAATAAATATATTAAACTTATTGAGGAGATCAATAAGAAGTTAGAACGGGAACGTTTGCAAGAAGCACAGGGAAAGAAGGAAAAGTGCATACAGAATGAGGGAAAGACATATTCCTCTATTCAGCCGGAGATTCGAGTAAATGAAGCATATTTTGAGCGTGCCGGCAAGAACTATGATTTGACACAGCCAGAGATTAACCCTCGCAAAGAGGAAGAAGAGAGTCTGGCAAGAGTGACAGGCAAGGAGTTTGCAGAGAGACTGCGTCAACGTGCAGCGCGAAGTAGAGCTCAGGCACTGGAAGTGGAAGATATGTCAGGCGCCGAGGTCCCAGATCAGGGGCCAATGGTTTCTGATACAAGGGGAACATTTACTCAGACCCAAGAGATACCATCTGAGATGAATGATTTTTATGAAGAGGAAGTGCCATATGATATCTCAGATAAATTATATGCCGAGGCTGTTGGTGTGGGAGCTGAGTCAGAAATGTATATAGATGAGATTGGCCTTCCAGAACCTCCGCCAGAGATCCAAGTGGATCTAGATGCGGAGTATTTCAGATGGAAGGAGAGTTCAAAAGGTGCTGGTGCATCTGGCAAAAGAGAGCGTAGATCCTTTTTTAGTAAGAAATAATGAGAGAGATGCCAGCTAGCAAAAAGGCTATACTTCGTTTACCAGTGGAAGTCCATGCTCCAGTGCATGGGCGTTTTCCATTGTCTCCACAGCAATTGCCTGCATAGCTTCGGTAGTGAAAAATCCCATATGAGAAGTGACAAGTACATTGGGGAAAGTCATCAGCCGTGCCAGAGTGTTGTCTTGAATGATTTCATCGGAGAGATCTTCATAGAAGACGCCGCTCTCTTCTTCATAGACATCCAGTCCTACACCAGCAATTTTCCTGTCCAGTAAGCCATCGATCAAGGCATTTGTATCGATCAGCGCCCCACGTGAGGTATTGATAAGATAAACACCCTGTTGCATCTGGTCAATGGCGGATTTATCAATGATATGATATGTTTCTTTTGTCAGTGGGCAGTGTAGAGAGATCACATGGGATTTTGCAAACAATTCTGGAAGCTCTACATATTCCACGTCCAATTCTTTGTTGGGATAGAGGTCGTAAGCATAGACTTTCATATCAAATCCTTTTAGAATGCGGATCATAGATTGTCCGATTTTTCCGGTGCCGATGATGCCAGCGGTTTTTTGATGTAGATCGGTACCCATCAATCCATTGATACTCATATTAAAATCGCGTGTTCGTGTGTAAGCGCGGTGAGTAAAACGATTGACTGTCAATAACATAGCAGTAGCATACTCGGCCACAGCCTCAGGGGAATAACTGGGAACCCGCAGTACATGAATTTTTCCACGGGCGGCTTCGATATCTACATGGTTGAATCCTGCAGAGCGAAGCAGGATGGCCTTTACATGCATTTTGGTGAGACGTTCAATCATTTCAGCAGTAATCTGGTCATTGATAAAGATACAGATCGCGTCACATCCTGCGGCAAGATCAAGTGTGTTGGGACGACAGGGAGCTTCCAAAAACAGCAGTTCCATTTTATATTGTTTGGCCATAGGTTCAAACCATATCCGGTCATAGGGTTTTGTAGTGTAAAATGCAATTTTCATATGATATCCTTTCTTAAACAAAGATTCTAATACTAAGTACATGCGGAACAATCCCGAACCTTATGGAAATAGAAATTCAGCTTTTTTCAAATTAATTTGAATGGTTTGACTTTCTATTTCTTTCGGATTCTAAATAGTTACGTATATTCTTAAATTTTAGGATATCCTGAATAGAGAAGAATTATTATAAATTGTGCAACTATTTAGAATCCCAAAGTCACAGAGATGTCAGCAAAACTGTTATACAAATTTGGAGCCCCTCACTTCTCATTTTTGGGGCTAAATCGTTATAAAATTCTGCATATTTAAAAAATCTTAATAAAAATCCCTTTTCTAACTTAAAAAATATTTGCTACAATGAGCAAAATGTAGTAGCGTAGCTTACATTTAAAGTAAGATTAAAATTTTTGGGGTTTTATTTGCAAAAGAAAGGTGAAGGAAATGAAAAATATTTTAGTTTGTGATGATGATAAAGAGATTGTAGATGCCATAGAAATATATTTACAACAGGAAGGTTATCATATCCTCAAGGCGTATGACGGGGAGCAGGCGCTGCAGGTACTCAAGGAGTGTGAGATACATCTATTGATTATTGATGTGATGATGCCTAAGCTGGATGGAATTCGTGCCACTTTGAAAATCAGGGAAGAGAGCAGCATTCCCATTATTATCCTGTCAGCAAAATCTGAGGATGCAGATAAGATTTTAGGGTTGAATATCGGCGCCGATGATTATGTAACCAAACCTTTTAATCCGCTGGAACTGGTCGCACGGGTAAAGTCACAGCTTCGGCGTTATACACAGCTTGGAAATGCAGCAGAAGGCAGTAAACGCGTCTATCAGGTAGGGGGATTGATAATAAATGATGACTTGAAAGAGGTGTTGGTGGATGAGGAGCCGGTTAAGCTGACACCGATTGAATATAATATTTTGCTGCTTTTAGTTCGAAATCAGGGCAAAGTGTTTTCTATCAATCAAATATATGAGAGTATTTGGAATGAGGATGCCATTGGTGCAGATAACACAGTGGCAGTGCATATTCGCCATATTCGTGAGAAGATTGAAATTAATCCCAAGGAGCCAAGATATTTAAAGGTAGTTTGGGGAGTGGGATATAAGATAGAGAAATTAGCCAATTAAGGTGGTGGTGAAGTGAAGAAGTTAAGGTATTCTGCAGGGATGAAGGCAACCGTGTTGGCAGCAGAACAGATTTTGATCGTAGTTTTGGTTTTATGTTTGCTGTTATTATTGCTGCTGCATGAGAGGAATATTTTAAATTTTGGTGAAAAAAGCAGCAGAAATTTTGAGGAATCTGGGTATTTTACTGATCAATTTGCGGCAGAGACGAAGGCGATTCTTCAATTTGTTGAATTGCGCAGAAAATTTGAGACCAATGGTGTATATGATGAGGAAAAGCTGGTAGACATTGGACAGTATTATGAGCGGCAGGAACTCTCTGAGGAATTGCCTGCAAAGCGTAAGAAAAACACCATACGATATTACCTTGGAGACCTGGCAGAGTGGGCAAGAGAATATCAGGAATCACATTTTGAATTTGTGTCTGAGTATTATGTTGAGAATGATGAAATTCAGCAGAAACAGAATATTTATAAAAATGATGAACTTGTATTCAGTGAGGGGAAAACTATCAGCAGTCTCCGTGAGATGGCGCCTGAGCTTCGAGAGGTAATTATTCAAAATGTGGAACATCGTTATGGGGGGGCTTATAGTACCACAATGATACCATCCTATATGGAGGATGAACAGCAGAATACCAGCCATTCAGATCAGAAGCAAGAGAGTATAGAGCAGACGGAAGAATACAAAACGCAGTCCAAAGACATCGATGTTGATCAGATTATTGAGAAAATTATCAGTGGGCAGCTTTATGAACTGTCTGTTGGGGAACTGCAATGGGTATTGGCGGATATGGAGATGAAATATGTCAGTAAGAGCTCACAACAGGATTTTGTAGAGGAGATGTATCTTCCAGTTGGGAAGATTGGTATTTGGGAGAATTTCATGAAAGGTAATTTTTCCCTGGAACAGATGCGCAATGCCTATCAGGCATTGGGATTTACTTTGAAATATATAGGCGAAGAAGTAAGCATGTACAAGAAATATCTCAATAATTATAATTTGGCGTCTGAGGGCAGTAACCTTATATATTTGGTTGTCAAGGGAAAAGAAGGTAATCTTTTTACCAACATGAAAAATATCTTGGAAATGGATTTGCCGGCTTATGGAAAGAGTTTGGGGAAATATTTGTATTATCAGGAAGAGGAAGTGCGTTTGGAAACCAATGTCAAGGGCATGGAAGAGCTATTCTATTCCAGTTTGGAGCCGGCATTTGGCAAGAAAGGAAATGGGTTGTTTGTGGCTGTAAATACCAAGTTTCCTCATGCAGACCGTTTCCTGGAGGCAAAACAGGAATACAGCCGCCTGCATCCCTGGATTAAGATCAGCCTGTGGGGAGCGGCGCTCAGCTTTCTGTTTGCACTGATTTGTCTCATTTATCTAAGTATTGTGGCTGGTAAACGGGATGATACAGGAGAAGTGTATCTCAATCTTTTTGACCGGATTCCCACAGAAGTTATGTTTTTGCTGGCAGTGGTGCAGACTATTATCTTTATCTTTGCGGCGGCAAGCATGTTTTATCGTTTTGGAGCAGAAAGTATCAGCAGTTTGATGATGCTGTCAGGAGGAATTACATTTGCAGGGACCGTATTGTTTATGGTATTTTATTTGAGTTTTGTGCGCAGGATTCGAGCAGGGGTGCTGTGGTCCCACAGTATTTTGAGATGGTTTTTGTGTGGGATTGCTCTGTTATTTAGCAGCAGGAAATCTTCTACTAAGATGGTGATCTGGTTTGGATTGCATTTCATGGCCTGTCTGTGTATTTTGCCAATGTTGGCAGAAGCTTATTATACTGAAAATTTCTGGGTGGGCGTATTTTTGTTTTTGCTGTTGTGCGGCGTAGAGGCAGTGCTGATTATACGAGAGGGCGTGCAGCGAAATAAAGTTCTGGAAGGTATTGGAAAAATTGCCAGTGGGAATCTGGAATATAAGATTGCTGAGAACGAGCTGAGGGGGGATAACCGCAGGCTTGCCGCAGCAGTAAATGCGATTGGAGACGGTTTATATCATGCAGTAGATGACAGTATGAAGAATGAGCGGCTGCAGGTAGATTTGATCACCAATGTATCTCATGATATTAAGACCCCCTTGACGTCAATTATCAATTATGTGGATTTGCTGAAACGGGAGGATCTGCAAAATGAACGGGCCTGCAGCTATATTGCAGTGCTTGACAGTAAGTCACAGCGTTTAAAGCAGCTAACAGAAGATTTGGTAGAAGTTTCCAGAATTAGCTCAGGCAATATTACACTTAATATAGAACGAATCAATTTGGTGGAACTGGTGCATCAGACAGAAGGAGAATTTGCAGAGAAATTTGAGGCGCGCAGTCTACAGATTGTATCAAATCTTCCCAAGGAATCTGTAGTGATCCTTGCCGATGGCAGACGAATCTGGCGGGTGTTGGAAAATATTTACAATAATGTGGCAAAATATGCGATGGAGCGAACCAGAGTGTATGTGGACATGCAGGCAGATGGGACAGAGGTTTTATTTTCAATTAAGAATATTTCAGAAAATCCTCTAAATATCCAGGCGGATGAACTGACGGAACGGTTTATTCGAGGAGATGTATCAAGGAGTACAGAAGGCAGCGGCCTTGGACTTTCCATTGCCAAGAATCTTACTATGATGATGGGAGGAAGCTTCCAAATTTATTTGGATGGAGATCTGTTTAAAGTAATGCTTAGTTTTGCACAAGAGCCGGAAAATCAGGCGCTTTTGCAGTCATCAGAGATATTAGAATAAAAATATGCTTTCCAACTGTTTCAACATTTGACTGTCCTACAAAAACGCGGTATACTGTTTGAGAAGGACAGTCAATATTACAATACAAGGGAAACAGGTAACAAATGGAAAATTTGAATCAGTGGAAGAAAGTGTTGGACAACATAGCAAGCACTGCTATTTTTGTGGTGGAGCAGGAAAGCCATAAGGTTCTATATTATAACAAATGTATGGAACAGATCCACCCAGGATTTGCCAATGGAAAAGTATGCAGTGAGGTATGGAATGGGAGCTGTATCAATTGTCCCTTGAAGAGCATAGGGGATCGGGACAGTAATACTGTGGTGAATTATTTGACACCTTTTGGAAGGGCGATGGATACAAGCGCCACAAGGATCATGTGGGGTGAGACACCTGCGTTTCTGATTTCTCTCAGCATCCATGTACCCACAGAGCGGGAACAAGAGTTGGAGCTGGGGCGTACACAAATGTATATCGCAGTGTCTCAAATTTATTCTATGGTTATCTCCATCAATTTGACGAAAAATACTTATGTTATGGTGGAGTATGCCGATTTTGAAAATCAGAATGCACCAGATTCTGGTGTATTTGACGAGCTGATTGTAAGTGATTCACAGTCTATGCATCCAGATTTTCGGGATGCATTTGTGAAAAATTTCAGCAGAGAGAGTCTGCTGAAACTTTATGAGGATGGCGGTACTTCGCGTTACATGGAGCATCGGCAGATGGGGAAAGATGGATGCTATCATTGGACAGATACGCATGTGTTACGAATTGATAATCCTTATAATGATGATGTGCTGCAAGTTTCCCTGAGCAGGAATATTGATAAACAAAAGCAGTTGGAAGCGCAGATGCTGGAAGCTGTCAGCAAGGAAAAAGAAGCCAGCAAGAGGTTTGCTGCCAGCATTCGTGATCTGTATGATGGAATATATGAAGCGGATTTGAATGGCGGACAGGTGCATAGCTTCCAGTACAGCGAGAATGGATTGATCAGTATTCTGTTGGGACAGAGTTATGATGAGACTGTGGACAAGATTGAGAAAATGCAGGTCAGTGAGGAATCACGCAGCAGATATCATGAAGGAATGTCTGCGGATTTTCTGAAAAAAAGACTGAAGAAAGAAAGCGGGCAAGTTTATTTTGAATATCAGCGCAAAGGCAAGGATGGAGGCTGCCGTTGGTATTCCAATCAGGTACATCTCTTATCGGGCAGTCAGGATGTATTTCGGATTTTAATATTGATTCGTGATATTGATGATAAAAGGCGGGAGGATGAGCGTAAAAAGCAGAAGCTGGAGGAAGCTTTGAGGGAAGCGCGCAAGGCCAATCATGCGAAATCCGATTTTATTTCTCGTATGTCTCATGATATACGTACGCCGATCAATGCAATTTTGGGGATGTCTGATATCGCTTCCTCCAATTTGAATAATCCGCACAAATTGGAGGATTGTCTGGAGAAGATCGGGATTTCTACTCGATATTTGTTGTCAATGATCAGTGATATCTTGGATATGTCATGTATCGAGAGCGGCAAACTGATGATTGTGGAGAAAAAATTTAATTTGCACACATTAGTCCAAGGAATCGTGATTATGATCACGCCTCAGATTGCTGAGAAACACCAACATTTTGAACTATATGTGGATGAGGCGGCTGCAGGTAATTATTTGGGAGATGAATTGCGGATTAATCAATCACTGATGAATCTGTTAAATAATGCGATAAAATATACTGGGCAGGAAGGAGAGATTTCATTAGAAATTCGCCGGAAGATGCGCAAAGGGAATCAGGCGCTGATTCAGATGATTGTCAAAGATACTGGTGTTGGTATCAGTGAAGAATTTCAGAAGGTGATGTTTCAGCCATTTGAGCAGGAGAGCGCTGCGGCGGAAAGGCAATTTGAAGGAAGTGGGCTCGGCCTGCCGCTGACCAAGAATTTGGTTGAACGGATGGGAGGAAAGATTTCTTTTAGCAGTAAGCTTGGTGAGGGAAGCTGTTTTACAATCGAGATTCCTTTAAAGATCACAGACCAGTCAAATGGGCAGAATGCATCTGACTTGGGAAATGCAAGTTTAGGGAATTTTCAGGGTGAGCATGTACTGGTAGTGGAAGATAATGAAATTAACCTGGAAATTGTAAAGACATTGTTAGAAGAGCACAATCTAGTAGTGGAAGCAGCACAAAATGGCTTGGAGGCTGTGAAGAAATTTGAAAATTCAGCCCCATATTGGTACCAGTTGGTATTAATGGATATCCGTATGCCAGTGATGGACGGGTTTACAGCGACAAAAAAGATCCGTTCTCTGAAGCGGCCGGATTCTTTAAGTGTGCCGATTGTGGCATTATCTGCAAATGCGCTTCAGGAGGATATCAAGTATGCGGAGGATGTGGGAATGACAGCATATCTGACGAAGCCGATTGAGTTGGAAGCGCTGCACCGTAAGCTCAAGGAATATATGACTTAAGCTTGAGCAGAATGAAAAGATAGAATCAATGAAATCAGGAGGAAAAAATATGATTAAATTACATGACGGCGGTGTGTATCTGGTGAACCAAGATACCTTAATTTCAGAAGATGGACAGGAATCTGCGGCGATCCAGGCAAAGACCGGGGCAGTGGTGACGAAAGAGGAAGCAGCAAGAAATACCATTGCTTATGGCATACTGTCCGAGCATAATACATCTGGGAATATGGAAAAGCTGAAAATCAAGTTTGATAAGCTTACTTCCCATGATATCACTTTTGTAGGAATTATTCAGACAGCAAGAGCCTCAGGGCTGGAAAAATTTCCAGTTCCCTATGTGCTTACCAATTGTCATAATTCCTTGTGCGCAGTAGGGGGAACGATCAATGAAGATGATCATATGTTTGGATTGACCTGCGCCAAAAAGTATGGCGGGGTTTATGTACCACCACATCAGGCAGTGATTCACCAGTACGCCAGAGAGATGCTTGCAGAGGGCGGGAAGATGATTTTAGGTTCCGATTCTCATACGCGTTATGGCGCGTTGGGCACAATGGCAATGGGAGAGGGCGGACCAGAGCTGGTAAAACAGTTGCTCAATAAAACTTATGATATCAATATGCCAAAAGTAGTAGGTGTGTATTTAACTGGTAAACCACAACGGGGCGTGGGGCCTCAGGATGTGGCTCTGGCGATTATCGGAGCTGTGTTTGCCAATGGTTATGTGAATAATAAAGTGATGGAATTTGTAGGGCCTGGCGTCTCCAATCTCAGCGCCGATTTTAGGATTGGCATTGATGTTATGACAACAGAGACGACCTGTTTGTCTTCAATCTGGAGTACAGATGATACCATTCGTGAATTTTATGACATTCATCGCAGAGCAAACGATTACAAGGAGTTAAATCCAGGACAGGTTGCATATTATGATGGAATGATTGAAGTGGAGCTTGACAAGGTGAAGCCGATGATTGCCATGCCGTTCCATCCCAGCAATACTTATACCATTGAAGAGTTGAATGCTAATCTGTTAGATATCTTGGATGATTGTGAGAAAAAGGCACTGGTAAGTTTAGATGGTGCAGTAGAATTTAGTCTTAAAGATAAAGTTAGAAATGGAAAACTCTATGTAGATCAGGGAATTATCGCTGGGTGTGCTGGGGGAGGTTTTGAAAATATTTGTGCTGCGGCTGATATTATGGAGGGCGCAAGTATTGGTTCTGATGAGTTTACGTTAAGTGTATATCCAGCAAGTATGCCAATCTATATGGAATTGATGAAGACGGGAGCGGCAGAAACTTTGATGGAAACTGGAGCAATTTTAAAAACTGCGTTCTGCGGGCCATGTTTTGGCGCTGGTGATACCCCAAGCCACAATGGATTTTCCATTCGCCATTCCACTCGGAATTTCCCAAATCGTGAGGGAAGCAAGCTTCAGAGCGGTCAGATTGCATCTGTGGCACTGATGGATGCCCGTTCTATTGCAGCAACTGCGGCGAATAAAGGTTATTTGACGCCTGCTACCGATATGGATGTGTATTACACCAATCCAAAATATCATTTTGACAGTAGAATTTACGCGAATCGCGTATTTGACAGTAAGGGAGCGGCAGATTCAAACCAGGAAATTAAATTTGGCCCTAACATTAAAGATTGGCCAAAGATGAGTGAACTTCCAGAAAATATGGTATTAAAGGTGGTCTCTGAGATTCATGATCCAGTTACGACAACGGATGAACTGATACCCTCCGGGGAGACATCTTCTTATCGTTCTAATCCACTGGGACTGGCAGAGTTTACACTGTCCAGAAAGGATCCAGCCTATGTGGGACGTGCGAAAGAGATTCAAAAAGCACAGCAGGCATTGGAAGCGCAGAGTTGTCCAGTAGATGCAGTGGAAGAGTTAAAACCTGTAATGGAGGCTATTAACAAGGCATTTCCAGAGAAAGATTTTGCCAAGAACAGAGAAGCTGGGAATTTAGGGTTTGGAAGCACAATTTTTGCAGTGAAGCCAGGGGATGGTTCTGCGAGAGAACAGGCAGCTTCCTGTCAGAAAGTGCTGGGAGGCTGGGCAAATATTGCCAATGAATATGCGACTAAGCGTTACCGCTCCAACCTGATTAACTGGGGAATGCTGCCATTTTTAATTCCAACGGGTGAACTGCCCTTTACAAATGGAGATTATATTTTTATTCCAGATATCCGCAAAGCTGTGGAGGAGTGTAAAACAAAAATTTCTGCTTATGTAGTAAAAGGGCAGGAATTGAAGGAGTTTACATTGGAATTGGGAGAATTGACAGAAGATGAACGCACAATTATATTAAAAGGATGCCTGATCAATTACTATAAGGGCTAGAGCATATCAGACAGGGCATTGTGAAGCGCCGGCGGCATTTAAATTTACAATGTCCTGATCTAATTAATGGTAGGAGGATGCATTTGATTTGGAAGAACAAGAGAAGAGAGAGATTGAGGAAAAAGCAAATTGGAACATTAAGCCCTATTTAGCGGTAGGGCTTACCTCATTCTTAGTCATTGTAGGCTGCATTGTATTTTTTTTCCTAATTTATCGGTATCATGGCTTTACCCAGATTTTGGGACAGATTACAGTGATTTTGCAGCCGATTACAATTGGGTTAGTGTTTGCCTATCTTATGACGCCAATTGTTAATTTTGAGGAACGCCATTTGCTGCCTGTGCTAGAGCAGAAAATGAAGAACCAGCAAAAGGCGAAAAAAGTAGTGCGGGGAGTCAGTGTGGCAGGGGCGCTACTTTTTGTTCTGTTAGTGATTGGTGTGTTGATGCAGATGGTAATCCCTGAACTTTATAAGAGTATCAATGGTATGATTGGGACACTGCCAAAACAGGTCAATAATTTTATGGACTGGATCAGTGATTATGTCGATAATGATAGTGAACTGTCCGGTTATCTGGAAATTGGGTTGACAAAGGGAACAGAATTTTTTGAAAATTGGGCCAAGACAGAGTTTTTACCCCAGACGAAAAATATTGTAGCTGGCTTGACTTCAGGGGTAATTGGAGCAGTGAGAATTGTATTTAATGTAGTAATTGGCATTATTATTTCTATTTATGTACTGATGAGCAAGGAGAGTTTTATCGGGCAGAGCAAAAAACTTGTCTATGCGATTTTTCCTGGCAAACAGGCCAACGCAATTATCTACACGGTTCATAAGAGCAATGAGATTTTCGGTGGATTTATCTCTGGAAAGATTCTAGATTCCCTGATTATTGGAATTTTGTGTTTTATCTGTCTTTATCTTATGAAAATGCCTTATACCGTGCTGGTCAGTGTTATTGTGGGCGTCACCAATGTGATTCCATTTTTTGGTCCTTATCTGGGAGCTGTGCCCAGTACGATTCTTATTATGTTAGCAAATCCGATCCAGGGCTTGTATTTTATTCTTTTTATTTTGGTATTGCAACAAGTTGATGGAAATATTATCGGTCCCAAAATTTTAGGGGATTCTACAGGGTTATCCTCTTTTTGGGTAGTATTTGCAATTCTGATTGGAGGCGGAATCTTTGGTATTCCGGGCATGATTATCGGAGTTCCGATATTTGCCGTGATTTTTTATATTATTCGCAATATTTTGAATTATGCATTAGAGAGGAAAGCGCTTCCTCAAGATAGTGAGAGCTATATTTTTGCTGAGAAATTAGATACAGATCGCAATGAGTTGATCTGTTTTCAGAAAGAGCAAGAGCAAGTTCAGAAAAAGGACAAAAAGAGGAGCAGGTTTTCGGAAAAAATAACAGATAAAAAAAAGCAAGGAAAAAGTAAATAAGTCGGTTATGATCTGGGAATTTTTTCCATCTCTGGAAATACATGCAGAAATTTTGACATTTACTGGGGAAATATGTTAGACTAGGAATGATATGGACGATAATCAGGGGTATTGTTACTATTCACAATTTTGCTGTATTAATTTAAGGGACTTGGCTTCGCAGATACTGACTGTGGGTAGTGGCACAAAGCTACTTTTTAACATAATTCTGAGGTGAAACAGTTGGACAAATACGAATACAAGCTAAAACTCGAACAGTTAAAAAATCTGGTTGAGAAAAAGGATTATATAACAGCGGCAGATATTGCAGATTCGATTAACTGGAGGAAGGTAAAAAGTGCAGCGACGCTGTGTATGGTGGGAGAGATTTATGACAGAAATAAACGATATGACGACAGTTATGATATTCTTCAAATGGCATATGACCGTGCATCGGTGGGCAGAAATATTTTGTACCGTCTAACTTTAGTTTGCTTGAAAATGGGAAATTTAGATGAAGCAAGAGAGTATTATGAGGAATTTTTGGAGGTTGCCCCTTATGATAATCAGAAATATATCCTCCGCTACCAGATTGCGAAGCTGAGTGGAGCAGGTCTGCAGGAGCAGATTGATATACTGGAGGAATTTAAGGAACGGGAATATACAGAGGAATGGGCATTTGAATTGGCTTATCTTTACCATCGTATTAGAAATAGTGTGCGATGTGTTGAAGTTTGTGATGAATTGGTGCTTTATTTTGGTGATGGAAAATATGTGGAAAAGGCGCTGGAGTTAAAAATGTTGTACCAACCCCTGAATGAAGTTCAGGAGGAAAAGTACCGCCAGTTTAAACAGGAGGGGCCAGAAGTTTCTTCCACAGAAGTTTCAGAATCGGATCAGGTACTTCAGGAGGTGATGCAGATTCCAGATATTACTGCCAATACGAGCAGGTTTAATACATCAAATCTTCAGGCTGAAATTGCTAAGAGTATGCAGCAGATCTTAGAGGCAGATAACAAAGAGATGGTTGAAGATACGATGCATAACATTAAAAAAATCGTGGAGGAAATACCTTACCTTCAGGTTCCGCAGGAGGAGCTGACATTAGAAGAGGAGGAGCCATATAGTTATATTGAGACCGATGAAGAAATTGACAGCTCCCTGAGAGATGACTTTCGAGAAATGCTTGCAGAAGATTGGGATGGACAGTATCGAATGTCAATTCAGGGAGGTGATCTGCGTGAACCGCAAGTGAATGGGCAGATGAGGATTGAAGATGTACTGGCAGAGTGGGAGAGAACGAAACAGGTAGCGGAGACAATTATGGCGACTGCTCAGCAAAGACGTCTGGAATCTGTGAAGGCGCGCGCCCTTCAGGAAACTAGAGAATTTCGGGAGCGTCTCAATCATATCATACCAAAATTGGAGGCTGGTATCAGTCCACAAGAATTGCTTGCGGAGCGCTACTTGCAGAATCTACCAAAACAAAACCCATTAGAAGAAGAGTATGGAGAATACCCATCAGAGAAAGAAGCGTATGTTCCACAGGAAGGATATGAGAACTATCCTCAAGAAGAGGCGTATGCACCCCAAGGAGGATATGAGAATTATCCATCAGAGGAAGAAGCGTATGTCCCACAAGAAGGATATGAGAACTATCCTCAAGAAGAGGCGTATGTCCCACAGGAAGGATATGAGAACTATCCTCAAGAAGAGGCGTATGTCCCACAGGAAGGATATGAGAACTATCCTCAAGAAGAGGTGTATGTCCCCCAAGGAGGATATGAGAATTATCCATCAGAGGAAGAAACGTATGTTCCGCAGGAAGGATATGAGAACTATCCATCAGAGGAAGAAGCGTATGTTCCACAGGAAGGATATGAGAATTATCCATCAGAGGAAGAAGCGTATGTTCCACAGGAAGGATATGAGAACTATCCATCAGAGAAAAAGGCGTATACTCCTCAACAAGAGGCAGCCATCTATCAGCCGTCACAAGAAGTTGATTTGTCGCAGGAAGAATATGGGGAGTATGTTTCACAGGAAGATTCTGAGGAAATTTTGTCTGAGGAGGAAATGTTTGTCTCATCAGAAGAATATGGGCGGGATATCCCACAGGAAGGTTATGAAGAATATCTACAGTCAGATGAAGAATATATCCCACAAGAAGAATATGAAAACAATTTGTCAGAAGGGTTAGGAGAATATCAGCAGTCAGAGCGGATAGATATCTCACAGGGAGAGACAGCAGAGTATCAGCAGCCAGAAGAGAGGTACATCCAGCAAGAACAGGTAGAAGAACATTCCAAATCAAAACAGCTATATACATCACAGGAAGAGACGGATCATTATTCGAAACCTCAGGAAGAACCAGTACTTGAGCAGATTACAAGCTGGGAAGAGGCGGCAAAAATTCTTGGGGAACCAATGCCGGAGGAATATTTGAAGAAAATACAGAGAAAAAAAGCCACAGAACAGAAACCTTCTATAGAAAAAAGCCTTCCAAAGCCCATTGACAAGACAAAACAGGATCCTTCCATGTCGTTGGAAAAACTGATTGAGCAACAGACCGCAGAGCAAACAGCAGAGCATGAGGAAAGTGATGCCGAACAGTATTTGGAATCGGTATTTCGGGCGGCAAAGGCATCCAGAGAAGAAAAGGTTAGTGTGCCTAAGATCAAGATAGAAGTGCCTGAGGAACATATTCGTAGGTTAAGCGAAGAACAGAAAGAAATTTTTTCCTATTTTGTACCAGTAACTGGTATGGAGCAACAGCTCTGCCAGGTGTTAGAGGGAGCATTACATAGGAAAGGAAAAGACAACAGTTCTTCCAGCGGCAATATTTTGATTATGGGCGGCAGAGGCAGCGGGAAGACAGTATTGGCCACCGATCTGATTAAGGTGATCAAAAAAAGTGGAAGACATCCTGCCGGAAGGGTTGGTAAAATTACCGGAAGTTCGCTGAATGGGAAAGAATTAAACCAGTTAATAAAGAAAATAGCTGGTGGTTACTTAATTATCGAGAAAGCGGGGGATATTGCTCACGAGACGGCGATTAGATTGTCACTTTTAATGGAACAAAATACCGATGGATTGTTGGTAATTATGGAAGATACCAGGGCTGGAATCGAAAAGGTTTTAAGCCAGGATGTGAATTTTGCAAAGAAGTTTACAGAACGTGTGAAGATACCAGTATTTACGAGTGATGAATTGGTGGAATTTGCCAAGGCATATGCAAAAGAACAAGAATGTGAAATTGACGATATGGGAATACTGGCACTTTATAATCGCATCAGTAATATTCAAAAGCTGGATGAAGCTACAACTTTGACAGAGGTAAAGGATATTATGGATGAAGCAATTAGAAGTGCAGATCGGGGAGGATTAAAAAAACTTTTTGGAAGAAAGAAATTCAGTCCCGAGGGGTATCTGTATCTGAGAGAGAAAGATTTTGAAGATTAAGGGAACAGGAGTGAGAGGTATGGAACATTTTTCAAAACTGGATATGTATTATTTGGGGCAGGGAACCCACTACGATATTTATAAAAAATTAGGGGCGCATCCCTGTACTGAGGATGGCGTTACAGGGGTGTATTTTGCAGTCTGGGCTCCAAATGCGCAAAAGGTTTCTGTGATCGGAACGTTTAATGGTTGGAAGGAAGATGCTGATGAGATGACCAGGCTAGAGCCGATGGGAGTGTATGAATTATTTGTGCCAAAGGCGTCAGTCGGTGATTTGTACAAGTTTTATATTGAGACGCCGGACGGCAGATCGCTTTATAAGGCAGATCCTTATGCCAACTATGCGGAATTGCGTCCAGGTACAGCTTCCAGGATCACAGATATCAGCAATTTTAAATGGACGGATACGAAATGGATGGAAAAACGCAAGGCGTGCAAAGACGTGCATAGCCAGCCAATGGCAATATATGAAGTACATCCAGGTTCTTGGATGCGTCATCCTGGCAGAGAGGACGAGGGTTTTTATACTTATCGGGAACTGGCAAAGCGGCTCACAGAGTATGTACAAGAAATGGGTTACACTCATGTAGAATTGATGGGAATTTCAGAATATCCTTTTGACGGTTCCTGGGGCTATCAGGTGACAGGGTATTATGCGCCGACTTCCCGTTATGGGACGCCGGAAGATTTTGTCTATCTGGTAAATTATATGCATGAACATAATATAGGAGTGATTTTGGACTGGGTTCCAGCGCATTTTCCCAAGGATGCACATGGATTGGCAGAATTTGACGGCAGCAGTCTGTATGAATATGCAGATCCAAGGAAGGGAGAGCATCCAGATTGGGGCACAAAGATTTTTGACTATGGTAAGACAGAGGTTAAGAATTTCTTGATTGGAAGCGCTTTGATGTGGATTGAGCACTACCATATAGACGGACTGCGGGTAGATGCTGTGGCTTCTATGCTTTATCTGGATTATGGAAAACAGGATGGCCAATGGGTGGCAAATGAATATGGCGGAAACAAAAATCTGGAAGCGATTGAGTTCTTCAAACATATCAATACTTTGATTTTGGGGAGGAACCCGGGGGCTGTAATGATTGCTGAGGAATCGACTGCTTGGCCGCGAGTGACAGGAAAAGTGGAAGATGAAGGACTGAATTTCAGCTATAAATGGAATATGGGCTGGATGCATGATTTCCTTGATTATATGAAATTGGATCCTTATTTTAGGAAGGACAACCATAATCGCATGACTTTTGCTATGAGCTATAATCACAGTGAGCAGTATATTCTGGTTTTATCTCATGATGAGGTTGTACATCTGAAATGTTCTATGATCAATAAAATGCCAGGATTAGGCAAAGATAAATTTGCCAATTTAAAGGTGGGTTATGGTTTTATGATCGGACATCCAGGCAAAAAGCTGCTGTTTATGGGTCAGGATTTTGGACAGCTTCGAGAGTGGAGTGAGGAGCGCGAACTGGATTGGTTTTTACTGCAGGAGCCAGAACATCTACAACTACAGACTTATTTTAAGGATTTACTGCATCTATATAGAAAGTATCCTGTCATGTATGAAGCGGACAGCACAGTAGATAATTTTGAGTGGATCAATGCAGACGATAATTTCCGCAGTGTGTTTAGTTTTGTGCGTAAGAGCAAAAATGGGAAAAATAATCTGTTGTTTATCTGTAATTTTACACCGATGGAGTGGGAAGATTATCGGGTTGGCGTGCCGTTGAAAAAACAGTATAAGCTGATCTTTAACAGTGATGAGAAAAAATATGGAGGAGAGGGTGTCAATCGTCCCTTGGTATATCGGGCTGTGAAGAAGGAATGTGATAACCGTCCATTTTCGTTCGCTTATCCGCTGCCAGCTTATGGTGTGGCAGTATTCCAGTACTAGGATTGACTTGCAAAAGAGATTTTCAATAATTATATCCATTGTGATTGTGAAATGGGAAATATCATCTCATCTTGAATAGATTGTCAGAATATCAAAACTGCCGGAGGAGCTTGTTTCTTCCGGCAGTTATATTATCACAAGTACCCCTTAGAGGGTACTTGCCTGTATTTCTGCTTTTTTTAGGTGATTCAGATAAATGTCTCGGATTTCCTTATATTCACCCAGTCCTCTTAGATGGCAGATTACCTCATACCCAGCAGTTTCAAACAGGGATTTCCAGGAATTGGGGGAATCACCTGCCATATCATTGTTGGCGTGATCGCCGGCTACTAACATAAACGGAATTAAGTGTACACGTTTGGCAGAAGTTTTTTTGACCTGACGAATTAAGGTGTCTAAGTCTGGATAAGCTTCTACCGTTCCCATAAAAATATTGGCATGTCCCATTTCTTTGAGCATATAATCCAGAGCAGCATAGACAGAATTGGCATAGTGAGTGGTTCCATGTCCCATAAATACAATGGCATCCTCACGGGATATCTCTGAATATTCGGAGAGAACAGCCGTTAGGACAGCTTTCTGGTCATCTGTGCTGCTAAGCAGGGGGCAGCCAAAGAGAAGAGACAGGGTAGGGGGAGCTTGTTTTTGTATGGTGCGAATCATTACTTCATTTTCTATACCATTGATTAGATGGGTGGGCTGAACGATCAATTGTTCCATACCATCAGAGACAATTTCTGACATAGCCTCCTCCAAAGAGGGAAGATATAGATGATCTCTGTTTTTTAAAATGCGAAGAATCATTTTACTGGTCCATGCCTGATAAATATGATAATTGGGATATAAATCTGTGACATCTGCCACTATTTTGTCAATGGTTTTTACTTTGCTGTCTAAATAGCTGGTGCCGAAACTGACCAGCAAAATACCTTTTTTAGGTGTCATAAAATACTCCTTTTTTTATTTTTAGATGTGCTGGTAAGCAGCTTGCGTAAAACGATCTCAATCTTATATGTATAAAGATCATGATTATTATACAGCAGAGGAGGAGAAAATTCAAAACTTTATACATATAGGCGCATAGTAATATGAATTTTTTGTAATATGAATGAAAATGCTCTTTCTAAAACGTCTATGGCAAAACATTTTTAAATGTGCTATACTGGACAGCAGTGTACTTGGAAGAATATGGATATCCTAATATTTGCCTGAAATTTATTGATACTATAAATGTATAAGGAATCTAATAGGAAATGTTATCACATTTATATACAAGGAAAAATAATCTGACAGAATAACGAGTGTCTGGAGCACGCAGTAGCATAACCGAAAATCAGGCATATAGTATAGGGATAGAAAAAATGGGAGAATAACTGTGGATCGTAAACAGGAAATATTTTTCAGGAATCCTGAACAGAATATGTCTAAAGTGCCTTTTTATATGGCATATCCCATGCAGACCGTATATATGGAGGAGCTGGAATATGCCAGGGATTTAGAAAAATTAAAGGGCATGTATCCCAAAGAAGTTCGTTCTATCCAGGAAATGGTGGAGGATGAATGTGATAAAATGGAGTACGAAGGAAGTTTAATGTTCGATGAATATCCTGATCGAGTGATGATAAGCCAAATTGTAAAGCGGATTTATGATACCGCAACAGAGGGCCAGAAGGATATTCAGAAATTTGAAGTAGAACAGAGTGATATGGGATTATATGAGAGAGAACAATATGAGGAAGGCGCCTATCAAGAAGCAGATATGCAGGCAGAAGAGATTCCGTTAGAAGGAAATTTGGTAGCACAAAGGGGGCCAGGTTGGGGACCAGGAAGGCCGCCCGGACCAGGCTGGGGACCAGGAAGGCCGCCCGGACCACCGCCAGGGCCAGGCTGGGGACCAGGAAGGCCGCCCGGACCACCGCCAGGGCCAGGCTGGGGACCAGGAAGGCCGCCCGGACCGCCAAAGAATAATGGATTGAATAATCTTATCGAAGTATTGTTGTTTAACGAGATGTATCAGCGTCGGTGCAGGCATAGAAGATGCCGCCGTTGGTGGTAAGGCTGCAGAGAAATAGAAGGGTTTACTTATGAAAGAATTAGAGGAACTATTATATAAATATTTAGATAAAGGGTTGGTTCAGCTTATAATCAGTAATCCCAGAACCCAGGCGGAGGCTGTAAAAATCAGTCTCCGTCCGGTGTTGCTAAAAGGAAAATTGATTTTTCAGGCAAGCGCCCAACTAGATAAAAAAATTTTTCATTATAATTTCGACAAACAGGAAGCTGTGGAGTCTGTACTAAAATGGATGGACAGTTATCGCCAGCTTGAAATTTTTTCTGAAATGGGACAAGCAACTGTTTTAATCAGCAAAAAGGGAAAGATCACAATCAAAGAGAAAAAAAGCACAATTTGTGTAAAAAATGGAGATTTATCCCATAATAGAAAGAAGAAATATATTCTTGATCCGCAGCAGAAGGTTCCATTTTTAATAGATCTTGGAGTACAGACAAAGGAGGGGAAGATTGTTCATGCCAAGTATGATAAGTTTCGGCAGATCAATCGTTTTCTAGAATTTATTGCAGACATTTTGCCCAAGCTTCCCAAAGACCGCGAAGTGACAATCATAGATTTTGGTTGTGGGAAATCTTATCTTACGTTTGCTATGTATCACTATTTAAAAGAATTAAGGGGTTATCAAGTGCATATGATTGGCTTGGATTTAAAGGAAGATGTGATCAATCACTGTCGGGAGCTAGCTCAAAAGTATGGTTATCAGGGATTGGATTTTTATGTGGGAGATATTGCAGGATATGAAGGTGTAGGACAGGTGGATATGGTGGTAACGCTCCATGCCTGTGATACGGCGACAGATTATGCTTTGGACAAGGCGATTCGCTGGGGAGCACAAGTAATTCTTTCTGTTCCCTGTTGTCAGCATGAGTTGAATGCACAGATAAAAAATGATCTTTTAGCTCCCATTTTACAATATGGATTGATCAAAGAACGAATGGCAGCATTATTCACAGATGCTCTTCGTGCTCAGATTCTGGAGAGTAAAGGCTATCAGGTGCAGATCTTAGAATTTATTGATATGGAACATACACCAAAGAATATATTGATCCGTGCAGTAAAAAGTGAAAGAGAAAAAAAGAGTGAGGAATGGCGCAGAGTGATGGATTTTCTGCAGGTGACGCCTACACTGGCTGCATTACAGGATGGAAAGGAAGACAGACAGGATGCGAAAAGGTTTGATTAAGATTGTGGTATTGGTTTTTGTTGCAATAGCTACTATAGCAGTGATGGGACTTTTAGATCATCAAAGTGGATTTGATCTTACATCTGAGATGGCTCCAGCAACGCTGCCAGTGGTTTATTTGCAGAGAGATAATGAGAAAATCAACGAGCTTTATGGGTATTGCCAAGAAATGGACGGCACAGCAATGCGTGATACCATTACACCCCTGCAGGCAGAGTTGACGTTGCCAATCGTAGTCAAAACTTATGAGAATCAGATTGAAGGAATTGCCTATGAAGTGCGTTCTATGGATATGCAGCGTTTGATTGAAAATGGAGAAGCTGATGATTTTTCAGAGGAAAATGGAGAGATTCATGCAGAATTGCAGTTTGAAAATATATTAGAAGAAGATCTGGAGTATGTGCTAGTGCTTATTGTAAACAGTGGTGACAAACCTGTGTATTATTACACCAGAATGATGCGGGAGAAGGAGTATTTTGTAGAAGAATCTTTGAATTTTGTGATGGATTTTCATGAAAAGACCTTTGATAAGGCAAGATCTGGTGAACTTGCCACGTATCTGGAACCCAACAATCAGGCCGATAATACTACACTACAAAGAGTAACCATTCATTCTAGTCTCTCTCAGATAAGTTGGGGAGATTTTGAGGGCAAACAACTGGAATTGCCTGTTCCCTCCATCAAAGAGATGGGCAGTTCTTATAATACCATTGTACTTCAATATGTAGTGACTTCTACTGGAGACAATGGTGAGGTGGAGTATTATAATGTGGAAGAATACTATCGGGTACGTTATAACAATAGTATTAATAGGATGTCTCTGCTGAATTATGAACGTAATATGAACCAGATCTTTCGAGGAGAAAACAGCACTGTGGACAAAAATAAGCTGCTGTTAGGAATCCGTTCTTCTGATGTAAAATATATGACAAATGAAAAAGGGAATATCATTGCTTTTGTCCAGGAGGGGGAATTGTGGAGTTATCATGGCGACAGCCATCAGTTATTTCAGGTATACAGTTTCCGCAGTCCAGAAGGAGTTTCCCCAAGAGAAAATAATAACCAGCATCAGATTCAGATTATGCGAATCAATGAGGCAGGGAGCTTGGATTTTGTCGTATATGGCTATATGAATCGCGGACGCCATGAAGGGCAGTCTGGAATTGGAGTGTATCACTATGACAGTGTTGGAAATACGGTGGAAGAGGAATTGTTTCTGCCCTCCGATCGTTCTTATGAGATGCTAAAGGCCGATTGGGGAAAGGCATTTTATGTCAATGATGAAAATGTTTTTTATTTGCTGGCAGATGGACAGTTGTACCGGATTGATTTGTACAATCATGAGGCGGAGCCAGTGATTGAGGATCTAAGTCCAGGGGGCTATGCCGTTTCTGAGAATGGGCGTTATATTGCCTGGCAGGATGGAAAAGACGCCAGCAGTGCTCAATCACTTAAAGTTATGGATCTGGAGGGAGAAGCCACGTGGACCATCGAGGGCAGTGAAGAGGAATATTTAAGGCCTGTAGGCTTTGTGGAGAGTGATTTTGTCTATGGGACGGCGAGAGCTGGTGAAGTGATAGCAGATACAGCAGGGAATATTAGATTTCCAATGTATAAGATAACCATTGTGGATAAAAACTCAAATATAATCAAGGAATACCAAAAGGATGGTTATTATATTTCCAATGCTTATGTGGAACAGGAGACAATATTTCTAGATCGGGAGAGCCGTATAGGAAATAGTTATATGCCGGCAGAACAAGATACCATAAAGAATCAGCAAATGGAATCTACACGTTTGATTACGATTGGCAGCAGCAGTTCAGAGAAAAAGCAGACGCAGGTAGAGCTGACGCTTGCGGGGGCTAAGGTAGAGGAGAGTAAGCAGCCGTTAGTTAAGGTTCCAAAAGAAGTGGTGATTGATAAAAAGAGAACCGTAAATTTAGATACCGACAAGAAACGGGAGTACTATTATGTCTTCAGTGCAGGGAAAATATTGATGTCTACACCATCGATTATGGGTGCGATTCTCTGTGCAGATGAAAATATGGGAGTGGTGATCGGGCCACAACAGAAATATATCTGGTGCAGGGGCAGAAAAACAACACAGCCAATGATTGGCTCTGGGACGATAGATACAACTGGAATTAGTGAAAATTCTGTGGCTCGTTGTCTGACATATTTGTTGAAGACAGAAGAAGTGAGTATTGATGTAGAGGCTCTTCTTGTGCGGGGAGAAACTCCCAGACAGATCTTGACGGAGGCTTTGGATGGTAAGCAGGTGATTGATCTTTCTGGGTGCAGTGTAAGCCAGGTTTTATATTATGTCAATTTAGGGGCGCCAGTATTTGCTATGGTAGAAGATCAGGCTGTATTGATTATTGGATATGATGAACACAATACTATTTTATATCAGCCAATGGAGAACAGTGCCAGGAAAATGGGCCTTCAAGACAGTGATACCTTCTTTGGAGAGTCAGGTAATGTGTTCCTGGGATATCTGGAAAAGTAAAAAATATGTCACTGAGAGCAGCATCAATCTAAATATATTTTTCAGGGGTTCTGGGTAGTTACCATAAAGTTTTTGCGGATTGTTACCGAAATACTTAAGGACAGAAGAAGCTAGTTGGTTATATGATACCAGAAAGTTTCGGGACGGAAGTAGGTATAGAGGATAACGAGGCGCAGATATGAGAGTAGAGAACAATAATTTAGCGGAAATTACCCAAACCAAGAATAAGGTGGAGATGAAAGGGAATGTTACGGTCAGCGTGGAGGAGACCACTGCCTGTAAGGTAGAAAAAAATACAGGCAAGGTAACTTCTGTACAACAGACGACAGTGGACAGACCCTTTTTTTCCGGCGAATCCCAGTTAGACCAGATTAGCCAGGAAGCGGAAAATATGGAGCTTCAGGTTATGCAGGAGAAAATTAAGGCAGTGTCTAATGCTTTATCAGAAGGGGATTGCGAGAAGCTGGAAGAGGATGGATATACTGTGAATGGATCTGAGGTGGATACCATTATCACAGAGATGGATAAGATTAAGATGGAACTTGCCAAAGCGGGTGTGGATATCAGTGTATTTGGAGATCATTTAAGTGCAGAGAAGCTGGAAGAGATGGCTGGAAGCATCGGTGCGGCAAAACAGTTGGAAGCGGCTATGCAGCAGGCAGATCTACCGGTTACAGAAGAAAATATAGTAGATTGTAACGAGGCGCAGCAGCAGGCGGCAGATTTAACCATGTGCAGTGATGAAGCTGTCAAATATATGTTGGATCATGATCTTGAACCAACAATCGAAAATCTTTATATGGCACAGCACAGCACTGGCACAGCAGTAGCACAGCCTCAGAATGCAGGCATGGAATTAGATGACGGCCTCAAGGCACAGATTGCCAAAGTGATTACAGAGGCCGGGCTTTTGGTGAATAGCAGCACACTCTCTAGCAGCGAGTGGATGTTAAGGCAACAGATTCCTCTGACGGCAGAAAATCTCAGATATGTGACAGATTTGAAGAATGCGCAATTGCCTCCAACTGAGCAGCAGACGGTAGACGCCATGATGGAAGCTATGGCAGAGGGAAAACGTCCAGGGGATGCGGTACTTCTTGCTGGTTACAGTAATATGGAACGCGCTACACAAGCGGCAGAGGTGATTGAGCAGACGTCAGATCAAGATGTCTGGAATGTGGTAGAAAAAGGGGTGCCGCTCAGCATTGAAAGTCTTAAGGCGGCACAAAATAGCGCCAAGCAGCAGGAAGGTACAGACAATCAGGGGCAGCCACAGAAAGGGAATTCCCCTCTTCCAGAATATGCGAAGGAAGATCTGGCATTTATCAAAGCGAGGCGTCAATTAGAAGAAATTCGATTGGTGATGACGGCGCAGGCAAATTATTCTTTGTTAAAACAGGGAATTGCTATTGAGACGCAGCCTTTAGAAGAATTGGTAGAACAATTAAAGACACAGGAAAATGCGTATTATACGAGTCTGCTGAGTCAGAGCGGCGTTGAACCTTCACAGGAGAATACGGCTGTTTTTGCAGATACTATGACAAAAGCCCAAGAGCTGAAAGGTGTACCTGCTTATATTCTGGGAACCGTGAATACAGATCAGGATAGTGTAGAAGCAATTCATGAGGCTGGTGTTTCTAAACAGACGCAGATGGAGCGCGCAGAGCAGGCTTATGAGACGCTGCAGACAACACCCAGGGCAGACCTGGGGGACTCCATCCAGAAAGCATTTCGGAATGTAGATGATATTTTGGAGGATTTAAATCTGGAGACATCTGAGGCTAACCGCAGGGCGGTACGAATCCTGGCTTATAATGAGATGGAAATTTCACAGGAATCAATTATGCAGATGAAATCAGCCGATCAGAAAGTGCAGAATTTATTCCAGAATTTATCCCCGTCTGTGGTGGTGGAGATGATTCGTGAGGGTGTAAATCCTCTGGAAATGAATGTGGAACAGCTTAATGCCAAAGCGGAGGAGATTAAGAATCGTTTAGACGCGGGTGGTGAGGAGAAATTCAGCAAATATCTGTGGAAACTCGAACAACATCAGGAAATCACAAAACAGGAACGGGAAAGTTATATCGGTATTTACCGAATGCTGAACCAGATTGATAAGACAGATGGGGCAGTAATCGGCGCGCTTGTCCAGCAGGGAGCGGAACTCTCTATGAAGAACTTGCTGACAGCAGTGCGTACCAACCGCAATCCAGGGATCAATGTATCTGTTGACAATAATTTTGGAGAGGCAGAGACGGCCGCAGCACAGCAATTGAGTATTTCTCAGCAGATTGAGGCGGCATACCAGACAGATTGTGCGAAGGAAGCTTTGAAATTTGCCACACCAGAGGGAATGCAGCAGGCACAATCCCAGAAGGCTGTGGAAGACATGACACCAGAGGAATTGTTGTGGCAGCTTCGGGAAGCACCCAGAGATACTGAGACGGAGGAAGCTTATTATCAAGAACAGCTGCAGGAGTTTTCACAGGCAAAGAAAGCAGAAACCCAGATACTTCAGATCTTGACTGGCCATGATATGCCAGTGACCGCTTACAATATTATGGCTGCTAACAGGATGTTAAATTCTCGGGAGGGAATCTTTAAATCTCTGTTTGATAAGGAGAATTTGAAAAAAGATCCAGACTTAGAACAGGTAAAAGCAGATATTTTGGAGGAATTTGGAGAGGCAGTTAAGACGCCGGAGGATATGGCCAAGGCGCACAGAAAGCTGGCTGAGACGGCGGAAAATGTAATGAAGACGATGGCAGAGTCAGAAGAGGTCAGCAGCAGGGATTTGCGGGATATGAAGATTTTGCGTCAACAGATTGCGCTGGGAACCAATATGGCCAAGGAGGAGCATTATGCAATTCCAGTATTGGTGGCAGATGAACTGACAAATGTACAGCTTAAGATTGTCAGAGGTAAGGAAGAGAAGGGCAGAGTGGATGTGTTCTTTGAAAATTCCAAGCTTGGCAAAGTGGCAGCGAGATTTCAGGTACAGGGGGATTCTGTGAAAGCTTATATTGCCTCAGATTCCCATGATACAATAGAAGAGCTGAAAAACCAGGCAGAGAACATTAAGGAACAGTTGGGGCAGGAGAGACAGGAATCCTGGACACTGGATATGATTCACAGTGAGCAATTGGATCTCAATCGTTTTGCCGCAGAAAAGACAAATAATGTCTCTCGCGAAGAGGCAGGGGAAGAGGCATATCAGGTACAGACGAAGACTTTGTATGGGATTGCCAAAGGATTTTTAGAAGAAATGAAACAGATGGGGCAGGCTATGTCCTAAAATAAATTAAAAGAGAGGTATTTAACATGAAAATTAATCACAATATGTCAGCCATGATCGCCAATAAGAGATTGTTAGGAACAGAAAATAGCTTGTCAAATTCGATCGAACGTTTATCAACTGGTCTTCGGATTAACCGTGCGTCCGATGATGCGGCGGGTATGGCAATTGCCAGCAAGATGACATCACAGATTAAAGGGCTTGGTCAGGCGTCCAGAAATGCAGCAGATGGGACTTCTGTATTGCAGATTGCAGACGGGGCTTTAAATGAAGTGCACAGTATGCTTCAGAGAATGCGTGAGCTTTCTGTGCAGGCTGCCAATGGCACCAATACGCCAGATGATTTGGATGCAATTCAGTTGGAGATTGCTTCTTTGACAGAGGAAGTTGACCGGATATCAAGAGATACCGAATTTAATACAAAGCCATTGTTGGATGGAACTTTAGACCAGCGTGTTTATCCTGACAGCCGTGGTATTAAACGGATGGATATCTCTGACGCTGTTATGGCAAATACGTATTCTGTTAATATCACGGCAGATGCTGAGCATGCGGTGTTAGCCGGTGGTGCAGCGCTGAATGCGAATGCCACAGTGCCGGCAGGTGCAGAAGGAAAAGTGGTAATTAATGGCGTGGAAGTGGAGATCAAAGAAGGAGAAACGTTTAGCGCTGTTTATGAGAAAATGCGCGCAGGTGCAGAGCGTGGAGAGGTGAATCTGATTGTGGTTGGAAATGTAAATGACACAAGCGGTACACCTGAGAATGCTGGTTATGTTCCCAATGATGTATCTCAAGGGGGAAATCTGGTCTTTGTCTCAAATCGATATGGCAACAGCGCTGAGATGAATATCAAATGTGATAATCCGGCATTGGCAGGATTTTTAGGGATTGGTACAGATAACCAGGAAGTTGGAAAGGATGTAGCGATTGCTTTTGACGCCAATGATAAGGGATTTGGCACACAGGCTACGATTCTCACGGATGGAAATTATGTGACAATTTCAGATCGCAGTGGCTTTGAGATGAAGTTTGAGGTAGAACCAGGCACGCTTGGTACAGTCAATATGGAAGTCACTAATATGGGACCGATGACCCTCCAGATTGGGGCCAATGAAAATCAGACTATGGAAGTGCGTATTGCAGAGATTTCTTCTCAGACATTGTATATTGATGAAGTTAATGTATGCACTGTTACTGGCGCCAGCCGTGCAATTACAAGCTATGATGGAGCGGTTTCTAAGGTCAGTGAGGTTCGTTCTTCTATTGGGGCATATATGAATCGATTGGATTATGCTGTCAGCAGTTTGGATGGTTCCGAGGAGAATATGACGCAGGCGCTTTCTCGCATTGAGGATGTAGATATGGCAGAGGAGATGACAGAATATACAAAATACAATGTTCTCACTCAGGCAGCTACTTCGGTGCTTGCACAGGCGAATGATCTTCCGCAGCAGGTGCTGCAGCTTTTGCAGTAAGGATTAAGTGTCAGTTAAGCAGACAGGAGGGAATCCAATGACACAGGAGAAAAAGCAAGAGTTTACCCGTAGACTGAGTAATTGCAATCGAGGCCAAATGATTGTGATTATGTATGATATACTCTTTGCATATCTTGATGATGGTATTCAGGCAAAGGAAGACAACGATTATAAATTATTTAAGCGGGCAGTGATCAATGCAAGACAGGTTGTGGGTAGATTGATGGAGGATTTAGATTTCAGCTATCAGATATCTGGCGATCTGTATGCTGAGTACCGCTTTGTGGATCAGCTTCTGGCTATGGCTGTATGTAAAAATGATGCACAGAACCTTGAGGATGCTCAGAGGGTTCTAAAGAACCTCTACGACGCTTTTAAAGAAGCAGCGCAGCAGGATACTTCAGAACCTCTGATGCAGCATACACAGCACGTTGTGGCAGGTATGACTTATCAGAAGGGCAGCCTTACAGAAACCCTTCAGGATTCAGAAAGTTCCAGAGGATTCCTTGCATAGGAATCCTCGTTGAACTGTTTTGCCTTTGTCAACAGGAACTTATAGCGCATCTGTAAGGCATTTACCTGATAAATACAATAGTCAATCAGATCTGGTTCCATAGCGTTTTCAAAGTTGTCATAGGCGAGTGCTAAATCATATCTAGCTTTTTCAAGGTCATCTAAAAGTAAAGAATAAGCAGTTGTCTGTGGTTCTTTTTTTGCAATTTGAAACATATTGCATCCCCTCCCTTTTTGAAACAATGTATTTCGGTGCCCCGAAAATTCACGGTGACAATTCCTTTACTTAAAGTATAAGCAGAACATTTCCAATCTATACAAAAAAGTCATAAATTTTTCCAGAAAGTATATATATCATAGTGAGAAAGGTTTTTTGAATGAGAAAGGAAATTGAAATGGAACTTTATTATGGGATGGGAGCAATCATTGGAGTATGCCTGTTGGTGCTTCTTATGGGTACAATCAAACAGAAATCAGCAAAGATTGCAGTATTTATTTTTCGAAGTGCAGGGGGAGCAGTGGGAATCTGTGTAATCAATAGTATTTTAGAAAGTCAAGGAATTGCGGTAGCGGCAGGGATTAACCCAGTCAGTATTTTGACAATTGGAACCCTTGGTATCAGCGGGTTTGCGCTGATCTATGGAATTTTATTCTATCGATTCTTGTAACATATATACAAAAATGAAAAATTTTCCACAAGGTACTTTACAATTATAAAAACTTGATTTATAATCCAAATCAATCACTGATTCGCGAGCAGGAGAATAATTCGAAGAGAGGTGATGCATTGGGGAGTTAAAGATGTTCATAACCCTAACGCTTTTAAGTGTTGCGGTGGTGATGGACATACAAAGTTTTCGGGTCAGTAATCGACTGATCGTCAGTGGTCTTATATCAGGACTTTTTCTACAGGTTCTGGAAGAGGGAGTAAAAGGGCTGGGCGTTTTTATTCTAAATGTTTCTATACCAATTATCTTATTTTATCTATTATTTCTGATACGTGCCCTGGGGGCAGGTGATATCAAATTATTTTCCATGATTGGCGGTATTTGGGGGTTTCATGTACTTATTTTAACTATAGTGTTATCTTTTCTTGTGGGGGCAGGCATATCTCTGTGTAAGCTTCTCTATCATCGAAATCTCATTTCTCGTCTTTGGGTATTTAAAGATTATATCTGTCAAGTAATAATCTCTGGCAGGCTATTAAAATATCCAAAAGGATCTCAGAAAGAAAAACATGTCATTCATTTTTCAATTGCAATTTTAATTGGATATGCAATCGCTATGGAGGTGGCTTATTGAGCAAACTTATAATTGCCGTCTGCGATATGGACGGTGTATATGCAGAAAGGCTGGGAGAGTGGATTTCTCTGGAAAATAAAGGAGAACTTCAGGGAATTTCGTTTTCTTCCCCAGAATGTTTCCTGGAGTATTTTAGTATCCAGAAGCCAGATATCATATTATTAAGTAAAGAATTTCTGGAACATCAACAAATCCGAAAGCTCTTACAACAGCACAGAGAAAGTGAAGAATCCAGAAAAGAGTCCAGAAAGGAAAGCGCAATGTGGCTTTATCTGCATGGAGAAGAAGAAAAAACAACAACTTTAATGGAGATACAAGGGCTTTTATCAGTAGAAAAATACCAGTCGGCCGCTCAGATTCTCAGAGAAGTATTTTTTAATTATCAGAACTGGGGCGGCAGAGTACATATGGAGACGGCTGTCAATAAGGAGATGATTGGTATTTATTCTCCAGGACATAGTATCTGGCAGACGCCATTTGCCTTAACATTTGCACATGCATTGGCGCTAAAAGAGAAAGTGCTCTATGTAAATTTTAAGGAATGTGCTGGTTTTAGTGTTTGGTTTCAGGAGGAATATGAGAGAGATTTACTGGATGTAATGTACTTGTGCCTGAACAATGAAGTGAATATCACTGATTGTATAAACAGCGCGCTTTATACCTTAGAAGGTATAGATTATATTCCGCCAGCCGGGGATGGAGGCTGTTTGGGAGAAGTATCAGCAGAAGATTATGTAAAGTTTGTGCAGCTTTTGGAGAGAAACAGTGGCTATGATGTGATACTTTTCGATTTTGGCATGATGATTCCTGGGTTTTATCAGCTTCTTGATCTGTGCAGCCAGGTTTATATTACTACAGAGCATAATGAACTCTATGAAGCTCCTTTACATCAATTTCAGCAGATGACAGAGAGGCAGACAGAAGTTAAGTTGAAACAGAAATTTATTTATTTAACGCTGCCGACAGTCAATCTGGAGATATCTGCTGCTGCTGACCGGCTTCAACAATGGATGTGGAGCAGTTTAGGGGATTTCAGCCGAGAGATGGCGGGGGTGCAGGTTGGAACAAATTAGAAAAAATGTACTGGCTCAGTTGGATATGACAAGGGAACATGAGGAGCAGGAGTTGTTAGCAGTAATTGATGAAGAGATTTGTCGTGAAGCTAAGGTGCGCGTAATTCCCTTAAATTGGCGGCGAGAACTGAGACAGCAAGTTTTTCATTCGCTGCGCAAGTTAGATGTGCTGCAAGAGTTATTGGATGAGGATGAGATCACAGAGATCATGGTAAATGGAGCAAACCATATTTTCTATGAGCGAAAAGGTGAGATTCGAACATGGAACAAGTCTTTTTCTTCTCAAGAGAAACTAGAGGATATTATACAACAGATAGTTGGAAACCATAATCGGGTGATCAATGAGGCAGAACCGATTGCAGATACCAGACTTTCAGACGGTTCTAGAGTGAATGTAGTGCTGCCGCCAGTGGCTCTGGAAGGTCCAGTCGTCTCTATTCGAAAATTTCCCAAACACCCGATATTGATGGAACAGATGATTGAAGGAGAATCTATTAGTCAAGAGTGTGCAGAATTTCTGGCCACATTGGTCAAGGCAGGTTATAATATCTTTATTTCCGGGGGAACTGGATCTGGAAAAACAACATTTCTAAATGCATTATCTGAATTTATTCCCAAAACAGAACGCGTAATTACAATAGAAGATTCAGCAGAACTACAGATTCAGGGGATTACCAATTTGGTACGGCTGGAGACAAGAAATGCAGGGCCAGAGGGAACACTGGCTATTACCATACGAGATTTGATTCGTACTGCACTACGTATGCGCCCAGATCGAATTGTAGTAGGAGAAATCCGCGGGGCAGAGTGCTTGGATATGCTGCAAGCTATGAATACAGGCCACGACGGATCTTTAAGTACAGGACATGCCAATAGCTGTCAAGATATGGTCAGTCGCATGGAAACTATGGTCTTAATGGGGATGGAGTTGCCATTGATGGCAATTCGAGCCCAGATTACAGCAGGAGTTGATATCTTGGTGCATCTGGGTAGACTTAGAGATCGCAGCAGGCGAATGTTATCCATTATGGAGATTGATAAGCTAAAAGAAGGTGAGATTCAATTAAATCCTCTCTATGAGTTTGTAGAAATGGGAGTACGTAATGGTAAGATCACCGGAAGCTGGCAGCAGAAGGGGAAGTTGATTCATCGTGGAAAACTCTATGCGGCTGGGATGGAAGTGCAGGGATGAAATATGTATGTAGTTAAAAGAGAGAAGGAGGCTAAGAGTTATGGAAATGAATGTATGATCTTTGTATGTAGTTAAAAGAGAGAAGGAGGGAAGCTAAGAATTAGGGATTATAGGAATTACAGATTAAATTATGGTGAAAAACTGTTAGGATTTTTTATAACAGTAGGGATTTCGGGAATGATTTCTTGGTTATTTTACCGGAGTTTTTATGGAATGGCAGGCATAATACCATTGTATATTCTAGTAAAAAAATATCTTAGAGAGTATCTTCTGCAAAGACAGAGAGAACAGATGTTATTTCAGTTTCGAGAATTCTTGCAAATGGCAGTGGCAGCATTGAAGGCAGGATATGCTATGGAAAATGCATTTATAGAGGCATGGCAAGAGTATGTGCAATTATATGGCAATAAAACAATCATTGCACAAGAATTTCGTAATATTAACCATAAGGTGCAGCTTAATATTCCTCTTGAGGAGTTGATCGATGACTTTGCACAGCGCAGTGGGATAGAAGAGATCTTAAGTTTTGCCCAGGTTTTTGGGTTTGCCAAGCGCAGTGGTGGAGATATGATGAAAATATTTTATGGAACTGTGGATAAAATTCGCCAGAAGTCTGAGGTAGAGCGGGAGATAGAGACCGTGGTGACAGCCAAGAGAACAGAGCAGCGTATTATGGATCTTGTGCCTTTTGGGATTTTATTCTATGTAGGATTCACATCACCAGACTTTTTGAAACCTCTGTATGGAAATCTTTTGGGAGTATCCGTGATGACAGTCTGTCTGATTAGTTATTTGGGAGCATTTCTGTGGGCAGAAAAAATATTGAAAATCCGCGTTTAGGGGATGGAAGAGTGATAAGAAATGAAAAGATAGAGTATAGTAATGCAAATCTGCATTCAGGGGGGGTGAATGGATGTATTGGAATATTGCAGGGATGGCAGTCTGCCTGATTGCGGCAAGATATTTAAAATGCAAAGTCTCTGGATCCCAAAAGGCATACAAGGCGTCACTGATTTTGGCAGCAGCTTTTCTGTTGGCGGCGGCGTCAGCCTGGATGGAGCAGACAGAAGGAGAGGAAAAGAAAATTGTCAGAAGCGAACCAGGGGAAGGGATTCAGGAAAAAGAATTTCAGATAGATGCACAGGGAGAATTTGAAAATTATCCATTAAAACTTGAGATTGAGGAGCGTAAACTGACCAAGACTCAGAGAAAGGAATGTCTAGAGTCCGCAAAACAAGAGTTGGATATTGCTATATTGGGTGATAATACATCGAAAGACCAGGTTACAGGCTCTTTGTATCTTCCACAGTATTTGCAGGAAGGGGCTGTGGAGGCAGTTTATAGTTTTTCAGATTATGATATTTTTGGCGCAGATGGGACAATGGAACAAGAACCAGAACAGCCTGTTTTGCTAGAAATTACAGCGGAACTTTGTTGTCAGGGAGAAACTTGTCTGTATCAATTTTCTGTTCAGGCTGTCCCCAGAGAGAAATCAGCAGCCGAAAAATTAGTGCAGCAACTGAAAATGTTGATCACTGAACAAAATCAATTGGAAGATGTGGATTATATAGAGTTACCACAGCAGGTAAATGGAAAGAAAATTGTTTGGAAAGAACCGACAATCAATCGCAGCCTGATAATTGTATTGATGGGAGCGGTTTTGTCAGTAGGGATATTTGTCAGAGAAAAGGAGGAAAAAAAGCGCAGCAAAACAGAAAGGGAAAAACAGATGATGTTGGACTATCCTGATATTGTCAGTAAATTATCGCTTCTTTTGGGCGCAGGTATGAATATTTCTCTGGCATGGGAAAAAATTGCCCTTACTTATCACAGAAAACAGCAGGAGGGAGAGATCAAATTACATTATGCCTATGAGGAAATGTTGACGGTTCTCTATGAGATTCGGGATGGTGTGGGAGAACTGCAGGCATATGAAAATTTTGGCAGGCGCTGCCAGCTTAGTGCCTATCGCAAATTATCTTCACTGATTGTACAGAATGTGCGCAAGGGAGCTAAGGGAATGCAGAAACTTTTGGAGGAAGAAGAGTGGGAGGCTTATGAACAGCGCAAGGCACAGGCAAGGCAGAGCGGAGAAGAGGCGAGTACAAAACTATTGCTGCCAATGGGAATTATGTTAGTCATTGTTCTGGCAATTATGATTATTCCAGCAGGGATATCATTGAATTTATAACAATTGCAAAAGTTTTACCAAACATACAAAAACAGAGTAAGGAGGAAATAGTATGAGAGAATGGAGAGCATTTTTAGAAGAAGAGGATGGAATGGGTGTGGTAGAAGTAATCTTAATTATTGTAATTTTGATTAGTTTAGCAGCCATATTTAAAACACAGATTACCAGCCTGGTAAATAAAATCCTCAAAAAAATCACGACACAGGCAAATAAAATTTGATCAAAGAAAGAGGAAAGGGAGATCATATGCAGCAAAATTTTTGCATTAGACCAAGGCGGCAAGGCAGTATCACACTTTTTCTGGCATTAATTCTTACATTGGTCTTTTCTCTTTTCTTCTCTTTGTTGGAAGCGGCAAGAGTGCAGGCGCTAAGCCAGATTGCTAAACGCAGCCTTTGGTTGGAAATGGAATCTGCTTTTGGAGAATACCAGATTGGGTTATGGGAGGATTATCAGCTTTTGTTTTTGGATGGCAGTAATGAATCACATCAGTTTGATCTTGCTTTGCTGGAAGGAAGATGGATGGAGCAGGCAGCCCTGGAACAGAAAGGAGCAGGATTTTTTCAGATAGCTTTGAAAAGCTTGGAAATTACAGAATATTCGCTGGCTACTGACAATATGGGGGCGGCTTTTGAAAAACAGGCATGTCTTGCAATACAAGAACAGTTAGCGGCAGGGGCAGTTGATGCATTAAAACAGAGATTTCAGAAAGGGGAGCAGATGGCCGAGGAAAGTAAAGAGTTGGAACAACAGTGGGATTCTGCTAAAAATGCTATGGAAGAGGCTGAAAATTTAGACAAAGAAGCAGGAGACGAGGAAACAGAAAATTCTTTTACATCCACAGAAGAGGGAACATCCAATGTTCCTCAGAAGGAGGAGATAGAGCTGCCAGACAAACCAGATAAAGATTTACCCCAAAATCCGGTGGATTCTGTAGATCTGTTGAAAAAGTCTGCTATTCTTGCTGTGGTTGTGGAAAATCCCTCCGAGGTTTCTGGCAAGTCAATTTCTTTGCAGGAAACATTGAAGCATCGCCACAGAGCAGAGGGCAATATGAAATCGCCAGATCGCAAAGGATTAGAAAAGCTATGGTTTTTACAATATCTGAATCACTTTTTTGCCTGTAAGACTGGGGAGGGAAAGGGCGGCAGCTCGGAACATGCGCTTGAGTATGAATTAGAATATTGCGTAGCTGGAAAAGATTCAGATCAAGAAAATCTGGAGAAAGCAGTCAAAGAACTGCTTCTAATCCGGGAGGCAGGCAATTTTGCGACTATCATGCAAGATAAGGTAAAGTATACATTGGCCTTAGAAATTGCAACTGCTGCTGTGGGCTTTACTGGTATTGCACCCTTGATTCAAGCGGTACAGATCGGAATTTTACTGGCATGGAGCTATATTGAAAGTATATTGGATTTACGTTGTCTTCTGTCAGGGGGAAAGATTCCGTTAGTCAAACAGACAAGTGAATGGAAAAGTGATATTTCACTTGGGGAAGAGGTTCTTGTGGAGAAGAAAGAAAAAACGGACAGTCAGGATAAAGGCTTGAGTTATCGGGAATATCTGCAGCTTTTGCTGCTTTTGGTTGGGGAAGAGGTACTTACATACCGTGCAATGGATGTGATAGAACAAAATATTAGGTTGCAGCAGCCACGATTTCGATTTGATCATCAGCTCTATGGAATGCAGATGGAAGGTCTTTATGCATCAAAATCGTTATTTTTAGGGCTTATCACCGTTGTTAATACCAAAGATGGCGCCTATCATTTTCGGGAGAGCCGCAGTTATTCATACCTCAAGTAAATAGAAAAGTACTTAAGAGCAGGAATGATATAGAAATTGATTTTGCAAAGGAGGATATTGGTAAGTGCCTCAAATAACAGGAAAGGATAAGAAAATAATCTCTCTCAGGCAAAAAGATTTTACAGGAAAAGGAATCGGGGAAAGTTCCCCAGCAGAGGCACTTTCCCATGTCTTTCTAAGGGGGAGTATTTCAATAGAAGCGGCGTTGACAATGCCCTTGTTTCTATTAGCAGCAGCCATTATTTTATCACTCTTTTTGATGATGCAGGTACAATATACTGTGGGAAATGCACTTGACTGTGCTGTGTCAGATACTGCGTTATTAAAACGCCCTTCTGAAAAAACAATAGAAAATCTTACAAAAGCAGCATTTTATAAAGAACTTGTACAGCAGAATGTTTCATTGTCGTTCATTCAAGGGGGAGCTGCAGGGTTTTCCTGGAGGGGAACAAAGGCTGATCAGATTTCAATTGATGTAAGGATTGCATATCAAATAAAATTTCCAATTCGTTTTTTTGGCAAGACAGCTATGAAGGTCTCACAGGGACGTCGTATGCATCGTTGGACTGGATTTCAACAGGGAGAGCGTACAGGCACAGAGGGGGAATGGGTATTTATTACTCCAACGCAAAGTGTTTACCATGAAAATCGGAATTGTACCCATTTAAAACTGTCTATAAAATCTGTGGTGGCAGCAAGTTTCAAAAAGAATCACAGATATGCACCTTGTGGTCATTGTACTAAAAGCCAGAAAATGGGGCGCATGGTCTATGTGACAGAAGAAGGAGAGTGCTACCATTACAAAATTGACTGCAGTGGTTTGAAACGGACAGTTTATATGATAAATAAATCTCAGATAGAGGGGAAAGGGCCGTGTTCCCGCTGTGGTGGCAATTAGCTTATAAACAATTTGAATATTGTAAAAATCTTATTTTCAGTACAGTGGAAATTAGGGGGACAGATGTACGATTTGAATGCACTGCAAATAAGATATTGAAAAGTAAGGAGAAAAGGGTGTAGGAAAAAAGAAGAAAGGAAAATTGCAAACACACATCGTTCCCCCTTTGTGTTTGCGTCTCAAATGAAAATATAAGTATTTTCGCTTGAGGATTGGTGCAAAATATGCAGAATATAATACTGCTGGCTTTGTTGAGCTGGTGCAGTTTGGAGGATGTAAAGCAGAAAAAATTGACAGTCTTATATATCTTAATGTTTGGAGTGGGCGGTATGTTCCTGCATATGGTGGCTCCAGTATGTTCTATTTTCAGTATTTTATGCGGTATGCTGCTAGGACTGGCGCTTATTTTTGTCAGTATGGTGACAAGGGGAAGCGTGGGACTGGGAGATGGCCTTTTGCTTGTAGTTACAGGGGTGTATCTAGGAGGTTCCAGAAATTTAGAATTATTGATGATCGGGCTTTTGCTGGCAGCTTTTTGGTCACTCGGGCTTGTAGTTGTAAAAAAGAAAAAAGGAAAACAGGAGATTGCCTTTGTACCGTTTTTATTGATTTCTCATGTTTTGATGATACTTGGAGGTGTTTGAAAATGTACAGAGTGTCACAGCAAAGAAAGGTACAAGGCAGTATTACTGTAGAGGCAGCAATTATTGTCCCAGTCATTTTGCTCTGTATTTTTTGGCTTATTCAGCGGGGAATTGCGCTATATGAAGATACAATAACAATTGTAGAGAAACAGGAAATGTGGGATGAATTTGAACCAGCAGCAAAGTTTCGCAACTTAGAACTATTAGATCAAGCACTGAAATAGTAAGAGTATAGGGGACTAGAAAATATGGAAGTAAAAATTGTTGGATCAAGCACTGAAATAGTAAGAGCAGCGGGAGGTTTCAAGCATGGAAGTGACATATCGAAAAAATCTGGGTGGAAGTTATATGTGCGTAAAAGAGGAGGGAGAGATAGCGCAAAAATATGAGTTATATATGCTAGAAGGACATCAAATTCCAGGACTTTTGCGGCTGCAAACTTCTGTTGCGGAAGGCAGGAGACGATATCTGTATGATATCAGTGGAAAACAGCAAATTGGAGATTATCTCTGTGGAAAGAAAATAGGTTATCAGTTATTACAGACAGTACTATTTTCCATACAGAAGGTATGTGCAAGTGTCACAGAATATTTGTTGCGTGAAGAGGGAATTTGTCTGGAAATCGAATTTATCTATGTAAATCTTGAGGATGGAAGTCTGCAATTTACCTATCTGCCTTTTTATCAAAAGAATTTGGCACAGGCTTTTGTGGAGTGTATGGAACAGCTTTTACGACAGATTGACCATCGAGATCAGGCTGCTGCCGAACTTGGTTATCAGGTCTATCAACTTTCTATCCAGGATAATGCAAATATCAAAAATATTTTAGAAACAGCTATGCAAAATAAAATGTTTTTTGATAAAGATTATGGGCGGCAGTCAGAAGCTCTTAAGACAGAATTACAGCAAAATCGCAACAGAAGTCAATTGCAAGATGTACAGGCTGAGACTGGGAATGTCGAACACGTGGAAGTATCAGTAAAGAAAAGGGGGCGGTTATCGGAAAAATTCTGTAACTGGCATCTAGAGAACAGAGAAAATTGGACAAAGAAAAAGGCAGACAAGAACAGAAAGAAGGAATTTTTATTAGCAAGTTTCTTAGAAAACAAGATTTTTGTATGGAGAGGACTCATTCAAAATATGATACAAAAAGAAGGGGGGGAAATAGATAAAGCACAAACAGGTACAATATTAAAAGGCAGGTCAGGGCAATTATTTTCTAAGAAAAGTGTTTCCCAACACGATAAAAAGGGTCATAATAAAAGAAAAGATGCTCAAAGGCTAAAACAGGCAATAAATCAGGAGACAGAAAATGATCAGAAAAATTCAGATGAAAACGAAAATGTACTGCGCCCAACAGAAATTTTGAGTGCTCCTGCGGATAAACCGTTGGGAAGACTGATTTATCAGGGTATTCATCAATGTGAGGATTTTACTGTCAAGGGAGAAATATTTTTGATTGGTAAGAATGGCGCCCAGGTAGATGGTGTGATACAGTCCGAAGGAGTTAGTCGTCTCCATGCAAAAATATACACAAAGGAAGGACAATTTTATCTGGAAGACTTAAATTCTACGAATGGCACTTATCTCAATGAGGTGGCGCTAGAGTATCATCAGCCGAGGCCATTGAGCCGAGGAGACAGGGTTCGTTTTGGCGCAGAAGAGTATCTGTTTTCTTAAAAAAATTGTATTTTCATATGATACAATTAGAAAAAGATTGATTTTATCCTCAAAACTTTATATACTAAAGGTATTCAAAAATTTGGAGGCTTTTTAAAATGAAAGTAAATATTTATTATGGGGGGCGGGGACTTTTAGACGATCCGACCCTGTATGTGGTCAATAAAATGCAGGAAGTGTTGACAGAGCTTCGGGTAGAAGTGGAGCGTTATAATATCTATGAACATAAGAATAGTATCACCACACTGCCCCAGACAATTAAGGACGCAGATGGCATTATTTTGGCAACGACAGTGGAATGGCTGGGCATAGGGGGTTATATGCAGCAGTTTTTGGATGCTTGTTGGCTATATGGGGATAAGGAAAAGATTGCTGCCACCTATATGCAGCCGATTGTAATGTCTACGACTTATGGAGAGCGGGAAGGTGAAATTACACTTTCAAATGCCTGGGAGATTTTAGGCGGACTGCCTTGCAGTGGATTGTGCGGTTATGTGGAGGAACTGGTATCTTTTGAGATGAACCAAGATTACACAGTAATTATTGAAAAGAAAGCAGAAAATCTCTATCGCACAATTTCTCAGAAACTTAAGAGCCTGCCTAGCAGTAACTTGGCAGTAAAACAGTCTGTTCTCAGAACACAGCAATTGGAGCTGACGCCTCAGGAGAGCGAACAGCTTTCAAAGTATGTGGCGGATGATGTCTATGTCAAAAAACAGAAAGAGGATATTGAGGAACTAAGCAGTATGTTTAAGGATATGTTAGGTCAGAGTGAGGAAGATGAGGATATGGCATATCTGATGGAATTAGAGGCGCATTTTGTTCCTCAGGAGGATTTTACTGCTACCTATCTATTTATGATTGATGGGAAGAAAAAGCCATTGTCTGTGGAGATAAACAATGATGAGATTCAGATTCATTATGGCCAAAGTGATAAGATAGATGTCTATACGAAACTGACGACCGGAGTGATGGACAATATTATTCGGGGCAGAATGACTTTTCAGAGAGCCTTTATGACAGGAGAGATGACAGCTAAGGGGAATTTTAAGACCCTGAAAATGTTGGATCAGATATTTATTTTCAGTTGATAGAGTTTTTAATAGTTTGAACGATTTAGAATCCTATGAATATAGATATTCTTAGAGTGATATATCGTCTATCTTTTACAATGTGATTTCAGGAGGTAAAGATGAAAGAGCCAAATTGTATTTTCTGTAAAATTGCTGGAGGGGAGATTCCATCCAAAACGATTTATGAGGATGATGAATTTCGTGTAATTTTGGATATCAGCCCTGCTACAAAGGGACATGCATTGATTTTACCCAAGCAGCATTATGCAGATCTTTATGAGATACCAGAGGAAGTAGTTGGGCGGGTAATGAAGCTTGCAAAAAAGTTGGCGGGACATATGACCGAAGTGTTAAAGTGTGATGGATTTAATATTGTGCAAAATAATGGCGAAGCAGCAGGACAAACTGTTTTTCATTTCCATATGCATTTGATTCCCAGATATATAGAGGATGGAAATCAGGAAAAACTGTGCTGGAATCAGTTGGAATTGCCGCAGGAGGAATTGGACAAGATTTGGCAGAAGCTTAGGCAGTCGTAAATTAGATGGGAGACATATTATAAATTAGTATCAACAGTACCAAAAAAATATATGTTAAAAAAGAACTGGAAGGTGACAGAGAAGCATGCAGTTGTCATTCCGGTTCTTTTTTGGATATTAAACTATGAAATGTAGGGGCTTTTTATGATATTTGGGCAGCATGTTCAATCAATTGTACGACAGATTCAACAGAATTGAGCAACTCACTTTTTTCCATAGAATTCAGATACTGCTTGCGATTTTCATATAAACTTTTAACAGCATTTTGTAAAACAGTTGGATTTAGTGCTTCTTCTTCAATCACCATACTATAACCTTGTCGCTCAAAAGAATGGGCGTTTAAGATCTGGTCTCCTCGGCTGGCGTTGGCAGACAGAGGAATCAGAATATTAGGTTTGCGCAATGCTAAGAGTTCACAAATAGCATTGGCACCAGCTCTGGAAATCACAAGATCGGCGGCTGCGAACAAGTCGCTCAATTCTTTGTTGGCATATTCCAATTGGGCGTAGCCCACCATATTATTATAGGAAGCGTCAAGATTATCCTTTCCACAGAGATGAATTACTTGGTAAGTCTTTAAAAGTTCTGGCAAGATACTGCGCACCATTTCATTGATAAATTGAGAACCACTGCTGCCTCCCATAATCAGAATTACAGGTTTTCCAGATTGGAAATGGCAGTAGGAGAGGCCGTTTTGCCGATTGCCAGATAACAATTCTCTACGGATAGGAGAACCAGTCAGTACTGCTTTTTCGGAAGGAAGATATTCCAAAGTTTCAGGAAAATTACAGCAGACCTTATAGGCATGGGGAATCGCAAGTTTGTTGGCCAGTCCAGGTGTGATATCGGATTCATGGATAATTGCCGGAATTTTGCGATGTTTTGCGGCCATAACAACTGGAACAGAGACAAAACCGCCTTTTGAAAATAGCACATCTGGCTTTAATTTTTTTAATATGGAACGTGCCTGGCTATAGCCTTTTATGACTTTAAAGGGATCCGAAAAATTTTTCCAATCAAAATATCGGCGCAGTTTCCCAGAGGAAATGCCGTAATAGGGAATATGATATTGTTCGATCAATTTGCGTTCAATTCCATGATAGGAACCAATATAGTGTATCTCATATCCAAGTTCCTTTAATCTGGGGAGCAGAGCAATATTCGGGGTGACATGGCCTGCGGTTCCGCCGCCTGTTAAAACAATTCGTTTCATGTTTACCTCCTACAATTTGATAAATACCTCTGGTATTTTTTCACTACTTTTATCTTATACTGTTCCTGAAAAATGTCAAGAAAAACTAAATTTGATTTTCACCATTTAGCAATTCATAGTATCAAAATGTCTGAAAGTCGAAAATAGCCGAAACATGCGATGAAAAAAGGTGTTTTACTACTTCACAGAATGCAAAATAAAATTTATAATGACAAGTGAGAAGGAGGACATGCTTATGGAAGAATTGATGAGCTTTTTACAAACTTACAGTGAAATCCTGACAGGGGCTGCCATTATTGTGATGGGATTGCTTCTGATGCTCTTTCTGATGGGGATTTTAAGGCAGATAAAGAGGTTGAATAAAAGCCTTGGAAGCATTACAGCGAATATGCAGGCATATTTTGATGTGATTCTGCAGGAGGAGGAGCCAGCGCCAGAGGCGCCAGTAAAGGTACAGGAGGCCACAAAGAGTGAGAGTGGGGAAAGTGAAGAAATCCTTGTAGAACAAAAGCTCACAGAACAGGAGCAGGAAGAGGTTTTCAATGCAGTACTTCAAGAGTATTTCTCTTAAAAACAGGATGCCATAGGCAGGATATTGACTAAATGAGGGAGATTTGCTACACTTATTTTGTAAATGGAAAAATGGTGATATTTTTATGGACAAAGGAGTGGAAATCATGGAAAAAGTAACGTTTGATTACGGAAAAACCGCCGATTTTATCAGCCAGGAAGAAGTTTCTTACATGACGAAATTAGTGGAGGATGCGAAGACACAGCTTGTCTCTAAAACAGGGGCAGGAAATGACTTTTTGGGATGGCTGGATTTGCCGGTAGATTATGATAAAGAAGAGTTTGACAGAATTAAGAAGGCAGCAGTTAAAATCCAAAATGATTCAGAAGTATTGGTTGTAATTGGTATTGGCGGCTCTTATTTAGGAGCAAGGGCGGCGATTGAATTTTTAAGACATGGCTTTTATAATAATGTCTCAAAAGAGATTCGCAAGACACCAGAGATTTATTATGCTGGAAACAGTATCAGCAGCACATATCTTGCAGGGCTGATTGAAGTAATTGGCGACCGTGATTTCTCTGTAAATATCATTTCAAAATCAGGAACTACTACCGAGCCAGCAATTGCTTTTCGCGTATTCAAGGAGATGCTGGAAAAGAAATATGGCAAGGATGAGGCCGCAAAGAGGATTTATGCGACCACAGATAAGGCAAAGGGAGCTTTGAAAAATCTTGCTACAGAGGAGGGATATGAGACTTTTGTAGTACCAGATGATGTGGGAGGACGTTTCTCCGTATTGACTGCAGTTGGTTTACTTCCCATCGCTGTCAGTGGAGCAGATCTTGATAAATTGATGGAAGGTGCTGCGGCAGGGCGTGATCTTGCATTGAACAAGCCTTTTGCAGAAAATGATGCTATGCAGTATGCGGCAGTTCGCAATATTTTATTGAGAAAGGGTAAATCTGTAGAGGTACTTGCCAATTATGAGCCAAGCCTTCACTATGTATCTGAATGGTGGAAACAGCTTTATGGTGAGAGTGAAGGAAAGGATCAGAAAGGCATTTTTCCGGCATCTGTAGATTTGACAACTGATCTTCATTCTATGGGACAATTTATCCAGGATGGCGCTCGGATTATGTTTGAGACAGTTATGAATGTAGAAAAGTCTCGCTCTGTGGTAGAGATCAAGGAAGAGCCAGTAGACTTGGATGGGTTGAATTATCTTGCTGGCAAAGATATGGATTTCGTAAATAAAAACGCTATGAATGGCACAATTCTGGCACATACTGACGGAAATGTACCAAACTTGATGGTAAAGATTCCTGAACAGAATGAGTTTTATTTAGGTGAATTATTTTATTTCTTTGAGTTTGCCTGTGGCTTAAGCGGATATCTTCTCGGTGTCAATCCATTTAATCAGCCAGGCGTGGAGAGTTATAAACGCAATATGTTTGCCCTTCTTGGTAAACCTGGATATGAGGCGGAGAGAGAAGAACTGTTAAAGAGATTGTAGAAATTGTGTAACTATTCAGATTCCTATAAAATAGGAAATTGGATCTTTAAATTTATTCTCGCAAGCAATGCACCCAAAGGGCACTTAGACAAATTTTGGCGCTAAGTGCCCTTTGGGTATGTGTGGATAATTGTCAAACGCCGTGAAGGCACCTATGTGAAAAATATGATATCATGAAATCAACTGCACACGGCGCATCAAAGCCTCCAAGTTCCTCAGGAATGAGGAAACTGGAGGCTTTATTTCGTACCATAAAAGTGTAGTTGTTAGAGAGTAATTAACTCTGACGCCTGCACTTATTTATGTGTCTAAGAATATTTCATAGAGTGAGATTCTATGTCTAAATATTACAATTGGAAGGTATCTACATTTGTTTCCAAAGTGGAAGCAATCTGCTGGAGTTTAGAAGCATGGTTGGAGATTTCCTGCATAACATCGGCAACTTCCATCACAGCAGCGGAGGTCTCTTCCGTGCTGGCGGCATTTTGTTCAGCGATCGAAGTAAGATTTTGTACCACATCCACAATATTAGAGCGTGCAGAGTTTAGGCGGTTGGTGTGGCTGGCAATCTCTCCCACACCTTGGATGGAATCAGAGATACCATTTTTTACTTCAGAGAATACAGCGCCTGTTTTGCTGACATTTTCACTTTGTTGGGTAATGATTTCTTTTACCTCTTTCATGGTATGAACGGCCTTTTGTGAATCTTCAAGCAAAGTAAAAATAATCTGATCAATCTGTTGTGCAGAAACATTGGACTGTTCTGCAAGTTTCTGAATTTGGGAAGCGACAACCGCAAATCCTCTTCCAGCATCGCCGGCACGTGCAGCCTCGATGGAAGCATTTAAGGACAAAAGATTTGTTTCCTCAGCAATGGAAGAAATCAAACTGGTAGCTTGTTTAATTTTTAACGCTGAATCATTGGTGGTTAAGGTTTGCTCATAAATGATATTAATGGAGTTAATGGCACGTTGGTTGATGTTATCCAATTGCTCTAATGTCTGTGTCGCAGTATCACTAGAAGCTTTTATAGAATCAGCAGTACTGTTCAAAGAAGTTACTTGTGAGGAAGTTTCTTCCACCATATTACCCATCAGTAAGATATCTTCATTTGCTTTCTGCGTTTCAGTCGCCTGACTGGTGGCACCGGCTGCAATTTCGGAAACAGCACGTTCCACATTCTGTACGGTTGTTGAAGTCTCCGCAGCACGGGAATTGAGTTCTTCAGATGTCTTATATAATAGGAAACTTTGTTCTTTGATCTCAGAGATAATACCAACCAGTTCTTTTTGTAATGTTGTAATTGCGCGGGCCATTACCCCAGTTTCGTCTTTGCGGCCGGAGATCTTTAATAGGCGCTGATCTTCCTTTAGATTCATGGTAGCCAGATTTCCGATGACGTCTGTTATGGTTAAGATTGGCTTGGTCATTTTTGATATCATAAAATAACCGGAAATACTCAGCGCAAAGGCAAGAATGGAGCAATACAGGAATGCTCGTTTTGCTACTTTGGCGACAGGTTCTAAGATTTCGCTCTTATCTGTACTGAGCACTAAAATAGCTTTGCCTGAGCTTACATTATAATGGGCAGCATATCTAATCTTTTTGTTATATGTATAGTGTATAATCTCTGGTGTTGACGTTTCGTCAGAGGAAAGTTGGGTGGCCAATTCGAATATCTCAGGAATTTCTACTTGTTTTCCGATTTTTTCATTGGAAGGGTGATAGAGAACAATCCCGTCTGGACTGACAACATAAAAATAACTGGAATCCATTCCTTTTAATCCAATATCCATTAAAACGGCTCTCAACCGTCCTGTACTTAAATATAATTTGGATATTTTAATATTTTGATCCAATACGCGCCCATAAGAGTCGGTGAGATCTGTCATATAGTTTTCTGTAATAGATGTAACATTTTGCTGTACGCTGGGAATAATAATATACAAACTTAGTATTACAGTAAGAATAATAGAGCCAAGCAGTACATAGGTAACAGTTGCCTTGATAGAGGAAAGTTTCTTGATATTATTTTGAACATTTTTGGATTGTTGTGTGTTTGGTTGTTTTTTCTTCATAGGCATGTCTCCTTTCTAGTAAAAGAACACTAAGTTGTCAAATTGTTAAACGCAGGATTAGATTTCCTGATAATGTGAATGTGCCAGTTATTTGACGATTCGTTGTACTAAGGCAGGTTTCACTTAAAAAACTTAGTATTTGTTGTATAGTTCTAGTTTTTAATGATGTTGTGTTGATATACTGATCTTCATTATAGCAGTTTGTATATTTTACCGCAATATAAAGGCAGTAATTAGTAGAAGTTTACCATTAAATTATCATAAACTGACTGTTGATACAGAAAATAGACTTTGTGAAAGCGGTAAATATTAAAATTGCGTGGAAATTAAACTTGACAATTTACAAAAAATTTGCTATAGTGTAACAAGTTCGTAATATATGTAACAATTTCGACCAAAAGTAACATATAAAACTTAATATGTTATTTACAACTTTAGGAGGTTAAAATGAAATTCGATAAGAAGGTTCTGGGAAGTGGATTCGTTGCAGCATTTTCACTATTTTTGACAGTTGCATCCGTATCAGGTGATCATGTAACAACTAAGACAGAGCCAGATAGCCAGACAGTAGAATTGACAGCAGAGCCGATCCCAAAGAGCAATAAAATTGAACTTGTATCAGCAGAATTGAAACAGGACAATACGATAAACGAAGTAAAAGAAGCAACTATTACGGATCAGTCAAAGGCAGAAGCTGAGGAAAAGAAAGAAAACGAGCCAGAAGAGAAGAAATCAATGGCTCAGGAAAAGAAAGTGCAGGCTGAGGCAGAAACCACTGAAAAGGAAGAAACAGAGGTAGAGGCAAAAGCAGAGCGGGCAGAAGCCGATGAAAAGAAGGAAAACGAGCCAGAGGCAAAGGAAGAGCAGGCAAAGGCAGAAGAAAAGAAAGAAAACGAGCCGGAAGCTAAGACACAGCAGGCAGAAGCCACTGAAAAGGAAGAAACAAAGACAGAGAAATTAGAAGTCGCTAAGGCGAAAGAAACAGAGGCACAGGCAGAGAAAGCAGAAGGCGAAGAAAAAATAGAAAAAGATTCAGAAGTAAAGGCTGAGAAAACAAAAGCCAACGAGAAAGCAAAAAAGAAAAAGAAAAAACAAGCAGCCGAGAAACAGGAGACTGCAAAAAATGAGCTGGTAGAGAGTGGGATACAGGAAGTTTCCCCGTGGGCGGAGAAATTGATGCCCAATGTTGAGGAATACTTAAATATTCGTGCTGAGGCTTCCGAGGAGTCGGAACTTGTGGGAAAGATTCATAAAGGTGCGGCAGCAGATATTCTGGAACAAGGTGATGGCTGGACTAAGATCAGCTCAGGAAGTGTAGAAGGTTATGTCAAAGATGAGTACTGTGTCACTGGACTGGAAGCAGAGAGTCTTGCAAATGAGCTTGGAACCACATATGCCACAGCAACAACTGGAGGAGTGCGGGTCAGACAAGCAGAATCTTCTGCAGAAGATACACCGATTTTAGATGTCTTGGAAGAAGGCGGCAAGATTAAAGTAGATAAAGGAGCTGAGGCAGCAGAAGGCTGGGTTCCTGTTAAGGTTGATGATCAGGTTGGCTATATCAGTGAAGAGTTTGTAACAGTTGAGTTAGAACTTGGCAAAGCAATTTCTATTGAAGAGGAACAGGCTGCTATCGCAGCTGCAGAAGCTGAGGCCGAGGCAAAGAGAAAGGCTGAGCAAGAAGCGGCACAGCAGCAGAGCAGCAGTGATAACAGCAGCAACGGCAATGAAAACAGCAGCAGCGGCAATGAAAACAGCAGCAGCGGCAGTTCAACACAGCAGAGAGAAGCTGTGGCTGCGTCCTATGATGACGTGACTTTGTTAGGAGCACTGATCCAGTGCGAGGCAGGAAGCGAGCCATATGAAGGACAGCTTGCGGTAGGGGCTGTTGTAATGAATCGTCTTCGCTGCGGCTATGCAGGAAGTATTTCAGGCGTGATTTACCAAAGCGGACAGTTTACACCAGCATCTAATGGAATGTTGTCAGGGGTACTGTCAAGCGGAGTAAGCGGAAGCTGTATACAGGCGGCACAGGAAGCAATTAACGGTGTTGACAATGTAAACGGAGCTACAAGTTTCCGGCGGGCAGGCTCAGCAGAGGGACTGGTAATCGGAAATCATGTATTCTTTTAAGTTGAATTTTGAGGCAGATATTTCAGAAGTGAAATATCTGCCTTTTTTCTATCGTAAGATTAGGGTGTCAAAAGGTTTGAATTTCCTATCGAAAAGCTTTGTCCGAAAATGATTAATTGTTGTAATATGAGGGAAAATATAGTAAGATAGCTAACAGAGAACCTTTCAGTTATAGTGCTTGTGCAACAGGCATAGATGTTGAGATAGGAAAAGAGCGAGAAGGAACTCTGAAAGGAGGAAAGCTTTGTATGGAAGGTATTTTTTGGCTCATTGTGCTGGTTGTAATGACAGTCATTGAGATTATCACGTTGGGGCTTACTACAGTTTGGTTTGCAGGCGGGGCCTTAGCAGCCTTTATTGCCAGTTTGTTGGGAGCTAATATTGTAGTGCAGGTTATTTTGTTTGTTGTAGTGTCTGTTTTGCTGTTGGCTTTGACAAGGCCTTTGGCGGTGGAGTATCTGAATAAAGATAGAATCCGTACCAATGCAGAGAGTTTGATTGGAAAGACTGCTGTGGTTAAACAGGAAATTGATAATTTAAATGCCCAAGGACAGGTCAGTGTCGATGGGCAGGACTGGACTGCGCGTTCTGTGGAGGAGCAGGTGATTCCTAAAAACGTGCAGGTAGAAATTGTGGAAATCAATGGGGTCAAACTAATGGTAAGACAAAAGCCGCTGATTTCTGAAAAATAAGAAGGAGGTAAATGTATGGAAGCTGGATTTGGATTTTTGGTATTAGTGTTATTGGTGTTATTTGTACTTATTTTGTTGTCATCTTGTGTAAAGATCGTACCGCAGGCACATGCGTTAGTGATTGAACGTTTAGGAGGATATCAGGGGACTTGGGGTGTTGGTCTGCATTTTAAAGTGCCATTTATTGACCGTGTGGCAAAGCGAGTGCTCTTAAAAGAGCAGGTTGTGGATTTTGCTCCCCAGCCAGTGATTACCAAGGATAATGTAACAATGCGGATTGATACAGTGGTATATTTTCAGATTACAGATCCAAAGTTGTTTGCCTATGGAGTGGAAAATCCGATTATGGCAATTGAGAATCTGACAGCAACCACATTGCGAAATATTATTGGCGATCTGGAGTTAGATGAGACCTTGACTTCCAGAGAATTGATTAATACGAAAATGCGTGCGTCTCTGGATGTGGCAACCGATCCTTGGGGAATTAAGGTAAACCGTGTGGAGTTAAAAAATATTATTCCCCCTCAGCAGATTCAGGATGCTATGGAAAAGCAAGCCAAGGCAGAACGCGAACGCCGTGCAGCGGTTACTCAGGCAGAAGGGGAGAAGACAGCTACTGTATTAGTGGCGCAAGGAAAAAAAGAATCAGCGATTTTGGATGCAGAAGCAGAAAAGCAGGCGGCGATTCTGCGTGCGGAGGCAAAAAAGGAAGCTACCATGCGGGAAGCAGAAGGTCAGGCAGAGGCAATCTTGCGGATTCAGCAGGCCAATGCAGATGGTTTACGTTTTTTAAAGGAAGCAGCGCCAGACAGTGCTGTGCTGCAGCTAAAGAGCTTAGAAGCCTTTACAAAAGCGGCAGACGGCAAGGCAACGAAAATTATCATTCCCTCTGAGATACAGGGGATGGCTGGACTTACTAAGTCCATTACAGAAATTGCAAAAGAATTATAAGGAGAAGATACCATGAATTTAAAAGGGCGGAATTTTTTGAAGCTAAAAGACTTTTCACCGGAGGAAATTGAATATTTAATTACACTTTCAGAAGAATTAAAACAGAAAAAAAAGCAGGGCGTTTTACATGAAGAATTAAGAGGGAAAAATATTGCCTTGATTTTTGAGAAGACAAGTACAAGAACAAGATGTTCTTTTGAAGTGGCGGCTCATGATCTGGGAATGCATGTCACCTATTTGGATCCGTCTGGTTCTCAAATTGGCAAGAAAGAGAGTATTCGGGACACCGCAAGGGTGCTCGGCAGAATGTATGATGGCATTGAATATCGGGGATTTGGTCAGGAGATTGTAGAAGAGCTGGCAGAATATGCTGGTGTACCAGTGTGGAATGGTTTGACGAATGAATTTCATCCCACACAGATGATTGCAGATATGTTGACGGTCAAAGAAAAACTTGGACAATTGAAAGGTGTTAAGTTTGTATATATGGGAGATGCCCGCTATAATATGGGAAATTCACTGATGGTTACATGTGCAAAGCTTGGCATGGAGTTTGTGGCATGCACTAGTAAAGCATATTTTCCAGAACAGGAATTAGTAGATTACTGCAAAGAAATTGCGAAGCAGACCAAAGCCTCCATTACCTTGACAGAGGATGTGCAGGAGGGAACGAAGGACGCAGATGTAATCTATACAGATGTTTGGGTGTCTATGGGAGAGCCAGATCAGGTGTGGGAGAGCCGTATTAAGGAGCTTATGCCTTATCAGGTCAATAAAAAAGTGATGGAAAATGCCAAAGAAAGCGCAATTTTTATGCATTGCCTGCCGGCGTTCCATGATCTTGAGACCACAATTGGAAAACAAATCTATGAGAAATTTGGACTGACAGAGATGGAAGTGACAAATGAGGTATTTGAGAGCAGCCAGTCAGTGGTGTTTGATGAGGCAGAAAATCGGATGCACAGCATAAAGGCTATTATGTATGCAACATTGAAATAAGGTACTAGGATGAAGACAAAGATATTAAAGATTTTGCGGCAAAATCAGGAAGAATATGTATCTGGCCAAGAGCTTTGTGAGCAGCTGGGAGTATCACGCACAGCAGTATGGAAGGCAGTCAAGCAGTTAAAGGAAATGGGCTATGTGATTGAGGCAGTACAAAACAGAGGCTATCGCTTGATTGGGATTCCAGATATCCTATCAGAAGGTGAGATAGAAAGCCAGCTTCATACCAAGTGGCTGGGGCATGTGATTTATTATTTTGACGAACTGGATTCCACCAATACAGAGGCGAAGCGGATTGCTGAGACCGTGGACAGTCAAAACTGGCATGGAGCAGTGGTGGTTGCGGATATGCAGACAGCAGGGCGTGGACGCAGGGGGCGCGGTTGGAGTTCTCCACATGGAATTGGGATATTTTTTACCATTTTATTGAAACCAGAAATGGATCCTGGCAATGCTCCAATGCTCACCTTGGTAAAGGCTATGGCTGTGTTAAAAGGAATTGAAGAGATTACAGGTTTGCATCCTGAGATTAAATGGCCCAATGATATTGTTTTGAATGGCAAGAAAATCGTGGGAATTTTGACAGAGATGAGTGCCCAGATTGATTATATCAACCATATTGTAGTGGGAACTGGAATCAATGTCCATCAATTAGAATTTCCAGAAGAAATTGCAAAGACGGCAACTTCTCTGGATTTGGAGCTGCGACAGTCTGGGCGTAACATTGCAATCTCTAGAGCACAGCTTTTAGACGCAGTCTTAAAATATTTTGAACATTATTATCAGATATTTATGCAGACACAGGATTTGTCCGCCTTGATGGAAGAGTATCATGCAATGTTGGCAAACAGGGGGCGGAGAGTCCGCGTACTGGATCCGCTGGGAGAGTACGAAGGTACAGCACTGGGAATTGATCAGCGTGGACAGCTTTTGGTTGAGCGCAATGGTGAAATCATAAAAGTTTCTTCTGGTGAAGTGTCTGTGCGGGGAATCTATGGTTATGTATAAATTGTCAATGATGAGGAAAATAAAATGAATCAGGAAGAAGTGGTACTGTGTGCTTCCAGTGCATATACCAAGAAATATTATTTGAATCAAGAATTTTATAGTCTTCCAGAAGGGATTAAGGATGAACTGAAGATTTTGTGTGTGATGTATACGGAAGATATCGGAGGCACATTAACCCTTATGTTTGATCAGGAGGGACAACTGCAGTTTCAGACAGATGCGGATGAAGGCGATCTGTTGTATGATGAGATCGGAAGTGTGTTGAAAATCAAACAGATTCAGCGGACAAAGCGAGAATTATTGGAAGCCCTGGAAATTTATTATAGAGTATTTTTCTTAGGAGAAGAGTTGACAGAAGAAGATTTGGAGGAATAGGACATGTTATTAGTTGTGGATGTGGGGAATACAAATTTTACATTTGGTGTGTTTCAACTGGATAAGTTGGAGGCAACCTTCCGAATGACAACAAAGCTTCAGCGAACCTCTGATGAATATGGGATTTCGATACGTGATATGCTGGCACATAATGGGATTTCTTATGAAAATGTGGAGGATGTAATTATTGCTTCTGTGGTGCCCAATGTCATGCATTCCCTGTTAAGTGCGTTTATCAAATATTTTGATATCCATCCAGTAGTTGTGGAGCCAGGCATCAAGACAGGAATACGCATTGCTACTGAGAATCCAAGGCAGATCGGTGCAGACCGGATTGTGGATGCGGCAGCGGCATATGAATTGTATGGTGGTCCTGTGTTGGTCATTGATTTTGGAACAGGGACTACCTATGATTTGGTGGATGAGAGTGGCGCTTTTGTTTCTGGGGTAACAGCGCCAGGAATCCGCACTTCCGCAAAAGCACTTTGGGAGGAGGCAGCAAAGCTTCCTGAGATTGAGATCCGCAAGCCCAAGAGCATTCTTGCCAAAGAGACGATCAGCAGTATGCAGGCAGGGTTGGTCTATGGGCAGATTGGACAGACAGAATATATTATCAGGCAGACCAAAAAGGAGATTAACTGTCAGGATTTGAAGGTGGTAGCCACTGGAGGATTGGGGACGATCATTGCAAATGAGACTGATACCATTGATATCTACGATCCTACTTTGACGCTGCAAGGGCTTCGTCTGATCTACAACAAACAAAATCGTGTAAAATAGATTTGGGATAGAAAAGAAAATATGATACCATTGAAGATAGGAAATGTAATTTTAGAAAATAATTTAGTTTTGGCGCCAATGGCAGGTGTTTGCGACCTGCCATTTCGTCTGCTCTGCAAAGAGCAGGGGGCAGGGCTTTTGTGTATGGAGATGGTCAGTGCAAAAGGCATTTACTACAATAATAAAAATACAGAGATTTTACTGACGACAGATCCCAGAGAGCATCCGGTATCTTTGCAGCTCTTTGGTTCTGATCCAGATATTATGAGCGAGATGGCAAAGCGTATCGAGGAGCGCCCTTTTGATATTTTAGATATCAATATGGGTTGTCCTGTGCCAAAAGTAGTAAACAATGGAGAAGGTTCTGCACTGATGAAACAGCCTAAGTTAGTAGAACAGATTGTCTCTAAGGTGGTAAAGGCGATTCAAAAACCAGTGACTGTTAAGATACGAAAAGGATTTGATGACAACCATATCAATGCAGTGGAAATTGCCAAGATTGCAGAGCAGTCAGGAGCTGCTGCAGTGGCAGTCCACGGAAGAACTAGAGAACAATATTATTCGGGTAATGCAGATTGGGACATTATTCGTCAGGTAAAGGAAACTGTCTGGATTCCAGTGATTGGAAATGGAGACATTTTGACAGCTCAGGATGTGCTAAAGATGAGCGCACAGACAGGATGCGACGGGTTTATGATTGGCAGAGGCGCCCAGGGCAATCCTTGGATTTTTCAACAGATTCTACATTATCTTGAAACGGGAGAAGAACTTGCCAAGCCTACTATGCAGGAAGTGACACAGATGCTTCTGCGTCATGCCAAAAGTCAGATTGCATTTAAGGGGGAACTGACAGGGATGCGGGAGATGCGAAAACATGCGGCGTGGTATACCAGCGGTTATAAAAATTCTGCCGCATTGCGCAGGCAAATCAATGCTGTGGAGACTTATGCGCAATTGGAAGAGTTGTTTTTAGCAGCAGAAAAATTTTATGAAGATAAATAGATCAGCCTGCTTGTATAGTTATCCATCTGCTATGTATTTTTACTGAGTATCAACGAGACATTATACTAGCTATTTGGAATAGAGCCAATAAACTGATTACGTCTTGATTATTCTATTGAAAAAAGATCACTGAGATTTATAAATAGAGCCAATCAAGTCATACCATTCTGCTTTTCTTCATATAATTGGGAAAAACAGTTGTGGTTCCTGGAGAGGGACAACACTGCATTTTGGAGGTCTGGTATGGAGAGATGGGAGCGTGGAGGCAAAGAATCAAGCAATCAGAAGAAATCCTGGTTGAGCCATATTTTGGCTTTTTTAAAGGGAAAATGGCATAAAATGCCTCAGGATCAGTTTGAGTATTGGGAGGATGAAGAAGAAAATTCCAGAGAAAATCCTTATCTGCACAAGTTAAGAAGAATCTTAGAGCAAGTGCTCAGTCAGTATCAAATGTCTTATCGGGAGTTTCATCCATTGCTGGTTGATACAGATACGCCGCCAGAATCTTTGCTGGATGAAGATCAGGTGGAAGTGGTCTTAGAGCAGATCTCAGAGGATTTGAATTTTCTTAGGATTGCGACGGACCGTCCTGCATATTTTTCAGATTATATTCAAAGAATGTATGAGGACAGCGGCCTTGTAGTGCAGACAGAGCCAAAGGGACAAGTGCTTTCTGAGGATGTAAATGTGATATTAGACATGGAACAGCAGGGAAATTGTCCAGTCAGATATATGCGGGAGCATACACTTTACATTCCTGTATACAAAAGGAAATGGAATCGGGTGGAAACCTTAGAGAATCTTGACATTTCCATACCCATCGGTTATAATACTGTGATTGTTAAGGGAGTATAAGGGTTATGTTTATATTGTAGTAGGAAGGTGTAGTATTATGGAAAAGAAAAACTTACTGACATATGAAGGTTTAAAGAAGTTAGAGACAGAATTGCATGAGCTTAAAGTTGTGAAGAGAAAAGAAGTTGCACAGAAGATCAAAGAAGCAAGAGAACAGGGGGATCTTTCTGAGAATGCGGAATATGATGCAGCAAAGGATGAGCAGCGCGATATTGAAGCAAGAATTGAAGAGATTGAAAAAATTCTCAAAAATGCAGAGGTGGTCGTAGAGGATGAAGTGGATCTTGATAAGATCAACGTAGGATGTAAAGTGAGAATTTTAGATTGTGAATTTGATGAGGAACTAGAATATAAAATTGTTGGTTCCACTGAGGCAAACAGCTTACAAGGAAAAATTTCCAATGAATCTCCGGTTGGAAAAGCTCTGATTGGGGCAAAAGTAGGAGATATTGTAAAGATTGAGACACAGGCAGGCGTATTAGAATATAAAGTGCTGGAAATTCAGCGTTCAAATTAAGAAGTCAGAACATAACCATTTTTATGTTCTGTATACAGAAGGAGGAAGAAAAAATGGCACAGAACAACCAGTCACCAGAACAGGATTTGAATCAATTGATAAAGGTTCGTCATGACAAATTAAAGGATTTGCAAGACAATGGCAAAGATCCTTTTCAGATCACCAAATATGAGGTAACAAAACACAGCCAGGAGATTAAAGATCATTTTGAAGAACTGGAAGGACAAACTGTCAGTATTGCTGGTAGAATGATGTTCAAGCGTGTGATGGGAAAAGCCTCCTTCTGTAATGTACAGGATTTGCAAGGGAATATTCAGGCATATGTGGCAAGAGACAATATCGGCGAGGAGAGCTATAAGGATTTTAAGAAATATGATGTCGGTGATATACTGGGTATTAAAGGAGAAGTTTTTAAGACAAAAACAGGAGAAATGTCTATCCATGCCCATGAAGTGATCTTGCTCTCTAAGAGTTTGCAGATTTTGCCGGAAAAATATCATGGTCTTACTGATACAGATGCCAGATATCGTCAACGTTATGTGGATTTAATCATGAACAGCGAGGTAAAGGACACATTTATCAAACGTTCCAAGGTACTGAGCAGTATTCGTCGTTTCCTGGATGGACAGGGATTTATGGAAGTGGAAACACCTATGTTGGTGAGCAATGCAGGCGGCGCAGCTGCTAGACCATTTGAGACACATTTTAATGCCTTAAATGAAGATTTGAAGCTTCGTATTTCTCTCGAGCTTTATTTGAAGAGATTGATTGTGGGAGGCATGGAGCGTGTTTATGAAATTGGACGCGTGTTCCGAAATGAAGGTCTGGACACCAGACATAATCCAGAATTTACTTTGATGGAACTTTATCAGGCTTATACCGATTATTATGGAATGATGGATCTTACAGAAAATCTCTACCGCTATGTGGCCAAAGAAGTTACAGGTTCTGAAATCCTTACTTATGGAGAACATCAGATGGATTTATCCAAGCCTTTTGAGCGGATCACGATGGTAGATGCTGTGAAAAAGTATGCAAATGTAGATTTCAATGAGATCAGTAACACAGAAGAGGCAAAGAAACTGGCAGATGAGCATCATATTGAATATGAGGACAGGCATAAGAAAGGCGATATATTAAACCTGTTTTTTGAGGAATATGTAGAAGACCATCTCATTCAGCCAACTTTTGTGATGGATCATCCAATTGAGATTTCGCCGCTTACCAAGAAGAAGCCAGAGAATCCAGAGTATGTGGAGCGTTTTGAATTCTTTATGAATGGCTGGGAAATGGCGAATGCCTATTCTGAATTAAATGACCCGATTGATCAAAGAGAGCGTTTTGAAGCACAGGAAGCGCTGCTTGTTGCTGGAGATGACGAGGCAAATCATACAGATGAAGATTTCCTCAATGCTCTTAATATTGGTATGCCGCCCACAGGTGGAATTGGATATGGTATTGACCGAATGGTGATGATGATGACAAATTCTCCGGCGATTAGAGATGTGTTATTGTTTCCTACTATGAAGTCTTTGGACAAATAAAGCCAGTATTTTCAAGGGTTTGCGGTACTTCGATTCAGATTTTGCAACAAAATTGCAACAAATTTGCAACGCATAATGCGGGATAATGCCTGATAATGCGTTGATTGGTACATGAGCCAACTTAATACAGTAAGCACTTTAAGGACATTTTTCTAAAAGAAATTTTAGGGAAGTGTCCTTTTTTGTTATGGTCAAAAAATAAATTTGAATTGGAGGAAAAGGAAATGGCAAACACAGCGTTAAGGTCAGGAGTGAAAAACCGTTCTCCGGGGCAAAAGCAAATTCGGGTTGACAGTTAGCCGTATTTTGGGTAACTGGCAGCACGAATCCACAAGGGTTTGGGAGTGTAGCTCCCAAGAATATAAAAAAACAAGCAGATAAGATAAGGAGGACAAGCTATGGCAGCGAATACAGCGAAAGGTGCAGGAAACAAAGATACTCGCACAATTACTTTCAAGAGCAAAGAACATAAGGATTTTTATAAGGAGTACCTGCAGAAATGCAGATACCAGGATGTATACCATAAAGCATTGGTGTACTGCCTGGGGATTGGTCAGGATACTAGGGTAAATGTGAACAGAATTTATGATTTTAAAACAGGATGCGTGAAAACGGAATGCCTGCGGGAAGGATGGCAGACCAGCGGAAGTGCGAAAATTGTACGGATGGCATTTAACCTCTATTGTAATGGAACGCCAAGTGTCTATGATACGGAGGATGTGGATGAACAATTAAAGGAGTTCCGTTGTTATACAGTGGAAGATTTATTCTGCTGCGGCTATGCCAGATACTTTTGGGAGGCAGTCAAGCTCCGCTATCCGGAATACTGTTTTTACGTGGATATGGAGGATTTATATGCTTAAAATCAGGATGCAGGGGACAAAGAAAGACCTTCACTGGTTCCGGCGGCTTTTGGAGCGGCATGAAGGCGTGGATGTGAAAGAAGTGTCGGAACCATTTGCAAACAAAGGGACAAATAAGTATTTCCGTGTATATGCGGAAGTGGAAAGAACAGAAAAATAGATTGGAGAATCAGGAGGAAAGTATATATGTGCAGAGTGATCGCAGTAGCAAACCAGAAAGGCGGAGTCGGCAAGACTACAACGTGTGTGAATTTAGGGATTGGGCTTGCCAGGGCAGGCAAGAAAGTATTGTTGGTAGAGGCAGATGCGCAGGGCAGCATGGCGGTGAGCCTGGGGATTGCGGAGCCGGACGAGCTGGATGTGACGTTAGTGAACATCATGGAAAAGGTAATCAACGACGAGGATGCAGAGTTAGGTGAGGGCATTATCCACCATGAGGAAGGGATTGATTTTATCCCGGCAAATATCGAACTGGCAGGCTTGGAAACGGCCTTGGTAAATGTTATGAGCAGGGAAACGATACTGCGCCAGTATCTCAACAGCGTAAAAGGGGAGTATGACTTTGCGATTATTGATTGTATGCCCTCGCTTGGCATGATTACGATAAACGCCCTTGTAGCGGCGGACAGCGTACTGATTCCCGTAGAGGCGGCATATCTCCCAGTCAAAGGGCTTCAGCAGCTTATTAAGACGATTGGACGGGTACATAGAAAGCTAAACCCAGCGCTTGATATTATGGGGATTCTGCTGACAAAGGTAGACCGGAGAACAAACTTCGCAAGGGACATTTCAGCGCAGATCCGGGAGGTATATGGGAACCGGGTACATATTTTTGAGAACTGCATCCCGTTATCTGTAAAGGCTGCGGAAACCACGGCAGAGGGGAAAAGCATCTATCTTCATGATCCGAAGGGGATTGTGGCAGGCGGCTACCACTCACTGACACAGGAGGTGCTTGCGGATGAAAAGTAAGAGCGCAGAGAAGGTAAAGCTGAACAGCTTTGATGATTTGTTTGGCATAGATGAAACGGGCGAAACGGTCACTTCCGTTCCCCTAAGTGAGCTGCATACGTTTAAAGGCCATCCGTTCCGGGTATTGGATGATGAAAAAATGCAGGAAACGGTGGAAAGCGTAAAGCAGTATGGCGTGTTGATGCCGGGGATTGTGCGCCCGCATCCGGAAGGCGGCTATGAGGTTATTGCAGGGCATAGACGGTGGCGGGCCTGTGAGCTTGCCGGACTTACGGAAATGCCTGTCATTATCCGGGAAATGGATGATGATACAGCGGTAGTCCTGATGGTCGATACGAATATCCAGAGGGAGGACATCCTGCCAAGTGAGAAGGCGAGGGCATATCGGATGAAATACGAAGCAATGAAGCACCAGGGCAGCAAAGGGGAGAAATATACTGCGGATGCCATCGGGGAAGCTGCCGGGGACAGCGGGAGGACAGTGCAGCGTTATATCCGGCTGTCGGAACTGGCGGAAGAACTGATGGATTATGTGGATGAAAATAAAATCCCTATGGTGGCCGGGGAGAAACTGTCTTATCTGAAAGCAGAAGAACAGGCATGGGTTGTGGACGCCATCGGCAACAGCGGCATATTCCCATCGAAAGCGCAGGCAGAACAGCTAAAGGAAAGCAGTGAAACAGGGGAATTGACGGAAGGGAATGTATATGCGGTTTTAATCCGGAAAGAGAAGGAAAATGTGAATGTGACGATTTCCGCAAAGAGAATCCGCAATTATTTCCCGACGGAATATTCCAAAGAGCAGATTGAGGATGTGATCTATACACTTCTGGAGGAATGGAAGCAGAAGGAGGGAGGGACAACGGATGCAGGAATTACAGTTTGATTATTATCGGGGCATGGAAGCGGAGCAGTACACGTTTTACCGGATTCCGAAGGTTCTGTTCACTGCAGAATGCTTCAAGTCTCTCTCTTGTGAAGCGAAGGTTTTATACGGTCTTTTATTAGACCGTATGAGCCTTAGCATAAAGAACCGGTGGTTTGATGAAGAGGACAGGGTGTATATCATTTTTACAGTGGAAGAAATTGCAGAGCTTATGAACTGTGGTACACAAAAAGCGGTAAGGCTTCTGAAAGAACTGGATGCAGATAAAGGAATTGGACTGATTGAAAAGAAACGCCTGGGGCTTGGAAAGCCGAATGTCATATACGTGAAAAATTTCATTATCCGGCAGACAGAGGACAAGGAAAGAGAGGAAAAACAGGGTGGAATGCCTATAAATGCACAGAATAGTGAAAATCACAATTCAAGAGTTGTGAAAACCACAATTCAAGAATTTCCAGAATCACAATTCAAGAATGGTGAAAATCACAATTCAGGAATGATGAAAACCACAATTCAAGAATCTCCAGAATCACAATTCAAGAATGGTGAAAATCATACTTCTGGAATGGTGGGAATCACAATTCAAGAATTTCCAAAATCACAATCTAATAAGACTGATATTAACAAGACTGATTTAAGTAAGACTGAATTTAGTGAAACGGAGTGTAGTAAGCCTGATCTTAATGATCCTGAATCCGGTGTGTCTGCTATCCATCCTAATCCTATCCTGTCTAATCCATCTATCCCAGGAACAGAGCCGGATGTGATGGGAGAGATGGATGCTTACCGAGACATCATCCGGGAACACATATCTTACGAGTGTTTCCAGGACGGGCGCTATCACCGGAGGGAGGACGTGGATGAACTGGTGGAGCTGATGGTGGAAGTGATGATGCTGCCGGACAATGGCACAGTGCGGATTGCAGGAGTGGAAAAGCCGGCGGCGGTTGTCAAGAACCGGTTTATGAAGCTGAACCATGAGCATATGGAGTATATCCTTACCTGCCTGGGCGCAAATACGACGAAGGTGGGAAATATCAAGGCATACCTTCTGACAACTCTGTATAATGCCCCGATGACCATAAGCAATTATTACACAGCGGAAGTGAACCATGACCTATATGGGAGCGGATGAAAAAGTACGGGGAATATTGGCGATAAAATTGTTTCGGTGTGCCAGGCGTGATATACTGGATGCAGGTACAGATTGGAGGAAGGTATGAAAATAAGTGAATTTGTAAAGAAAGTGGTAATCCCGGTTGTATCGGCATTGTTTTTGGCGGCATTGTTCCGTCCGCTGTGCATGGAGAATGGGGAGTGCAATTATTTGAACCTGTGGTGGTTCATGGGTATTCCATTTGGCATATATAGGATGTTTTTCTGGATTATCCCGAAAGGCTATGACGTTGGCAGCACGGTGGGCATCCTGTTTATCAATGTTCTTGTGGGCGGCATGATTGGAGGGATCGTTCTTGTCTGGAGACTGCTGGCAGCCGCAGTATATCTGGTGAAAGCAGTCGTGGCAGTGAGCAGATGGACAGTGAAAAAAATGGCTGGGAAGCCTTGCAGGGCGTGATTGGCGTTTGAAAGAAATAGAAAGAAACAGAAAGGACAGGCAATACAGGCATAAATTGAATAACAATCCGTAAAAACAGCTTGATACACGGCTGTTTTTTTGTTGTCCAACTTTACGGCACGGTGTCGCAAAGTCAGGGGACAGGGCTTGACGGAATGGCGGATGTAAAGCGGGCTGCGCACTTTACGACACGATGACGGAAAGTTCCGGGAGAAAATTCAGACCAGGAAGGAGGTGCATATTGGGCAATCGTGCAGGGTCGCAGGACTTGATTGAATTGGGCAACCGTATCCGAGACCGGAGGAATGAGATCAGCATGTCACAGGAGAAGGTTGCGGAACAGGCAGGGATCAGCGCCAACACCGTCAGCCGCATTGAGGGCGGGCAGTCTGCGATGTCCATAGAGATATTTATAAAAATGGTGCAGATACTCGGCGTGGATGCGAACGAGCTTCTTGGCGTAAGCGGCCAGACGAAGGAGGATGGGCAGTGCCGGAAGATGTTCTGCCGCATCCGGCATCTGAAGCAGAGTGAGCAGACGGTGGTTTTACAGACGATGGAGGCATTGGTCGATGGACTGCGGCAATGCAGGTGATGTGATTTACCACAGTTCTTGAAGTTCCACAAATATGTTGCCCTTTCCGGGAATCTCCACATATATGTTGAGGTAAACGGAAGGGCCGGCTGTTAAACTGGATACATCAGAGGAAAACAGCCACAGGAGAAAACGATGATGGAAGGGGGATAGCAGAAAGGCAGATAAAAAGACCAGGATTATCAGAAAAATATAAGGATAAAGTTATGGACTGGTAAAGGCGGTAAAAGGGGTTCTTGGCTCCCGTTAAAAAAAACGGGTGAGCCGGGAGCGTTATTTTACTGCCTTCCTGCTGTATCGGACAATCCCTGTGATGCCAGTTTTCCAGGCCGCCCGCAGCCTTCGGGCAGAAAGGCGGCTATATATGCTGACATTGCAGGAATTGAAACGAATTGTGGATGTGCCAGGTTTTGGAGTAAAACTTCCAACGGCAAAGCAGCTAAGGGCATCCAGTTCGGTAATCGCACAGGAAAGGCTTGGCTTGGATTCGGAAATATCCGCTTATCAGAGCGGCTATGTGCTTTATCAGGTGGAAAAATATTTCACAGTGTTTTTACTTCACTCATGCAGGGATTATCTGTATCTGGCAGATGGAAAGACGGTTATCCTGCCGGAACAATTTTTTGAAAACAGGGAATGGTATCTGCGGCTTGTACTGGAAGGCGAAGACCGGCTGAACCGGAACCATGAAGAAAAGGAACGGAGCTGGAATGTTTCTTACAGCGCTGTATCCGAAGATTGGCTGGCAATGGAAAACCTGACAGAATCCATGTTAGAGCATTTGACAAGGCAAGAGACGGTGGCAGAAATATTGGGGATTTTATCGGCAAGGCAGAAATATGTCATTCAAAAATATTACCTGCAGGGAGAAACACAGGAGCAGATTTCAAAGGAATTAGGCATCAGCCAGCAGGCGGTATCCGCAATGATTTCCCAGGCAGTCCGCAGCATCCGTAAAAATTATCAGGCTTCCCAGAATTGCCCTGATTACAGGATATGTTGCGGGGAGGGCCGGGCATGAGAGGGAAACAGCCGAAGGAACGGGATCATTATGTGCTGCGGATGGCGGACGGTACATTAGTGGATGTGACCAGGGAGGTTTATTTAGAATGGTATCGGTCACGGCGCAGGGAGCGGTATCAGAAGGAGCGGAACCGGAAACATGGCATATGCAGTCTGGACAGCTTAGAGGTCCGGGGGAATGGTTCAGGGCATTTCCAGGATATGGCAGAGGGGGTGGAGGAGACGGTTTTGCGAAATATCTGCCGGGATAAAGTGAGGGAAGTTCTGGAAAAACTGCCTGCAGAGGACGCCAGGCTGATTGAGCTGCTGTATTTTGCGGAAGCTACGGTAACAGATACGGCAAAGCTCTTTGGCTGCAGCCGGAAAACGATACAGAACCACCGGAAACGGATATTAGAAGAGTTATGCCGGAAAATGAAAGATCAGGGAATTCAAGGGGGATATTTCTGAAAGCACATGGTTTTCCACTTTGCGACATCGTGTCGCAAAGCGGAGTCCTGCCATCAGGTATATTTTATTCGTATTGTATTTCAAATTCTCCTGGATTGTCTTTGATATTATTTTGTACATCAGGGTTTTCTGTATTAAATTCTGTAACGTATTCAAAAGAATAAGCTTCCTTACCTTTTTGTGCATTTTTTTCAGAAGTGAATACATCTACGGATACATTGTTAGGATATCCGTTTATATCAAACGAAAAGCGTGTACTGTGGAAATCATTGTCAAGGATATGCTGTATGATTTCCCTGGAACATGCTTCTTTATCCGATACGTCATCTTTATCGGCAATGACATCAATATCCAGCTCATACCAGTTACCGGATGTTGTGTTATTGGAAGAGAGAATGTCCATTTCAATATATTCTTTGGAACACCCACATATCATTCCGCATGATAATAAAATTAAGAGTCCTGTTTTTTTCATTTCCCGTCACCTCCAATTACCTAACCAAATGGTTTGGTTTTGAATAAAGTATAACATCTGGTGATAAAATTTGAAAGAGTAAAACTAACCAAACGGTGAGGTGCGATATGTATTACAGGCGGATCAGGGATTTGAGGACAGACCATGATTTACGGCAGATAGATGTGGCTGAATTTTTGGGCTGCCATGAAGGTGTATACAGAAGGTATGAGAATGGGGTGCGTGAGATACCGCTATGGGCATTGTTGAAGCTGGCAGAACGGTATGATGTCAGTGTTGATTATATGCTTGGGATTACAGATAATAGAAGAAAATATGGTGAATAGGGTTATGGCACATTAATTTCTCATGCCATAACTCTTTTTGCATCATGCTCTCCTGCAGGATGTTTTATATCTAATACTTTGAGCATTTTCAAATATTGGCCATCTTCTATTTACCTAACCGAATAGTACGGTTTTGATTAGAATATCCTATCTGATGATAAGATTGAAATATAGATCAAACCGAACGGTGAGGTGTAGTATGCATTACAAGAGAATCAGGGATTTAAGGACAGACCATGATTTAAGACAGATAGATGTGGCTGAATTTTTAGGGTGCCATGAAGGAGTGTACAGAAGATACGAAAATGGTTCACGTGAGATACCGCTATGGGCATTGATGAAACTGGCGGAACGGTATGATGTCAGTGTCGATTATATATTGGGGATTACAGATAATAGAAGAAAATATGGGGAATGAAAGGCTATGGGATAAGTCATGTACCATAGCCTTTTATTATTTAAGTGGTTCTGCACAGGATTTCCTAATTCATTCATTTGATGCAAAATAATGGTTCAAAGCATACTCGAAATGAGCATTAAACTGTATTGCCGCCTTTTGGCTAAGCGGCATCTTAGGCTTTACCATATCAAAAGCATGTATATTTGTCCTATAGATATCTATATCAGCTTCTACGCCTGCTTTTTTTAAGTTCTCAACGAATGTACAGGTTTCAGAATAGAAAGGCTCTCCATCGCCAACAAAAGTGTATGCAGGTGGCAGGCCAGAATAATCCTTCTGTCTTGCAGGCACTGCATAAGGCGATACAGCTTTTTTGGCGTGTTTTCTTAAATATATTTTCCATGCCAAGTGGTTCCTTCTGGTATTCCATACTTTTCCATGATTATCCGTTGAGGATTCCGTGTCAAAGTTATCAATCATTGGATATAAAGGCATTTGATAAGCAATATTGACCTCTCCTTTGTCCCTTGCCATCATGCACAGAGCCGCACACAGACCGCCGCCAGCGCTTTCTCCGCCTGCCATAATCTGGTTTTTATTTATCCCCAAATCATCCGTATGCTTTTTAAGATACAAAAGCGCATCGTAACAGTCATTTATAGCAGCTGGATATGGCGCTATAAAAGAAAGCCTATAGCCGGGAGAAATCACGGTAGCGCCATATTTTTTTACCAGATCTACTGCTCTGGACATATGAACCATTTCTTTCATTCCAGTTAGATAACCGCCTCCATGAATCCATAGGATTCCTGGGGCATTCTTTTTTGGGGATTTAGGCGATAGTAAAAGCGCAGATATAGATTTTCTGTCTTTTCGCGGTATTCTTATCTTTGTGCAGTTTATCTCTTTATCAGTAGAAATTTTATACATAGAAAACAGCTCCAATCTTTTTTCATGTAAATATCATCACAAATATTGCTGATCCGATAATCAAGATTTACTATTTCGTAAAAATTCTAATTTGTTCAATGCTTTTATTCTATCATATCCAGACAGTTCTTTTACCCAATATTCAGTTCGTATACAAAAAATAAAAAAGTTTTCAAATCTGCTTGTATTTTACCCTTTCCAGCCTGCTATTAGTGAAAGGGTAACATTTCTGAAAAATTTCCAACTATCACAATTCAAAGATTTCCCTTTCACTCGTACCTTGAAAATTTCATAGCCTGCCCAGATTGATACCCGGCATTGAGTGTGCATCTTAGCGTGCCTTGCCGGAGAAAACGCCCCAGGAAAGAGAAGCCGGGACAGGGAACGGGTCTGGGAGGGACACAGGAAAACGCTCAATAAATATGACCAGTCCGGGGAACCGGGCTGGATAACAGCAGATGCCATGCAGGGAAGCCTTTTTGTTCCGGTGTGTTTGAATATGCCGGGGCAGGGGTTTTCCTGTATTGATGTGCTGTTATCGGCTGGCAGTGCAAATAAAACGAAGGGAGACAGGCATATGGGAAGATAGGAAATAAGCGGAAAAGACAGGATGATGGCAGTTATGAAGCTGCGCAACGAAGAAAGCGAGGGAAAAACTATATTGAAAGGAAACGTAAAGAGGATTGTATCCGGCCTGCTGTCGGCGGTCACGGTCTTGTCAGCCTTCTTACAGCCGGTGGGAGTTTATGCGGCAGTGCCGGAGACTGTGGCTTATGAAGCGGAGTACCCGGCTTTTGAGAAGGTGAAAGAAAAACTGGATGCGGATGAAATTGTGGCTGCAAAAGATCATATCGTGGAGATTGACAGTGGCTTTGACGTGGAACATGATTTTTCCGGCATAGAGTTTTCGCCGGATAAAGTAAAAATCACATTCTATGAAGCAACGGACAAAGATGGGAAAAAGATTGACATTGGGAAGGGAGGGACTTACAAAGCGGTTTACTTTGTAGAGCCGGCCAGTAAGAATCCATCTTACCATGTCAGCAGGAACATTATTGTAAAGGAAAAAATATCTGTATCATCTTCTGAAAAGCGGACGGCAGATGGAGAAGGAAGCGAAAACAGCCATTCCGATGATTCAGAAGGAACGGAAGCAGATGGGGAAGGAGATTTGCCGGGGCAGACGGCAGATGGGGAAGAAATCCCGAAGGAATCCATGACAGAATCCGAGATGGAAGCGGTCATAGAGGGCATGGAACAGGCAGAAGATACAAGACAGGATGCGGAAATGATTGCAGAGGAAGAAGGCATCCTTCTGTTTGCAGAAGCAAGGAAGAAGGCAAGGGCTTCTGGTTCCGCAACAATGGTAAAGGGAAGGAAGATTTATTATCCCGGCAACCTGGGAAATTACTCTACCTGTTATTTCACGGTAAATGGGAAGATCGCATATTGCCTGGAGTCTGCAAAGGGTTCCCCGGATACCGGGAGCTACGCCGCCCAGATCATAGACGGGAATCCGAACCTGCAGAAAACGCTTTATTATGGCTATGGCGGCACAGGGGATGTGACTGCAAGCTATATGCCGTCCTTTGGAGAGGATTTAAAGTATGTGTTCACCCATATCGCGGCCAGTTATTTTTACTGCGGCATGGATGGGTTTGCCGGATGCACGATGGATGATCTGCGGGAGTGCGGGGTGCTTGGTTGGATCAATTATCTGGAAAGCCTGCCTGTGCCGCCCGATCCACAGATCAGTTTGAGCAAGACCGCTTTGAAAGCAACCTATGATGGCTCGAAGCAGGTGACGGGGACAACGAAGCTGAACGGTGATTCCAGAAATTCCATTACCATCAAGCTTCCAAAGGATGTGACATTCCATAATAAGACAGACGGGAGCAAGCAGACAGGGGGAACTGTCCGTGTTTCCGGTGGGACAAGTTTTTATTTTACTGCCCCGGTGACGGTCAATGGGGACTGGAATACCGGAGCAATGAAAGGCAGCATCCGGGTGATATGGAAGGCGCTTGTCGTTCCGACAGGGAGCGCCACACAGGATATTGGGAGTTATTATGAGGAAGAAGGCGGCAATTCCGTGAGCCTATCCGTGGACTGGCTGGAACGTGCAAAAGTGAAGGTAATCAAGGTGGATTCCATTGCCAACGCAAACCTTTCCGGCGCTGTATTCGGCATTTACCGGGATAAGGACTGTACGGACTTGATTACCAGGATGCCTGCAACGGACAGTAATGGTGCGTCGGAAGCGGAAATTGTCATGACACAGAATACGGTGTATCTGAAAGAGATTACGGCTCCGGCAGGATACCGGTATAATGCGACTGCTTACCGTGTAACTCTGGAAGCGAACCAGACAGCTTCCACGACTGTCCCGGATGTGGAGCAGCTTGGGAATCTGACGATTTACAAGGAAGGCGAGGTTTTGACGGGTGCGGATTCCAATGAGAACGGCACAGCATTCCGTTATGAAAGCCGTAGACAGAAGGGCGCTGTATTCAATGTCTATGCGGCAAAGGATATTACTACGCCGTATGGCTCGGTAGTCTATAAAGCCGGGGATCTGGTGGCGGAAAACCTTGTGACCGGGGACAATGGCTCTGTGACGCTGAAAAACCTGCATCTTGGCACATACCGGGTAAAGGAAATGCAGGCTCCGAAGAATTTCTATAACAAAGGGGAAACAAAGGATGTGGCGATCACCTATGCCGGGCAGATGGCGGAGGCGGCGTTTGCCAATGCAACATTTTTAAATGACAGGCAGAAAGCGGATGTGCGTGTGGTAAAGAACGATAAGGATACGGAAAATGGACTTGCGGGGGGAATTTTCGGGCTGTATGCTTCAGAAAATATCACTAAAGCAGACGGGAATGTTGTTGTATCCAAAGGCGCACTGATAGACAAAGCAACAACGGATGGTGATGGCAATGCAGCATTTTTGGCAGACCTTCCGGTTGGGTTTGGGTATGAGGTAAAAGAAATCCAGGCTCCGGAGGGGTATCTTAGGAATATGGAAGATGTGTATTCTTTCCGGTTTGGTTACACCAATGACCAGGAAGCGAAAGTGACATTCTCCCATACTTTTGCTAATGAGCGTGTCAACGCCACAATCCGGCTGCAGAAGAAGGATAAGGAAACCAACAAAAATATCCCACAGGGGGACGGAACACTGGAACACGCCGTTTACGGACTGTATGCAAGGAATGACATCCTGCACCCAGATAAAAAGACAGGCATCCTTTATAAAGCCGGGGAACAGGTGGGAACACTGACTACGGATAAAGAGGGCAAGGCAGAAATTACAGATTTATACCTTGGGGAGTATTTTGTGAAAGAGATCACGCCGCCCACGGGCTATCTGGCGGACGGAACGGAGTATGACCTGTCCTGCAGCTATGAGGGGGATTTGGTGTCTACGGTAGAACGTGACTGCACATCCCCGGAGCAGGTGAAAAAGCAGCCGTTCCAGATCATTAAGGCAGCGGACAATGGGAAAACCGATGCAGATTTATTATCCGGTGCAGGGTTTACGGCATGGCTGGTATCTTCCCTGGACACAAAGGAAGATGGCGGATATGATTTTGATTCCGCTGAACCTGTGGAAATCGGGGAGAACGGGGCAACGGAAATCTTTACTGATGAAAAGGGTTATGCCTGCAGCATCCCGCTCCCGTTTGGGACGTACATTGTGAGGGAAACAACCACACCGCATAATTATACGCCGGTTAGGGATTTCCTTGTGCGTATCACGGAGCATAAGCCGGACACGCCGCAGGTATGGCGGGTGCTTCTGGACGATGAATTTGAAGCGAAGCTGAGAATTGTGAAGCAGGATGTTGAAACGAAGAAGGCTGTGCTTGCGAAAAACACAGAGTTCAAGGTATATGACCTGGACAACGAGAAATATGTGGAGCAGGTGACGACTTACCCGACCGTGGTAATACATAAATCCTATTTCACGGACAGCGAAGGTTATCTGATTTTGCCGCAGAACCTGAAAATCGGTCATTATCGGATAGAAGAAGTCAATGCCCCGTTTGGCTATACGCTGAATGAGAATTATTATGAAGTGTCTGTGGATTCCGATACGCTGTACCAAATGGACGATGTGTCGGGGGACGTTATCATTGATGTTGTCTATGAAAACCATCCGGTAAAGGGTGGGCTGCATATCGTGAAGAAGGGTGAAGTGCTGAACCGATACGATGATAAGGATTTCCGGTATGAGGTGGAAACATTAGAGGGTGCAGAGTTCAAAGTTTATGCGGCAGAGGATATTTACACCGCTGATTTCCAGAAGGATGAAAACGGGAACCGGATTCTTGAATATGCTTCTGGCGTATTGGTGGATACGCTGGTGACAGATAAAGACGGGAAAGCGTCGATTGAAAACCTTCCGCTTGGCACATACCGGGTAGAAGAAACAAAAGCCCCGGAAGGGTTTGTGCTGAATGGAGAGGCGCAGACCATTACCTTTGCTTACACAGACCAGAACACGCCAATCATTGAACAGACAGCCACATTTGAGAATGACCGCCAGAAGGTGGCGATTGCAGTGGTGAAGAAAGATGCAGAGAATGAATCTGTGGTAGCGGGGGCAGTCTTTGGACTGTATGCGAAGGCTGATATTTTCGCACATGGGGAAGTGATTGTTAAAGCGGATATGCTGCTTGGTGAAGCCATGACAGGGGAAGATGGCAGGGCAGTCTTTGACCTGGATCTGCCTTTCGGGGAATATTACATCCGGGAGGAACAGGCTCCTGCAGGCTATGTATCTTCCGATGAAACCATTGAAGTATCTGCTGCATACCAGGGGCAGGATGTAGAAGTTGCAGAATATGTGTCTGAATTTAAAAATGAACCGACAACCGTTTCCATTAAAAAGACAGACCTTGCAACAGGCGTGGAACTGGAAGGGGCAGCATTGACTGTCCTTGATAAAGACGGGGATATCGTAGATACATGGAAATCCGTCAAAGGAGAGGAACATATCATTAAGCGGCTGACCGTCGGAGAAACTTATACGCTCCGGGAGGAATTAGCGCCTTATGGGTATTTAAAGGCAGAAGAAATCACGTTTACCGTGGAAGATACGGCTGAAATCCAAAAAGTGGAGATGAAGGACGATGTGCCGACAGGTACGCTCCTGATCAACAAAGAAGGGGAGTTTTTAGAAAATGTATCGTTGCTGGACAGCATTGGCGGCTGGATCACGCATCTGTTTGAGTATGTCACCGGCTCACTGAAAGATGTTGTCTTTGAAGTGTATGCCCTGGAGGATATAAAAGCGGCAGATGGGGAGAGTGAGGATTATTATAAAAAGGATGAGCTGATAGCTGCCATCACCACGGACGATAGCGGGATTGCAAAACTGGACAATCTCCCTCTTGGGAAATATTATGTGAAGGAGAAAGAAACAGCAGAGGGTTATGTTCTTGACGGGGAAATCCGGGAGATTGACCTGACTTACCGTGATCAGGACACAGCGGTTGTCACGTTCTCTACGGACTGGCAGAATAACCGCCAGAAAGCAGAAGTCAATGTAATAAAGACGGAGAAAGATTCTGACCGTGCAGTGGAAGGGACGGTATTCGCCCTTTGTGCGAAAGAGGACATCACCAATAAAGATGGCGAAGTGATCATGGAGGCGGATACGGTGATTGAGGAAAAAGCCACGGACGAAGATGGGAAGCTGTCATTTGCGGCTGCCCTCCCGATTGGGTTCCCTTATTATGTGAAAGAAACGGCCCCTGCTCCGGGATTTACCAGCGAAGGTGAAACAAAGGAATTTGACTTCACCTATGAAGATGCGGAGCAAGAAAGCATTTCCTATGAATTTGCCTTTGAAAATGTTCCTACGGTATTTGAGTTTACCAAAACATCCCTTACAGATGGAAAAGAGGTAGAGGGTGCGAAGCTTAAGGTAACGGATGAAGACGGCAATCTTGTGGATGAGTGGGTTTCCGGCAAGGAGCCGCATATCATCAAAGAATTAGTAGTTGGTAAGAAATATACCATGACAGAGACACAGCCTGCAGACGGCTATGTGACTGCGGAGAGCATTGAGTTTGTTGTGGAGAATACAGGAGAAGTGCAGAAGGTGGATATGAAGGATGATGTGACAAAGGTGGAGATTTCCAAGACAGACATAGCCGGGAAGGAACTGCCAGGGGCAAAACTTTCCATTCTGGATAAAGACGGGAAAGAAGTAGAAAGTTGGACTTCCGGGAATAAGCCGCATTATATGGAAATGCTGCCAATCGGGGAATACACACTGCATGAGGAAAGTGCGCCGGACGGCTATCTTGTGGCAGAAGATGTGAAGTTTGAAGTTAAGGATACCGGGGAGATCCAGAAGGTTTCGATGAAGGATGAAGCGGAGCCGGGCGAACCGGATCAGCCGAAGGAAACACCGAAACCGAAAACGCCGTCTGCTGAGACTCCGAAAACAGGGGATGACAGGCCGTTCTGGTTATGGCTTGCCTTGGCCGGGATTGCAGTCTGCGGGATAGCAAGCTCTGTGATTATATTCTGCAGAAAAAGGAAGGAGGACTGACAGCGTTTGGAGCAATCCAAGAAAACGCTCATTGCAACACAATAATAATTTAATAAGACATATGGGCGTTTGCAGAAAGAATCTGTAAGCGTTTTTTTATGCTTGTATATGGGGAACTGTCCATTACAGGTTTTAAATGGGAATGTATCCACTCAGAAATTGATGTATGGCAGTTCCCCATATGGAAAGGGGTGAAGCAGAATGAAAGGAATCATTGCCGCCGCAGGCGTATTTGTGGCGGTCACGCTGTACTCGTGCATCCGGGCAGGGGCGCAGGAGGACCAGCGGATGGAGGAAATGAGGCAGAGAGGGGAATGGGATGCAGGCAGGAAGGACAGACAGCCGGAACCGGGCGAGGGATAACAGGAGATATGCGGCGGACAGGCCGGGTGACTGTAAACACTGCTATTTCTGGAAAGGAAAGCGGAAAGGCTGCAGCCAGGAGGAATGTTATTACCTTCTCCCGAAGGAGAGTCCGGCATCAGTGGATGTTTCCGAAAATCCTCTGCCGCAGGAATTTAGCGGAAATGGCGGTGGCGGCTGTCAAGGATGTCCATACGGCAGGCATTCCCCATGCATCGGTTACTGTCTGAAAAAAATTTTACAGGAGATGGGGGAGAAAAAACAATCCGCAGGAAAGGAGGGGGAACGACTTGCAGGACGAGGTAAATGAGAAAACCGTATCGCTGTGCGTCAATGGCGGCAAGATCTCCGCAAGGATTCTGAAAGCCGCCATGCAGAAAGCGTTAGCAAAGATGGAACAGGAGAAGCGGAACGGGAAGCAGAAAAAAATGGAGAAACAGGCAGTGCAGAAAGCGGAGAAAGGAGCTGCAAAAAGCCACGGGAAACAGAGCATGGAGAAGCTGATGAATCAGGGATGCCAGCTTTCCAATATTGAAGTGACAGACGGCAATATCAAATCCTTTGAGAAATGTGCCCGGAAATACAGCATTGATTTCAGCTTGAAAAAAGACACATCCATCTCCCCGCCCCGTTATTTTGTATTTTTCAAGGCAAAGGATGTGGATGTCATGACGGCGGCATTCAAGGAATATACCGGGAAGTCGTTGAGTAAAAGCAAGAAACCATCCGTCCGCAGGAAGCTGGAGCTGGCGAAGGAGCGGGTTGCAAAGCACAGGGAGCGGGAAAAGACGAAACAGAAGGAACGGGGGCCGGAGCATTGAGTGGGAGACAGAAAAAGAAACCTGCAGCAGAGAAAAAATCTGTGCTGTTGTCCGGAAAATTAAAAAGCATGATCTGGGAGAAAATGCCGCCTGTAGATACGAAACGTCTGGTAATGCTGAATATCCCCTATGGAATTGTGTTTTATCTGGTGGATAAATTAGCGTGGCTGTACCGCCATTGTGTAGGGGATTCCCTGATAGAAAAGTCGATGGCGCTGTTCTTAAATTTCCAACTGGCGTTTGAGAATCCGGTTCCGAGTATTCATGGGGGTGATCTGCTGGCCGGAGTAATCGGAGCTGTGGCAGTAAAGGTCATGGTATATCTGAAAGGCAAAAATGCAAAGAAGTACCGGCAGGGAGTGGAGTATGGATCTGCAAGATGGGGAACGTCGAAAGACATTGCCCCATATATAGATCCGGTCTTTGAGAATAACATCCTTTTAACGCAGACGGAACGCCTTACCATGAACAGCAGGCCGAAGCAGCCAAAGTATGCCAGGAATAAAAATGTAATCATTATCGGAGGAAGTGGAAGCGGCAAGACACGGTTCTATGTGAAGCCGCAGCTCATGCAGATGACGCCGAATGTCAGCTATTGTGTCACTGATCCGAAAGGCACAATCCTGGTCGAATGTGGGGAGATGCTGAGGCGTGGCACACCGAAAATGAAAGACGGGAAAGCGGTACGGGATAAGGATGGAAAAGTTGTTTATGAACCGTATAAGATCAAGGTTTTAAATACCATCAATTTCAACAAAAGTATGCATTACAATCCGTTCCGGTATATCCGCTCGGAGAAAGATATTTTGAAGCTGGTGAACACTATTATTGCAAATACGAAGGGGGAAGGAGAAAAATCTTCCGAAGATTTCTGGACGAAAGCAGAGCGGCTTTTGTATTGTGCATTGATTGGCTACATCTATTATGAAGCGCCAGAGGAAGAACAGAACTTCTCTACGTTACTGGAGTTTATCAATGCTTCGGAGACGAGGGAGGACGATGAAGAATTTAAAAATGCTGTGGACGAACTGTTTGAGGAACTGGAACAGGAGAAGCCGGAACACTTTGCGGTACGGCAATATAAGAAATTCAAGCTTGCGGCGGGCAAAACCTCAAAAAGCATACTTATTTCGTGCGGAGCCAGATTAGCGCCATTTGACATTGCGGAACTGCGGGAGCTGACTTCTTATGATGAAATGGAACTGGATATGATCGGGGATCAGCGCACGGCAATGTTTATTATCATCTCCGACACGGACGATACCTTCAATTTCCTTGTGGCAATCATGTATACCCAGCTATTTAATTTATTGTGTGACAGGGCGGACGATGTGCATGGCGGCAGGCTTCCTTACCATGTAAGGCTGTTGTTGGATGAGTTCAGCAATATCGGGCAGATCCCAAAGTTTGACAAGCTGATCGCAACGATAAGGAGCAGGGAAATATCAGCGTCTATTATTTTACAGTCGCAGAGCCAGTTGAAAACCATCTATAAAGATGCTGCCGAGACAATTTTAGGTAATTGCGACACCATGTTATTCCTTGGGGGCAAGGAAGGCTCCACGTTAAAGGAGATTTCTGAAAATTTAGGGAAGGAGACGATAGATCTTTACAACACATCAGATACCCGTGGGCAGAGCCGTTCTTATGGATTAAATTATCAAAAAACAGGAAAAGAATTGATGAGCAGAGATGAGCTTGCCGTTATGGACGGGAATAAGTGCATCCTACAGCTGCGTGGGGTTCGCCCGTTCCTAAGTGACAAGTTCGATATTACCAGGCATAAGCGGTACAAGCAGTTGTCGGATTATGACAAGAAGAATGCCTTTGATGTGGAGGCGTATATGAAACACCAGTTAAAAATCAGGATGAAGGAGGAATTTGATCTATATGAAGTAGACGGAAGTGAGGAAACTGCAGAGGGAACAACGGAGCCAGCAGACGGGGATCGGCAGGGGGCATAGACAGGGAAGCTATTCTTTTTGCTGTATGTCAGGCTTGAACTTTGCGACACGATGTCGCAAAGTGGGTTCCATGCAGAAATATTCGTTTGAAACTTGGCAGAAGAAAACTTTACGACACGATGTCGCAAGGTAGATTTTGAAGCATACAAAAAAGTTTACGACACGGTGTCGTAAAGTGGATTTTGTAAGGCGCAGGTATGAAGCATATCCAGAAGAGAAAGTTTGCGACATCGTGTCGCAAAGTCAGAAAGGGGAGATAATGGTTTTTACTATTAAGGCAGTAGGTCAGGAACATATCCTGCAGCCAATCCGGGCAGAGCCTATGATTGGGGAAAACAGCCCATTGCACAAAGAAAATAATACAACAATAAAAAAGAAAGGATAAACCAAATTGGAAAGGGCGAACCGTCAGGAGATACTGGCGGTTTTTTTGTTTGTGCAAAACGGTAAAATCCGTGAAATTCTGATTTTGGTTTCAGGTATAATATGGCATTTTTTACATCAGCAATCGGAATCTTAAAAACATTGGTCGTGGCGATCGGAGCTGGGCTTGCAGTTTGGGGCGTGATTAACCTTCTGGAAGGTTATGGTAATGATAACCCTGGCGCAAAATCGCAAGGGATCAAGCAACTTATGGCCGGAGGTGGGGTTGTCCTCATTGGTACACAGTTGATCCCTCTTCTTGGAAATCTGTTCAGCTAATAAAGGAAAGGGGATTCATTCATGTTCGATGGCATTTTTGAGGCAATCGAGGAGTGGATGAGGGAGCTTTTGACCGGGATGGTAACGTCCAACCTGACGGAAATGTTTTCGGATGTAAATGAGAAAACCGGGGAGATTGCCGCACAGGTTGGACAGACGCCGCAGGGATGGAACGGGAGTATTTTCAGCCTGATACAGAATCTTTCAAATTCGGTGATCGTGCCGATTGCAGGCATGATTATTACGTTTGTCCTTTGCTATGAGCTGATCTCCATGCTGACGGAGAAAAACAGTATGCATGAAATAGATACATGGATGTTTTTCAAGTATTTTTTCAAGATGTGGGTGGCTGTGTATCTGGTCAGCAATACTTTTACCATAGCGATGGCGGTCTTTGACGTGGGGCAGCATGTGGTGAGCGCCGCAGGCGGCGCCATCAACGCACAGACCGCCATCAACATAGATACCATGATAGAGGCAATGGAAACGGCGATGGAATCTATGGAGATCGGGGAGCTTGTAGTGCTGGCCCTGGAAACCATGCTGGTCAGCCTGTGCATGAAGATTATGTCCGTGCTTATCACGGTGCTTCTGTATGGGCGTATGATAGAGATCTACCTTTACACTTCGGTTGCGCCAATCCCTTTTGCCACCTTCTCCAACCGGGAATGGGGGCAGGTGGGGAACAACTATTTCCGTGGGCTTCTGGCGCTTGGGTTCCAGGGGTTCTTTATGATGGTGTGCGTCGGCATTTATGCGGTGCTGGTGTCAACCATTCAGATTTCAGACAACATGCACTCGGCGCTGTTCGGGGTGGCGGCATATACCGTAATCCTATGCTTCAGCCTGATGAAAACAAGCGGACTAAGCAAGGCAGTGTTCAATGCACATTAGACAGCAGGAAGGAGGATTTTTTGAAGATTGGACTGATAGACGTGGATTCCCATAACTGGCCGAACCTGTGTCTGATGAAGTTATCGGCTTACCATAAGGCGCAGGGAGATTCTGTGGAATGGTGGAAGCCCGAAGGCTGGTATGATGTGGTTTATAAAAGCAGGGTATTTACAGACATATATTCCAAAGATACATTTATGGTTGAAAACGCCGGGGAAGTAATCAGGGGCGGCACAGGCTATGGTTTGAAAGAAAATCTGCCGGATGCTGTCGAGCATAGTTACCCGGATTACAGTTTATATCCGCAGTTTCCCGATACGGCGTATGGCTTTTTAAGCCGTGGATGCCCCCGGAACTGCGGATTTTGTATTGTCAGCGGCAAGGAAGGGAGAAGGAGTGTACAGGTCACTGATCTTTCTGAATTTTGGGACGGGCAGAAAGAGATAAAACTGATGGATGCGAACCTCCTGGCCTGCCCGGAACATGAAAAGCTGATACAGCAGCTTGCAGAAAGCCGTGCCTGGGTGGATTTCTCCCAGGGGCTGGACATCCGCCTGATAAACCCGGACAATGTTTCCCTGCTGAATCAAGTACGCACAAAGATGGTGCATTTTGCATGGGATAACCCGGACGAGGATCTGACAGGATATTTCCAGAGATTTTTGGAACTGACGGCAGTGAAGGATAAACGGAAGCGGCAGGTCTACGTGCTTACGAATTATGGGAGCAGCCATGAGCAGGATTTATACCGTGTGGAAACCTTGCGTGATATGGGATTTTCGCCATATGTGATGGTTTATGACCGTCCAAGTGCGCCGAAAATTACCCGTCAGCTTCAGCGCTGGGTGAACAACAAGCGGATATTTTATACAGTAAAGGATTTTGCGGATTATGCCGCAGGCAGGCAGGAAGGAGGCTGTTTAGATGGCATTTGTCAGTGTGCCGAAAGATTTGACGAAGATTAAGAATAAGGTGGTCTTAAACCTTACAAAGAGGCAGCTTGTCTGCCTTGTGGCTGCGGCGGCTGTAGGGCTGCCTTTTTATTTCCTCACGAAAAATTATATTGGGACAAGTAATGCGGCAACGGGAATGGTGCTTCTGATGCTCCCGGCTTTTTTGTTCGCCATGTATGAGAAAGACGGGATGCCGCTTGAGAAAGTTCTCTTCAATATCATCAATGTGAAATTGAAAAAGCCGGCAGTCCGCCGGTATGAGATAAAAAATATCTATGAGATGGAGGAAAGAAAGACCGTGCCGAAACAGAAGAAAGGGGGAGGAAAGCATGGGAAGAAAAAGAGCAAATAGACAGCCAGGAAGGGTGACGGGCAAGGAGGGTGCGATCCACCTGGATGACTGGCTGGATGGGCCGGAGGATGATTATATAGATTTTGAGGACAATCCCGCTTATTCCGGGACGGGCGGCAGCATGGGAATAAACAGGAAGCTCACCCGCCGTGAGAAAAAAGCAATGGAAAAGGCTGCAAAGGAGGCAGAGAAGTTAAGGAAGATCCAGGAGGAAGCAGACCGGAAAGCAAAATTGAAAGCTGCCCGTGAAGCAGAAAAAGCGGCAAAGAGAGAGGCAGCAAGGCAGAAAGCGGAGAAAAAGAAAGGTGTTTCAAAGAAAAAAGCACATCCGGCATCGGCAGTACAAAAATATGGTACAAGAAATGCCGCAGTACACAAAGGCCGGGATACAGCAAAAGAGAAAAAAACAAAGGAGAAACAGGTTTCCGCACAGCAGTCCATTCCCTACCGGGAGATGGCAAAGGACGGGATCTGCCGGGTGCAGGATAAATATTATTCCAAGACCATCCGGTTCTATGATATTAATTATCAGTTGGCACAGAATGAGGATAAAAATGCCATTTTTGAAAATTGGTGCGATTTCCTTAATTATTTTGACAGTACCATACATTTCCAGTTATCTTTTGTGAACCATCACAGCAACATGAAGGAGTTTGAATCCATTATCCAGATCAAGCCGCAGAATGATGATTTTGACGATGTGCGGATGGAGTATGCACAGATGCTGAAAAACCAACTTGCGAAAGGTAATAATGGGCTTGTGCGTACCAAATACATCACATTCGGGATTGAAGCTGACAACATCCGGGAGGCAAAGCCGAAGCTGGAACGGATTGAAGCGGATATCCTGAACAACTTTAAGGTGCTTGGCGTATCTGCTTATCCCTTAAATGGAGAGGAACGCCTGCAGGTGCTGTATGAAACCTTTAACCCGGATGACAAGACACCGTTTCAGTTTTCTTATGATAGTGTGCTGCGTACCGGGATGGGGACGAAGGATTTCATTGCGCCCACCAGTTTTGTGTTTAAGAATGGGAAGGACTTCCAGATGGGGGATACCCTTGGGGCGGCATCCTACTTACAGATACTGGCCCCGGAGCTGACGGACAAGATGCTTGCGGAGTTCCTGGATATGGACAGGAACCTGATGGTGAATCTGCATATCCAGTCCTTAGACCAGATGAAGGCAATCAAGCTGGTGAAAAGCAAGGTAACGGACATTAACCGGATGAAAATCGAGGAGCAGAAGAAGGCGGTACGATCAGGGTACGATATGGACATCATCCCCTCTGACCTCAATACCTACGGAGGGGAAGCGAAGCGGCTGTTGGAAGATCTGCAGTCCAGGAATGAGCGGATGTTCCTTGTAACGGTGCTGTTCTTAAACACGGCAAAGACAAAACAGGATCTGGACAACGCCGTATTCCAGACGGCGGGTATTGCACAGAAATACAATTGCTCATTACGCCGATTAGATTATATGCAGGAGCAGGGGTTGATGAGCAGCGTCCCATTGGGATTGAATCTAATCCCTATCAAACGTGCGCTTACTACCACATCCACGGCAATTTTTGTCCCGTTCACCACGCAGGAATTATTTATGGCGGGGGAATCGTTGTATTACGGCTTAAATGCGCTGAGCAACAACATGATCATGGTAGACCGGAAGAAACTGAAAAACCCGAATGGATTGATACTTGGTACGCCCGGATCTGGAAAATCTTTTTCAGCGAAACGGGAAATTACCAATGCTTTCTTTGCCACCCAGGACGACATCATTATTGGAGATCCAGAGGGCGAGTATTATCCACTTGTCCATGCGTTAGGCGGGCAGGTGATCCATATTTCAGCCACAAGCCGGGACTATATTAATCCGATGGACATCAATATGGACTATTCGGATGATGATAACCCACTAGGCGTAAAGAGTGATTTTATCTTATCCTTGTGTGAGCTGATCATGGGGGCAAGGAACGGCATTGAAGCGGAGGAAAAATCGGTGATTGACCGCTGTCTGCCAATCGTGTACCAGAAATATTTTGGGAATCCGATTCCAGAGAATATGCCGGTACTTGGGGATCTGTACCAATGCCTCCGGGATCAGAAGGAAATGCAGGCACAGCGGATTGCAACAGCGCTTGAAATCTATGTGAACGGTTCCCTGAAAGTATTCAACCATAGGACAAACGTGGAATTGGAGAACCGTATCATCTGCTTTGACATTAAGGACTTGGGGAAACAGTTGAAGAAGCTGGGGATGCTCATTGTCCAGGATCAGGTGTGGAACCGGGTGACGGTCAACCGTGCTGCACGAAAATCCACCAGATACTATGTTGACGAATTCCATCTGCTTTTAAAAGAAGAACAGACGGCGGCTTATTCAGTGGAGATCTGGAAGCGTTTTAGGAAATGGGGCGGCATTCCGACGGGAATAACACAGAACATAAAAGATTTGCTGTCAAGCCGGGAAATTGAGAACATTTTTGAAAACTCGGACTTTATTTATATGTTGAACCAGGCGGCGGGGGACAGGCAGATACTGGCGAAGCAGCTCAATATTTCCCCACATCAGTTATCTTATGTGACGAACAGTGGAGAAGGTGAAGGACTGATTTTTTACGGGAGTACCATAATCCCTTTTAAAGATAAATTCGATAAGTCGTTACGCCTCTATGCTTTGATGACAACAAAATTGTCGGATTTGGAGGAAAGCCGGGAAAAACGGCCTGCCAGAGATCAGAAAGGCGAAGCATGAAACAATGGATTGCAAGAAAAATATTGCTCTGCTCCCTGCTCCTGCTAAGCATCAGTGGGTATTTTCTCGCAGATATGCTTATGCAGGAGAGGAAGGATGATGCATTGCAAGAGCAGTTGAAAGAAATATATGAAAAGTCTGGCAATGGGGAGACGGAAGGGTTATCAGAGGAAGAAACAAATGATGGAGGTAGGGATACCGGGGGAGATTCTTCTCCGGTTCATCCGGGCCTGCTTGCGCTGCACAGGGAAAATCCAGATTGTATCGGATGGATTCAGATAGAGGGTACAGTGATTGATTATCCGGTTATGTACCGTCCATCGGAAGAAAACTATTATCTCCATCGGGATTTTAATGGGGAGTATTCTGCAAACGGCTGTCTGTTTCTTTCCGAGCTGTGCAATCCAGCTACAAGTGATAACTTGATTATCTACGGACACCATATGAACAGCGGGAAGATGTTTGCGGCACTGGAACAGTACAAGGACAGCGCATTTTATCTGGAACATCCATTGATTTCCTATGACACATTGCATGGCAGTGAAACGTATCAGGTTTTCGCTGTATTCTGTACGCCGGTATATACAGGAAATGATTTTCCCTATTATACATTTACAAAGGCGGAGGATGCGGCAGATTATCGGGAATATATCAAAGAAGTTAAGGAACGTGCGTTGTACGATACAGGAATTTCAGCAGTTTTCGGGGATAAGCTGCTGACGTTATCCACCTGTGAGTATTCCCAGAGGAACGGAAGGGTTGTGGTAATGGCGAAAAAAATCAGCCAGTAAGAAACAGATTGGTAGATCCTGATACTTTGCGACACCGTGTCGCAAACTTGGATGGTGAAAGGAACAGCGATATGCGGGAACAAGAGTTTAAAGCAAGAGATAAGACAGTCAATAAAATGAGCCGTGACGGTTTGGTTGAGGAAAATCTGCAGAAGAAAGATTCTGTCCGGATAAGCCAGAGGGAATTGGATAATCTGACACTGCCGGGGCAGGCGGCAGATTCTGTCAATTTCCAAAGGGAAAAAGCGTATTCTATTGGACGGGGGCAGAAGGACAGCATTTCTTCCAGTGCGGAAAATCCCTCAAAGGCAAGCAGGCAGCAAAGGCAGTCCGCAAAAAAGCGGCGGCTGTATGAAGCACATACAAAAAATCCTTTGTCTGAGCAGGCAGGCGATCCGTTATCCGGATTGCCCGTGCAGCCGGAAAACCATACATATTTCGCACAGGAGCCGGACGGCAACGGAGATACAGAACCGGAAATCCCGGAGACAGAATCAGCCAGGGGATTATCGGGACATTCCTCACGCATGGAGAGTATCCGGGGGCATCCGTCCAGCGGAAGGAACTATGTGGAAGCTGTGGCAGAAACAAGCCACAGCCGGAAGAAAAAGCAGGTGCAGGCGCAGTTCCGTAAAGGGGATGGACAGCAGGCAGGCGGCGAAGCAGGCAGTAAGGATTCTCGGAAAAATGATGCCCATTACAGGGAGACGCCGGAAGATGCAGGGAAAACCTTAGAGTCTGTCCGTGAAAATATTAAGAAAAAGCAGAAGCGGGAGCGGCTGCATAATGAGCAGAAAAAGCAGGAATCCAGGATTTCCTTCGGTGACGATGAAAGCGTTATGGTGCATGGTGCAGGTATGGGGATCGGTAGAAAAGCTGCGTCTGCGGCATCACATTCCATGTCAGCCTATGCACACGGGAAGGTGCATGAAGCGGAGCAGGATAATTCTGCGGCAGAGGGGGCACACCGGGCAGAGGTCATGGCGGAACATTCTTTGCGGAATGCCATGCGTACCTCCCGCCGGATGGTGCAGCGGAAGCTCTCCCGTTGGAGGGAATCCCTGGAAGGGGAAGGGGTGAAAATCCGCCTGCAGTTTGAAGCTTCACAGGAAACGGCAGAATCGGCGGGGAAGCAGTTGGCAGAAACGGGGCAGGCAGAGAAAACAATCCGAAAAAAATTCTGGCAGAAACAGCGGATTAAAAAATCCTACCAGGCGGCAAAGAGGGGTGAGAAAACAACAGCGGAGGCGGCAAAAGCCACACAATCCGTATTTGACAAAATAAAAAGTAAGGCGACGTCCGTCTTAAAAAATAATAAAGGGATATTTGGGGCAGCGGCAGTCTTAGGGCTGCTTTTTTTGATGCTTTCTGCAGGCTTGTCAAGCTGCAGCGCTATGATTGAGGGAACATCTTCCAGTATTATTGGCTCTACCTATCCAAGCACGGATGAAGATATTTATGAGACGGAAAATGCGTATGCGGCATTGGAAGCTGGCTTAAACAGACAGATTAACAACATGGAATCCACACATCCGGGATATGACGAATACTGGTACCAGGTAGACGAGCTTTCCCACAATCCCTACCATCTGATTTCCTATTTCACTGCGAAATACGGGGAGTTTACTTATGAACAGGTAAAAGACGAGGTGGAAGAGATTTTCCGGGAACAGTACAGCCTGTATGTGGACGAAGTCAACGATACGGTGACGGAGACAAAAACCGTGCGTGTCGGGGAATCCCTGGGACAGGTGGTGACGAGTGGGTATTGTAACTGTTCCATCTGTTGCGGTGTATGGTCAGGAGGGCCGACGGCCAGCGGCGTATATCCAACGGCAAACCATACGATAGCGGTGGATGCCGCCAATCCCTTTGTGCCGATGGGTACGAAGGTCGTGATGAACGGCGTGGAGTATGTGGTGGAGGACACAGGAGCGTTTGCCCGGTATGGGGTGCAGTTTGATGTTTATTATGACAGCCATTCCGCTGCGTCCGCACATGGGCATCAGACCTGGGAAGCGTTTATTGCGGACGATAACGGCAATCAGGAAGTGGAAGTGACCACGACGGAAGTAATCAACCGCCTGGAAGTGACGCTTACGAACCACAATCTGGATGCCGTCCTGCGGAGCCGTATGGATGAAAATGAGGAAAAGCGGTATAACCTTTACAACGGGACTTACGGCAACCGGAATTACTTATTTGACGTGGGGAGCCTGCCCGGTGGCGGCGGTGCGGATGGATATGGGTATGAAATCCCGTCCGAGGCATTGTCGGATGAAAAGTTTGCAAGGATGATCCATGAGGCGGAAAAATATTTAGGCCGTCCTTATGTTTGGGGCGGAGCTTCGCCAAGTACCGGGTTTGACTGTTCCGGGTTTGTCAGTTGGGTCATCAATAACTGCGGGAATGGATGGAACGTAGGGAGGCAGACGGCAGAAGGATTGCGAGGGTGCTGTGCCCATGTACCATCTTCACAGGCAAAGCCGGGTGATCTGATATTTTTCCAGAACACCTACCCGACATCTGGAGCAAGCCATGTGGGGATTTATGTTGGCAACAACATGATGATCCACTGCGGCGACCCAATCCAATATACAAACATAAGTTCTGCATACTGGCAGCAACATCTACTCGGATTTGGAAGGCTGCCTTAAAAATACAGTTTTGGAGAGACAATAAAGTTTGATAAAAACGCATGAACAATGACAATTATATTTGATAAAGAAAATGGGGTGGCGATATGAACAAAAAGCTGCGGCGTGTCCTGGACGAAATCCAGAAAACGGAAAAGAAGATTGCCGCATGGCAGGAGCATTTGGGAGAGCTGAACGTCCAGAGGGAAATGCTGGAGGATGCGGAGATATTAAAGAGCGTCCATTCCATGCGGCTTGGAAGCTGGGAACTGCTGTCTGTCCTGGAGGGCATACAGCAGGGGACGGTGGTATTTTCCGAGAAGCCGGGAACAGATATGGATTCTGGCAGCGAAGAAAGCATGGAATCGGAGAAACTGGCCGGATCAGCAGAAAGCATGACGGAAACAACGGAGAATGCGGCAGAAACAACAGAAAACATAGCAGGGGAGTTATCTGCAGGACAGGGACTGCCGGAGGATGCGGCAACGGAGGGAGGATTTATATAATGAAAGATAAGATTAAAAAATATCTGATGGTAATTACGATGGTCGTGGGGATGATGTTCTCTGCGGCCATGCCTGCATTTGCCTATACGGGCAGTGCAGGGCAGACGGAAGCCGACACCACAAATGTTGGGACAGCGACAGGAAATAGCAGCGTGGAAAACGGAGATCCGGAGGATGCGCCGATTGCAGAGGAACCGTCAGACACAGAAGAACCAGAAGAGGGAGAATCACAGGGCAGGGTGCAGGGGACGCCGTTTTCTGTGCCTGGGAACGGGCAGTTGGTGGACGATATGGCAGACGATGAAAGCAAGCAGTTTTTAACTGTGCAGACTAAGAACGGCAATACCTTTTTCATGGTGTTAGACCGCTCCAACAATACGGAGAATGTCTATATGCTGTCCATGATTGATGAAAATGACCTGGCAGAATTTATTGGGGACACAAAGGAAGATCCAAAGCAGGAGCAGCCTTCCGTAATCATTCCGGAAACAGAAAAGCCGTCTGTACCGGAAGAACCAGAAACGGAGACAGAGCCGGAAGAAAAGGAAGGCGGCACGAATACGGGCGCCCTGCTTGCGGTGATTGTGCTTCTGGCTGGCGGCATCGGCGGATATTATTATTTTAAAGTGGTGAAACCAAGGCAGGAAGAGGATGGGGAAGACAATGAGGATTTGGAATTTTACGGCGGTGCATATGTCAATGAGGAGCAGGACGATTCTGAGGAAGAAGAGGAGGAGGATGAATAATGTTTTTGGTCATTGCCGAAAAACCGAGCGTATCACAGAGCCTGGCCAGGATTCTTTCCGTTACGGAACGGGAGGACGGCTATCTGTCAGGGGAAGACTGTATTGTAAGCTGGTGCCTGGGGCATCTGGCCGAGTATGCTTCCCCTGATTATTATGATTCCAGATATGGGAAATGGGAGTTTGCAGACCTGCCCATTGTGCCAGGGCAGTGGGAGTTGGCCGTTGCAAAAGATAAGAAAAAGCAGTTTGCAGTCTTAAAAAAGCTGCTGAACCGGAGTGATCTGGATTATGTGGTGAATGCCTGTGACGCAGGCCGGGAAGGGGAACTGATTTTCAAGCGTGTCTATGACCTGTCGGGAAGTAAAATCCCGGTCAGGCGGCTGTGGATCAGCTCTATGGAGGACAGCGCAATTCAGGAAGGGTTTGCCAATCTGAAAGATGGGGAGGAATACAAGAACCTTTGCGAAGCCTCCATATGCAGGGCAAAAGCGGACTGGCTGATCGGAATGAACGCAACCAGGGCATTTACCACAAAATATTATAAGCGATTGACGGTGGGGCGTGTCCAGACACCCACGCTGGCAATGCTGGTGGAGCGGCAGGATGCCATTGACGGGTTTGTGAAGGAAGCCTATTACAAGGTGGCGGTTGAGGGGGATGGGATTCGTGTCATATCAGAATCTATTAAGGATGAAGCGGAAAGCATTGCCCTGGCTGAAAAATGCAATCGGAAATCCGCAGTTATCCGCAAAGTGGAGAAAATCCAGAAGAAGAACCAGCCGCCGAAACTCTATGACCTTACCACGCTGCAGAGGGAGGCAAACCGTTTCTTTGGATATACGGCGCAGGAAACATTAAGGGAGCTGCAGGAACTGTATGAAGCAAAGTTAGTCACCTATCCCCGGACGGACAGCCAGTACATTACAGCAGATATGGAGCAGACAGCTTTAGAATTGTTAGAGCTGTTACCTGAGTTACTGCCTTTCTTACAGGGAGAATCTATCGGGGAGAATATAGGGCGCATTATCAATAATGACAAAGTTTCCGACCACCATGCACTGTTACCGACAAAAGAGGCGCTGGGGCAGGATTTTGAAGAATTATCAGAACGGCAGCGGAATATCTTCCGTCTGATCGGGCAGCGTCTGGCACAGGCAGTATCCGAAGAATGCATTTATGAGGAAACAACAGTCACAGCATTGTGTGAGGGGCATGAGTTCTCCGCAAAAGGGAAGGCAACAGTCCAGCCTGGGTTTAAAGGCATTGAAGAAGCCTTCCGTAATGCTGTGCAAAAAGGAAAGCCAGCGGATAAAGGCAAAACAGATGACACATTCTCTATTCCGGGAGGATTGCGGGAAGGGATGGAGATTGCAGAAGTCCGTGCAGAGAAGAGCAGGCATTTCACATCAGCTCCGAAGCCGTACAGCGAGGACACACTGCTTTTAGCGATGGAACGGGCCGGGAATCAGGATTTTGATGAAGATACAGAGAAAAAGGGACTTGGCACGCCTGCAACCAGGGCATCCATTCTGGAAAAGCTGGTTTCCTCCGGCTATGCAAAGCGGAACGGGAAGCAGATCCTCCCGACTGCAGACGGGAAGGAACTGATTGCGGTGCTGCCGGATTATCTAAAATCTGCATCTATGACTGCGGAATGGGAAAATAAACTGCTCCTGATGGAGAAAGGGCAGATGGACAGCCGGGAGTTTTTGCGGGAGATTACAGATTTGATTGATACGATGATTGCAGGCTGCAGCGCCATTTCCGGGGAAGAACAGGGCCGTTTCCATCAGAGGGAAAGTGTTGGAATCTGTCCGGTATGCGGGAATCCTGTGTATGAGGGAAAGAAGAACTTTTACTGCAGTAACCGGCAATGTGCTTTCTCCTTGTGGAAGGAGAACCGCTATCTATCCGGTATGAAAAAACTGGTGGATAAGAAGATGGCGGCAGAGCTGCTGGAGAAGGGGCGTACCCATGTGAAGGATCTCTATTCACAGAAAACAGGGAGAACCTTTGCGGCAGACCTGTTGATGACGGCAGAGGATGGACGTGCGAATTTCAGCCTGGAATTTCCGAAGAAAAAGGGAAGCGGGAAATCCGGCAAAGGCAGTGGAAAACAGAAATAAAAAGCAGAATAAGGGTACATGCCGCTTTTGTGTCTGGAAAAGTATTGTTGGATAAAAAACTTTCAGGCACAGGGGCGGTATTTTATATGGAGGTTTTATATGGCAATGTTAAATGAAATCCGTGGGCTTGCGGAGTATGAGGCAAAGGCTGTCACCAGTTCCCCACGGGACTGGATGGGATATCTGGACACGGCGGCGAAGCTGTACCGTTATTCCTTCCCAGATACGCTTTTGATCCATGCACAGCGCCCGGATGCGACTGCCTGTGCGTCGCTGGAGCTGTGGAATGGGAAGATGAACCGGTGGGTGAACCGTGGGGCAAAGGGGATTGCACTGATTGACGATACCGGGCCGACACGGAGGCTGCGGTATGTATTCGATATTTCCGACACGCATATGGTGCGTGGCGGCAGGACGCCAAACCTGTGGAAGATTGAGGATGCACAGAAAAAGGATATCCTTGACCATCTGGCGGACGCTTACGGACTGTCAGAGACAGACAGCGCAGACCTGCCGTCTGCCTTATCCGAAATTTCCCGGCAGTTGACGGAAGAAAACTTAGAGGAAGTGATGGACGGCCTTCTGTATGAAACAGAGGGGACATTTTTAGAGGGGCTGGACGAGGACACGATCCGTGTGGAGTTCCGGCGGCTTTTGATGAACAGCGCTTTTTATACGCTGGCTGTCCGCTGCGGCCTTGACCCGATGGAGTATCTGGAGGAAGAAGATTTTTCGGCAATCACCGATTACAATGCGCTGCCTGTGCTTACCTTCCTGGGAAATGCCACAAGCCAGCTTGTGGAGCCTGTCCTTGTGGACATTGGACGGACAGTGCGTAAGATTCTCATAGAAGAATCCCAGAAAACGGTTGCAAAAGAGAATGGAATCGGCTATAATGAATTTAACGCTTTAAAGCGTGAAAGCAAAAACAAAGAAGGAGGAAATGAGCATGGAACTGACTTACCACCGCAAAGGGGATTACCTGTTCCCGAACCTGACCATAGAGAAACCAGAGGCGGCAATCGGGAAGTACGGGATGCTGCGCCGGACATACCTGAAAGAGAACCGGAAGGGATGGTATCAGAGCATGATGCTGTCGGGGAAACTGGACAGGCACTTGATGGAGATCGAGCAGGCAGCGACGGAGAGGATGGAAGTCCTGATGAAAGGGCTGCTTCTGAAATACCCGGCCCCGGACAAGGAGAAAGACCAGATGGCGTGGGCGGCGCACATGAATGGACTGACGGCAATGGCGGAAGAGAGCATCTTGAAGGAATTGGTATACAGCTAAATGAGGAATCAACAGAACAGGATTTGAGTGAAGCAGAGGAGAAAGAAGCCTCTGCTTTATCTTTGCCCGATTTTCCGACTGTGGAACAGCAGAAGAGGGAGATTGAGGGACGGATGCAGGCGCTCTATGCCGGGGAGGTTGCAATTTCTCCAGAGGTGATAGATGAAGTCCTGCGCAACGGCGGCAACCGGAATGGGAGCCAGCTCCGGATCATCTATAATTTTATGATAGACCAGATGCCGGAGGAATATACGGAATTTGTCCGGAGGGAATATGGCAAAGGCGGCATCGGGCTTATCATAGACGGCAAGGAATATTCTGTCTGGTATGACGAGCTGGGGATGCAGATTGCCGTAGGACATACGGTGACAGACCGGATTCTGGATAAGGTATTTTTATCCTGGGAAGATGTGTGCGGACGTATCCACCAGCTTTTAAAACAGGGGGAGTATGCGCCGCAGGTGGTATTGGATGCCGCAAGGGATAACGCTTTGAAGGAACACGCCAACGCACTTGCCTATATGTATCAGGATATGGCAGAGGGCGTTGCGGAGCTTGTATTTGAAGATGTGGAGGTATTCTATGGCGGATTCCCTGATAAAGTGGAACGGCTGTCAGAGCTGATCGCACAGCCGGAATATCTCTCTGACCTGATAGAACGCCTGGAAGGCCTTGCAGAGGCGTATGAAGAAAATCATGGGATTATGCGATTCCAATTATATAATCCTACACGGATTCTTGCACAGTTCCAGAAGTTTGCAAAGGAGGCTGTACCTTACCAGGCAAGAGAAGGGTTTGCATGGGAAGAACACCCGGTTTTCATCACAGAGGATGAGATTGACGCTTTTCTGCAGGGAGGGGGCGCATATTCGGACGGGCGGCTTTCCACTTACGCATTTTTTATACAGGATAAGACTGATAAGGAAAAAACGGATTTTATTAAGGAAAGCTATGGGATAGGCGGACGGAGCCATGCGCTGTCCGGCGCTGACAATTCCCATGCAGATTACAGCGGGAAGGGGTTGAAGCTGGCGAGAGGCTCTTATAGTGAGCCGGATGTGGAAATCTTATTGAGATGGCCGAAAGTGGCAAAACGGGTAGTGGCTTTGATTGAAAACGGCAATTACCTGAAACCGTCCGATTATTCCCGTATGCCTGTTTATGAACGGGAAAGGATGGCGGGGCGTGTTGTCAATTTCTATCACCATCTTCCAGACCATATGATACGTCCCTGGGCGGGAAATCCGGATATGTTTACCCACCGGGACGATGTGGTGAGTCTTCTGAACAATCCAGAAGGGCAGGAAGGCTTATTGCGGCATATGGATGAAGCAATAGCGGAATTGCCATTAGATTTTGAAGATTATGAGAAAAAGGTACAAATCCTTACTGATCTTCACGGATATGTGGAAGGGACATATACGATTTTCCCGGAAAGGAAAAGAGAAGAAGTACAGATTGAAAATGGAGGACAGTTATCCCTCTTTGATTTCATGGCCCCAGAAAAGACGCCAGGAAAGCAGGAAGAAACAAAAGAACCGCAAAAAAACGAAGAATCAGAAATTAAAAGTGCGGGACCGATAGAAGATAGCAGCGGCTCCGGCGAAACCGGGAAGTACACTTACGCAGTAGGGAACTTTATATATCTGGATACGGATAAGTTACACCGTATTACAGAAATTAAGAATCAGCACATATCGGTAAAGGATATGGAACATCCAGACCATCAAGAAAGTATAATCTTTCTTGATTCGTATGATGGGAGATTAGATGTCTGCCCGGAACTGAACCGGCATCTGCTGATTGGCGGAAATGCATTAGGGAGGGACAGCCGGGCTATTTACAAAGAATGTCTGTATACTGCCCTTGCCGCCATTAAAAGCAGCGCAGCCTATGATGTCATCCGTTCCAGGGACGTAGATGAAGATATGGCGTATGATATTGTCCAGGAAGAATTGGACAATTTAATGGTGCGCAACAGGGAAAACGCCCCCGTTATGGCAGAAGCCTATGGGAACTGGGATAACTTCCGGGACTGGATGGCGGAAGATATTTTCCAGAGGACGTACCAGGATTACCTTGTGGACAGCCGGGACGCCATTGCCTTGCATGAAAATGACCCGGATGCGCCGGAGTGGGCAAAAGGCATGGCGGTGGATGCAGAGTTACAGGAGATTGCGGCATTTCCAGAAGGAGCAAAGGAAAATATGCGGGAAGCGGAAACGGCGGCAGAAGCAGAAACCGCAGATTCCGCAAAATCCGCAGAACCGGATCTTATGCAAAGAGAACCCGGCATATTTGAGTATGGGGGATTCCATTTTGAAGCTGTTGGGAAACTGCAGGAAAACTTCAACGCACAGGACATTATCCTGAATACCAGATCGCATAACGAACTTGGCATATCTGATTATGAAGATGGGCAGCATCCGTATTCGCACAGCAGCTTTTATGAAGCAAGCACAGACAAAACCGCAGATGTTTTCCGGTGCGTGGAAACGGGGAAGAACTATCTCCCAGGGGAGCATGAGCTGTTTGAGTATGTGGGGGAATTTATCCCTTTTATACAGCAGGAGACGCAGGAAGAAGAAGCGGAGCTGCCTCAGACGGGCGCAGCGGCTCCTAATCTGGAAGAATTGCAGGAGGAACCGGACACTGAGGAATACGGTCTGATTGAAAACAGGCTGTTCCTTGCAATGGAGGAAGCAGACGTATATCTGGATGATTTTTCACCGGAGCAGGTGGATGTTATCTATGAAGCTGCTGAAAAAGGTTTGAACCTTGTGCCTATGCTGAACCCGGAGTTCCCTCCGGAGCAGATGCAGCTGATTGCTGACGTGATGGAGCGGATGGCAGCCAATGAACAGGCTGCATTTGGGAATGAGATCAATCCATTGACAAGCCACGTGATGAATCCGGAGGAAATCAACCATATCCGCAAAGACCGCAGGCTCCCCTTAGAGCCTGTTGCCGCAGATGGGATAGAGGGAGCCGGAGGGATTGGAAACGGCAGTACCCGGCAGGCTTCCGGGCAGTCCAGAAGGGATAACGGGACAGGAGAACCGTCACCGGGGCTGGAACGCCGGGAGAAGATAAATTTTCATATCACCGACGATGACCTGGGCGCAGGAGGCCCAAAGCAGAAGTTCCGTGCCAACATGGACGCAATCCTCATCCTGAAAGCATTGGAGTATGAAAACCGCCTTGCCACGCCGGAGGAACAGGAAACCTTATCACATTTCGTCGGATGGGGCGGCATCCCGGCGGCGTTTGACGATAAGAATGAAGCGTGGGCGGCAGAATATGCGGAACTGAAAGCGGCGCTGACGCCGGAGGAATACCGGGAGGCAAGGGCATCTACCTTAAATGCGTTCTATACTTCCCCTACGGTAATTAAAGCGATGTATGAAGCCCTGGGAAACATGGGGTTACAGCGGGGGAATGTGCTGGAGCCGTCCTGCGGAATCGGAAATTTTATGGGATTAGTGCCGGAGCCTATGGACGGGCTGAATATGTACGGCGTGGAGCTTGACAGCATTTCCGGGAAGATAGCGAAACAGCTTTACCAGAAAAATAATATCTCCGTGCAGGGGTTTGAAACCGCTGCATACCCGGACAGCTTCTTTGACTGCGTAATCGGCAATGTGCCGTTCGGCGCTTATAAGGTGGCAGACCGCAGGTATGACCGCCATAACTTTATGATACATGATTATTTCATCGCAAAATCCTTAGACCTGGTGCGTCCAGGCGGTGTGGTGGCGGTGGTGACGTCAAGCGGCACGATGGATAAGCAAAGCGCATCCGTGCGCCAGTACATCGCCAACCGTGCAGACCTGATTGGGGCGATCCGTCTCCCCAATAATGCGTTCCAAAGAAATGCCGGGACGGGCGTTGTTGCGGATATTCTGTTTTTTCAGAAGCGTGACCGGGCGTCTTTGGAGCAGCCGGATTGGGTGGAACTTGGCACAACTCCAGAAGGCCATACGGTCAATTCCTATTTTGCAAACCACCCTGAGATGGTGCTTGGGGAGTTTACCACGGAAAGTACACAGTATGGCAAGCAGGAAACCACGGTGAAGCCGATAGAGGGAGCAGTCCTTTCGGAGCAGCTGAAAGAAGCGGTGAAGCACATCCAGGGGACGATTACGGAAATGGAGCTGGAAGATTCAGAACTAGAGGAAACGGCATCATCCATCCCGGCAGACCCTTCCATCAAGAATTTCAGTTTTGCAAATGTGGATGGGAAAGTGTATTACCGGGAAAATTCCGTTATGAATTTGATGGAGCTTCCCGCTTTAACAACAGAGCGTGTGCTGGGGATGATTGAACTGCGGAATTTGACGCAGACACTTCTGCAGTGCCAGATGGAGGACGGCAGCGATGCGGAAGTTGCCGTGCTGCAGAAGGAATTGAACACGCAGTATGACCGTTTTACCGCACAGTATGGACTGATCAGCAGCAATGCCAACCGGAGGGCATTTTCCCAGGACAGCAGCTATTGCCTGTTATCGTCGTTGGAATTGGTGGACGAGGAAGGGAAGCTGAAACGGAAGGCGGATATTTTTACGAAACGTACCATCCGAAAGGCTGTGCCGGTGACAAGCGTGGATACCGCCAGTGAAGCCCTGGCCGTTTCCATCGGGGAGCGGGCAAAGGTGGACGTGCCGTTTATGGCAGAGTTATCCGGCAGGGCAGAATCCGAAGTTACGGAGGAACTGGCGGGGGTGATCTTTAAAAATCCTTTGACAGACCAGTGGGAATCTTCGGATGAGTATTTATCCGGCAATGTCCGGGAGAAACTTACGGTCGCAAAACAATTTGCAGAAAATAATCCGGAATACGGGATCAATGTGCAGGCATTGGAGCGTGTGCAGCCGAAAGACCTGGAGGCATCGGAGATTGAGGTGCGTCTTGGGGCAACCTGGGTAGACCCGGCTTATATCACAGAGTTCATGGGGGAGCTGTTCCATACGCCGGGCCATTTATTGGGGAACCAGATTGACGTGAAGTATGCGAAAGTCAACGGCCAGTGGAACATTTCCGGGAAAGGTGCGGATTCCCGTGGAAATTCCCTTGTCACAGCCACTTACGGGACACCAAGGGCAAGCGGCTACCGTCTGTTAGAAGATGCGCTGAATCTCAAAGACACAAAAATCTTTGATACGGTTGTGGAGGACGGAAAGGAAAAGCGTGTCCTGAACAAAAAAGAAACCATGATCGCACAACAAAAGCAGGAGATGATAAAGGAAGCCTTCAAGGAGTGGATCTTCCGGGACATTGACCGCAGGGAGGATTTGTGCAGGAAATATAACGATTTATTTAACAGCATCCGTCCCCGTGAATATGATGGGAGCCATATCCAGTTTGCAGGCATGACGCCAGAAATTACCCTGATGCCACACCAGAAAAATGCGGTGGCGCATATATTATATGGAAACAACACGCTGCTTGCGCATTGTGTGGGGGCCGGCAAGACCTTCCAAATGATTGCGGCCGGGATGGAGAGCCGGAGGCTTGGGCTGGCACAGAAGAACCTCTATGTCGTGCCGAACCATCTGACCGAACAGTGGGGCAGCGATTTCCTGCGCCTGTATCCGGGCGCAAATGTCTTAGTCGCAACGAAGAAGGATTTTGAGCCTGCCAACCGGAAGAAGTTCTGCTCCCGTATCGCAACCGGGGATTATGACGCCATCATTATCGGGCACAGCCAGTTTGAGCGCATTCCCCTTTCCAGGGAACGGCAGATTGCAGCCATAGAGCGGCAGATGAACGACATCACGTCAGCCATTGAAGAGCTTGCGGCGGAAGATGGCACACGCTACACCATTAAACAGATGGAAAAGACGAGGAAAACACTGGAAACAAGGCTTGCAAAGCTGAATGACCAGAGCCGGAAGGATGATGTTGTGACGTTCGAGCAGTTAGGCGTGGATCGGCTGTTCGTAGATGAGAGCCACAACTATAAAAATATGTTTTTATACACAAAGATGCGCAATGTTGCCGGGATTTCCCAGACGGACGCACAGAAAAGCTCCGATATGTTCATGAAGTGCCAGTACCTGGACGAGATTACCGGAGGGAAGGGCGTCACTTTTGCAACCGGGACTCCCGTATCGAATAGCATGGTAGAGCTATATACGATCATGCGCTATCTGCAGTATGACACCATACAGAGGATGGGCCTGGGGCATTTTGATTCCTGGGCGGCAGCTTTTGGCGAGACTGTCACAAGTATAGAGTTAAGTCCTGAAGGCACAGGATACCGGGCAAAGACAAGGTTTGCCCGGTTTTTTAATCTCCCAGAACTGATCGCATTATTTAAGGAGAGCGCCGACATCCAGACAGCGGATATGCTTGACCTTCCAGTTCCCGAAGCGGAATATATCAACGAAGTGCTGAAACCGAGCGAGGAACAGCAGGATTTGGTCAGCTCCTTTGCGGAACGGGCAGAGGCTGTCCGTTCCGGGAATGTAGACCCGTCAAGGGATAACATGCTGAAAATCACCAACGACGGGAGGAAATGCGCCCTGGATCAGCGTCTGATTAACGATATGCTGCCGGATGCGGAGGAAAGCAAGGTCAACCGCTGTGTGGATAATGCGTTTGGCATTTGGGAAAAGACTTCTGCAGACAAAGGGACACAATTAATTTTTTGCGACCTGTCTACGCCGAAAAACGACGGCACGTTCAATGTCTATGACGATGTGCGGGAAAAGCTGGTGGCAAAAGGAATCCCCAGAGAGGAAGTGGCGTTTATCCATGAAGCCGGGACGGAAACGAAAAAAGCGGAATTATTTTCAAAGGTGCGCTCCGGGCAGGTGCGTATTCTGCTCGGTTCTACACCGAAGTTAGGCGCAGGGACAAATATCCAAGACAGGCTTGTTGCCCTACACCACCTGGATGCGCCTTGGAAACCGGCCGATTTGGAGCAGCAGGAGGGCCGTATTCTTAGGCAGGGGAACCAGAATGACAAGGTACAGATCTACCGGTACGTTACCGAAAATACATTCGATGCGTACATGTGGCAGATTTTGGAGAACAAGCAGAAGTTCATCAGCCAGATCATGACCAGTAAATCCCCGGTACGAGCCTGTGAGGACGTGGACGATACGGCGTTAAGCTATGCGGAGATCAAAGCCCTGGCTACGGGCAATCCCTACATCAAAGAGAAGATGGATCTCGACATCCAGGTGAGCAAGCTGAAACTTTTGAAGGCAAACCATACCAGCCAAAAGTACCGCCTGGAAACGGAGATCGCAAGGAATTACCCAGTGAAGATTACCGCATTAAAAGAGCGGATTGCAGGCTTGCGGGCGGATGCGGAGGCAGTGAAGCCAATCCTTGAAAAAGAAAAGGAAAAAGACAATTTCTCCATGCTGATCGGTGGAAAAACCTACACAAACCGGAAAGAGGCAGGGACGGCGCTGATTGCAGCCTGCGCAGGAATGAAAGCGGTGGATGCGGCCGGGCAGGTCGGGGAATTCTGCGGGTTCCGGCTGTATTCTGATTTTGACAGCTTCAACCAGGTATATAAGCTGACTGTCAAGCGGCAGTGCAGCTACCAGGTTGAAGTGGGGAAAGACCCGTTAGGGAACTTGCAGCGTATCAGCAACGTATTCTCCGGGATTGGGAAGAAACTGACGGAATCGGAACTGAATTTAGAAACCGTTCAGCAGCAGCTTGCCACGGCAAAGGAGGAAGTGGAGAAGCCTTTTGCAAAAGAAGAAGAATTGGCGGAGAAGATGGAACGCCTGTCGGAATTAAACGCCTTGCTGAACATGGACGATAAAGGGCCGTCGGAAGCGCTGGGCATGGACGATGATGTGCAGGAAGTGGCAGACTGTCCGAGGAAAGCGGTTAATTATGCAGGCCGGGTGTCGGATGCTTCACGGATTGCAGATGAAGTAAGGAAACCTTCTGTGCTTGGGAAGCTGAAAGAAGCAAAAGAGCGTCTTATGGGGAATCATGGGAACACCCAGAAACCGGTAAAGAAAAAGGAGCAGGAATTATAAGCAGGAGGCCATACCGTCAATAGATGATGGGGTGGCATTATTTTTGCATAGACAGATGGGAAAGCTGCGATAAGTTTTTCCGTCTGTTTATCTGCAAGGTATTTTGCAGGGCAGGCGGAGCCTGCCAGTGAGAGCATGGAATTAGCCGGGTCTGCCAGAAACCTATTTCAATATTTATAAGGATAGTTCTATGGCATATGCCGGGAAAGAATGGAGGGAATTTATCATTTATGGCCGGAAAACGGGAAGAACAGTTGAAGGAGATTACGGAACGGCTGGAACAGGGCGTCAAGGATTTATTTACATCGGAAAAATATACAGAATATTTGAAAACCATGTCGCAGTTCCATAATTATAGTTTTAACAACACGCTTTTAATCGCGATGCAGAAGCCGGAGTCAACCTTGGTTGCAGGGCTGTCTACCTGGAACAAGAAATTTAACCGTCGGGTAAAACGTGGGGAGAAGGGGATCAAGATCATCGCCCCTGCGCCGATTAAGGAAAAAGAAGAGATAGAGAAATTTGATCCGGAAACAAACGAGCCGGTGCTGCGCCCGGACGGACAGCCGGAGACAGAGGAAGTGGAGCGTATCATCCCACGGTTCCGTGTGTCTACAGTATTTGACATTTCACAGACGCAAGGAGATCCGCTTCCGGAACTGGACACGCCGGAGCTAGTGGGGAGCGTAGAAAATTTTGATATTTTCATGGAAGCAATCCAGATGGTTTCCCCATCCCCTATGCGCTATGGGGAGATTGAAGGGAGTTCCAAGGGGTATTACAGCAACGCCAGTAAGGAAATCGTAATACAGGAGGGCATGAGCGAGAAGCAGACCATGAAAACCGCTGTCCATGAAGTGACACATGCCATGTGCCATGACCGGGATAGGATGGAGGAGTTTGGTGAAAATAAAAACAAGATGACAATCGAAACGGAAGCCGAGAGCGTAGCCTTTACTGTCTGCAGTTTCTTCAATTTAGATACGTCAGACTACTCATTCCCATATTTAGCGGGATGGGCAAGCAGCATGGATATGAAGGAGATGCGCACGTCAATGGATTTTATCCGGAAAACAGCAGGCTCTTTTATTGACAGCATGGTGGAGAACATCCAGAAGCTGCAGAAAGAAAAAGCGGCAGAACGGGAGCTGACAGAAGATGATTTCGTATTCCAGTTTGCCCCTCTTGGGGAGGATACAAAAAAGTTCTATCTTGTAGATAATGTCGGGCGGGTAGATTTTTTAAGGCTGTTACATACTTTTGCTGAACAGGACGGGGGAAATGGAAATCCGGAGCAGTTCCTGAAAAGCCACGGCGTACACCTGGATTTATGGCGGGATTCGGAAGATGGAAAGAAGAATCAGGAAATCCCGGAGTTCTATGATGCCTTGTATATGGATGCAGGCCATATCGTGGATGCGGCAGAATTTTCTATTTTGGTGCAGGTGGAGATGATGATCAGCCGTGCGGAGTACGGGCATACAGCTTTGGGGAAGGAAGCGCATAACCTGGCTGTCTTATATGCCTATAAGCTGGACAATCCAAGGGACACGAGGGAGTTGGTGAATAAACTTGCGGAGGCTGTGGAAAATCCGAAGATGCATAATCTTCAGGAAATTATGGAGGATGCACAGGAAGAGATTGATTTTCTGCCTGATAACAAAGTCGGGATTATGCAGATGCATGAATTTGGCTACCGCAATGATTCCGTCCTGCCGCTTACAATGGAAAGGGCCTTTGCGCTGCACAATGCAGGGCTGCATATCTACAGCCTGCAGAAAGACGGAAGTTCAATTCTGATGAATACAGAAGATGATATTAGAGAAACAGGAGAAGACGGCATGTTTGGCATTGACGCAAGGGCGTGGGAGAGCTACCAGGTGATGGAATCGGTACGTGCGGAAAATGCAGAGCAGGAACATTTAAACGAAGAATTGCTTTTCAGCAGTAACGAGGATCGTTATGCCATCTACCAGATCCGGGACGACAGCAAGAGCCGGGAATACCTTTTTATGGGTACGGAGTATCTGAAAAAGCAGGGATTTTCCGTGGATTATGATGATTACCGGATGGTTTACGGTGATGTGCTAGGGGGAAAAGAAACGCTGGATTCCCTGTATGAAAAATTCAATATCGGGCAGCCGCTGGACTTTAAAGGGCATTCCCTCTCTGTCAGTGATGTAGTGGCCATAAAAAGAGACGGTGAGATTACGGCGCATTATGTGGATTCTTATGGATATACGGAACTGCCGGAATTTTTTCATCAGAAGGAGAAAACCATAAAGCAGGAAAAAGGAACAGAATTACAGGAAAGCAGCCTGCAGGAACTACAAAAGGGTGATACAGAAAAGCAATATCAAGAAGTAGAGATTTTTGGAGTCCCGGCATTATTTTCTAATGGAAAGATACCGGAAAAAGAAGTGCCATCTGAACTTTACCGCTATGATTTGCGGGGGTCTGATTATGACCCTGGCGATCCGGTCGCTGTGGAATACCATGTGGGAGCCAACCATGCCGGCACAATCCTGTCCTCGTTTTATCTGCCTATCCCGGAAAGAAGGTATTTGAATCTTGGGGAGGAATTAAACTTTACTGGCGGGATGGTGACAATCGAACAATTAAAGCAATCAGCAATAGCGTTCAATGAAAGCCTGAATACAAAAGAAAAGAAACGGAAGCTGGAAGAACGGATACAGAATGTGGTCATTCATTCCAATGAGGAGCTTTTATATACAGGTACAGATGATTGTTACGCTCTTTTTCAGATCAATGAGGATACGAAAGGCCGGGATTATTTCCTTTTAAGTATGGAAACGATCAAAGAAGATGGTTTAGAGGTGAATGGTGCGGATTATTCCCTGATTTATGGCGGCAGGCTCAAGCTAGGGGATAATTTGGAAAGCGTCCGCACAGAAATAACATTTTCTCTCCCGGAAGGCTATACCGGGCACTACCCGACTGTCGGTGATGTGATGGTTATGAACCGTAAAGGGAAAGTGACTGCTTATTTTTTGGATGATTATGGCCCTGTGGAACTGCCCGGTTTTATTGAACAGAGGAAACATGTACTGGAGGAAGAAGCAAAACGGCAGATTCCAGAGGAAAAAACGTACCCGCCGCTTTATATGCATACCATTACCTATGCAATGGAGCATGGCCGGGCAGATGATTACCTGGAATCAAGAAAGCTGAACCTGGACTGCAAAAAAGCGGTTGAGGACGCAATCAGGGAGAACTTTGACGGGATGCATCTGGCGCATGATGCCGCAGAGGAAGTCCTGGAGGAATATGGCGCAGAACGTGTGGTATTCATCCTTGCAAATACGTTGCAGCATTTGGAACATGACGGGCGGTTTTCTATCGGGAATAAGGCATGGGCAAAGGGATACGAGATACCGGAGAACGTAAACCGGGGGATGGATATGAACGCTGATTATGTGGTAAGCAGCCACCCGGCTGTACTGGACGGGTTTATCGGATTGGCAAGGGATGGAATACAGGAACAGGAGTTAGGGAAGGAAGAAAACGTGCGGATCAATGAGGAAACGAAAGGGTTTATTGCAAATGGGCATTTTGGCACATGGCATACGGCAGAAGCAAAAGAAATTAGCGGCGAGCTGTTTTACCGGATGGAGCATGAGGAATATGGGGATTCTGTGGCCTCTATTATTGTCAATCAGGAAGGGGAACTGGTGGCAGAGGATCTGGAGCATGGGTTTGATCAGGGGGCAATGGAAGCCATTGGCGAGTATTTTTCAGAAAAAGGAGTAGAAATGGAACCGGAGCCGTCATTCATTGCACAATACTATCTTATACAGAACACCGATGGCAGCAAAGCAGAAAGGGAATATCAGTATTTTGCGGATTTGGATGCGGCGGCCACTGCCTATCAGCAGATACCAAACCACCTAAATAAACAGCTTGGCATGGAAAGCACGGAACAGCCACCCTCCAGGATGTCCCTGATTGTGTGCCGGAATGGAATTGAAACGCTTACAGATATAGAATTTAATTCCCTAAGCGAAAAATGGGTTCGAGAGGAAACGATGGCGGCGTCACAGAAAGCAAGGGAGTATCTCGATAGCTATGATGTTGCAATTGCATACCAGACAGAAAAAGGGTACTTTTCCATCCAGACCGTTTCTGACGGTTACGATTATACGATTTATGGTAAGGATTTCAGGGAGATTGACGGAGGCGTGTACGACGATCCGGATCTGTCAATCCGTGAGGCGATGGAAGCGATCCTTTCGGATGAAGGCATACCGTTGGCGGCGTGTAAGGTTATGGATTATGGAGAATTGCAGGTGAAAACAGAAACCGTGGCGCAGGAAGAACTGCAGAAGGCGCAGGCGAAAGAAACGGAGACGGAGAGACTTACGCTTGTTTCTGATCAGACAGAGCCGGAGCCTGCCTTAAACGGCCAGAGCCGTGCGGGAATAGAGGAAACCGTACTCTGCTATGCCCAGGCACAGATTGATGAAATGGGGCTGTCGGAGGAAGTGGAGCTGCTTGGCGCAAGGGTGTACGGGAGCCGTTCCAGAGAAGGGATGTACCAGGAAGGCTCGGATATAGATGTGGTGGTATCTTACAGCGGCAATCTGAAAGAGGATGTTTTCTTCAATGCGTTACATGAGGGAGATTTTAAGATGGCGGGAATCCCGGTTGACATCAATCCAATCTCTACGGAAAAGACAGGAACTTTGGAGAGATACATGGAGAATGCGGAAAAATATCTGGATGGAAAAGAAAGGCAGGAACTTACCGGGGATATTGTAAAGTTCAGTATGGATCATGATGAAGATCTGCTTGGATTTTGGGATGGCGCTGCCCGGATAGAAACAGAGCCGATCTATCAGGCGTATGAGATTATTGGCAATGCGCTTGAAAGAAATGATACGGAAAAGTTCCGGGCGCACTTAGCGGAGGTTATTGAAACCGGCGACAAAGAATCCCCGATTGTCAGGGATGCAATCGGGTTAATGGAGAAATTGACAGGGGAGAGCCATGACATTTCCGTAGAGCAGGAGGCAACCATTACATTCTATGTGGCGGAATGTACGGAGTTCCCTGTTTTGGGGGAATACCATGAGCGTCTGGAAACACTGCAGGAGGCGATGGAATTGTATGAAAAAATCCCTGCAGAACGGATGAGCGGCATTAAGGGGATTGGATTCTGCCTGGAGGACGGCAGTATCTATGACGGGAATTTTGACTTAATGGTGATGGGGGAGATGCAGACGGAATTTATCAATGAGATTCCCCAATACCGGGACAGTCCATTAGTGCAGAAGGCGATTGCGGATATGGAGAAAATCCTTGCGAATCAGAAAGGAAAGGATATGCCAGGGTTGAAAAGGGGGCAGGAACCGCCGCAGCCGCCAGTGTCATTGGAGAACAGGCAACAAACCGTACAAGCGCATGAAAAAGGAAGCCCAGGTATCACAACACATGAATCGGGCAGAGATACTGCCAGGACAGAAACGAAAGCAGCAGAGCCGGTAAAATCAGTTGAAAATGCCCCGAAAATAGACGAGGGCATATCTGGCGGCAGCAAGAAGCAGTCCGTCCTAAACGCCCTCCGGGAACGGCAGGCAAGGATGAAGGCACAGGAGAAACAAACACTGGAACGGGGGAAGCAGAGCCAGAAAACACAAGCAAAGAAGAAGGGAGAACAGGAATTATGATGGTGAGATTTGAGGAAAATGAATATTTCCTGATAGCAATGTTCCAGAAGGAAAGCAGGCAGGCAACCATTGAGGAGATGCATAACGCAATCCCCTACATAGGCAGGGATGAGGAAATGCTTGCCCTCATAAACAGCACACTGGAAAAGCTGTGGTGCATTACAGAGGAAGCATTTTTAGAATTGGATCTGGAACTGTATAAAGAGGAACCGATGGAGGATGAATGATGGAGGCAAATCAATTTGCGGTGTACCAGCTTAAAAATATCCCGGAAAACAGGCAGATACGGTTCCGGTCTTACAGCACACTGCAGGAGAAGGGGATACAGATACAGTATAAGGATTATGAGCAGGTGTATCTGGCACGGATGCAGCCGGAAGACGGGCCGGGACAGATCCGCAGGCGTTTTAACAAGAAACTGCCACGGGCATTTCATGGACATTCGATCAGTGTCAGTGATGTGCTTGTGCTGAATAAGGGCGGCGTTGTGGCCGCCTATTATGTTGAGAAAGAAGGGTTCACCGCCATAGCTGGTTTTATCCGGCCAGGCTCTTCCGGTGCGCCTGTGTCTTTCGGTACTTCTGGTTTCCACATCGAGGGGAAAGAAGGGAGCTGGCACGCTTTTGACAGCATAATCGTAGACGGCAGGGAGTTCTTCCTGATGGAGCATGAAGCCTATGGGAAAGATACGGAATGGGTTGTGGTGGATGAAGCCGGGCGGCTGGCTGCCGAGGGAGTCTATCACGGGTTTGACCAATCCGTGCAGCAGCAGATTAAGGATTATCTTAACCCGCCGAAGCCTGCAAAAGAAATAGTGCGGCATGAAACCACATTACCCTCTGGGAAGGCTTCTGTACCCTCCGGGGCAGATGCGGCAGAAGGCGGCGACAGGGAAAAGCCGCCCCTTGAGAATTGGCAGAAATATATGGAAAACGGGGAGTATGTCCGTAGCGTTGAGAGTGGGGAAGAAGAAAACCACAGCCTCATTGATGGGAATAAAAATAATGGCAAAAAAAAGCATGGCAGGGAATCTGTCCTGAAAAAGCTGTGGCAGAAACAGGCGGAGATTGCGAAACGGCACGGAAAGCCTGCACAGCAGATGGAAATGCCGGAACAGATGGAGCGCAGACGGAAATAAGGGAAAAGGGAAGTATCTGGCAGGGATTGCCGGATGCTTCTTTTTTATGTCTTGAACATTATGGAGTTTCTCTGTATAATAAAGCCATAACAGACAGGGCGAAACCTCCCTGTCAGACTGCCAGGCGCAAGCCGGAACCGGGGTGATATTATGCAGGGTGGAATAATACAGGAAGAGCCAAAAGAGAAAGCAGTGGAAAAAAAGGATTCCTTTGCCAAATATACGGTGAAAGACAGCGTATTCACGACGATCTTTCGGGATAAAAAATACCTGATACAGCTATACCGTGCGCTCCATCCGGAGGATACGGAGACTACGGAAGATGCGCTTACGGATATAACGATAAGGAACGTGCTTACCAACGGAATCTATAATGACCTGGGTTTCCGGGTTGGGGACAAAATTTTATTCCTGGTCGAGCAGCAGTCGAGCTGGACGATGAATATCATTATACGTGCGCTGATGTATTTGGCGCAGGTTTACCATGATTATTTTGAAGAGCAGGACGCAGATTTATATGGAAGCAAGAAAGTCCATGTGCCGGAGCCGGAGATATATATGATCTATACAGGGGAGCGTGTCAGCAGGCCGGAAACGATTTCATTTTCCAAAGAATTTTTCAAGGGAAAAGAATGTTCCATTGAAGTAAAGGTAAAAGTAATCTATGACGGCAAAGGAAATGACATCATCAGCCAGTATGTTGCTTTTACAAAGGTATATAACGAACAGGTAAAGCGGTATGGGAGAAGCCGGGAGGCTGTCACGGAAACCATCCGCATCTGCAAAGACAGGAATCTGCTCCGTGAATTTCTGGAGAGCAGGGAAAAGGAGGTTGTGTCTATCATGATGACTTTGTTTGATGAAGAGAGGATTATGCGTAATTATGTTGCCAGTGAAAGACGTGAGGCAGTAAGGGATGCAGTAGAAAATATGTTAAAGACTGGAAAAATGTCAGCAGAGGAAATCGCCGGGTATTTTACGGAGCTTTCTGTGGAAGATGTCCGGGAAATTGAAAAAGGACTGCTTCAAACGATATAATAGTTGCCATTATGCAGATACCATAGAGGAAAGATAATAGAATCCCCGGTTGTGAATGAATACAGCCGGGGGTATTTACATGGAGGGCAAAGTGAAGGAATCAGAACTGATAGGGAAAGTACATTCTGCTGTTTGCCATCAGTGCCGGCATCGGGGCTATGCCGCCCCGGCAGACGTACTGGTTGACATAGGGGTGCTGCCCCGGCAGAAATATGAGGACTGGAGATTCGGGAAAGTACAGTATCTGGAAGCCGTCTGTACCTGCAATTTGAAGAAACTCTCATTTATTATGAAGCAGATCCGCTCCTATGCGAAGAAAACAAACTTAAAACCGTCATTCTGCTATTACAAGCGTTGGGGCGTAAAGAAAAAGCAAGGGCATAAGGCAGTAATCCCCCTCCGTTTCAGTAAGAGCGGAAACCTGGAGATTGAAAAAGCATATGCGACGCATTATGTAGATTTAGGGAGGGCAGAACAGCTAAAGAAAGAGAAGCTGGGAAAGGCGGCAGCGAAAGCGCAGAATGAAATGACGGATAAGACGCCGGATATGCCGGAGACAAAAATTTCTGGCAGCAGCAAAACATAAAAGAGGGAGAAGGAATGGAAAAAGAACCGGATAAAAAATATGAAACCATGAAAAAGATCATAGATGCTTTAGAGGATATCTTATGTTCCTATCAGGGCAGGGGGCATCTGTCTGTATATACTGACCTGGATTCCCTTGCGCTTTTTGCAAGCCTTGTGGCATACGGCCAGATCAAAGTGGAAAATTACAGATATGACTATGACAACGATATCCGGGAGGACGAAGAAGCTGCCCGGATTTACGGGGAGCTTGCACCGCATACAAGATGGCGTGTGGGGCAGCGTACCCAGATAGAAGCGATACGGATGAACGCCCTAAAGCAGCTCGCATTCCTGGGTTCGCCCGTGTACCGGGAACAGGTTTCTTATGAAGATGCAGGAGCTGTTCTGGTATGCGGGGAAATCCTGCCCTATGAGATTTTCCAGTTGTTTTTAGATACGACGGGATTGAAAAAAATTTATATTTTCCCATACCCGTTCCGGGAGGGATGGGAAAAGCCGTTCTATTTTTCCTTTGAGCCGACTGGGACGGCGCAAAGGGAAATACGGAAGCATGCAGAGAAAAAACGGGAAGAAATGTACCAGGTGATGAGTGAGAAAAGCGAAAGCATTGGTTCTGTAATACCCTCAGTTGACACTTGGCAGAATTTTCAGGTGCAGCCATCAGAATGGAATGAATGACATCCGCAGGAATTTGGGCAGAACCATAACCAGAATCCTGCGGATGTTTTTCGACGGAAGAATCAGGAAATATCTGCGCCTTTCTGCTTCTCCGGCTGTCTGGCGCGGGCCTGCCCTAAAATTTTATCGACATTGGAGCAGACCGTATTTAATTCTTTCTGATAATCCCGGTAATAATGGTAGGTTTTCTGCGCTTCCTTTTTCTTATGCAATAGCTGTTCTTTTTCCGCTTTCAGCAGTTTGATGGATGGAAGCCTGCCGTCTGCTGACTGCCCTTGCAGGAATTTCCGGGCTGATTCGTAAAGCGCAATCTCGGCAGAGTGTTCTTCCCGGAACTGTCCCTTGTGTTTTGCTCTGCAAAACTGCCGGTAGACGGATTTATTGGCAAGGTACTGGCCGGTATAATGGATCTGCTCATTTAATATCCGGAGCTTATCTTCCGTATCTTTTAAAACCTTTCTGGAACTGGAAGCAAGGTTCTTAACCTCTGAAAATGAATCTTCCAGGGAATCTCTTGTATCATATCCACGTTCTTGTATATAAGCAACGGTCTTAGCCATTTCCTTTAGATTGGAAAGTTTTACTTTATTGGCATAAGCGGCATTTTGCTGTGCTTTCACACAATCCTGCAGGTTGGTTACAAGCCGCAGGTCTGACTTGATAAACAGGATTGATACAGGAGCTTCCTGTAATGGATCGGATGGCTGGTCTGCAGGCTGTTCCGATTCTGCATTAAAGGTTTCACTGGCAATGGTTTCTTTTCTGTATTCTTTACTTTTTGAATTTTCCCCGAACAGCTCCAGGAGATAATCTTCTTCATAATGTGTGCCAAGCATCCTGCCAGTAATATATTTTCCTCGTTCCGGGTGGAGGTAGCTGAACCTTCCACGGCTGACTTTGAGCGTGATGTTGTATTTCTCCAGGAGCAGTTTTTGAAATTCTTCCCGGCTGCAGGAACTGACGGCGCTGGCTTCGATTGCGGAGCGTAAGAAATCCTTCTGTGTCTGGAATGCCGTTCTGCGAATGGGAAGGCCGTCCGCCAGAATCTGCCGGTTGCGTTCGTCCAGTTTCTTTTGCCCCCTCTGTCCCACATGATATTCACGGTCTGTAATTTTCTTTTCTGCAGGCGCAAGAAGGTCCACCTGATGCAGATGTTCCCGATGGCACAGATCCATAAGGGACTGCTTTAGATGGATCAGGTAATCTTTCGATAGATGGTGCTTATATCCGGCACGGGAATCGCAGGCCCGCTCCATGAAGCCCTGGCGTTCCACATCGTATTTCCGCAGGCTGTTAATGACAATATGCACATGGATGTTGCCGCTTTTATTATGCCCGTCCATGTGTGTGCAGACCAGGGTCTGGTGGCCGGGGAAATTTTTCCGGGCATACTCCATCCCAAGTTTCTGCGCCCGTTCCCCGGTCAGTCCATTTTCATCTGTGTCCTTCGGGTCGAAGCTGATAATGTAATGATGGGATTTGATTTCATCATAAGATTCATTTTTACGGTACAGGGCGTTCAGTTCCCTGCACTCCATATCGAAGGTGAATGGGTCGCAGTTTATACCGTCCATGATATATCCTTTGCGAGGAATCAATTCTCCGTTTTCATTGAGTATCGGCTTGTTGGTATCTTCATCATGTTCAAACATGAGATAACGCTGTATCTCTGCATAGTTGGCATTTTTACTCGCTATGTGTTTCAGGATTGCCATGAGAACGTCCTCCGGAAACCGCCTGGAAATCCCCGGCCATCTTTAACACTTCATACTTCATTTCGTAGATTCTGGCTACGCTTTGGCCGATTGCTTTAAGCATTCTTTGGGAATGGATGCCGCCGCTGTTGAAATGCCTTGCAATCTGGTTTAAGTTGCTGCCGATCTTCCCAAACTCCGCAATCAATTTTTTCAGCTCCGGCAGGTCTGCCACAATCTCATATTTTGCCATTACCTTCTGCTGCATAATCTGTTTCCGGGCATACTCTGCCAGTGGGAGGTGTGCGGCTTTTGCGCTTTCAGACACGATTTCATATTCCGTATCTGTGAGACGGAGCATAATCTGGTGTTTGTGCTGCAGTTCCCTGTCCTTCTTTGGTCTTGCCATTTCGTCCTTCCTTCCTGTTAAAAATATATTCGTACTTTGATCTTCCTGAATGTAGGAATACAAAGGGGTTCCTAAATATAAGCCGATTGTGGAAATGGAATGAGAAAGGAAAAGAGGGGATTTATAAAAATTTTTGGATTTTTCCGTGATAGGAATTATCACGCTGCGACTATTTTTAATAGGAGCCAATCTGCATATTTGAAAAATATGCCAGAACCGAGGGCATGGGGAGCGGAATCACCATCAAGTTTGCCGGGTAAGCAAAATCCACGAAGTGGGTTTTGAGTAACTCAGGCGAATCTTGCCCTTTATGTCAGAACTGGCCCTTTATGTCAGAACTGGAATAAAGAGCATTATTCGAGAAGTTTCATCATTAAAGAAATATCCTGAAAAGCACAGTTTATCGGCGGTTTCTGAAAACTTCTCGGATAATTACTCAACTGTCTAGACCATAGACACGATACGTTCCTTATGTTATTGACAATCATTCTGATAATTACGATAAAGAATTCCTTAATCAAAAAGAGGGTCTAATGCCCAGCAGCTTGCTGCGCAACAAACTAATGACGAACAAAGCGAGTCTTGGGCTGATACCCCGCAGCTCTGCTGCGGGGAGTTTCATTAGAAGCTATTAATAAACCGTATTTCTATAAGTTTTCTGGAATAATGAAACTTCTCGGATAATGCCCTTGCTATCCCCGAATTCGGTATAACCCTTTATCCCGAAGACTAGATATTTTTAAAATGAAAAAAGTAATAAATACTAATTTATTTTTCTTTATGTCCAAATACGCAGTTACAAGCCCCTAATACGCAAAATCTATTGAAATATAAATGCAAAGTATATATAATGCAAAAGACGTTTCGGATAGCAGGAGGAATGTAAAGTGAAAGAAAAGACTTTGGCATATAAAATTGAAGAATTGAAAAAAATGTTGCCAGACGGCAACCCAGTGGGGATAACATTTAAAACCCAAAATGGATATTATTATTATGATACAGTAACCGGAAAAGTTTTAGCATGTCAAAAAGTAGAATATGAAATTATTGAGAAAATTTTGGCGGGAGAGTTAGAGAAAGTTTTATATACAAATGAATATAGTGAAGGTGTTTATGTAGAAGCTTTAGAACATATAATGGCAGCTATTCAAAATGAAAAAATACTTGCTCTTTCAAAATTTTCTTTAATGGCACCATTTAATAATTATGAAGAGTTAATTAACCATCATCTGGAACAGATTACTTTAGAATTGACAGAAAAATGTAATTTGAGATGTGGATATTGTATTTATAATGAGATGTGTGAGAAGAGTAGGGATTTTGGCGAGCGCGATATGACTCTGGAAATTGCATTGAAGGCAATAGACTATGCAAAGAGTCACTCTACAAAAACAAAGGAATTGTATGTGGGATATTATGGTGGAGAGCCTTTGATAAATTATGATACAATGATTCGCTCAATGAGATATGCAATGGAAAAAATAACTGATAGAAAGGTCTATTTTTCCTTTACAACAAATGCAGTATTATTAAATAAAAAAATGTGCCAAGAACTTAGCGAAATTCCCAATTTAAGTGTAACTGTTAGTTTGGATGGACCCAAGCAGTGGCATGATTTGTATAGAAAGAATCAGGGAGGGGAAGGAAGTTTTGATAGAACATTAGAGGGTGTTAAAAATTTGGTAGAGGCATATGGACACGAGCGTGCTAAAGATTATATACTATTTAGCATGGTATATGCTCCGCCCTATTCTATGGAGAGATTGCAAGAGACACAGGAATTTTTTGAGAGTTTGTCATGGTTGCCGGAAGAATGTGTAAAACTCATTACATATCCGGATGAAGAAAGTATGGATACTATTTATAAATATCTACAAAAGGAAAATTTGTCGCATAAGTTAGATAAAATAAATACGGAGTATGATTTTTCTTTAGTAGAATTCAATCAGGCAAACTTGGAAAAGCAAAACAGATTTACTAAGAGGTTGGTAGAGGATTCTTATTTACATATAAGGAAGAGAACAGTTTTTGATGCTGTTATGGACTCTATAACAATGAATGGCTGTTGTGTTCCTGGTCAGCGTAAATTATACGTTACAGTAGATGGACAATTTAAAATTTGTGAAAGAGTAGGAGAGATTCCTAATATTGGAAGTTTGGAAAAGGGAATAGACATTGAGAAGGCAAAGCGTATATATATTGATGATTATGCTAAGCAATCTATGAAAACATGTGCGACTTGCTGGTACGCAAGATTATGTAAGATATGCTATTGCGGTTGCTATACCAAAGACAAATTGGATATGGAAAAGAAAACCATCATGTGTGAAGAATGTAAAAAAAGTTGTTTGAGAAGCTTGGCAGCATATTTTGAAATATTGGAAAAAGATGAGCATGCCCTTGATTATTTGGATGATATGTCAATAAATTAGACCGAGAAAATATATATGCGAAAGAATATAAAAATTTATCAAGAAATCCAAGGTGGAAAAATTGCAAAAGTTAAACTTATTGTGTTATGTGGGTCTCAGCAGGAGAAGAAGAATGAAAATGGAGTTACTCATTTTTTGGAACATATGAATTTATACTTTGCTGAGAAGGAAGAATTTGCAATTAATATTCAAGGAACAACAGATTTTGAGTGTACACAGTATGAAATACAATGCAATAATGATTATAACCAGGTGATAGAAACTTTAAAAAAAATGTATGCGATTATTAATGGTTCATTATTGATAGAGGATAATATGAAAGGTGTGAAAGAAGCGGTTATAAACGAGATTAAATTTCAAAGAAAAGCACCTTATTATCAAGAAAGAAATCGTATAATACGATATCTGTTACCACAGTATTGGGAAGATAAAATGCCAGTGGGAAATGAAGATGTAATACGGAAACTGTCATTTGAACAGATAGTTGATTACCAAAACAAAAATTATAATGATATTGCAATTTGTGTCAGCAGTAATTTTAAGATATATAAAACTGCCGAAACTGATGGGACGATTCCGATACTAAGGGGTAGATATAATAGAAAAGAAAAGAGTAGTTTGTTTTGGGAAATTGATGTTCATAAAAAAGAAAAAGTGATTTGTAATCTATATTTTGAAAGTCAAAAAAATTTTCAAAATACAATAGAATATTTGAAATATGAATTTATCAAGATGTATTTCTTTATATTTTTTGATGAAGTTTTGGGAGATTTGTTGTTAGAGGCAAAGATGCCAGTATCAGAAGCAATACTTTATGAAAATGAGATTTTAGCAGATGTAGTCATTATTGATTATGAATTTGTAACATTAAATACGGATATCTTATTTATAAAAAAAATGGTGTTAGTTGCTTTGGAACGTTTGGAGCAACAGAAGAAAAAAAATATATCTATTTCATCTAAAGCAGCAAATGAATTAAAACAAAAAATAAATAGCATCAACTTTGAGGAAAAATGTAAATTAAATTTTTTGTATGGGATAGATTTAGATTCTGGTATTGAAATTGAAAGACTTCAAAAAGAAATAGTATATGAGGAAATATGTGAAATTGCAAAAAAGTATAGAAGATTTCACATAGAAGATTAGTATGTAAAGCATTATATGCTTTTACATAAATAAAAATTAGGAGGAATAAATCATGTTAATCGCAAAAGAAGGTAGAAAAAGCATGGAAGCAAGAGCAAACTATCTTGATCCAAGAGCTGGATGTGGTTGCGCTTCTTCTAAGGTAAAAACTGCGACAAGAGATTCTGTATGCGTATGTGGATGCACAAAGACAAGCAATAAAGCATCGACAAGAACAGCAGCAAAAAAGCATTAATGCATAAGTGTTGGCAGTGAAACAAAGAATGGGGTATACAAATGTGTATACCCCATTCTTTGAGTGAGGATTAGAAATGAGAAAAATTAGACATATAAGAAAATTTATAATTAATATTTTTAGTATAATTAAAATTATTTTAAAATCATCGCCAATAATAGTAACCAAGCTTTTTATATGTAATGTGTTGTTGGGGATAGTAACGTCACTTAATGTATATTTATGGAAATATCTTGTGGATTCTGCAACGTATTCATTAGAATATGGGAAAGTAGGAGAGGCATTTATCTGGTTAGGAGGCATTGGTGGATGTATAGAAACTATAAATTTATTTAATAGATTGAGTATTTATTATAGAGAAATTGCACAAGAAAGCATGAACTGCTATATAAATGAAATGGTTATAGAGAAAGTAAATCAATTAGATATGTCATATTTTGATGATTCTAAAATTTATGATACGTTGGAGAAAGTTAGTAGTGAATCGGGAGCAAGATGTGTGAGTATTTTGGTAATGTTGGTAATGCTACTTCAATATTTTACAACGTTAATTGGAGTAACAGCAGTAATGGCATCATTAAGTGGTTCAATAGCTATTATGTTATGTTTGATTATGGTTCCAATTTTTTATGTAAGCATCAGCATCGCATATAAGCAGTATAAAATATACGTTACAAGAGTTCAAAATTTGAGAATGGTTGATTACCTTACTGATTTATGCTTAAAATATGAAAATATCAAAGAGTTAAAAATATACGGAGCAGCATTATACTTAAAACAGAAGGTTTCTGATATTTATAAAAAGCATATTATAGAGGATAAAAAATATAAAAAGAGTTTTTTGTTTAAACTTACAAAAACAGATTTGGTACAGTCTATATGTTCTACAGGAATTAAAATTTTTGTATTATATAGAGCGATATTGGAGAAAAAAAGCATTGGGGATTTTACGATGTATATTTCGGCATTAGATAATATGGAGAATTCAATTAATTCTATTTTGGATGCAATTTCTTCTTTGTATAGTGATAATTTGTATATAGAAAACCTCTTGGACTTATTAAAAATGGAAGGTGGTTTAAAGGATGGAAAAAAAGATTTCTCTGTTGTGGACTTAAAAAAAATAGAATTTGAAAATGTATGGTTTCAATATCCACATAGTGATTCATTTGTCTTGAAAAATGTTTCTATAAAACTTGAGAGAGGTAAGTCATATGCGTTGGTAGGTCTTAATGGTTCTGGAAAGACTACTTTTATTAAATTACTTTTGAGATTATATGATCCACAAAGGGGTAAGATTTTGATTAATGGTATAGATATAAAAGAATACTCTATAGAGAGTTTATATAGAAGCATTGGCGTGGTTTTTCAAGATTTTATTAAATATCCTTTGACAGTAAATGAAAATATAGGAATTGGGAATCTAAAAAGAATAGACGATTTTGAGAAAATACAATTTGCAGCATATATTTCAGGTGCAAATAAATTTATTCAAAGTCTACCAAATGAATATCAGACAATATTGGAAAAAGAATGGGAAGAAGGAAGCGAATTATCTGGTGGGCAATGGCAGACGATAGCTATATCCAGAGCTATAATGAGAGATGTTTCCATATTGATAATGGATGAGCCATCTTCTGCGTTGGATCCACAAGCGGAATCGGATATATTAAAAAAAATGCAAGAAATGATGGATGGGAAAATGAGTCTTTTGATAACACATAGATTTTCTAATATGGGAATAGTTGATAAGATTTTTGTGATGCAAGAAGGGGAAATAACAGAATTTGGAACACATGAAGAACTCATGAGAACAAATGGAAAATACTATACATTATATAAACTACAAGCAGATGCATATAAGAGGTAACATTATTGGTTAGGATATATAATGAAGTGGAACACTTGATACTGAGGAGAGGTTCGCTGTAATTCATCTTAAAAATTATTAACATAAGTAATGCAGTGTTCTATTAAATTTTTGAATCAAAGAGATTATTATATCTTTTCATATATTCATGTTTGTGCTATTGTTAGTGATAAAGAGATATATTCTATGAAGAAAGTGATTGTTTATCAGGAAATCGTCTGGTACACAATAATTGTAAAGATAACACTTGGTAAAGGAGAAATTCTTTTTGTTGTTATCAGATATAAAAACCTATTAACATATAGCTATATTGGCTGCATTATGATTGTACTGGGAGAAAAAGGCATGGAGAAAATATTAGTGGTAGAAGATGATTACAAAACGAATGAAGCGGTTGTGGAATATTTGAACAGCTTAGGTTATCAGACGCTTGGCGTTCATGATGGAGAGCAGGCATATCAGTTTATCAAAGAGAAAAGCTGTGATCTAATCATTTTAGACATTATGCTTCCGAAAATTTCGGGGGTTATGCTGCTTGGGAAGATTCGGGAATTCACAGACGTTCCAGTTTTAATGCTTACTGCGATTAGTGATGAGTCTATGCAGGTATTAAGCTTTGACGGGGATGCCGACGACTATATGACAAAGCCGTTTTCTATGCTTGTACTTGGTCGCAGAGTTCATGCTTTGTTAAAGAGAAGCAGGCGGAATGAGAAAAAAAGCAATATCCTTCAATTAGAAAATGCAATGATTGATTTTGATGCCTGTCAAAGCCGGGTCAACGGAGAGCCGTGTGAACTGACAGTTAAAGAATATGAACTGCTCAGATTATTTGCCGAAAATCGGGGGATTGTCCTGACGAGAGAGAAGATGGTAGAAGCGATTTGGGGATGTGATGCAGACATCCTGGACCGAACGATAGATACATATGTGAAAAATATCCGAAAAAAATTGCAACTTACTTGTATTACAACGATAAAGGGGCTGGGTTACCGTCTGGAAACGGAGTAAAGATATGAAAAAATCTAGTATTTTCAAGAGAACTTTTTGTTATTCTTTTCTAATTATGCTGCTAGTTATACTGGTTGCACATGGATTGATTTGGCTCATTGTGCCAAGAGTCTGTATTGTTACAGAAGAAAGTTCAACAGAATACATGATGGTTGTCGGAGCTGAATTTGATACAGAAGAAATAATCGAACTATCTTTACTTAAGGGATTGATATTTTCATTTGTTTGCTGCTCTTTGTTTGTATTTATTGTTTCCTATTACTGGGCCAGAATCACGGTAAAACCAATTAAAGAAATGGTCGGCATCACAAAGAAAATGGCGTCCCTCGAACCGGACGCAGCATGTGATATTCGGACAAATGATGAATTTGAACAGCTGAGTGATAATCTGAATTCACTTTATAAAAAATTGTTTTATACAATCGAGCAACTACGGCAACAGATAGAAACTACAGCAGAGGCAGAAAAAACGAAAATTGATTTTTTATATGCCGCGTCACATGAATTAAAAACGCCAATTACCGCATGTAACGCGATATTGGAAAATATGATTTTGAAAGTGGGTAAATATAATGACTATGACAGATATTTGCCAGAATGTAAAGCAATGCTGGAAGAGTTATATCTGATGATACAGAATATTTTAGAGACGAATCGGTTGAATAATGGTTTGAACATCATCAATAAGAAAAAATATAAGATCAAAGAGCTGTTAGAAGATATGATTATTCCATTTGAAATGATCGCTAAGGCGAAAGGCGTTAACCTTTTCGTCAGTCTTACCGGAGAGGATATGATTAAGACGGACAGGGATCTGTTAAAAAAGGCGTTATCGAATATTTTGATGAATGCTGTTGTATATACAGAGAAAGGGAAAAAAGTTGATATCAGCTATAGAGATCATAAGCTGGTTATATCCAACGAAGGACAAATTATCGAAGGGGAATCGTTAAAAGAAATCTTTGAACCATTCAGCAGATTGGAGAAGAGCCATTCTAAAGCGTACGGCGGCAGCGGCTTAGGTTTATATATTGTACATACTATTTTTACTGCGCTGAACATGGAGTACACGTTTGGGAAAGATGAACATAAGCCGCAAATGAATTTTGTGATATATTTCAGCGGGGATTAAAATTCCATAGTAATTTCATATTGATTTTATAATGCTTCCATATAGGTTTGATAAAATAGATCAAAATTATATGGAGGTTTTTTTATGTGGACATTAAAGAGAGCGCTGCGCTATATCAGCCGGAAAAAGGGAAAAACAATCATATTATTCATTCTGCTGTTCGTGACGGGGACCTTTGTCCTGTCTGCGCTGATCGTGGAGAAAGGGGTAAATGCAGCGCAAAGAGAATTGCGGGAGTCCTTGGGCGGGAGCTTTTCGGTTAGCGTGAAATATTCTGACGATAACCCGTATTATCATGAAGAAATTATGGAAGACAGTGCAGGATTTTCCGATGTATTGTTATATTCTACAAAATTGATATCTGCAGATTTTATCAATAAGATCCTTAAGATTCCAGGGGTTAAAAGCTGTGAGGCCAGGACAGAAGCCCTTTGTCAGTTGGAAGGAATGAAGCTGAAGGCCGGAACAATTCCAATAGAAGAAGAATTTGAAAATCAGCAGAAGATGGTAGCTGTGTATTCTTCCAAAGATTGTTCAGAATTTGCAGACAGAAGCTTGAACTTAGTTGCGGGGAGACATATTGTTCCAGGCGACCGGCACGTTATTTTGTTGAGTAAAACGATAACAGAGCTAAATCATCTGGAGCCTGGTGATAAACTTCAGATAGTTGATACGGATAATCAAAAAGTAGAAGTGGAATTAATTGGAATCTTTGACGTAGATACGATAGAAAAAACAGGGGCGTCTGTGACCACCTATGACCGGATAGAAAATAGGGTATATTCTGATCTGGCCACCCTGACCGAGATTGAAAACAACAGTTATCCCGCCGGATACGACCAGGTTTTTGTTACAGCATCTGATCCGGACCAGCTTGAGGAGATAGTCGGAACAGTAAGACAAATGGACGGATATGATGAACAGGCTTATGAAATTGACATGCATGATGAGAAGTATCAGGCATCAGCAGGCGCATTGGGAAAGGCAGAGACAATGATAAAAGTATTTTTAGCTCTTAGTATAGTGGTCAGTGCGGTGATACTGACGCTGGTGCTGGTTATGTGGAATCGTGAAAGGATTCATGAAACAGGAATTTATCTGGGATGCGGAATTAGGAAAAGCAGGATACTTTTTCAATATCTGTTAGAAGTGCTGCTGATTGCCAGTATTGCATTCGCGGGAGCCTGTATCCCCGGAAAAATAGCCGCAGATAACATAGGCGGATATATTGTGGCCGAGAAGAAAACGCAAGAGGATACGGAGAGTCTGATTGATACATTAGAGAACAGCGGAGATGAAAATTTGCTTGCAGACACAGCGGAAAGTCCGGGGATGGAAATGAAAGTCGGAGAGAAAGAAATCGTGATCTTGTATATGATTGGAATGTTTATCGTGGTTTTTTCCGTTGTTGTTTCTTCGTCTTGTATATTCCGTTTGAAACCACGGGAAATTTTGTCGAAAATGAGCTGAAATAAGATGATTTTACCGTCAGGGAGGTATGCGCATGAAATTATTAGAACTAGAACAGATAGATTTTTCCTATGAAAAAAAGGAAGTACTCAGAAAAGTCAGTGCTTGTTTTGAACGTGGGAAAATGTATGTTATTTTGGGAAAAAGCGGAAGTGGAAAGACAACCTTACTCTCGCTTCTGGGCGGGATGGATGGTCCTAAAAGCGGTAAGATTCTTTTGGATGGAACAGAAATCAATAAGAAAAATATGGATGATTATCGTGCAAAACGGGTGTCCGTCATTTTTCAGAATTATAATTTAGTAGATTATTTAACCGCAGCTGAAAATGTTGAATTGCTTGCTGGAAAAGGGGGCAGGGGCATTTTGCGTAAATTAGGGCTGACAGAAGAAGAAATAACACGTAATGTACTAGAACTTTCCGGCGGTCAGCAGCAACGCGTTGCGATTGGGCGGGCGCTGGCGTCGGAGAGGGATATCTTACTGGCAGATGAGCCTACTGGAAATTTAGATGGAAAGACTGCGTTGGAAATCGCTGAAATTATGAAAAGGATGGCTCATGAATATAAGAAATGCGTTATCGTAGTGACGCATTCGTTAGAAGTGGCGGAGTATGCTGATGTGGTTTTTGAATTAAAACAAGCTAGATTAAACGATAGATATGAAAAAAGTCAGAGATGATGTTCGTTTTTAGAACAACAGTCTATACAGATATGAGGAGAAAAAGTACATGCTACGAGTATTCTTGGAAATTTTAGTTTTTGAGAAAACAGAAAAGTGATTTTGTTATGGAACTGGAACAATAGTTTTATGAAGCCGGGCAACTATTATTAGTAGTTGTTCGGCTTCTTACTATTTTCGTAACTATTCAGAGCCAACACTATTCAAAGATGAAATCAGGGTGGCCTGAAATTGCATTTTTGATTGCTTCGTAAGCATTGTATCCCTGCTTATGTGCCGTACCAACGTAGGACATGATTTTCAGATAATCTCTGGCACCTTCTTCAGTTCGGAAGCAGCCGGATA
>CAJTIR010000004.1 GCA_910576385.1 Lachnospiraceae bacterium
GATTGATGATGCCATAATCCACAGGCCAAAAGCACTTGGCAGTTATATTGAAAAGTTATCCACTTTTCGTGATAAAGCAATGGTAAAACAGAAATTTTATTTTCTCTGTTTTGACCAAAAATCAATATGCCCTAAACGGGGTGCTGAATAGTTACCTATTTTCATTAAATGGTTATAAAAGTGTAACCATATTTCACAAAATAAAAGAGAGTAGGTAGAATAAATGAAAATTGCAATTTGTGATGATGATGTAAAAGTTATTAATGAAATTAGTAAAACATTAAAGCGAGTAACAAGGGAAAAAGAGATGGTTATACCAACAGTCATTCGATTTGCGAGTTCGCAAGAGCTTTTGAATTATTATAAAAATTATAGAGATATTAACCTTATTATTACGGATATAGACGAAAAGATTAACGAAGAAATTTTGAAAGAATTGAAACAAATGGATAGAGGTATTCCAATTGTATTGGTATCAAAGCATTGCGAAGCAGCAATGAAAGGCTATCGTATTCAAGCAATACAATTTTTCTTAAAACCTATAAATTTCATTTATTTTAAAGAGATTATGACGGATGTATTAGAAGCAATAAAAGAAGATAAATTTTTTATTAATAAAACAAAAGCGAGAGTTGATAAAATATATTTTTTAGATATTGAGTATATTGAAACTTTAGATCGGCATACTCTGATTCATACTAAAAAGGGCGATTTTGAGTGCTATATGACAATGAAAAGCCTTTTGGGCATGTTAGAGGATTACGGCTTTAAGCAGCCACATTCCAGTTATATTGTTAATATGAATTGTATTACAAGAATCAATAATAGCGACGTTGAATTGGAGAAAGGAAAACGAATACCATTAAGTAAAAAGCGAAAATCAGAATTTGTACAAGCTGTAGAATATTATTATTCGGAGTATTGATATTCATTTTTTATTTATGTTTCAATGGACGGTTACATAAATAACTTCAAAAATGGTTATATTTATGGTTATATCATTTGAAACCTTGATATGGTTACAATCTATTTAAAAACAAGGAGGTAGACTTATGTTTAAGGTAGATACAACTTTATCAAGATCTAATGTACCAAGAACTATACGTTTTACGGAGGAAATTTATAATACTTTGATGGAAATATCTTCGTATGAGAATGTCTCATTTAATCAATTGGTACTTCAATGCTGTCGATATGCAATTAATGATTATTCGATAAAAGAAAAATTAGATAAGTAGAGTTTGGAAATTTTGTATAAGGAGGAGTGGGTGAGGCTTAATTATTAAAAATCTATAGTATATCAATTTTAAGCCAATATATTGTGATACCGATAGATAGTAAGAAATTGCTGAAAGAGAAACAGATTTTTTTATCATATACTATATTCGCTGTTGAAAAATGAAAAAGATGTGTAAAAACGTCCATTGAGTTTATCTCAAGGGCGTTTTTTTATTTTGAAAATTAAAAAAATTTTGAAAGACCCGTCAAAACGGGTGTCCCCATTTGGGAGAAAGAATGAGGGGAGGTTTATGGCCTTTCTTTCTACCAGTTGGAATGGGAAGGAGGTGAAATCAAATGGATCATACTCCTTCTCGTGATGAATTGACGGTCATGCATCAGTTTGACCGTCTGTGCCAGTTAGCATTGGACGGTGAAGCAGCAAATTATTACCGGCATATGGAGTACAGGAGGAACCACGAAGTGATTTTTTCTGAAATGACAGAAAAGGAATTGGACAGCATTTTTGTGATGGATGAGTACAATCTGGACAGTTTGCGCTTCCGAGTTCTCGGGTATGACATTGAGGTAAAGGACGCATTGCTTGTAGAGGCGCTACAGGCTTTGACGGAGAAAAAGCGGAACGTAGTCCTTCTGTCTTATTTTTTGGAGATGACGGATACGGAGATCGCAACGGAAATGAAGTTAGTACACAGCACAATACGGGAGCATAGGACACGCTCATTAGAATTGCTGAAAAAATTTATGGAGGAAAATATGGATGGAGCAGAGGAATAAGCGTAAGGAAGAAAAGAAATTGCTGCCTTTTCACATTATTAAGGCGGCATCAGAAGGGGATGCACAGGCAATCCAGGCAGTATTGAAGCATTATGAAGCCTACATAGCAAAATTATCCACCAGAAAAATGTATGACGAATTTGGGCAGTCACATTACTGTGTGGATGAAACATTGCGCAGACGGTTGGAAACAAAACTGATTGCTAAAACACTTTCTTTCCGACCGGTTCCATATAAGGGCATACGAGCATAGAAACAGGCTGGCTGATTTTTGTACCTTGATAATTTCATATTGAATATCCTGCAGGACGTATGAAGCAGTTGAGCCATTTAATAAATACGCCATGACTATCTGTATCTGTACTTTACGACAACGTGTCGCAAAGTGCTAGGTATTGGAAACGATGAAATGTTCTCTTGGGCATTGAAGTAAAGGTACGAGCGATAGATATTTGATTATAGGCAGAGAGATAGGGACTTTGCGGCGACGATACTGTTTCTGATAATGATACTTCCAGAGGTAAGCTACTCCGGTCTGAAAAGATTGCGATTCCTGTGAAGAAACTGTTATTGACAGCTTTTCCGCACGCTATGGCAAATGGCGCTGTTTCCCGACGGCTGCCTGTAGGATAAATTTTTTGGTGGAAGGAGGGTAGAAAATGCCTCGAAATATAAATAAGAAACGGTTTGTCAGATACAAGGAGGGCGCAGAGTTATACAGTATGTGCCAGAGAAAGTTCGAGCAGATGGCGAAAGATGCAAATGCAATCTATAAATTAGATAAGCTGGTATTAGTGAACTGTGATATTTTTGAAGAATATTTAGAAACATTTAGAGTTAGAGGATAGTTAAATAAAAGAGATTCTGAAATAAATATTTTTGTAAGACAAAAAACACTTGACTTTTTGTCTTACTGAAATTATAATAGACATAGTTATGAATGGAGGTGCATATAGATGGCGAAAATTGGGAGACCTAAAAAGGAGTTTCCTAAGTTGAAGTCAATAACAATCCGGCTTTCCGATAGTGAATATGAAAAGTTCATTAAGTATGCTGCCAGTCATAATATGACCATGACACAAGCATTGACTAAGGGAATAGAATTATTATACCAGAATCCGTAATGCTTGAAGTGCTTCAGAATCTCTTTCCGCATAAAGGAGCAGAGATGGCAAAAGCAAGAAAAGATAACAAGGGCAGGGCTTTGAGGAAAGGGGAAAGCCAACGGACAGAGGATATGAGGTATATGTATACATATACGGATCCTTATGGAAAAAGACGGTATATTTACGCAAATGATCTGCGGACGCTACGTGAAAAAGAGGATAAGCTGCTGAAAGACCAGCTTGACGGCTTGGATGTCTATGCCGCAGGAAATGCAGACCTGAATTTTGTCTTTGACCGTTACATATCAACAAAGACAGACTTGCGGAAAACAACATATACGAATTACAAATACATGTATGACCATTTCGTGAGGGAAGAATTTGGAAAACGGAAGATAGGGGAGATCAAGTATTCAGATGTATTGTATTTTTATTATCATCTGCTGAATGAGAAGAATCTGCAGATCAATACATTGGAAACCATCCATACGGTGCTGCATCCGACATTCCAACTTGCAGTCCGGGATGCGATCATCCGTGTCAATCCCAGTGATGGCGCTATGGCACAAGTCAAGAAGAAACCGGGCAGGAACCACGGTGTCAGACATGCATTGACGTTAGAGCAGCAGAGGGCATTTATGGAATACACCAGGAACAATCCAATATATTGCCATTGGTTGCCTTTATTTACAGTATTGCTTGGAACAGGCGGGCGAATTGGAGAGATTATTGGATTAAGGTGGAAAGATCTGGATTTTGAGAATAGGACAATAAGTATTAACCACAGTATTGTGTACTATCCAATGGATGGCGCAAAAAAGCGACGGAGCGTTTTTCAGGTGTCCTTACCAAAGACGGAAGCCGGTATCCGGGTAATTCCGATGATGGATGCGGTGTATGATGCTTTTCAGGAGGAACACGAAGCACAGAAAGAGAATGGGTTCAACTGCACGGAGATTGATGGAATGACAGGATTTGTGTTCTGCAACCGTTTTGGGAACGTACATAATCCTCAGACAGTCAACCGGACGATTCGGCGTATTTCAGAGAATTATAATGCGGAGGAAGTGTTGAAAGCGAAAAGAGAGAAAAGGCAGCCGGTTTTATTGCCGCATTTCTCCTGCCACCATTTGAGGCATACCTTTTGCACAAGGTTCTGCGAACAGGAAACCAATATCAAGGTAATCCAGTCCATTATGGGCCATGCGAACATAGAAACCACGATGGATATATATGCCGAAGTGACAGATATGAAAAAAACGGAATCAATGAAGAATTTAGCACAAAAATACGATGTATTTTAGGAAAGAGTCCTTGGGTGGGCTCATGTAACAAAAAAGAGTTTTTGCAACAAAATTGCAACGAATTTTGAAATGACAGTGCATAATAATGCGTGATAATGCATTGATGCAAACTGTTGGAAAAGGCGTAAATACGGGATAATACATGATAATGCTTGAACCTGAATATTATTCCCGACAATGAAGACCGTCAAGGAATAAACCCAGTAAAATCAAGGGTTTCCGGCTGCTCAAATCCAAGTTGACAACAAATTGACAACAATTTTTCATATCAATACGAAGAATTGCGACGCAGAATGAATAGCTGGAGGCTGAAACGCAATACAGCACACATCGCTGAGAGAACACTTTTTGAAAGAAATTTCAAAGGTGTTCTCTTTTTTCGTTTGGTGCAACTCTCTGTCAAACAACAAATCGAATGGAGGATTCATTTTATGATTAGTGACAAGACGAAAGCCTATTATGAATTGAAAAAGCGAAATGATGTGCGGGAAAGTGCAAAAAGATTGCGCAGACAGTTTCTCCGGTATAAGGATGCGGAAATAGTTTATAGCATTACACACAAGAAGCTGTTGGAACTTGCTGGTAAAGCGGGAGCCATATATCGAATGGATGGAACCGTTCTGATTAACCGGGATATTTTTGATGAGTATCTGGAACAGTTTCATGAGCCGAGTACGTTGGTTTCACAGGAGGATAAAGAATGAGCGGAAATCTATGGATGTTTTCGGATATGTTGGACGATGAGGATGCCAAGATGATACAGCGTGAGTTCGTTACCTATTATGAAGGCGCTGATTATTACGGACTGGGCTTGAAAGTTTTTACAAGATTGGCTCATGAGGCAGGTGCAGTGTATAAGATTGGAAAGCGGGTTTTAATACGGCGAGATATTTTTGAAGAGTATCTTAGAATCTTGAGGCGCAAAGATGATGCGTCTGAGCAAGATGAAAGTATGAAAAGTGAGGATAATGATATGAGACAAGGAGCATTAACTTTAGATGCCCAGACTGGGCGAATGGACATTCGATTTGATTTGGAGGATTATTATGGAGGTCTTCAGTGTGGGGAGCGTATGGATGTCTTTATCAATGGAGACTGGAGGCCTGCCAGAATTGAAATGGGGAATGGTTGGTATTTAACTGGGATTAAGACGGACAGGCTTGAAGGATTAATTGTAAGGATTTAATTAAATTATATCGCCGGGCGGTTTCTTTAACAGGAACCGCCCTATTTTTATGCCCATAATTATGAAAGGAGGAATTTGCTTGAAAGATAAAAAAAGAACGGCTGCCATTGTGGCGGCCATCATACTGGGATGCGCAGCGTTTTTATATCTTGGTGGAATGCTTGGCCAGTTGTTTACAAACTATGTAGCATGGATGCAGGCAGACGGGCTTGCAGGCGAGGCCGCCATGAAACCGGTCAGCTGGAATCCTGCGGTCTGTTTCCCAATGGCGTTTACCCCAGACGGGCTGAAAGGAATGCTTGGAACCCTGATCCTTGGCGGAGGGATTTTTGCTTACATCAAGCTTCACGATAAGTTTGATGGAAAAAGCTATGACCCCAGAGGCTTCACCAAAAGCAAGTCAGGGATTTACGGAACCGCCTCATGGATGGAAGAAAAAGAAATGCGTGAGGTACTGGAGGTGTCTTCTGTTGATAAGGCTGAAGGAACGATTCTGGGTGAGTATAAGGGAAAAGCGGTCTGTATGCCAAAAGATACCAGACTCAATCGACACATCGCCATATTTGGTGCGTCGGGCACCATGAAATCCCGGGCAATCATCCGGAATTCACTGTTTCAGGCAATAAAGCGTGGCGAATCCGTGATTATCACAGACAGTAAAGCCGAACTGTATGCAGACACAGCAGAAATGTACCGGCAGGCAGGCTACGAGGTGAAGATTTACAATCTCGTCACACCTGAGCATGGAGATTCGTGGAACTGCATGTCAGACTTAAACGGTGATACCCTAATGGCACAAGTGCTGACCAATGTTATTATCGGCAATACCAGTTCTGGTAAAGGAGATCACTTTTGGGATAACGGCGAGGGCAATCTTTTAAAGGCTCTGATTCTTCTGGTAGACCAGGATAGAACCCGTAGTCCGGACATGAAACATCTTACTGCAGTATACCAGCTTCTGACTCAGAACAGTGAGCGACAGCTGACAGCCATGTTCGATAAGCTTCCCCTTGACCATCCGGCGAGGGCGCCTTTTAATCTGTTTGCCCAGTCCAGCGATACTGTAAAATCAGGAATCATTTTAGGTCTCGGCACGCGGCTGCAAGTGCTGCAAAACCAGGCAGTGCAGCGGATTACAAGTCAGTCTGACATTGATCTGACCTCTCCTGCCAGACACAGATGCGCATATTATATTATCCTGAGCGATCAAGATGCCACCATGGCATTCCTGTCATCGCTCTTTTTTTCGTTCATGTTTATTAAATTAACTCGCTATGCAGACAGCCGGCCAAACGGCCGTTGCGATGTGCCCGTAAATTTGATCTTGGATGAGTTTAACAACGTGGGTCGCATCGGTGGCGCAGAAGACGGATCAGATTTTGCCCGTTCTCTTTCGGTGGTGCGTTCCAGAGACATCCGTGTGATGCTGGCAGTGCAGAGCCTGGGTCAGTTACAGAACCGGTATCCAAATAATCTGTGGGCCGAAATCATCGGCAACTGCGACATCCAGCTGATGCTTGGATGTACGGATGAGGTTACGGCTGAGTATATCTCAGCAAGATCTGGAGATATGTCCGTGCAGGTAAATTCTACTATGACGGTGAGGCATACCATTGCAGTCGCTCAGGTCATACCCCAGTACCGTCATACTGAGGGTCAGGGACGAAGGCGGCTTCTGACTCCGGATGAGGTCCTACGGCTTCCAAACGAAGAAATGCTCTGCGTCATACGAGGCTGCAATCTCTTGAAGCTTGAAAAACTGGATTTTACAAAACATCCCATGTCAAGACAGATTGTGAGAGCATCCATCATGGATTACCAGCCAGCAACAATATTTACTGCACCGATACTTAGTGAACCAGTTCCAGTAGCAGAGCCGGAGAAAAAGCCGGCACGTAAAAAAAGCCTTTACAGCTCGGCAAAACCGCCGGCTGAATTTTAAATTTACAGGAGGTACTAATTATGGCAACAAAAAAACAAGAAAAGCTTTCCGGTGAGGAAATTCTGCAGGAAACAACCCCTCAGACTGATGGGAATCCGGAGCTTGAGGAGCTGTCCCAGCCTGAAGACGACTCCCCGGATCCGGAGCTGTCCCAGACTGATACAGAGGATTCCCTGGAGAGAGTCTCTTCAGAGGAATTCAGAGATGCAGATTCTGAAGGTGAAATTCTCCCTCAGACTGATATGGAAATGGCTGATGGGAAGCCGCCTTCGGAGCCGGAAGAGAAAATATCTTCCCAGACCGATGCAGATTCTCCCAGAGATGATATCTCTTCAGAAAACGCGTTAGGCGAAGAGCCCTCTCAAGGGGATGTTTCTCAGACTGAGCCGGAAAAGGTGAAAAAGCCCCGCGGGCGTAAGAAGACTAAGGAAAATACATCTCAGTCTGACACAGAAGCAAATCCCGAGGGAAAAAATATCGCCGACGGCGTCGAGGAGGCGCCTAAGCCAAGAAAAAGGCGTGTATCTGTCAGACCGACAACACCGGTGCTGGCCATTGATGACCAGCTCAGCGTCGAGACGGATGCTGAAAAAGCCAAAAATGATTTGCTGGATCTGCTGGAATCCCAGAAAACCGGGCGCATTCTGACTGGAACCATTCAGGGCGTAGAGCGTCCCGAGGACAACCCATCCCGTTCTTTCGCAGTCATTTACCACGGTGAGTTCAAAGTCATCATTCCTGCAGAGGAAGCGGTAGAACCGCCAGCGGATTATCGTGGCAGGCTTCCGGAGGACGTGCTGCATTACATGCTTACTAAGCGTCTGGGTGCGGAGGTGGATTATATCGTCAGAGGAATTGATCCGTCATCCGGCATTGCGGCAGCGAGTCGTCTGGAGGCGATGAAGGCAAAACGCAAGCAGTATTATCTGGGTACAGACAGGGATGGGAACAATCTGCTTTACTCAGGTGTGTGTGCAGAAGCCAGAATCGTATCAGTGATTCGTGCTGGCATTTTCGTGGATATCTTCGGGCTGGAGATTTACATTCCACTCAGGGAACTCAGTTACCAGAGATGGATGGACGCAGCAGCGCATTTCCAGCCCGGGCAACGTATCCTGGTAAAAGTGCTTGAGGTGGACCGCAGTGATCGGAACCATGTCAAGGCAACAGCCTCGGTCAAGCAGTCTGGGGAAAACCCGTATGAGAAAGCACTGCGCAGATATTCCGTCGGCAACCGCTATGTGGGTACAGTCAGTATGGTGGATACCAACGGTGTGTTTGTGGCATTGGATGGCGGTATCGACTGTTTGTGCAGTTATCCCAAGCGTGGCCGTCCGCCCAGAGGTTCGAGAGTGACCGTCAGAATTTTGGGAATCAACCATGACTCCAACAGGATTTGGGGCGCCATCACACATATCGCTGCCCCCAGATAATATATGAAACTCAATCTGAGAGAAAGGAGGAAATCCATGAACCATTGTGATCTCAGCCAGTCTGAGCAGAGGAAGCGCAAAGAGATTGCCGAGCATACACGAAAGATGATCCTGTCTGAACTGGAAATCGAAAGTCAGGACGAAATATCCCTGATGGCAGGATACCGGGATTATTATCTGCAGATTTCGTTTTCCGAGCTTCATCCACTTTTGGTATTCTGCCTGGCCAAGGCACTTGAAAAGCCGAGCACCGCCAGACAGAGACAGATGACAAACGAACTGAATCTGCACAGTATTCTCGGCAGCCATGCCATCAATGATGAGGTCGGCTGCTATTCTTACCGTGCAACTCAGTGGCTTGATGCAGAACTGGATGCGCCGCGTTTTTTTGAAATACTTGACCGGTGCGTTGATGAGGCGGACCGTGGATATGTAAAATTAACAGCATAATCAGTATAGAGGCAGGAACCCCGGTTTAATTTCCGGGGTTTTTATTCTGTCATGCTACGAATTAATTATTAAAATCAGGAGGAAACGTATGAAACTTAAAAGAATGTTTAGAAAGGCGGCAGCCATGCTGCTTGCCATAGTCACAGCTTTTTCTGTGATACCGATCCAGAATGTATTTGCTGCAACAGGTGATGCGGCGGTGATTACATTCTCCTATACTTATGATTCTAATGGCAATGCAATGCATTACAATTCCAGCGCTGTCATCAATGGTTATACTGCCGGAGGCCAGGGAAAGTACAAATACAGGATGTTTGTGGACGGTGATACCGGCTTTTGTATCCAGCCCGGTGTTCCATTGCATACAGGGGACAACCTGAAAGAAGCATCGTCAAAAACATGGGATGCCCTTTCCAATGCCCAACAAAAAGCAGTCGGAATGGCGCTCCTGTATGGGTACCAGGGAAACAGGGGCAATCTTTCCGGTAGTGATGATGAGAAATGGCTTGCTACACAGACGTTGGTATGGGAGTTCGTTACGGGATGCCGTGAAGCCACAGGTTCATACAAACAGACCAGCTCCACGGTGTACAACCTCCATTTCGGCTCCAATTATCCCAATAGTGGTGCAAGGGCAGCTTATGATCAGATTGTATCCCTGCTGACGAAACATAACACGATTCCAAGCTTTATGTCCGGTTCAACAAACGGAGCCACAAAGGAATTAAAATATTCCAATGGGAAATATACGCTGACTTTAACGGATAGCAACGGCGTGTTAAGTGATTACAGCTTTTCTTCGTCTAATTCTTCCGTAAAAGTAACCAAGTCGGGGAATCGGCTGGAGATTACCTCGGTGCAGGCATTTGAGGGCAGCGTCCGCATTTCGGCAACCAGAAATAATATACCGGCAGTAAGTGAAAGTGCAAAATTGATTGCTTATGGAGACGATGCTCTTCAGGATGTTGTGACCGGTGTGGAGAAGGCCAATCCAGTTAATGCCTACCTGAATGTGGAGACACCTGTCGGAACGATGAGCCTGAAAAAGACCTCGGAAGACGGAGTCGTGGGCGGCATCCAGTTTACAATTACCGGAAATAATTATAATAAGACCGTGACAACACAGGAAGATGGTACCATTACTGTCGAGGGCATGTTCCCAGGCACTTATACGGTAACTGAGGCTGGTTATGATCGGTATGAGCCTCAAAAGAGTCAAACGATTACTATTGTCGGAGGAAAGACGACGGCGGTAACGTTCGACAATAAACTGAAACGGGGAAAGCTGGAAGTGACAAAAACGTCTGAAGATGGTCTCGTAGAGGGAGTTACCTTCCGGTTATCGGGTACTTCCCTTGCAGGGCTTGCCGTAGATGAGTATGCAGTCACAGATTCATCTGGTGTAGCTAGGTTTGAAAATGTACTGATCAGTGGTACAGAGCCCTATACACTGGAAGAAACTGACACGGCAGTGCGATACGTGATTCCTGCAAACCAGATGGCGCAGATAGAATGGAATAAAGTAACAAAGTGCAGTTTTGAAAACATCCTGAAGAAGTTCCGTGTGGAAGTGAATAAAAAGGATCGCGTAACAGGCTATGCTCAGGGTGATGCAAGCCTGGCAGGAGCAGTGTATGGTTTGTATCAGGGTGATACATTGGTTGCTTCATATACAACGGATGCCGAAGGTTCCTTTATCAGTGACTATTTTATCTGTGATTCCGATTGGACGCTGAAAGAAATCAGTTCTTCGGAAGGCTATCTTTTAGACGAGTCCGTTTACACTATCCCTGCAGACCCTGGTAATTTTGAGATAGAGCTGAATCAAATTCCTATAAATGTTACCGAGCAGGTCATCATGGGTCGCATCCGTCTGATTAAGCATATTGACAAGGAGCAGGAGGATATTGAGACCGTTAAGGAAACGGAAACTGCGAAGGATACTGAGAACACTGAGAATTCATCTGCTTTTGGTGTACAGGTAGCGGAGCTTCTCATGCTTGCAGCGGAAAGCGGCAGCGACCCTCAGAAGGATGTCAGTAGCAGCGATCCCCAGACTGAGGCTGAAACCGCAGAAGCGGAAGATAATGGTAGCAATGTAACAGAAGAATCAAAAGATACTGCAGTAAGCGACGGGAATACCCAGATGGAATCGGAGACAGAAACAGTTCCAGAGGAGTCTCAGGCACCAGATACCGAAGAAACAGTTCCTTCAGAAACAGAACCTGAAAAAGATAAATATGAAACCACCCCGATTCCGGAAGAGGATATTAAGGCACCCGGACATGAGGGCATTATTGAACAGCCGGAGGAAGGCGCCAAGTTCCAAATTTATCTTTCCAGTGCAGGCAGTTTTGACAATGCCCGCGAAGCGGAGCGTGATATCCTGACAACAGATGCAGATGGATTTGCTGTTTCCAAGGATATGCCCTACGGTAGGTACACTGTCCATCAGATCGAAGGCATGGAGGGCCAGGCATTTGTTCCGGACTTCACTGTGTACATCCGTCAAGATGACCAGACTTATTCCTATATCCTGAACAACCTGACCCAGGCTAGTTTTATCCGTATTGAAAAACACGATGCAGAGACTGGGAAAATCATCCCTGCCGCCGGCGTTGGATTTCAGGTGCGCGACCTTTCCACGGGAGAACTGATTTCGCAGAATGTGTATTATCCGACCCCTGTTGTAATCGATACGTTTTTTACCAATGACGAAGGCTGGCTGATGCTCCCCTGCGAGCTCCCTTATGGCTGTTATGAGCTAATAGAGGTGGAAACGTGTTACGGTTATGTTTTGAGTAGCGAACCTGTATCCTTTCAGGTGGATGGAAGTCAGGACGTGGTGGTAGTAGAAAAACAGAATATGCCGCAGAAGAGCAAGATTCATATCACCAAGAGTGGCGAGATTTTTTCCACGGTTATGGTAGAGGAGAACAAAGGATTTTCTGACCGCTATACTCCAGTCTATGAAACCCGCGGGCTGGAAGGTGCAGTTTATGAAATCTGTGCAGCAGAAGACATTTACACGCAGGATGGAACGCTCCGAGCTGAAAAAGGTTCGGTAGTTGATACCATTACAACGGATGGCAGCGGGCAGGCATCCAGTACCCTTTTATATTTGGGAAAATATACAATTTCGGAGGTCCAGTCGCCGTATGGAATGGTTCTGAATATAAAATCCCAGTTAGTGGAACTGTCCTATGCCGGACAGGAAGTCGAAGTGACAGAAACTTCAGCCAGCTTTTATAATGAGCGCCAGAAGGTGCTGATCAGCCTGGAAAAAGTGATGGAACAGGATAAACAGTTCGGTATTGGAATGAACGGTGAGGTCCACAGCGTTATTTTTGGGTTGTATGCGGCGGAGGATATTGCAGCGGCAGACGGAATGGTCATTCCGGCAGATGGGTTAATCGAAATACTGGAGGTTCAGGAGGATGGAACCGCCACAGCACAGACGGATCTGCCTTTTGGTAGCTATTACCTGCGCGAAGACGGTACGGATCCTCATTACCTGCCAACTGACAAAAAGTACCCTGTGGTATTTGAGTATGCCGGGCAGGAAACAGCATTGGTACAGATTCTGGCCAATGATGGAGAAGCCATTGAAAACACTTTAAAATACGGCTCCATTTCCGGAAAGAAACAGGATGAAGACGGCAACGCATTGGCAGGCGCAAAGATTGGTCTGTTTACGGAGTCCACAAAAGAATTTACGGAAGAAAATGCCATTCTAGTGACTACATCTGCCGAGGATGGCAGCTTCGGTTTTGACAAGGTGCCATACGGAGCATGGATTGTGCGTGAAATAGAACAGCCGGAAGGTTTTGTCCTATGTGGGGAGTCTTTCTCCGTTGAAATTAAGCAGGATGGGCAGGTTGTCACATTGAAGATTACCAATGAGTTTATCGTGGGCAGTATCCATTTGACAAAATATGATGCAGATTATCCAGACCATAAGTTATCGGGTGCAGAGTTTGAGGTTTACCTTGACAGCAATGGCAACAAAAAGCTTGATGATGAAGATGAGCTACTTGGAACACTGGATGAAACAGAGCCTGGTGAGTATCAAATGACTGATTTGCGTTTCAACGGCTATCTTGTAAAAGAATCGAAGGCCCCGGAAGGTTTCTATTTGGACGAGGGCGTCTATTATGTCAGTATAGATACAGACGGAAAAGTCTATGAGGTGGAGAACGAAGCTGGCAAAGGATTCCTTAATCAGGCCAAGAAAGGCAACCTGAAGATTATCAAAACATCCAGTGACGGGGTTGTAGAGGGATTCAGTTTCCATATTGTCGGAGATGATTACGATAAGACGTTCAAGACGGATTCTAACGGTAAAATCTATATTGAGGACCTCCGGATCGGAAAATATACAATCACCGAGGTGGAAGACAGCCTCAGCGCCGGATACAAGCGTCCTGCGCCTGTGGTAGTCGAACTTGTTGCGGATGAAACCTTGACAGTCAATGTTCATAACGATAAAGTTACGGTGGATGTACCAAAGACAGGCGATGACTTCAATCCGTGGATGTGGATTGGCTTAATTGCTGCCAGCGCCGCTGGACTTGGCACAAGCATCTTCTGGGCCAAAAAACGCAAGAAGAAAGATACGAAGTAAGAATCTGTAAATCAGAAAGGAACTGGGCAGAGATTCTCTGCCCGGTTCTCAATTTAGACCCTTATGTTGATATGAAATCAAAATAAAAAAAGTTTTGGAGGACAAATATTATGACTTAAAATCGTAAATGATAATAAATGAAAAATCTATTTTGAGTTAAGTTGACAAATCAAAATAACGGAGGTATAATAAGAGTGTTATTTTGATTTGGAGGTGTCTTTTATGGGAAGAGCGGGAGAATATGTCAAGAATTTAAGCGGAGAGGCAGAATACAAATCTTTTTGTCCAGCACCACTTCCGCCGTTATTGGAGATGGATGCGGATATGATTACTGCTTTAATTGGGGCGACAAAAGCACTGGCTACACTGGACACTCTTTCTGCTAATATTCCCAATATGAGCCTTTTTATCTCCATGTATGTGCGTAAGGAAGCGTTGTTGTCCTCCCAGATCGAGGGCACACAGGCTACACTGGAGGATGTGCTGGATCCACTCATTGAACAGAATGCAAACCAGAATGTGTCGGATGTCATCAATTATATCAAGGCTACTGAATTTGCACTGAATCGGTTAGAAACTCTGCCGCTTTGTAATCGGCTGATTAAAGAGACCCATGCTGTTTTGATGGAAGGCGTCAGAGGCCAGGAAAAGAGTCCGGGCGAATTCCGGATCTCTCAAAACTGGATCGGAGCTGCAGGAAGCACGCTGAAAAATGCGAGATATATTCCGCCGCGCCCAGAAGACATGCAAAAAGCAATGTCGGATTTGGAAAAGTACATCCATTCGGATGATACGCTGGATATCCTAATCCAAGCGGCTCTTCTTCACTATCAGTTTGAAACGATCCATCCGTTTTTAGATGGAAACGGCCGTGTAGGGAGACTTCTGATTACTTTGTTTTTAATTGAGAAAAAAGCCCTGAAAACACCAGCTCTGTATATTTCCTGTTTTCTGAAGAAAAACCGCATCGAATATTATGACCGTATGAGTGAAGTCAGAAACAAAGACAATTATGAGCAGTGGGTCAGGTTTTTCCTGCAGGCAGTGAAAGAATCTGCTGAGGATGCAACGGAGGCAATCCATAAGCTCTCCGCTCTGCATGACCGTAACGAGGCGGTTGTTAAGCAGATGGGGCGTGCAGCGCAAACAGCAGAAAAACTGTTTTCCTATCTGGAGCAAAACCCGATTATTGATATTAGGAAGACAGCAGATGAATTAGGACTCTCTTTTAGCACAGTATCCGCAGCAGTGGGCAGGTTTGTGAAAGAGGGAATCTTAATGCAGACAAACAATGCAAGCAGAAACAGGGTATTTGCTTATCAGGAATATCTGGATATTTTACGAAAAGACACTTAAAAATTCATATGATTATCATGGGCTGTCCTTAAAAGGGCAGCCTTTTTTAGGAGGAAATGACCATGAAAGTAAAATTGTTAAAAGGAATTCTGACAGTCCTTTCTCTCATCTGTATCCTCTGCATTCCGGCCACACCGATCTATGCGGAGCCGCAGGGAACGGATGGAACGGAAATGCAGGTCATAGAACCTGAGAAACTGGAAATTCAGCTCGGTGCAGACTGGGCTGGAGTAGAATTTCAGCTGAAAACGGATTCCGGGATGTACCCTGGAACCATAGCAGTTGGCGAAGACGGTGTCCTGAGAATGGAACTGGGCGGCAGCAAATCCTATGTGCTGACCTGTATGAATTCCTCTGTATCTGCTCCACAAGCAACGCAAGTCCCTGCCACAACAGAGGAGATGCAAAATGAGAGCAGTGAGAACCAGAAAAGCAATGGTTCAAATAGCGGGCAAGATACAAAGGGCACAGTTGCAGGCATCCCGGTACTTCATCTCGTACTATTTGCAGGCGGCATGGTTTTGGCTGTCGGCAGTTTAGTCGTCATGCAGGTGATGAAAAAACGCAGTGAAAGCGATGTTGAGTACGAGGATGAATATGGAGAGGATTAGTCTCAGACTGATTTCGGAACACACGAGAAATCCTTATAGGAATAATTTGAACAAAAAATTAAAATAAATATTCCTATAAGGCTTGACATGCAGATTTTAATTTGCTATACTATAACCGTGGCAGGGACTTGCGTTCAGGCTCTCGGTACGTTTGTGGTATAGCGTCAGACCTGATTCAAGGGAATTAGGGAACCGTTACGGATTCTGCGCATTGAGCGGATCCATAACAACGCAAGTCATTTGAATATTAAAGCCGGAAGGCTGCTTAAATACTTACAGAGTCAATTTGCTGGATGAGACATTGAAATTCCAGTGCTTTGGCTCTGTATGCTTTTTTGCAGACCTTCCGGCTTTTTCTTTTATCCAAACGGAGGTTAAGACGATGAAAAAACAAAAAAAGAAAAGAAAGGGATTTCAGGCAGGTTCTATGCGTTGCCCTTATTGTGGCAGTCCGGTTATTTATCGGAGTGCGGATGGGATTTATCATGATAACAGTAAAAAAACAATGCTCTATGTATGCGGCCGTTATCCGGAATGTGACGCTTATGTACGAGTCCATGCTGGAACCAATATCCCAGTGGGAAGCCTGGCCAATCATGAACTTCGCACCCTCAGGCGGACCGCACATCACTATTTTGACCAGCTGCACCAGTCTGGGATGATGAGCAAACAGGATGCTTATCAGTGGCTGGCAGACTTAATTTGTGCTCCTTTATCGGAGGCACATATTGGCCATCTGGGGGAATATTACTGCAAACAGGTTATTGAAGAGAGCCGCAGGCTGATGGAGCGCCGTAAATCCGGAAAGAACAGATACCGATTTCGAGCATTAGAAGGGGGCGTGGCAGCCTCATGATATTAACAGGAAAAGAACAGGAGAAGGTTGCAAAAAATATCGGTCTGATACATAGAGTGATTCAGGATAAGCTGCAGCCCCCTTATCAGGTGGGTATGTATTCCTACGAAGATCTTTTTCAGATTGGAAGCATTGGCCTATGCAAAGCTGCTGCAACTGACAAGGGCGGCACGTTTTCCACCTATGCCTATCGGCTGATCTGGCATGAGATCTGTGATGCCATGGTTTATGCTACCCGAAGACAGGCGAAGGAGATTCTCTCCGATGTGACCCCATATATTGCAGCAGAACAGGAAACTCCGGAGGAACTATCGGATTTTCGTATGGACATCAATCGTATACTCGAACAGGCAAAGGCCGAGGCACCGCCTTCCACCAGTAAAGGCATAGACGCCATCTGCATGATGTCAAAAGGATATACAAGCAGTGAAATTGGAGTAAAAATGAATGCTTCAGCAAAACTGGTTTGTGCTTGGGTATCCAAAGCACGGAAGTTCCTGAAGAGCCGGCCGGAGTTTGTGCAGCTTGCAGATGCCTATCATCTGGAGGGGTGACGGGCAGATCATATGGGATGCGGATAGCCTTGATTGGTTTACAGCATCTCGCTTTTTTTTATTTTTGGAGGCAAATTATGAGTAGACTGAAAAAGAGCACATGGAAATGGATAATTCCGTTTCTCATTATGATCATTACATTGATTTTATTTAGGATGATATTTTTGTTGGGTTATGTACCTACGGAGTCTATGGAACCGACATTGAAAAAAGACAGTTATATTGTTGGAGTCCGGATTTATTCCAAACTTGAAACAGGCGATATTATTATTTTTCATCATGACGGGAAGCTGCTGGTCAAGCGGATTGCAGCGGTAAAAAATGAACATATAGAGCACAATGGAATCAGTGTGGCAGTACCGGAGAACTGTTATTATGTTCTTGGAGACAATGCAGGGCATTCACTGGACTCCAGATACTGGGAAGAACCTTTTGTGAGGGAAGAGGATATTATGGCGAAACTGATTTGGCCATAAATTTTTTATCATATTTCAGGCTGTAACAGACATTATGGAAAAGAATGTATTTGAATTAGGGGGGGAGTGGCTCTGACAGGGAAAAAAGTATGAATATAGAATGTTCTGAGGATGGATTTAGGAACACAGAGGAGATAATAAGAAAAAAGCAGCCAATCCGTGTGACCACTTTACTTTTTGCTGTTCAGTTCTTTCATAATGCCGAGGATATATGCCATTAATTTTGGATCCAGTTTCTTTGCTTCTGCAATAAATTCCTGCAGGGTTTCTGGATAAAGATTTTCTTCATCAAAGAATTCCTTTGGTGTTACGCCAAGATATTCACAGATATAGAAGAAGGACTGCATGGCAGGAAGTGATTTTTTGTTTTCAATGTTATTGATGTAGTTGTTTGCCTGCCCCAACGACAATGACATATCGCGTGCAGATACACCTTTTTGTAATCTCAGCTTTGCCAGCCGTTCCGGGACGAATTCTTCATACATCAGACCCACCTCCTACTCTGTAATAGATTGTACCTCATACATTACTTCTATTCGCAAATAGAAAAAGGGTATTTGCGTTGACTTGAAAAAATAAAGCTATTATAATGATGATAGATACAAAATTAAATCTATTAAACGGAGGAACCTAATGGAAGAAAAGACCTGTTGTGTCACAGGACACAGAGATATACCGGATGAACAGATAGACGCGGTAAAATATGCTTTGCGGCGTGAAATTGTAAAGGCGGTTTCGGATGGTTATACCGGATTTATGACCGGATTTGCCAATGGTGCAGACCAATACTTTGCGGAAGTTGTAGTGATTCTGCAAAAGGATTTCCCTGAGCTGCGGTTGATTGCGGTGCTTCCATACTGGAAACGGATGGACAGTCTGTGCCAGAAGGAACATACAAACGCCCTTCTGGATGCCTGTGCAGAGGTTATCGTAATTCAGGATGAATACAGGCCCAATGTCTATGCCAAACGCAACCGTTACATGGTGGAACATTCAGACCGTGTAATTGCAGTGTATGACGGTCGGGAAAAAGGCGGTACAGTTAAGACGATTCGTTTTGCGCACCAATTTCGGAAAGAACTGCGGGAAATACCCGTAGGGTTAAACTTGGACAAAAGCAGGATAAATCTTGGACAAAACCGGAAATGAAAAAGTGGAGGTACAGGCTGCTCTATGGTATAATAAATATTCAACCGTGAAGACCAGTGTCAATTCGGTTGGATTTGAATAAATAATCAATCAACTTATATGAAAATGGGAAACCACAGTTTGAAAGGAGTATTTGCATGAAACACGTATGTATGCTTATATCTGTGGCTGATATTAACGCCGCAAGAAAATTTTATGAGGATCTGTTTGGATTAGAGGTGTTCCAGGATTATGGCAGAAACATTGCTTTTACCTGCGGCCTGGCACTGCAGCAGGATTTTGACTGGCTTGTGAATCTGCCGAAAGAAAAGATATTAAAGAAATCTAACAATGCGGAAATCGTCTTTGAGGAACAGGACTTTGACGGTTTTCTAAACAAGCTGAAAGAATACCCGGACATCGAATATCTGGGAGAAGTGATCGAACATAGCTGGGGCCAGCGGGTGATCCGGTTTTACGATTTGGATGGCCATATCATTGAGGTCGGCGAGGATATGAAAATGGTGATAAAGCGCTTTCTTGCTTCCGGCATGACAATGGAAGAAGTCTCTGTGAAAATGGACGCTTCCGTGGAGGATTTGACAAAACTTCTAAATAGCTAATATATGATGGACGAATAAACAAATCGGGATTTGTGGAGGCGATATTATGCTTGAAAATAAACCATCTCAATCAATTATGACTGAATTACTTGGACAATCCTTGTATGAAGTTTGGCAAGCGCTATGTACGGCTATTGATGAAAAATACGATATGGAACAGTTATGGAATACTGGTGGTAAGAATTGGACTTACGAGTATAAATACCGAAGAGGGGGAAAAACCCTCTGTAGCTTATATGCAAAACGTAATTACGTTGGTTTCATGATTATTTTTGGAAAAGATGAAAGGGTAAAATTTGAAGCGATAAGGGATACTCTTTCTAATGCTGTTTGTAAGCAGTATAATGAGGCGAAAACCTATCATGACGGGAAATGGGTTATGTTTGAACCGACTAATACGGCTGATTTTGATGATTACATGAAATTGTTGGCTATCAAAAGAAAACCGAACCGAAAATGAAAAATTTCCGTTTATCGGGAAGTTACAGAGAACAAAAAATCGGAATTTGAAGGGAGTATGCAGGCTATGGATAACTGGTTTACAATAGATAGAGTAGATGATAATACTTATATTATCAGTGAATATCGACATTGGGAAGAAACGCATTGCTATTTATTAAATGGAAGCGAGCGAAGCCTACTTATTGACACAGGACTCGGCATTTCAAACATATACGATGAAGTTATGAAATTCACATATAAGCCTATTACGGCAGTTGCGACACACATTCATTGGGATCATATTGGCGGACATCAATATTTTCCAGTTTGCGCCACAGCCCCGGCAGACCATCGCGCAGCGATTTTGTTCAATCGGGATTTTTGAAACATTCATTAAAGCAGAGGAGGATAAAATGCCATACACATTTCAATCAGTGAAAGACACGGAAAAATTAACAGATAGCAGTAAACTATATAATTTTATTGAAGGCTTTGCAGATTATAAAAATCAGTTTTCTCTTATATACGGTAAAATTAAAGCGTTATTTGGTCAACCAATCTATGAGACAGAAAATTTGGGAAATCTTTTTTTATATCGCATTTTAACGACATCGGATGAAGGGGAAGAAATCCACTTAGAGATTTACTGTGCAGGCTCAGGTCCCGCAGTTGGCGGTATGCAGGATGAAAAATCCAGAAAAGCGGCAAAGGCTTTAGTAAATTATGTCTGGCAGGCCGAACCGGTTAACTACACACATAAAGCTTACTATTTCGACGGACCTACAGTTCTTGAATTCGGAATCAAAAATGGCTCTCCTTATTATAACGAAACGGAGTTAAGACTTTCGGAAAAAGAATTTACGGAACTGTATACACATTTATCGTAAAACCTCAAAATATGTATCCTTTTCCTTTGTTTTTGCCTTTATGAAAGTTCATAACATGAGGGAAAAGGATATAATAGTTAATAAGTGCTATAAATTAGGTCTTATCAAAATTTCAGTTTGTCAAGTTCTTTCAAACCTTTCTTAACTCCTTTAGTTAAGAGACATCGTTTGCAATAGATCTATGGAAGTTTTGTAACCAGGTAGTTGAAGCCAATGGAGGAAACATATATGGGTATTCAGAAAAATATTTTGACTGGCTTGTGAATCTGCCGAAAGAAAAGATATTAAAGAAATCTAACAATGCGGAAATCGTCTTTGAGGAACAGGATTTTGACGGTTTCCTGAACAAACTGAAAGAATATCCGGCCATTAAATATTTGGGAGAAGTGATCAATCATAGCTGGGGCCAGCGGGTAATCCGGTTCTACGATTTGGATGGCCATATCATTGAGGTCGGCGAGGATATGAAAATGGTGATAAAGCGCTTTCTTGCTTCCGGCATGACCATGGAAGAAGTTTCTGTGAAAATAGATGCTTCCGTTGAGGATTTAACAAAGCTTCTGAATAGCTAATACATGCTGGACGAATAAACAAATCGAAAGTTGGAGAGGTGGTATCTATATGGAAATTAGAACGATAGACAATGAACAAACAGCTGATGCAGTTGCACTTATATGGACAACATTTTTACAGTTTGAAGCCCCTGATTATTCTGATGAAGGAATACAATCGTTTAGAAATTTTATTGAAGATAAAGCCATTTTGAAATACACTTGCATAAAATGATTGGATTGAAGAGTACAGATGATGTTGCTATGAAAATAAAAGCATTGCTGTAAGTTCTGGTTACAGAACTAATTTAATGTCGCCTTATTGGCAAAGAACGATGAGCCGCCTTAGGCGGAGAAAGCGTATGTCAAGATGGAAGAAAGGCCGAATGTAAATGAAAGAAATTATTAACTTTATTGAAATGAATGTGGATGGCAGAACGCTGGTTACAAAGGAATTGGTTTACAAACTGGAAAATGGTGCGTTACAGGGCGTATATGCTGACCAAATATCCTTTTCTAATCTGAAATATTCGCAAAGTGGATTGCAGATAGATATGTTTATTGTATCTAACGAGAAAATATGGCTTGTTGGTAAGGATGGGAAACGAGAGAAATTGAGAAAGGATTTTAGTGCTGTATCCCTGTTTCGTTTTGAACTGGCGAGGCGAAAAAGCACGAATGCAATTACAGGTTGTTTTCGTTTTATTTCAGCTTCAGGAAAAAATGTGGCGGCAGAGGCTATTGTAAGTGGAATTTATGATGTGCGCATTGAAAATGGTGTGTTGAAATTGTCGGAAGATCAGGCGCTGTACCGGGATCAGCCTATACAAGGTGAGCGTTTTAAGCCTGTTGCTTTTCAATCAGAACATCGTTTTTATTGCGAGGACGGAAAACTGCACTATGAATATGATGGCAGAAGTTTTGACGTAGACGCCAAAACTATGCAGCGTTGCGATAGTTGCGATGCATTCCCTCCGTTTATTTCAATCGAGAAGTAAGCCAATCAATTCCAGTTTGCTGAGTTCTTTCAACCCTTTTTTCTAACGATGTTTTGTAACCAGTGATTGTAGCCAATGGAGGAAACGAATATGGATATCCAGAAAATTATCAGTTTAGTAACAAAAACGCAGGTATTAATAAAAAACCGTGAAATGGCCGCTCATGTAAAAGAGAAGGGTCTTGCAGACTACGTAACGCAGGTAGATATTGCCGTGCAAAATTTTTTAAAGAAGGAGCTGTTTGCCCTTGCGCCGGATATTCAATTTCTCGGAGAAGAAACCGGATTGCAGGAAATAAAGGCGGATCGCTTTTGGATCTTAGACCCGGTTGACGGGACTACCAATCTCATGCACGACTATCAGCATAGCGCTGTATCGTTAGCGCTGTGCCGTCAGGGAGAAATTGATATGGGAATCGTATACGACCCTTTCCGTGAAGAAGTGTTCTCAGCGATTAAGGGAAAGGGCAGTTTCCTTAACGGACAGCCCATACATGTATCAACCGCAGAAAAACTATCCGACACGATGGTTGGGCTGGGGACAGCGAAAAGAGAGCTGGCTGATGAAAACTTTGTCCGATTCCGCAGAGTGTTCGGCCAGTGCCAGGATGTCCGCAGGATTGGGTCTGCCGCTCTGGAACTGGCATATACCGCATGTGGCAGACAGGGAGGCTATTTCGAGATATATCTGAATCCCTGGGATTATGCTGCAGGTATGCTGTTAATTCAGGAGGCGGGAGGGCGGGTAACTGATTTTACGGGAAAGCCGCTTGATCCGCGAAAAGGCGGCAGCGTAGTGGGAACAAACGGATACGTCCATGCGGAACTGTTAAATCAGTTGTGAGTTGTGTGTTCCCCTTTCGGAAACTGGTGAGAATATAGTAATACTTTTAAATAGCTAATACCTCGTGGACGAATAAACAAATTGCATTTTGGAAGAGATGGAAATGGAAACTAAGCACCCATCTATGTTAGACTTGTTGCTTGAAACACATATTGGATTGGAGCGCCAAGGCCCCGGAAGTTCCGAAGTCATCGAACAGGCTCTTGGATTTATTAAACCACTAAATAAGTTTTCACGAATTGCAGATTTAGGATGTGGAACTGGGGGACAGACTATTCATTTAGCGCAGCATCTGCCCGGTACTATTACTGGCTTGGATATGTTCGCTGACTTTATAGAGAAATTGAATGAAAATGCAAAAAGCATGAATTTGGGAAATCGAGTAAAACCTTATGGAAAACAGCGGAGCTGTCCATCAACATGGTTTGGAAAAATTCATGGAGGAACAGAAAGAGAAATACATCTGCCAAAAATGTGGTGGAATCATTTCTATTCACGATAGAGAATGTAGTGAGTGTCAAGAAAAAATGAATTAAGGAAATCCGAATGGGAGGAACGCAATCATTGTCAGATAGAAAAGTCATATTACAGTTTACAGTTTTAACCTTTTGTATTGCATATGGTGTATCTGGTGTTTTGATTGCTCTTGGGCAATTCGGATATAAGGTTTATAGTTTGGTTAATTCTTTACAACAATTTGCAATGAATATACCTTTTGCTATCTATATTTTATCTCCCGCGATTGCCTCTTATGTTGTTCTGAAGAAGAATAACAATGTAACAGGTTTTCCAGAATGGTTAAAAACAGTCTTTTTTGCAAAAAATAAAATTTCCGTCTATTTGTTTATTGTAACAGGGATTGCTTTGTATTTTGGGACACACATAATTGTATCGGGCTGTGATGGAATAGCGCTTCCCTTTTACATGTTTTTTCTGTCCTTGCCAGGGAATTTCATCATTGGCGGCATGGAGGAAGCGGGGTGGATGTATGTATTGCAACCCAGATTGGACAAAAAATACGGCTTTGTTCTTTCTTCTTTTTTAGTTGGAATGATTTGGGCATTTTGGCATATCCCTCTCTTTTTTATTCCCGGAACGAATCACTGTGACGGGCTGATTAATTTCTGGATGTTCAATGTTCAAGTCATGTCGTTAAGTTTTTTTAGAGGGGCAATCTACAAAATAGCAGGAAAAGGCTATGTGTTTGTGTATGTGCTTTTCCATACTATGTTCAACGCTGCATCCTCTCTGTTTGGCTCCATAATGATGACGTGGACGGGAACGATTGCCGCAAATGCTGTAATGATTCTTTTTTCAATAACAATCATTACTGTATACAACAAATCTAAGAAAATAAATTAAAAAATTATGATTTTAGGAGGTACATATCTATGAAGGATAGGATTGCATACTGCGGATTGGACTGTGAAAAGTGTGACGCATATCTTGCAACAATCAATGACGACCAGGCGTTGCGTGAGAAAACTGCAAAACGATGGGCCGAGTTAAATAATGCTCCCATTTTACCTGAACATATCAACTGTGAGGGATGTCGGGTTGATGGAATTAAAACTGTATTCTGCGATAGTCTTTGCGGAATTCGCCAGTGCGCATTGAAAAAAGGTGTGACGACATGCGGTGACTGTTCAGACATGGAAAAATGTCAGACTGTTGGGGAGATTATCTCAAATTGTCCCGAAGCTTTGGATAACCTGAAAGGGTAAACAAGATACTCTGACAACTTTCATTTTATTGAGGATAACACAAATGAATTTAACTTTTAGAAATGCAGAACGGAAAGATACTTTGTTGATCCTGCAATTTATCAAAGAACTTGCAGATTACGAAAAAAAGCTGAACGAAGTAGTGGCTGACGAGGCCACGCTTGAAACATGGATTTTCGATAAACAAAAGCAGAAGTCATTTTTGCTGTTGAAGATGGAAAAGAGGTTGGATTTGCGCTGTTTTTCCAAAACTTTTCTACGTTCTTAGGACGAGCCGGTATTTATCTGGAGGATCTGTATGTCAAACCGGAATGCCGCGGGAAAGGTTATGGAAAAGCTCTTTTGAAAAAATTAGCATCCATCGCTGTGGAACGTGGCTGCGGACGGCTTGAATGGTGGTGCATTGACTGGAACAAACCCAGCATTGACTTTTATCTGTCGCTTGGAGCAGAGGCCATGTCTGATTGGACAGTCTATCGTATTGCAGGCAATACATTAACACAGCTTGCTGAGTAATATCAGTGACATGGCAGACAGAGAGGCCATTTTGGGGTATTCTGAATCCTTGGGATTATTGGTTAAGGCGGTTTTCAAGATGAATGAAAGGATGGGTGCTTAATGAAAGAAATTATAAACTTCATTGAAGAGAATGTAAATGGCAAAACGCTGTTTACAAAGGAATTGGTTTATGAACTGGAAGATGGTACATTACAAGGCGTATACTCTGACCAAATATCATTTTCCAATTTTAAATATTCGCAAAGTGGATTTCAGATAGATATGTTTATTATATCTAACGAAAAAATATGGCTGATTGGTAAGAAAAGAGAACGAGAAAAATTAAGAAAGGATTTCAGCTCTGTATCCTTGTTTCGTTTTGAATTGGCGAAACGAAAAAGCACAAACGCAATCACGGGTTACTTTCGTTTTGTTTCTGCTTCAGGGAAAAATGTGGCAGCAGAGGCTATTGTAAGTGGGATTTATGATGTACGTCTTGAAAATGGGGTGCTGAAATTATCGGAGGACCAGGCTTTATATCGAGATCAGCCGATACAAGACGAGCGTTACAAGTCTGTTGCTTTTCAATCGGAACATCGTTTTTATTGCATAGACAGAAAACTGCACTATGAATACAATGGACGGTCTTTCGATGTGGATCCTGAAACTATGACGCGCAGCGATAGCTCCGATACATTTCCGCCGTTTATTTCAATCGAGAAGTAGACCAACAAATATTTGAGGCGATTCTACGAAAAAGCCGCTTGATTCGAGAAAAGGCAGCAACGGAGCAGGAACAAACGGATATTTCCATACAGAACTGTTGAATCTGCTTTGAACTGTGTGTTTCTTTTACGGAAATTGACGAGATATAGCAATACTTTTAAGGAGCTAATATCTCAAAGAGGAATCGACAAATCACAATTTGTGGAGAGATTTCTTGAACTTTCCTTATTTTACAGGCTTTCCAGCCCCTTAGATAGTGAAATGATATGTATTTTCCCTTATTTTTGCCCTTATGCGGAATCCGCAAGGGAAATAAGGGAAATTTTTAGTTAAGCATTGCTCGCTACTTTATCAAGAAGTCTTGCGGAATCCCGCTTTGCTTTTCTTGTTGAGTGAGCGTAAATATTCATTGTGGTACTGACATCAGAGTGTCCTAACAGTTCCTGTACATCTTTCGGAGCAGCCCCATTGGAAAGCAGGTTGCTGGTGTAAGTGTGACGCAACTGGTGAAAATGAAAATCTTCAAATCCTTCCAGCTTCTTTGCCACTGATCTGCATACAATGCTGAGTGTACTCGGCAGTTCCAAAGAGCCATCTGGTCGCAGGCAGACAAAGGAGATTTCTTTGTAGTCGGCTGGGACTTCCTGTGTTCCGTCAAGATGATAGTATTCATAATATATCCTGTTTTTTACATGCACTTCTTTGTAGTAATTGCGGTGATATAGTTCACCATATTGCATCCGGTTTTTGAGCTGTTCTTTTCTGACAGCTTTCAGTATTTCAGTCAGAGTATCGCCAAAATCAACAATCCTTACTTTCTTTCGCTTTGTTGGTCCGATAATATTTTTGTGTTTCATTCCGTCGTAGCGGATACTGCGTTTTATGGTAAGGCATTGTTCCTCAAGGTTAATGTCCTGCCATGTAAGGCCACAGGTTTCCCCGATACGGAGTCCGGCATAATATGCAATCTGGATTGGCAGAATGGCAGGTGGATTTTTCTTTTCCAGATAGTTGATAAGTCTCTCATAGTCTTCGTGTGAAATTGGCTGTGTGCCTTCTTCTACTTCATCATCGGAAAACAGATCGACTTCTTCAGCCTGCCTTTTCAACTTGATATATTGCATCGGATTGAAGCTGATTAGCTGTTTTGGAAATACCGCAAAACGGAAAGACTGCTGTAACACTGCGGAAAAAGAATGGATATAATCTTTGCTGTATCCTTTTCTTACTTTTCCATCAGGAAATTCGCCACCGAATGTAAGCAGATCGAGGAAACTCTGTAAATGTTCAGCAGTAACCGTTTTCAACTTGCGTTCTGCAATCGGGTGTTTCTTGATACATCGGATTGCACCAAGATAATTTTCCACTGTACTATTGCTGAGTGTTCCAACTTTCAGTTCTTCTTCCGCCCACATATCCAGAAGTTCTCCTACCGTAAAACTGTCTGCCTTTGCGACAAACTTCTTATTTTCATAATCTTCCAGTGCTTTGCGGAGAAGCTTTTCCGTCTCACTTTTGCTCTCGGTTCCGGCATATTCCTTCTGAACCATTTTACCGCTTGCGTCCTCTACATAGAAGCGATAGTACCATTTTTATCCTTTTTTTTTCTAACAGATCCTTTTGCCATAATCGTATGTCTCCTTTCGATATCAGACAATCGGAACTGTTGAAATGCTTCTTGCGTGTAGGCATCTTATGGACAAGTCCATAAGCCAATTCGCCACTCGTCAAATCTGTAAACAGCTTGACTCGCTTGCGCTCATTTTATCATAACTCCGATTATCTTACTATACCGATTCAGAATCTTCGTACATAACTTCGGATAAAAGATTTGCAAGCCTTTGTTCTGCTGTTTCCGGTTTCTTGGAATAGAGCCTTACAATATCTGCCATGTCGTTAAATGCGTTGACAGTATGGGTGATCTCCCTGAGAAACATAATCTCGTTATATTCATCGTTCGATTCAAACCCCATTACTTTGGCAATGTCCGCTCTTTGGGATTGCCCTTGTAATTCTTGCAGGCGTGCTGGAATGAATCCAGAAACAGTTCATATTGCTTTAACATTAATAGCAGTAAGTCTTTAGAAAAAGCATCTTCTGTTTTAGTAAGGTCAAGAGGTAACTGTTTGAGAATATCACTCATCGCATCACGAATCTGTAATTCCCTTTTATCCGTAATGTCGGTTTCATATTCATCGGTTTCCCCTTTGAGCCATTCAATAGATACATGAAGTGCTTCCGAGAGACCTTCCAGCACCATCTTTTTGGTATTGTCAATCGAACCGTTCTCATAACGCAGGATTGTAGAAGCTGTAACTCCCATCTTCTCTGCGAAAATTGAATAATGCAATTTAAAAGGAAGGTGATCACATGACGCAAAGAAAGCTTGCTTTATCTATTGAGGAAGCTGCTGATTATACGGGAATCGGCAGGAACACCCTGAGAAAACTGGTGGAGTGGAAGAAACTTCCGGTATTAAAGGTCGGGAGGAAAGTCCTGATTAAAACGGATATGCTGGAACTCTTCATGGAAGCCAACGAGGGCAGGGACTTGAGGGATAAGGGAAATGTGAAAGCAGTCACAAGAAACGGTTCAGCTTAAAAAGGCGGTTTCCGAAGAAACCGCCAAAGGTTCTATCAGACCGAAGTCATGATATACCTACACGCAAGCAGATTATACCATGTATTTCGTCTGACGGACAACAGGAAACTTATGTTTGGAAGAAAAGAGAAAGGACGATGATATTTATGGCAAGATCAACAAAGAGTTATGAGGAGCGTATGCTCCAGTTGGAAAAGAAAGAACAGGAAAGCCTTGAGAAAGCGAAACAGTACGCAGCACAGAAACGGGAACTGAAGAAACGTCAGAAATATGTGGAAACGAAAAAACGAACCCACAGGCTCTGCCAGATTGGCGGTGCGGTGGAATCAGTGCTTGGCTCTGCGATTGAGGAAGAAGATATTCCAAAGCTGATCGGCTTCTTAAAAAGGCAGGAAGCAAACGGAAAGTTTTTCTCAAAGGCAATGCAGAAAGAGCCAGTTGCAAATACGGAGGAAGTGTAATGCCGGAGGGAGTGGGTTTTCCATTCCCTTCATTGCTTTTTCATGAAGGGCGCACTTATGGACAACCAGAGGTTGTCCGTATAAGTTTGCCACAGGTGGCAACCGGTCTACGCTTACGCTTGCCGGGCTCGTTCCGTCGGCGGGCATTTCATGCAGACCTGCTCATGCCGCAGGAGGCACTCTTCGCCAGAGGGGCGCATTCCATGCAGGCTGTTATGCACAGGGCACTCTTACGCAGAGGGCGTTCCGGCAGATACTATTTTCTTTTAGGAAAAACGTTACTTGCCGGAAATCAAAGCCGGATACGGCAGAAAGGGGGAAACAGATTATGGCAATCTTCCATTATACAGTAAAGATTGTTGGACGGAGCAAAGGAAAATCTATCATATCAGCGTCTGCCTATCTTAATGGTGATGTGATGAAAAATGAAGAAACAGGCAGGATCAGCTACTACACTTCAAAAAAAGAAGTTGTTTATGCCAGCCTGATGATGTGTAAAAATGCACCGCAGGAATGGCAGAATGTACCTGCTGAAAATATCAAGTGGTTTCAGAAATCTGTCCGATATAAAAGGGCAGATAACAAAGAAGCTGCACTGGAAAAATTCAAACTTACCTTTCAGAAACAGCGTTTATGGAATGAAGTTTTGAAGATTGAGAAAAATTCAGATGCACAACTCGGCAGGTCGTTTGAGTTCTCACTTCCGAAAGAATGGAGCCGACAGGAACAGATTGAATTTACAACGGACTATATTCAGAAAAACTTTGTAGACAAAGGCATGTGTGCCGACTGGAGCATACATGATAAGGGTGATGGGAACCCACATGTGCATCTGCTTGTAACCATGCGTCCCTTTTAGCCAGATCATTCGTGGGGAAATAAAGAAGTCAAAGACTGGGATTTTGTCAGAGATACTGACGGAAATATCGTGGTTGATGAATCCCATCCTGACTGGTGGCAGGATAAAAAGAACCCTGACCGCCATGGAATCCGAATCCCAGTACTGGACGAAAACGGCAATCAGAAAGTCGGTGCAAGGAACCGCAAACAATGGAAACGGGTGCTGACTGATGCTACCGGGTGGAGCAATCCCAGAAACTGCGAATTGTGGCGGAGCGAATGGGCGAAAGTCTGCAATGCACATTTAGCGGTGGAACAACAGATTGACCACCGGTCCTATGCAAGACAGGGAAAACTAGAAATCCCTACAATTCATGAAGGTGCGGATGCAAGAAAGATTGATGAGAAATTCCAGAATGGACAGGTGCAGACCGCTTCATGGAAAGTAGAGGAAAACCAGATTATAAAAAAACAAAATTCACTGCTGAAAAAGATACAGACCAGTTTCGGAAAAGTGTCTGGTGCATTATCACAGTGGAAGGAGCGATTGAATGTCCTTAGAAGAAAGCCGGGAAGTCATTCCCATGATGGAGACAATGATAAACCAGATCGAGGAACAGCAGAACCTTATGGCAGAGATGGTAAAGGAATTGCAGGAACGGGACAGACAGCTTTTGTCCTTTCAGGAGCAGAACCAAAGTTTGCAAATCTTAAACAGCGAGTTATCCAGGCTGCTGAATCTTTTGCCAGATACAGAAGAACTGCTCTCCCAGATCGAACAGCAGAAAAACAGAATCGAACAGTTGGAAAACGAGAATCAGCAATGGCAGGAATTAACGCAGAAGCTGAACAGAGAGAACAGTTTATTGCTGAAACAGAACAGCGAATTGCTGACCTTAAACAGCAGATAGAGAAAGCGAGGGAGATTGATGAACGGATGCGTAAACTTAGAGAACGTCGGGCAGGTGGAAGAGCTTCTGCTGATGACGGAACAGATGCAGGACGAACTGGATCAGAAAGACCAGACGATTATGGAACTGAACAGGCAGCTAAGCGAATCGCTGACCTTGAACGAGAAATTGAACAGCGAAAACAGAGCCGAGAATATCGAAGCATTGCGGACAAGATTAAAGCAAACAGAGGAACAATTAACCAGCGAGACAGACAGCAGGAAAAGAGCCGACGCAGAAGTCGTGGCATGGAAATTTAGATACAAAAAAGCAGAACAGGAAAAATGCTATGCACAGACACACCAAAAGATGGTCGAGATACCTGTTGAGAAAAAGGTGCCTTATGAGAAATGCAAAAAATGTGACCGCACTGCTTACCAGAAAGCAAAAGAGAAATGCGATAACCGTAAAATCCAGCTTGAAAAGAAATATAAAAATATGATGGTTGGTTATGAAAGTCTTATGTTTCTGTTGGCATGGTACAGCATAGCAACAACACTGTTTACCGCTGTTCTTTCTCCGGTTTTCCTTAACGATTGTATCACCTTTTTTGGTGCGTTAGGAAAAGGAATTGGAGGTTTGTTTCGAGAGCTTGTGACAGGTGCAGATTCTTTCGGACAGTTAAGTAGTGGAATTCCAAACCGTATCGTTTCCGGGATTGTGTACTGGCTGATTGCTGGTGTTGTTATTGGAATTTTATTCGTAATAACAGGATTACTGATAATCGGGATTGGATATCAGGTAGGAAAAATCTACCGGAAATATTGTTGGGATATCATCAGCATCATTGTGGCAATAATGAGTACAGCTATTGCAATCTACTTTGGAGACTGGATAAAATCTGTTATTCCAATAAATCTTATTACGTTGTTACTACTGGTGCATGCGATTTATATAGGGATTAGATGCTATGTGAAAGATTAGCGGGACGAACGGGATATTATTAAAATTTAATTTTTCATTGGTGCTATTTATATTTACTTTCGTGCTAATGTGTATTATTATATTAGCATGAAAGGGGATGCTATATGACTCAATTTGAAAAATTAGATTTGTTGTTGCGTGAATGTGGGGGGACAATTCAGACATTTCAAGTTATAAATAATGGAATTAGTAAATCTATGTTTTATTCATATGTGAAGGAACGAGGATTAGAACAAGTTGCTCATGGTGTGTATGTATCGCCGGATACATGGACAGATGCGATGTACATTTTGCATTTACGTTGTAGTCAGGCTGTATTTTCTCACGAAACTGCATTGTTTTTTCATGATTTAACGGACAGAGAGCCTTTGAAATACACCATAACAGTAAGAACTGGATATAATCCAAGTCGTTTGCAGGAAGACGGTTTTCAAGTGTATACAGTAAAAAAGGATTTACATGAAATAGGGATTACGACTATGCAGACATCATTCGGGCGTTCAGTTCCGGTTTATGATATGGAGAGAACGATTTGCGATCTGCTTCGCAGCAGGAAAAATATTGAGATGCAGGTCTTTCAGGATGCATTAAAGCAATATGCTAGACGCAAGGACAAAAATTTGCGGATGCTTATGAAATATGCCTCCATGTTTCATGTTGAAAAGATACTAAGACCATATTTGGAGGTGTTACTTTAAATGATAACAACGGCAAGACAATTAAAGAATTTGATTCGTAATCTGTCAAAGAAAAAATCTGCTGATGCACAGATTTTGATGCGGAATTATATGATGGAACGTTTTTTGGAACGAATTTCTTTATCCGAGTATAAAGACCGGTTTATATTAAAGGGTGGAATGTTGGTGGCAGCAATGGTTGGTCTGGATGCCAGAGCTACCATGGATCTGGATGCAACTATAAAAGGCGCTAATGTTAGTGTTACGGATGTAGAGACGATTATATCAAAAATTATATCAATACCTATAGATGATAGTGTTTCATTTCGTATTAAACGAATATCAGAAATCATGGAAGAAGCAGATTATCCGGGGGTTCGCGTAAGCATGGAAACCAAGTTTGATGGAGTGATCACACCATTAAAGATTGATATTTCCACTGGGGATGTAATTACACCAAGAGAAATAAGGTATAGATTTAATCTTATGCTTGAAGATCGTACAATTGAAGTGTGGGCATATAATATGGAAACCGTATTGGCTGAAAAATTGGAAACTGTTATCAGTCGAAGTGTTACGAATACACGCATGAGAGATTTTTATGATATCTATATTTTACAAAAGTTATATGGAGAACAGTTCCAAAAAGAAGTATTATGGAATGCACTTGTGGCTACAGCCAGAAAACGAGGAACATTGAAACAGATAGAATCTGGGGACACAAGAGAAGTGTTTGATGAAGTTGAAACAAGTTCTATTATGGAAAGTTTATGGAACGCATACCAAAAGAATTATTCTTACGCTGCTGATATTCCATGGCATAGCATTATGAAATCAATCCGAACACTTTATGAAGAGATACACAGAGAAAGGATTTAAAAATGAGTAAAATATTTCTTTTAGAAGATGACCTGAGTCTTATAAATGGTCTTTCATTTGCTTTCAAAAAGCAGGGATTTGACACCTGCATCGCCAGAACGCTAGGAGAAGCATATGAACTATGGGCAGATGGAAAATATGACTTGCTGGTGTTGGATGTATCATTGCCGGATGGCTCAGGATTTGAATTTTGTAAGAAGGTACGACTTGCATCAAAGGTACCTATCATCTTTCTTACTGCTTCAGATGAAGAAACAAGTATCATTATGGGGTTGGATATTGGCGGAGATGACTATATCACGAAACCTTTCAAATTGGGCGTTCTCATTTCAAGAATCAACGCTCTGCTTCGCCGGGCAAATTCTTTTCAGGCAATAGATACAGAATTACAATCGAATGGTATTAAAGTTCTTTTGCTACAGGGACAGGTTTTCAAAAATGGGGCATTGCTTGATCTGACTGCCGCAGAATATAAGCTGCTGTGTCTGTTTATGAGAAACCCGAACATGGTACTTACCAAAGAACAAATTTTAGATAAGCTATGGGACTGCGATGGAAATTATATTGACAGCAGTACCCTTACCGTATATATGAGGCGGCTGCGTATAAAGATCGAGGATAATCCGAGTGAACCACAAATGCTTCTGACAGTTCGGGGAATGGGGTACAAATGGAATGTGATTGGGTGAGGTGGACTATGAAAATATTTGCAAACAAAGAAATCAAAAAATTGTTTCTTACAGTATCCGTTATTTGGGTAGCCTCCCTTCTGTTGACACAAGGGTTCTTATGGTTGTGCTATCAGCGGTTTTCTTTGTTCCTATTGCTCGTTTTCGTATTGGCAGGAGGGGCTATATTGGCGGTGTGTTGTTCCTATTTCAAAAAACAAAATCAAGTCCTGGAACAGGCGGTATCACAGCTTCATGAGTATCTTGACGGCGATTACAATGCCCGTATTGAATGTGATGATGAGGGCGAACTATATCGGTTGTTTCATACTGTCAATTCTCTGGCGGCTGTCTTAAATGCTCATGCAGATAACGAACTCCGGGAAAAGGAATTTTTGAAAAATACAATCTCTGATATTTCCCACCAACTGAAAACACCGCTGGCTGCTTTGAATATTTATAATGGTCTGCTTAAGGACGGGGATATGGAATTGAGTGCGGTAAAAGAATTTGCTGATTTATCCGAACAGGAACTTGACCGCATTGAAACACTGGTGCAAAACCTGCTCAAGATTACAAAACTGGATGCCGGTGCCATCGTGTTGGAAAAGACCACAGAGAATGTGGCGGATATGATGCGGGATATTGAACTGCATTTTGCATATAGAGCCAGACGGGAAAAGAAGAAAATCATTTTGTCTGGCTCGGATCATCTTTCTCTTTTCTGTGATCGTGATTGGCTGTCTGAGGCAATCGACAATATTGTGAAAAATGCGTTTGACCATACGGAAAGTGGTGCTACTATCCGCATTGCGTGGAAGGCATTGCCATCCGGTGTTCAAATTGTGATAAAGGATAATGGATGTGGCATCCACCCAGAGGATATACATCATATTTTCAAGCGGTTTTATCGCAGCCGTTTTTCCAAGGACAAGCAAGGGATTGGACTGGGTTTACCTCTGGCAAAGGCAATCGTTGAAGCACATAACGGCACCATTGAGGTTGACAGCGAATTAGGCATAGGGACAACCTTCACAATGAATTTTCTGATTCCTACAAAATTGTAGGCTGGTTGTAGGGTTACAGTAATATTCAGGTGCTATTCTTTCAAACATAGGCAGGACAAATAAAGACAGCCTGCCTATACGGTAAAATCATTCAGAAAGAGGTGTTTGCACTATGAACTTATTAGAGGTCAAAAATATAAGTAAGACCTATGGCAGCGGAGAAACCGCAGTCAAGGCATTGAAGGATGTTAGCTTTTCTGTCCCAAAGGGCGAGTATATAGCAATCGTCGGGGAATCCGGTTCCGGTAAAAGTACGCTACTGAATATGATTGGTGCTTTGGACACGCCGACATCGGGCAAGGTGCTGATTGATGGCAAGGACATTTTTTCCATGAACGATCGGAAGCTGACCGTGTTCCGACGCAGGAACATCGGTTTTATCTTTCAGGCGTTCAACCTGATCCCGGAGTTGACCGTGGAACAGAATATGGTTTTTCCGTTGTTGCTGGATTACCAAAAGCCGGACAAGAGATATTTGGAGGAACTGTTGACGGTGCTGAATTTGAAAGAACGTCGCAATCATTTGCCCAGTCAGCTTTCAGGTGGTCAACAGCAGAGAGTGGCGATTGGCCGCGCATTGATTACCCGCCCTTTTCTGATTCTGGCAGACGAGCCAACAGGAAATTTGGACTCCCAAAACAGCAGCGAGGTTATCGCATTGCTCAAAGAAACATCGAAAAAATACGAGCAGACCATCATTATGATTACTCATAACCGCAGCATTGCGCAAACGGCAGACAGGGTATTACAGGTATCGGATGGCACTTTGACTGATTTTGGGAGGTGCCGTGAATGAAAAGTTATCTTAGTCTCATTCCCATCTCTGCTAAAGTCCATCGCCGTCAAAATCGTATGACGCTGCTTTGCATTGTATTTGCTGTATTTATGGTGACAGCAGTATTCAGTATGGCTGAAATGGGTGCTCGGATGGAGTATACGCGGCTGCTTGGAAAGCATGGTAAGTTGTCCATGACAGATTTACTTGGAAGTTACATGGGACAATCGCTTCTCCTGGTCGCTTGTGTCCTATTCCTGCTGATTCTGATTGCAGGTGTTTTGATGATTTCCAGCAGCATGAACAGTACTGTCGCACAACGGATCAAGTTCTTCGGGATGATGCGTTGTATCGGCATGAGTAAACAGCAGATTGTACATTTTGTGCGGCTGGAAGCATTGAATTGGTGCAAGACCGCCGTTCCCATTGGCCTTGCGCTGGGCGTTGTTACGACATGGGGGCTGTGTGCGGTATTGTGTTTTCTGGTGGGCGAAGAATTTTCTAACATTCCGCTCTTTGGTATCAGCATCATCGGCATTGTCTGCGGTATCCTTGTGGGCGTTATTACCGTTCTTCTCGCCGCAAATGCTCCGGCGAAGCGGGCTTCCAAAGTATCCCCTGTTGCAGCGGTGTCTGGAAATGTGGGCAATGAGAAAACAATCCGCCATGCAGCCAATACCCGCTTTGGAAGAATTGAGACGATCCTTGGTATCAACCATGCTGTTTCGGTGAAGAAGAACTTGATTTTGATGACAGGCTCTTTTGCACTCAGCATCATTCTGTTTTTGAGTTTTTCCGTATTCGTCGATTTTGTGGCCTATCTGATGCCGCAGTCTGTTGCCACATCAGATATTGATATTGCAAGTGATGACGGCAATACGATTCCCCATGAGCTGCTTGTTTCTATTCAGGGAATGGACGGTGTAAAAGAGGTCTATGGACGTCGGAGTGCGTTTGATCTTCCAGCTTCCATTGATAAGAATGTAAGTCCTTCCGATACCGTCGATTTGATTTCTTATGACGATTTCGATTTGCAGAGCTTGAAAAAAGACGGCGATTTGAAAAAAGGCAGCGATCTGTCCAAGGTCTACGGAAATAGCAGCTTCGTATTGGCCACATCCGATGCGGACAGCACATGGAAAATTGGTGATACGATTCAGATTCAAGGGGAAACTCTTACGATAGCCGGACTGCTGAAAAATGATCCGTTCAGCAGTGATGGTCTGACAAATGGTAAAATCACGCTGATTTCTTCCAGCGATACCTTTGTCCGCCTGACTGGAGAAGAAAATTACTCGCTTGTGATGGTACAGACAACAAGTGATGCGACAGACGAAGATGTTCAGGCAATTCAAACCGCCGCAGGAGAAACATTCAGCTTCCGTGATAAGCGTGACGAGCGTACATCAGGAACCTATATGGCCTTTGTGTTCTGTGTCTATGCGTTTCTGACAATCATTGCTCTGGTGACGGTACTGAACATTGTCAATAGCATTTCCATGAGCGTATCCGCAAGGATGAAGCAATATGGAGCGATGCGGGCAATTGGAATGGACGAACGGCAAGTGACAAAGATGATTGCAGCTGAAGCGGTGACTTATGCTACGCTGGGGTGTGCTACGGGCTGCATCATTGGCCTGCCGTTGAGCAAACTGCTATATGATTTCCTTATTGCTGAGCATTTTCCTTATGCCGTTTGGCACTTCCCGCTGGAATCACTTTTAATCATTCTCTTGTTTGTTTCGTTCGCAGCAATCGTGGCATTTCTCGCCCCGTCAAAGCGCATCCGCAGTATGCCAATCACAGCGACGATCAATGAATTATAGTTTCATATTTTGATCTGCCGGACGATAGCAAAAGAAAAAAGTCATCGTAAAGTAGGCAATTTGAAACGGCGGCTTTGAAAAAAATCAGAGCCGCTGTCTCTTTGCATTTATACAAACTTATGATGACTTTTGGGATACAGTAGCGATATGCAGTTAATATGGTATATTTCTTTGGACATTAAAAGATTTCCAAAGAATCTTCAGCATCTACCCATATTTGCATATTGCCATCAAGATACAGTCTTGCATATTCAAGTGGTTCATCAATGGCAAGTGCGTTCAATGCATAGTCTGAACCGGGTGTTGTTTTTAAATACTTTTCTGCTTCCCAGCAGTCAATGCGGAGCATGTAGCCAGCACTTGTATAAACATCAATACTGTTTCGCCGGGGATTGTATTCTGCAAATATTGTTTTCATCGTATCTAATCTCCTTATCGCTCAATCAATCATTAGTTACAAAAATTAGAAGCATTTCAATCAGTTCACCATGTCATTTTCATTTTGTGTTATAATATGTTATCAGATTTTTTTGCCCTTGTATTTGCCCTTAACAGAGTTCGTAAACACTGGTGGGAGGATATAACACAAGGAAAACAATAAGGGAAAGCTCACCTGTCACAAACTTAGTGTTTTCAAGGGCTTGTGAGGAATTTGATAACAAATCTTAACAGTTATTAAATTCTTTTGAACAGGTGAAATCTCAATCAGAAGTTGTAACAAAGATTATTTATATAATGTATGGAGGTATACCTTTGGAAACAGTAGAATTAAGATTTCAATATACTCAAAGTGAATATATAAGAGCAGAAAGGCAATATTTAATTTCTAGTAAAATTATACATAAATATGATATTGCTTTAGTCGCTGTATTTTTGCTGCTGTCGGTAGTTTATATGCTGTTCACCTCTTTTAGCATATTTAGTATTTTAATATTTGGATTGATAATTGTTGTAACTGCATTGGGAAGCTATTTATATATTCTAATGCCTATACTGAAATTCAAGCAAACTGCAAAATATCATGAAGAATATACGCTGGTATTCTCTAAAGAAACAATTGAATTTAAAACACAAAGCATTGAATCAGAAATGAAGTGGGATATTTACTCTGCACTATGGGAAAGCCATGATTTTTATTATTTAATTCAAGCACCACGAATATATACGTTAATTCCAAAAAGAGTTTTTAAAGACCTAAATGAAAAACGGCTATTTGAAGAAATTGTACAATCAAGAGTAAAAACAACAAAACATGTATAATGAACATACCCCACAATGTGAGTTCCAGTCTGTCGGAACTTTAAATAGAGCCGAAAAATGTGATTTGAAGGGAGAATGACTCAATGAAAGAATTTAGTCGAGAAGCAGAACAGATTATGATTGATCGTTTTGGAAAAGATACAGTTATAGCATTGGCAACAACAGTAAATGAAACACCTTATGTGCGATACGTCAATGCCTATTACGAAAATGGGGCATTTTATGTCATTACCCATGCACTCTCAAATAAAATGAAACATATAAAAGATAACCCTGTTGTTGCAATCGCCGGCGAGTGGTTTACAGCACACGGGAATGGCGTCAGTCTGGGTTATTTCGGGAAAAAAGAAAACTGTGTGATTGCTGAAAAGCTGAAAAAAGTCTTTGCTGAATGGATTGATAACGGTCATACTGATTTTAACGATGAAAACACCATCATTCTGCGTGTGGAATTAACAGATGGCCTGTTGCTCTCGCATGGTACAAGATATGAGTTTTAAATTTTCAAATTTCCTACTGTGTTAGGTCAAGTATTATTATAGCTTATCCTAACCGTTTACAGGTAGGCTGTTTAAGGAGGTTCCATGAAAGGATTTAACCGGAAAAATCAATTATTTTCCCTTTGTGGGTTGAATTGCGGGCTTTGCCCCATGTTTTTGAATAAAAACTGCCCTGGCTGTGGTGGCGGTGAAGGAAATCAGTCGTGTAAAATTGCAAGGTGCAGTATAGAGCATGGCGGTGCCCAATACTGTTTCCAATGCAGCGAATACCCTTGCGAAAAATATGATCATATTGACGATTTTGATTCCTTTATAACACATCGAAATCGAAAATCCGATATGGAAAAGGCCAAATGCCTTGGAATAGACGCTTATAATGCAGAGCAGGCGGAGAAGGCCAACATTCTGGAGGTTTTATTATCCAATTATAATGATGGCCGCAAAAAGACACTCTTTTGTGTAGCCGTCAACCTGCTGGAACTGCAAGAGCTGCAAACGGTACTTAGAGAAATTGATCGTAAACCTGATATGGAAACAATGACGCTCAAAGAAAAAAGTGCTTTTGTTGCCGGATTACTGCAGGATGCAGCGGCAACAAAAAATATTGACTTAAAGCTCCATAAGAAAAAGGGATAATTTGAATATGCTATGATTTTTACACATGAATCAATGCTTATAGATCATCTAATCTTCCCTTCCCCCAATTAAATATCTTTGAAACTGCGCCACATATTTTTGGTAGTGCTTTTTACTGGACAGCCTGGAGCAGATCATGGAGCTGCACACGCAGCATTATAAGGATGATTTTGACCTGGATAAAGAGCTGATCCCAAAGCTGGCCCTATCGGGAGAGCCGGAGGACCGGCACCTTCTCTGGCTATCGCGGCCCTGCGGCACCTATACCCTGCGGGAATGGGAAGTCTACCTAGAAGGCAGCCATGCAAATAAAGTGTGGAAGTTTTACCATGAGCAGACGAAAGACCCAGGTCTTGCCTGTGCCCTCTCTATCAAAGAGGTGCAGGATGGAAAAGTGATCGGCAATATTTATCCGCTGGATTATGGGCCGCATGTGGAACGGGTAAAGCTGCTGACCTGCCCTATTGGAAAAGTAGCCGTTTTGTTTGAGGACGGAGCCAATATCACAACCCCTTATCAGAATCAGAGGCAACTTATGAATGAGCTGATGCCGGTACATGGGAGCCCTAAGACGATGACCGAGCTGCCGGAGAACGAGCGGGAGCTTGCCATAATCCTGAAACGGGAACGGCTCAAACGCTCTTACCATGCCACAAACGGCGATATAAAAGAGTATATTGACGGTCTAAAAAAGGTACCCTGCGTGGAAAACTCAAAGAGACTCGGACGGCTGCCACTCCCACTCATAAACCGCTTTCCCCTAAAAAGGAGCCGGAACGATGAAAGCCGGTCATAACAAAAAATCCGTCCGGGTGGAATTCGTCATGTATGAACAGGAGGCGGAACTTGTAAAGAGGCGTATGGCGGAGCTCAGCATTACAAACCTCTCCGCGTATCTCCGCAAAATGGCGGTGGACGGTTATATCATCCATCTGGATATGAGCGACATTCAGGAAATGATACGGCTCCTGCGTATCTGCTCCAACAACTTAAACCAGTACACAGAACGGGCCAATGAGACCGGCAGCGTCTACGCCGCCGATGTGGAGGACTTGTGCACCCGTCTGGATAGTCTTTGGGACGGCATGGATAAGCTGCTGCGGGGATTGGCGAACATTTCGTAAACAGGAAAAAACACTGTTGCTTTCCTGGAATCGGCACGGTAGAATTTTGATAGAGGGGCAAATATGTTTCTCTTTGAAAGGAGGCGGGCGTATGCGTCTGATTGGTAAATTGCTGGCACTTCCCTTCGTAGTGGTTACGGGGATTCTTTATCTGTTGTGTAAGTTCCTTGTGGTGGTCTCCGGCGCTGTGCTGGGGATTTTATCAGGGATTGTATTTCTGGCGGCGCTGGTGCTGTTCTTCGCTGCCGGGTTCTGGCCGGGGCTTTCATGGCTGGTGATCGCGTTTCTGATCAGCCCCTACGGTCTGCCAATGGCGGCGGCTTGGTTGGTGGGGATCATCGGCGGTGCAAACAGCGCATTAAAGGATTTTGTATTTGGTTAAACAGTTTCGGCGGGGCGCATTGGCAGCCCCGCCCTTTTTCTATAATTATGGCTGTCTGTCATGGCAGCTTTTTTGATTGGAATTTGATTGAAAGATACAACACCAATTTATTTTCACTCGGCAACCTATGCGCATGAGCATGGGGAACTGGATCAGTACCGCGCTTCCCACAAAGCAAACATTGCGTGTAAGGAGGCAATCGAACAGGCCATTGCGGACAACTACCGGGACAACCGTTTAGGCTCCACATGTGTGCAGCAGGTCTTACAGCAATTTGATTAGGTGGTGAAGGAACATTAGGAGACTTTACAGCTTGTGCTGCAAGGAAAAATTATCCCGAACATTTCTTCCCCAAATCCCTCTGTTGCTGGCTTTCTATGATATATTCGGGATAATCAGACTTTCAGTATAACCATTTAGCGGCAACCCGGAAAAGACTGCAAAAACAAAAAAAGCGAAGGTCCTTTTTATTTGACCTCCGTTTCTCTGGCATTTTGTAGTCCCTCTGCTGTGGCCTCCATGATGGTCAGTTCTTTTTCATCCATCGAGTTCAGCAATCGGTTGATGTGCTGGTGGCAATCGCTTTCGCTATTTTGCCTGTCAGGATAGAAAAACTGGTCAACGGAAATGTCCAGCAGGGTGACGATCAGGTAAAAGGTGTTCAGGCTCGGATGTTGTCCCCGGTTCTCAATATACATGATGGAACGAGAGGTACGGTCTACAAGCTGTGCAAGGTAGTCCTGTGTCCAGCCTTTCGCCTCTCTCTTGCGCTTGATCTCCCGGCCTAAAGCGTGGAAGTCAAGCCGTCTTTCATCTTGGTACATTCTCATATCACCCATATATTATTCTACATTTCGGGTTAAGTTATGAGAACGAAAATAATTTTATGTTTTAGTAGTATTTTATTTCGTCAAACACTGGGTATAATGTAAATTAGGAATTTCTTAATATTTTCGCATGCAGAAAATAGCACATACTACACACCCATTTGGTATAATAATAAGAAAGGACAAGCTGAAATGACAAATTGCAAAATTCTTGTTCTTGATGATGAACATGATATTGCAGATTTACTTAAAGTTTATCTGCAAAATGAAAACTATATTGCATATAAATTTTACTCCGCAACGGAAGCTCTGGCTTGCATTGAGCAGGAAGATTTTGACCTTGCGATTCTTGATATTATGCTTCCCGATATGAATGGATTTTCTATCTGTCAAAAAATCCGAGAAAAGCACACTTATCCTATCATCATGCTGACGGCAAAAGATGAGGAAACGGATAATATTACGGGCTTAACTTTGGGGGCAGATGATTATGTAACAAAACCTTTTCGTCCCCTGTATCCCTTCTGGCATGACCACGGACTGAAAATTGACCACACAGAACTGACAGAGCTTTCCAGGGCAGCCTTGTGGTACTCCGATCACATTGAAATCACAGAATCAAAACTGCATGGAATAAAAGCGCTGAGAGAATGCAGGGATATTCTCATAGAAAGCTGCCATATTATCTCCCCGGAATTTGGCTGGTCGGCAAACAATACCGTGATGCGTAAGAGCAGCGCAGAGGGCGAGTGTTTTTTCATGCGCTCTCAGAATCTGGATTTTTCGCAGGTGACATTGAAAGGAAAATATTCCTTCCAGTATATTGAAGACGCCGTATTTGACCAGGGCCAGTTTGATACAAAGGATGCTTTCTGGCACGCGAAGAATGTGACGGTGAAGGACAGTGTCATAAAGGGGGAATATCTTGCCTGGTATTCAGATGGCCTGACACTGGTCAACTGCAAAATCATTGGCACACAGCCTTTCCGCTACTGCAGGAACCTGAAGCTGATTGATTGTGAGATGACAGATACAGACCTGGCTTTTGAAAAATCGGATGTGGAGGCCACAGTTTTAACCCCTGTGATCAGTATTAAAAATCCCAGATCCGGCTCTATCCGAGTCCCGTCTGTGGGCTGTTTGATTATGGATGATGAAGAGGCAAAGGCCAGTATTATAGCACTTGAACGGGAAAGGAAGTGTATGGGAGGAAATGATGGAAATAAGGGAATTTATCGAGGCAATGAAAATCGGGTTGCCCATAACCACTGATGCAGAAGCGCGTAAGTGCATGCATAAGCTTTCCCAGGAGGCGCTGCGGCTGATTGCAGAATTAAATGGAAGCTACCATACCCCGGAGGAAATCCGGGATATCATGGAAAAGCTGACCGGAAATTCTATAGATGAGACATTCACTCTGTTTCCGCCCTTTTATACGGACTGTGGGAAAAACCTAACCATTGGGAAACATGTATTTCTCAATTCCGGATGTAAATTCCAGGATCAGGGAGGAATCACCATAGAAGATGGAACCCAGATTGGGCACAATGTAGTCCTTGCCACTTTGAATCACAGTCTGGACCCTGCGCATAGAAAAGATGTCATTCCGGCCCCTATCCATATCGGCAGGGATGTGTGGATCGGAGCCAATGCAGTGATTCTGCCTGGGGTTACCATTGGCGATGGCGCAGTCATCGCAGCCGGTGCAGTGGTGACAAAAGATGTACCGGAGAATACAGTTGCAGGGGGTGTGCCGGCCAGGGTGATAAAGACGATCGGCGTTGACGATCTTACTCAAAATAGGTATAATGATCAATAATAGAAGGGAATCAGTGAGAAGAATGGAGGAAATGAAAATGCAGAGAGAGAAAAGATTTCCGGATAACAATGATGCATGTCTGAAATATTATGAATTGATTCTGGAACAAAAGAATGTGAGGAATATTCCCGTCGCTCCTCTTCCTGACGGATACCGGTTTGTCTATTACCGTCCGGGGGACAAAAAGGACTGGATAGCCATAGAGATGTCTGCCAGGGAATTTGTTCTGGAGGAAGAAGGCGAAATGGCCTGGAAAAATTATTACGGGGGAAGAGAAGAGGAATTGACAGACAGAATGCTATTTATCGAAGATTCTTCAGGGGAAAAGGTTGCCACGGCAACCGCCTTTTATGATTCCCGTGATACTTCCGGGGCCGGATGGCTTCACTGGGTGGCTGTCAAGCGGACACAGCAGGGAAAGGGCCTGGCCAGACCCCTTATCTCCAAGGCCCTGCACAGGCTGACAGAACTTGGCTATACAGACATTAAAGTTCCCACCCAGACAAATACCTGGGTGGCAGCAAAATTATATCTGGACGCAGGATTTATCCCGGAAGAGAAAAATGCAGTCTGCAGCCGGGACGGATACCGGATTTTAAAGACTTTAACAGGCCATCCTTCTCTGGAAGGAATAGAGCCCCTGCCCTTTGAAGATATCTGGGATCAGGAGATGCTTTTGACAGAGAAAAAACTCAGGGATAACATGCCGGATCTTCTGTACTTTAAGGCAGAGGAATGGAAGGGAAAACGAAGAGTCCTCTATTGTACAGAAAAGAACAGAGGAATCCTGGAAATAGATAAATAGAACAGAGAGACAGCCCTTGTGCTCAGATGTGTTTTACATCCGGCGGGGGCTGTCTTTTTCTACCGATGGAAGTTGTCCTACTGTGCAAGATAATAAGAGACATTGGCTTCTTTATCTGTGACAGGCACTGTGATTCGATTTTTTACTTCTTCAAAATGCTCTGTGGAAAGATCTTATTATCAATGGTAAATACTTATTAGTATAGTAGTGATAGGGACACCAAAAGAGTGGAATGTAAGTCGGCGGTATTTCACGCCGACTTTTTTCTTTTCTCACGTTTCGGCAGTTCAATGGCTTCGCCAGTTTCCCCATGATAGGCTTCTTTCGGCAGTTCTACGCTACCAATGAAATTATAGACGATCTCGATTTTCTGACGCTTCTGGCCCTCCGCGTCAACCTCTACTTCATGAACAAGGATTTTCTCAATGAAAGTATTAAGGAGGGTCGGTGTCAGTTCCTCGAATGAGGTGTGCTTCTTGACCAGCTTCATAAAGCGGTCAATGTTAATCGTCTTGTCCGTCTTTTGGGAAATCTGTTCGGAAAGTTCCTTGATAGTTTCCTCAAGCCCTTTTTGTTCGGCTTCATACCCGGCTGATAGCTTTGCAAAGCGTTCATCCGTCAGTTGACCTTTTATCTTATCTTCATAAAGGTGCTGAATGATGTTGTCGAGTTCGTTATAGCGGCTTTGGCTGGTGTCCAACTCTTTTTGCATTTCTACCAGCGCACGTTTTTGTTCCCGCATGGAGCAGGAAACCATCATCGTAATAAATTCGCGTTCATGTTCAGCAGCAAAATGAGTTACCCTGCGGAGATCAGCAGCCACCAGAATTTTCAGGTTTTTTACACTGATATGGTGGGTCGTGCAGGGATTTACCCGCTTGCTATATCCGGCACAGGTATAGTATTCATAGCTTTCCTTGATGCCGGAGCCACGATGATGATACATCTTTGAGCCGCAGTCTGCACAGAACAATAAGCCGGAAAACAGGCCCACAGAGCCGATTTTGGTGTGTCGGCATTTACCCTGACGGATAACCTGCACACGGTCAAATGTGTCCTGGTCAATCAGAGCAGGGTGCGTGTTCTTGAAAACCATCCGCTTATCATCGCCATTGATAATGACCTTTTTGCTTTTGTACGATTTTTTCGTAGTCTTGAAATTAACCGTATGCCCTAAGTATTCAACACGTTCCAGAATGTTGATGACTGTCTGATAAATCCATTTACACGGAGCCTGTGGGCAGTAGCCTTGCTTATTGCCATACCGCCGATAGTTGATTGTGCCGGGAGTAGGAATGTTTTTGGCTGTAAGAATATTTGCGATCTTTGTCGGGCCTAAGCCTGACAAACATAACGCGAAAATCTCTTTTACAACAGGGCCGGTTTCATCGTCAATGATCCAGTTTTCCTCATCCCCCATGATATAACCATAAGGCGGAAGATGGGAGAGCCGCTTACCAGCCATCCCTTTTGCTTTTACTACCGCGCGGATCTTCTTGCTGGTGTCACGAGCATACCACTCATTGAACACAGGTTATTGGGGAAAGGGAAAGCAAACAGGCAAAAACCCAGTATTCATGCGGGTTTGCGGCGAGATGGCTCTCAAAAGCTAACCTCACAAAAGACAGATCATTGCACAATCACATATCGTTTCTAAGGGAGAATGTTGATTCCGGTCACATTCTCCCTTTTTTCATACCAAGAAATGAGGTGATTATCTTGAACACGCAAATCATCGCCATCGCAAACCAGAAAGGCGGTGTGGGCAAGACCACAACCTGTGCCAACTTAGGGATTGGGCTGGCACAGGCGGGAAAGAAAGTGCTGCTCATTGACGGGGACCCGCAAGGGAGCCTGACCATCAGCCTGGGCAATCCCCAGCCGGATAAGCTGCCCTTTACCCTCTCTGACGCAATGGGCCGCATCCTGACCGATCAGCCGGTTCGCCCCGGCGAGGGGATTCTTCGCCACCCGGAGGGCGTGGATCTGATGCCAGCGGATATTCAGCTGTCTGGCATGGAGGTATCGCTGGTAAACGCTATGAGCCGGGAAACGATTCTGCGGCAGTACCTGGACAGTGTAAAGGGGCAGTATTCCCATATCCTCATAGACTGCCAGCCCTCCCTGGGTATGCTCACCGTCAACGCCCTGGCCGCTGCCAACAGGATTATAATTCCCGTCCAGGCGGAGTACCTGCCCGCCAAAGGGCTGGAACAGCTGCTCTCTACGGTGAACAAGGTCAAGCGGCAGATCAACCCGAAACTGCAAATAGACGGTATTCTGCTGACAATGGTGGACAACCGCACTAACTTCGCCAAAGAGATTGCCGCCCTGCTGCGGGAAACCTACGGCAGTAAAATCAAGGTGTTCGGAACCGAGATTCCCCATTCTGTCCGGGCAAAGGAAATCAGCGCAGAGGGCAAGAGCATTTTCTCCCATGACCCAGGCGGCAAAGTAGCGGAGGGTTACGCAAATCTGACTAAGGAGGTGTTGAAACTTGAAAAGCAGCGCGAAAAAAGTAGAGCTGGCATCGGTCGATGATCTGTTTTCCACCGAGGAAAGCCGCGCCGATGCAGGGCGGGAAAAGGTGGTAGAAATCCCTTTAAGCGAGCTGCACTCGTTCAAGGGCCACCCTTTCAAGGTCAAAGATGATGATGCCATGATGGAAACAGCGGACAGCATCCGGCAGTACGGCGTTCTTGTTCCTGCTATCGCCCGTCCTGACCCCAGCGGCGGCTATGAGCTGGTAGCCGGACACAGGCGGCATCGGGCCAGTGAACTGGCAGAGAAAGAAACCATGCCGGTCATTGTCCGGGATTTGGACGATGACGCCGCCACGATTATCATGGTTGACAGCAACCTGCAAAGGGAAAGCCTGCTCCCCAGCGAGAGGGCCTTTGCCTACAAGATGAAATTGGAGGCCATCAAACATCAAGGAGAACGGTCGGATTTAACTTCTCGCCAAGTTGGCGAGAAGTCCAGCACTTCTATTCAGCTTGTCGCAAATCAAGCTGGTGAAAGTCAAAGGCAGGTGCAACGCTACATCCGCCTGACCGAGTTAATCCCCGAACTGCTGAACATGGTGGACGAAAAGAAAATTGCCCTGAACCCGGCCTATGAGCTGTCCTTTCTCAAAAAAGAAGAACAGACACAGCTTTTGGACGCGATGGACAGCGAACAGGCCACCCCCTCCCTTTCCCAAGCCCAGCGGCTCAAGAAATTCAGCCAGGAGGGGCGTTTATCCATAGACGTAATGCGGGCGATTATGGGCGAGGAAAAGAAAAGCGATCTGGACAAGGTGACGTTTACCTCCGACACCCTGCGGAAGTATTTTCCCAAAAGCTATACCCCTGCCCGGATGCAGGAAACCATCATCAAACTGCTGGAACAGTGGCAGAAAAAGCGTCAGAGAGATCAGGAACGCTGAAAGGAGCGCCTATGAGAGATCACGTTGCCAGGGAGTTAAAGGGCCACAACATACTGGCTGTGGAACGGTTTCAGGATAAGACCCGCTGGATGGTGGAGTTTTCCGTCCTGCGGCCCCGTACCGCCTACGGCGCACCCGGCGATGAAACGCGCCTGTTTCTGGACGAGGACGGCTACCAGGCCGTTCTCGCCAGCCAGAAACGCCGGGACATCAAAATCAAACGGTATGCCCGCGTCATTGAGGGGCATATCCTGGACTTCAAGCCCAAAAAGAAACGCCACCCGTAAACCCGACAAATTGAGAGGAAGGAATGAATATGTGTACCGTTAAGGAAATCAGAGAAGCCATCCGGGAGGACTGCCGCTCCCAGCGCAACATGGAAACCATTGAGATTGACCGGATTTTTCAAACCCTGACGTTTCCGCAGTTAGAGAGCCTGTTTGACAAACCGCCCATGCCGCCGTTTTTTCACCGGTACAGGCAGAAGTCAGCCAGCAAATGAACGCCGCAATTCTTTTTACGGGATTGTGGCTTTTTTCATGCCCTGGGAAACGAAAGGAGTGCAGAAAATGGCCGTTTTTCGCGTAGAACGCACACAGGGATACACCGTTATGAGCAACTATCATCTGCGGGACAAGAGCCTGAGCCTGAAAGCAAAGGGCCTGCTGTCCCAGATGCTCTCACTGCCGGAGGATTGGGACTACACCCTTTCCGGCCTGGCTGTTATCAACCGGGAAAGCAAGGACGCCATCCGCTCCGCAGTCAATGAGCTGGAAAAGGCGGGGTACATCAAGCGCCGCCAGACCACCGACGCGGGCGGCAAGTTCAGCGCCAACGAGTATGTGATTTATGAGCGTCCGGTAGCAGAGGAACCGCCCGCCCAACCGTTGCCCCCAAAACCGTTGTTGGAAAAACCGTTGTCGGGTTTTCCGACAACGGATAATCCGTCAACGGGAAAACCGTCAACGGAAAATCCAACGCAAATAAATATAGAGAAATTAAATACCCAAAAATCAATTACTGACGGATCAATTACCGATTCCCTTCCCTTCCGGGGAACGGCGGCAAAGCCACCGGAACCGAAGCGAAGGGAAACGATGTCACTGACAGAGATGGAAAGTTATCGGGAGCTGATTTTGGAGAATATCGAGTATGACTGCCTCAAACAGCGGTTTGGGACCTACCGGGAGGACTTGGACGAGATTGTGGAGCTGCTGGTGGAAACCGTCTGCGCGAAGCGTAAGACCACCCGGATTGCCGGGGCGGACTTCCCCCATGAGGTGGTGCGTTCCCGCTTCCTGAAGCTGGACAGCTCCCACATCGAGTTTGTCATGGACTGCCTGCAAAAGAACACCACCGAGGTACGGAACATGAAACAATACCTTTTGACGGTGCTGTTCAACGCGCCCACCACCATGAGCAACCATTACACCTCACAGGTCAACCACGATATGTACGGCGGCTTCTGAAAGCTGGCCGTTTTTGTCTGCCCGGAACTGCCGGGAGAAAGGAATCTGTTATGAAACGACCGCTTGCGTATATCACCGCTCCCTGGAGCAAGAACCCCCATGAAAATGCGGCAAACGCCGCCAGCTACTGCCGCCAGGTGTATGACGCCGGATATTCCCCGGTCTGCCCTGTTTTGTTCCTGCCGCTGTTTTTGAAAGATGAAATCCCCCAGGAACACAAGGACGGGATCGACATCGCCAGAGATTACCTGCGCCGCTCCCATGTGCTGGTGGTCTGCGGACACTCGACCGATGAAACGGTCAAAAACGATATTGCCACCGCGGAACGCCTGCGGATCACCGCCACCACGCTGGACGGGATTCTGACGGTGAAAGGCCAGGGCCGGGAGAAAGGGGGCGCACACCATGCCTGAGCAAAAGACCATCGGCCAGCTGATGGAGGAAATGCGGCTTAAAGCCGGGGCGCGGGAGTATTCCGGCCATAGTTACATGGACTTAAACCGGTTCGCGGAGGACACCCGGCACATGATTATTTTTGATACCCTGACCGCTGATTCCCCTGTTGGCTGGAAAGGGGAACGCAGCCGCGCCTTTCTCACAGAGGAGGGATATAAAAAGTCCCTGGAACGCCAGGAACAGGGGCATATCAGGATTGTGAGCCATGCGAAGGTCCGAAACGGAAACCTGCGCTATGACCGGCAATACCAGCTCCGGTAGAGAAACCATGCAGAAAATCCATAGAGAGGAGGCGAAACACCCATGCAGGACGAAGTGGAAAGCAAAACCCTGACGCTCATTGTCAGCGGCACAAAGTTCACCGGCAGGCTGTTCAAAGCGGCGATTATGAAGTATCTGGCGCACCTGAAAGAGCAAAAGATGCAGAAACAGCGGGAAAAGGGCGCGGAGGTCAAGCCCCAGGGAAAGCAGACGGTGAAGCAGCTCATCGGGCAGAACCAGGGCGTGTCCAATCTTGAGATCACAGACCCCTCCATCAAGGCGTTTGAACGGGTTGCCCGGAAGTACGGCGTGGATTACGCGGTAAAGAAGGACCGCAGCTGTTCCCCGCCCAAGTATCTGGTCTTTTTTAAGGCCCGCGACGCGGACGCGCTGACCTCCGCGTTTACCGAGTACACCCAGAAGAAGGTCCGCAAGGCGTCCCGCCCGTCTGTGCTGGCGAAGCTGAACCAGTTCAAGGAGCTGGTGAAAAACGCGGTGGTGGACCGCACAAAGCGAAAGGAGCTGGAACGATGAAAAAGCCCCTGAACATCAAAAAGCTCGTTTTGCTGAACCTGCCCTATATCCTGATGGGGCTGTTTTCCACCAACTTTGGGGAGGCGTGGCGGATAGCCCAGGGCGCGGACGCTTCGGAAAAGGTATTGTCTTTGATCTCCGTCCTTCCGGCGGCTCTTGGAAGTTTCTGGCCCAGCTTTCACCCGCTGGACCTGCTGGTCGGGCTGTGCTGCGGCGCGGCGCTCCGGCTGGCTGTTTACCTGAAAGGCAAAAACGCCAAGAAGTACCGCCCGAATATCGAGTACGGTTCCGCGAGATGGGGAAATTCCCAGGACATCGCCCCTTATGTCGATCCGGTATTCCAGAACAATGTAATCCTCACCCAGACGGAACGCCTTACCATGAGCAGCCGCCCCAAGGACCCCAAGACCGCCCGCAACAAAAATGTGCTGGTCATCGGCGGTTCCGGCTCCGGCAAGACCCGGTTCTGGCTCAAGCCCAACCTGATGCAGCTCCATAGCTCATATGTGGTTACTGATCCGAAAGGCACAATCCTGGTCGAATGTGGAAAGCTGCTCCAACGGGGCGCGCCGAAGCTGGATAAGGACGGAAAGCCCATGAAGGACAAGAACGGCAAAACCATCTATGAGCCGTACCGGATCAAGGTGCTGAATACCATCAACTTCAAAAAATCCATGAAATACAATCCTTTCGCCTATATCCACAGCGAAAAGGACATCTTGAAGCTGGTGACAACCCTGATTGCCAATACCAAGGGCGAGGGGAAAGCCGGTGACGATTTTTGGGTCAAAGCGGAAACGCTGCTGTACTGCGCCCTGATTGGATATATCCACTATGAGGCCCCGGTGGAGGAACAGAACTTCTCCACCCTGATTGAGTTTATTAACGCGATGGAGGTCCGGGAGGACGATGAGGAATACAAAAACCCCGTTGACCTGATGTTTGACGCGCTGGAATCCGAGAAGCCCAACCATTTTGCGGTGCGGCAGTACAAAAAATATAAGCTGGCGGCGGGCAAAACCGCGAAGTCGATTCTGATTTCCTGCGGCGCGCGGCTGGCGGTATTCGATATTGCCGAGCTGCGGGAGGTCACAGCCTATGACGAGCTGGAACTGGACACCCTGGGGGACCGGAAAACCGCCCTGTTTCTCATTATGAGCGATACCGATGACAGCTTTAACTTCCTGATTTCCATGTGCTATACCCAGCTGTTTAACCTCCTGTGCGAGAAAGCGGACGATGTGTACGGCGGCAGGCTCCCGGTCCATGTGCGCTGCCTGATTGACGAGTGTGCCAACATCGGGCAGATTCCAAAGCTGGAAAAGCTGGTAGCCACCATCCGAAGCCGGGAGATTTCCGCCTGTCTGGTATTGCAGGCGCAGTCCCAGTTAAAGGCCATCTACAAGGACAACGCCGACACCATCATCGGAAATATGGACACTTCCATCTTTCTGGGCGGCAAAGAACCCACCACCTTAAAGGAGTTAGCCGCCGCCCTGGGAAAAGAAACTATTGACACTTACAACACCGGGGAGAGCCGGGGGCGGGAAACCTCCCACTCTCTCAACTATCAGAAATTGGGGAAAGAGTTGATGAGCCAGGATGAGCTTGCGGTGATGGACGGGGGAAAATGTATCCTCCAGCTGCGGGGCGTCCGCCCGTTTTTGTCGGATAAGTATGACATCACCAGGCACCCCAATTTTCAGTACACCGCCGACGCGGACGATAAGAACGCCTTTGACATTGAAGCGTTTCTGTCCACCCGGCTCAAACCAAAACCCAACGAGGTCTACGATGTGTTTGAAGTTGACGTAGACACCGAGGGCGAATAATCCCGTTCCGCGAGAAAGGAGTGATCTTATCTACCCGCCAGGGTCCCTGAAACCTGCCTCGGTTGAGGCCATTGGCGTACAAAGCGGACAGCTCAACAAAAAAATGAAGAAGGAGGATAGCCGGAATCGAGCCGCCCAAAATTCAGGGCGGTTTTGTTGTCCGGCTTTTGTATGCCTATGAACCAACACTAACCACAAAGCGATTCCGGCTAAATTAAAGTATGGAATTTTTCAACAGCGCAATCGACGTTTTGCAGACCCTCGTGATCGCACTGGGAGCCGGCCTTGGAATCTGGGGCGTCATCAACCTGCTGGAAGGTTACGGCAATGATAACCCTGGCGCGAAAAGCCAGGGCATGAAGCAGCTCATGGCGGGCGGCGGCGTTGCCCTCATCGGCATGGTGCTTGTACCCCTGCTCTCCGGTCTGTTCGGCTAATCCCCGCACCAGAAACACCCATACCTTTGCCCCTCCCGCAGACGCGGGAGGGGCGGAAAGGAGGTAGCACTGTATGGATTTTCTGCTGGATGCAATCACCACCTGGCTGAAAGAAATGCTGGTGGGCGGCATAATGAGCAACCTTTCCAGTATGTTCGATTCGGTCAACAACCAGGTGGCGGACATATCGGGGCAGATCGGGCAGACGCCCCAGGGCTGGAACGCGGGTATTTTCAGCATGGTCCAAAGCCTTTCGGAAACGGTCATTCTCCCCATAGCAGGCGTGATCCTGGCCTTTGTAATGACGCTGGAGCTGATTCAGATTATCACCGACAAGAACAACTTCCACGATATTGAAACCGCTGTGTTTTTCAAGTGGATATTCAAGACCGCCTGTGCCATCCTCATTGTCACCAACACCTGGAATATCGTGATGGGCGTATTTGATGTGGCCCAGGGCATCGTGGCCCAGGCTTCCGGCGTCATCGGCGCGGACGCTTCCATCGACATTTCCTCCGCGATGGCGGATTTGGAGCCAAGGCTCATGGAGATGGATTTGGGGCCGCTGTTCGGGCTGTGGTTCCAGTCCCTGTTTATCGGCCTTACCATGTGGGCGCTGACCATCTGTATTTTTATCGTCATTTATGGCCGTATGCTGGAAATATATCTCGTCACCTCGGTCGCGCCGGTCCCGATGGCCGCTATGATGGGCAGGGAATGGGGCGGCATGGGGCAGAATTACCTGCGCTCCCTGATGGCGTTAGGCTTTCAGGCGTTCCTCATTATGGTCTGCGTGGCGATCTACGCGGTCCTGGTGCAGAACATCGCCACCGACGAGGATACGATTGCCGCCATCTGGTCCTGTGTGGGATATACAGTCCTGCTCTGCCTGACCCTCTTTAAGAGCGGCAGCATGGCCAAGGCAATCTTCCAGGCCCACTGACGAAAGGAGTGTGCAAAAATGGCTTATGTACCCGTACCCAAAGACTTAACGAAGGTCAAGACAAAGGTGGCCTTCAACCTCACCAAGCGGCAGTTAGTCTGCTTTGGCGGCGGGGCGCTGATTGGCGTACCGCTTTTCTTTCTGCTTCGGGGGCCAGCCGGAAACAGCGCCGCCGCCCTGTGCATGATGCTTGTCATGCTGCCCTTTTTCCTGCTGGCGATGTACGAGAAGAACGGCCAGCCGCTGGAAAAGATCATCGGCAACATGATCCGGGTATCCTTTCTCCGGCCCCGGCAGCGCCCCTACCAGACCAACAACTTCTATGCCGTATTGGAGCGGCAGGACAAACTCGACAAGGAGGTGTATGACATTGTTTACGGCAAAGAAAAACCGGACAAACGGCAAAGGGCCGGAGGGCGAAGGGCCATCCCCGGTGAAAAAGAAGCTCTCCCGCGCGGATCGGAAGCAGATCGAAGCCGCCATTTCCCGCGCCAGCCGCACTGACCAGAAGGGGATTTCCGCACAGGACAGCATCCCCTATGAACGGATGTGGCCGGACGGCATCTGCCGCGTGACCGGCTGCTATTATACCAAGACCATTCAGTTTCAGGACATCAATTACCAGTTGTCCCAAAACGAGGATAAGACCGCCATCTTCGAGGGCTGGTGCGATTTCCTCAACTACTTTGACAGCTCCATCCGGTTCCAGCTGTCCTTCCTCAACCTGGCCGCGTCCCAGGAAACCTTTGCCCGGTCCATCACCATCCCGCCCCAGGGGGATGATTTTGACAACATCCGCAGCGAGTACACCCAGATGCTGCAAAACCAGCTGGCAAAGGGGAACAACGGCCTGATTAAGACAAAATACCTGACCTTCGGCATTGACGCGGACAGCATCCGGGCGGCAAAGCCCCGGCTGGAACGGATTGAAACCGACCTGCTCAACAACTTCAAGCGGCTGGGCGTAGTGGCGGAGCCGCTGGACGGGCGGGCGCGGCTGTCCCAGCTGCATGGCGTATTCCACATGGACGAACAGGTTCCCTTTTCCTTTTCGTGGGACTGGCTGGCCCCCTCCGGCCTTTCCACCAAGGATTTTATTGCCCCCACTTCCTTTGAGTTCCGCACCGGCAGGCAGTTCCGCATGGGGAAAAAGTACGGCGCGGTCAGCTTTGTGCAGATTCTCGCGCCGGAATTGAACGACCGGATGCTGGCGGATTTTCTGGATATGGAAAGCTCCCTGATCGTCAGCCTCCATGTGCAGTCCTTGGATCAGGTAAAGGCCATCAAGACAGTCAAGCGCAAAATCACTGACCTGGACCGGGCCAAGATCGAGGAACAGAAAAAGGCGGTCCGGTCAGGGTACGATATGGACATCATTCCCAGCGATCTGGCTACTTACGGAAACGAAGCCAAAAAGCTGCTGCAGGATTTACAGAGCCGCAACGAGAGAATGTTCCTTGTGACCTTTCTGGTGCTGAATACGGCGGACACCGCCAGACAGCTGGGCAACAACGTGTTTCAGGCGTCCAGCATCGCGCAGAAGTACAACTGCCAGCTGGCAAGGCTGGACTTCCAGCAGGAGGAAGGGCTGATGAGCTGCCTGCCCCTGGGACAAAACCAGGTGGAAATCCAGCGGGGGCTGACCACTTCCAGCACCGCCATCTTTATCCCCTTTACCACCCAGGAGCTTTTCCAGAACGGGAAAGAGGCGCTGTACTACGGCATCAACGCCCTGTCCAACAACCTTATCATGGTGGACCGCAAGAAGCTGAAAAACCCCAACGGCCTGATTTTAGGCACTCCCGGCTCCGGCAAGTCCTTTTCCGCCAAGCGGGAAATCGCCAACTGTTTTCTGCTCACCACCGATGACATCATCGTGTGCGACCCGGAATCGGAGTACGCGCCCCTTGTGGAGCGGCTGCATGGGCAGGTTATCAAGATTTCGCCCACCTCCGGGGACTACATTAACCCGATGGACCTAAACCTGGACTACTCGGACGATGAAAGCCCGCTGTCTTTGAAATCCGACTTCATTTTGTCGCTGTGCGAGCTGATCGTGGGCGGCAAGGAGGGCTTGCAGCCGGTCCAGAAAACCATCATCGACCGTTGTGTACGGCTGGTCTACCATGATTACCTGAACGACCCCAGGCCGGAAAATATGCCGGTATTGGAGGATTTATACAACCTTCTGCTGACCCAGGAGGAAAAAGAAGCACAGTACATCGCTACGGCGCTGGAAATCTATGTTTCCGGCTCCCTGAATGTGTTCAACCACCGGACCAATGTAAACATCGACAACCGCATTGTCTGCTATGACATCAAGGAGTTAGGCAAGCAGCTGAAAAAAATCGGGATGCTGGTGGTGCAGGACCAGGTATGGAACCGCGTCACCATCAACCGCGCCGCCCACAAGTCCACCCGTTACTACATTGACGAGATGCACCTGCTGCTCAAAGAGGACCAGACCGCCGCCTATACCATTGAAATCTGGAAACGGTTTCGGAAGTGGGGCGGGATTCCCACCGGCATCACCCAGAACATCAAGGACCTGCTTGCCAGCCGGGAGATCGAGAACATCTTTGAGAACTCGGACTTTGTGTATATGCTCAACCAGGCAAGCGGCGACCGGCAGATTTTAGCCAGACAGCTGGGCATCTCCCCGCACCAGCTGTCCTATGTGACCCACTCCGGCGAGGGCGAAGGGCTGCTGTTCTACGGCAACATCATCCTGCCCTTTATCGACCGGTTCCCCAAGGATACCGAGCTATACCGCATCATGACCACGAAATTACAGGAATTAAAGGAGGGAAAGCAATCATGACTGCACAGAAAATCAAACACAATCCCCGGCTGTTTTTGCAGCGGGCGATGGAGATTCAGCGCCGCCAGCTGCTTCTGGCGATGGCGGACGCGGTAAGCGAGTGCCGTACTGCGGAGAGCATGGCGGCAGAACTGAACCGTGACGGGGAAACGGGCCTGCTCCGCCTTGCGGAAATCTGGTGCTGCCTCTCCCCCGGCACCGGCGGCAGGATTATGGAGGGCCGGGGCGCGGAGCTTCTGGCCGATGTGCTGGCACAGGTCTATGCCTGCCTGATCCTCCGTCCTTTACACACCCCGGCTGGCATGGGCCTCTATGTGGAACTGCTCTATATGATGGAGGCGCTGATGCTGGGGGAATGGTTTGATTAAGGAGCCGCGCCTGCGCTTTACGAGGGAGGAACAGACCGACCCGGCGCTGGAAAAGCCGATCCGCCGCGCACAGAAAGCAGCTGTCCGGGCAGACAAGGCGCAGGCCAGGATACCCAAAAAGAAGGTCCGGCAGACCGTTATTGACCCCGATACCGGAAAGAAAACAACGAAACTGACCTTTGAGGAACAGGCAAAGCCGCCCTCCAAGCTGTCCCATGCGGTACGGGGCGCTCCGGCCAACGCGCTGCTTGCCGGGGCGCATAAGGAAATCCGCAAGTCCGAACAGGACAATGTGGGCGTGGAAGGGGCGCACAAGACCGAGCAGGCTGTTGAAGTCAGTGCGCGGCTGGTGCGGGAGGGATACCGCAGCCATAAACTGAAACCCTACCGCGAAGCGGCAAGGGCGGAGCAAAAGCTGGAAAAAGCAAACATCAACGCCCTGTACCAAAAGTCCCTGGCGGAGAACCCCCAGCTTGCCAGCAACCCCCTTTCCCGCTGGCAGCAAAAGCAGGCCATCAAAAAGGAATATGCCGCCGCCAAACGCGCCGGTCAAACGGCTGGGCATACGGCACAGGCCGCAGGCCATACTGCCAAGACCGCGCACAAGACCGGTAAGGCGGCAAAGTCCGTCAAAGAAAAAGCGGAACAGGCAGGCCGGTTTGTCATGCGGCACAAGAAGGGATTCCTGATCGTGCTGGCGCTGTTTCTGCTGGTCTGCCTGCTGATGAATACCCTGTCCTCCTGCTCCATGCTGGCCCAGAGCATCGGCTCGGCGGTGTCCGGCTCCACCTATCCCTCCAAAGACGAGGATATGCTGGGGACCGAAGCGGACTATGCCGCAAAGGAGGCACAACTGCAAGCCGAACTGGACAACATGGAGAGCCTGCACCCCGGCTATGACGAGTACCGGTACAATCTGGACCCTATCGGCCACAATCCCCATGAGCTGGCGGCTTATTTAAGCGCCCTGCTCCATGAGTACACGCCCCAGAGCGCGGCGGCACAGTTACAGCGGGTCTTTGACCTCCAATATGTCCTGACACTGACCGAGGAGGTGGAAATCCGCTACCGCACCGAAACCAGCACCGACCCGGAAACCGGGGAAACGACCAGCGAGGAAGTCCCTTATGAATACTACATCCTCCATGTGGAGCTTGTGAACACCCAGATTTCCGCCCTTGCGCCGGAACTGCTCACCCCGGACGAATATGAGATGTACCAGGTCTATATCGCCACCAGGGGCAACAAGCCGCTGCTGTTTGGCGGCGGTTCCCCGGATATGGGAAATTCCGAAGATTTGAGCGGCGTGGAGTTTATAAACGGGACCCGCCCCGGCAATCCGGGACTGGTGGATCTGGCGAAGCGTCAGGTGGGAAACGTGGGCGGCTATCCGTATTGGAGCTGGTACGGCTTTAACAGCCGGGTGGAATGGTGCGCCTGCTTCGTGAGCTGGTGCTATAACCAGGCCGGGAAAAGCGAACCGCGCTTTGCTGGCTGTCAGTCCCAGGGCGTACCCTGGTTCCAGTCGCATGGGCAATGGGGCGGACGCGGATATGCCAACATCGCCCCCGGCGACGCCATTTTCTTTGACTGGGATTTGGACGGTTCCGCCGACCATGTCGGCATTGTGATCGGCACAGACGGGAGCCGGGTCTATACGGTGGAGGGCAATTCCGGCGACGCCTGCAAAATCAAAAGCTATAATCTGAATTACCAGTGTATCAAGGGCTACGGCCTGATGAACTGGAACTAAACCATATGGGAAGGAGTGTTTACAGATGGCAACGAACAAAATCGACCGGATTGACCGGGAGATTGCAAAGACCCGCGAAAAGCTGGCGGAATACCAGAACAGGCTGCGGGAATTGGAGGCGCAGAAAACCGAGGCGGAGAACCTGCAAATCGTCCAGCTGGTGCGGGCGGTCCGAATGACCCCGCAGGAGCTGAACGCGCTGCTGTCCGGCGGCGGGATTCCCGGCGTAGGGACGCCTGCCCCCGATGCCCAAGAGAAGGAGGAAAATCACGATGAAATCTAAAAAGCTATTGCGGACACTGACCGCGCTTTGCACCGCCCTGGTCCTCATGGGCGGTTTTTCTGTCCCCGCTTACGCGGGCGGCGGCGAGGAACCGGCTGATGAAACCAACGATTCCAACGTACAGGTGGAGCAGCCGGAGGAAACGCCGCCCCTCACCCCGGATGGCAATGCCACCCTGGTGGACGATTACGGCGGGAACAAACAGCTGATTACCGTTACCACCAAAAACGGCAACTACTTCTATATCCTGGTGGACCGGGATGACGAGGGGGAAAACACCGTCCATTTTCTCAACCAGGTAGACGAAGCCGACCTGATGGCGCTGATGGAGGACGGGGACAGCGAGGAGCCTCCCGCTGTTTGCAGCTGCACCGAGAAATGTCAGGCAGGCGCAATCAACCGGAACTGCCCGGTCTGCGCCTTTACCATGACAAGCTGCACCGGCAAGGCGGCGGAACCGGAGGAGCCGCCTGCAATGGAGCCGGAACCGGAGAAAAAGTCCGGCATGAATCCGGCTGTCCTGCTTTTGGTTGTGGCCCTGTTAGGCGGCGGGGGCGCGCTCTACTACTTCAAGTTTGTGAAGAACAAGCCGAAAACCAAAGGCGCGGACAATCTGGACGATTATGACTACGGCGATGAGGAAGATGAGCTGTGGGAATCCGAGGAGGGCGCGGAGGAGGAACCGGAGGAAAGTGAGGAAGAACCGGAATGACCCGCTTTACCGACAGCCCCTTTGAGCGCATGATGACACAGAAACCGGAGGGCAGGAAGAAAACTTCCCGCCCTCCTTCTTTACCCAAAAGCCACCCCTGCTATGGCTGCGGCAACTACGGGAGGCCCTGTGTGGGATTCTGCCACCGGGAACTGGAAAAGCAGCTGAAAGAAAGGAGAGATCGGAAATGAAGTATCTTATTTTATTGATAAAAGGCATCGCTGTTTTTGACCTGTGCTGTCTGGCGGTGTATCTGGGCGGCGACATTGTTTCTGCCCTGATACGCAAACTTCGGAAAAAGCCTGCACAGAGCGATGACTTCTATGACTTTTCTATGGATGGCGACACAACTGCCCCGCTGTCCATAGATTCCATCCGCCAGCTGTACTCCGGCGATGTGGAAACTTTTGTAGAGGAAAGGCTTCTGCCGGAGGCCGCAAAGACAATGGAGGCTTTAACGGAACGGGAACAGACAGCGGCCCGCCTGCTTTTATGCGCCCTGATCGGCTATCTGAAAGAAGAAGCCCGCATGGACGAGCAGAGTTTTCCGATGGTGATGGAACTGCTGAAATATATGGAGGGGGAAAAAGAGGAAGGCTGCCAAGACCCGGTGGACTGGCTGCTGGAGGACGCCAACAGCCGCGCGCACCGGCATGAGTCCTATTACAGCGATTATCAACGCTACCAGCTGATGCAGGTGGATAAAAAACGTGTCATTCTGGCCTGCCGCATCCTCATCAATGATCTGGTAGGAAAACTGTACCGATATGATTACCGGTTTGGCTATGACCTGATGCTGACAGAGGATAACAGCATTGAGGAAAAACTGCGTACATCTATGCGGGAAGAATGGGAGGATGAAGATTATGCGCCTTGTGATTGCTGAAAAACCGTCGGTGGCCCAAAGCCTGTCCGCTGTAATCGGGGCCAATGCCCGCAAGGACGGGTATCTGGAAGGGAACGGCTGGCGGGTCAGCTGGTGCGTGGGGCATCTGGCGGGGCTTGCCGACGCGGACAGCTATGACCCTAAATACGCCAAGTGGCGCTATGACGATCTGCCGATCCTGCCCTCGGACTGGAAAATGAGCGTGGGGCGGGACAAGAAGAAACAGTTTGATATTCTCAAAAAGCTGCTGTGCGCCCCGGATGTGACCGAGGTGGTAAACGCCTGTGACGCGGGACGGGAGGGCGAACTGATTTTCCGCAACGTCTATGAGCTGGCGGGCTGCAAAAAGCCCATGAAGCGGCTCTGGATTTCCAGCATGGAGGATTCGGCAATCCGGGAGGGCTTTGAAAACCTCCGCCCCGGCGCGGACTATGACGGTCTGCATCAGGCGGCGCTCTGCCGCGCCAAGGCTGACTGGCTGGTGGGCATCAACGCCACCCGGCTGTTTTCAGTGCTGTACCGCCGGACCCTCAACATCGGTCGGGTCATGTCCCCGACACTGGCCCTTATCGTCCAGCGGGAAGCAGAGATTGAAGCTTTCCAGCCGGAGCCGTTCTATACGGTGGCGCTGGAGCTGCCCGGATTTACCGCTGTGGGGGCGCGGATGAAAGACAAAACCGCCGCGAAAGAGCTGCAAACCGCCTGCCGGGGCGGTTCTGCGGTGGTGAAGCAGGCGCAGCGGAAAGAGAAGTCCGAAAAGCCGCCCGCCCTTTATGACCTGACCACCTTACAGCGGGACGCCAACCGCCTGCTGGGGTTTACCGCCCAGCAAACGCTTGATTATCTGCAAAATCTCTATGAGAAAAAACTGTGTACCTATCCCCGGACGGACAGCCGGTATCTGACCTCGGATATGGCGGAGGGCCTGCCGGTGTTAGTCAACCTCACCGCCAACGCGATGCCGTTCCGAAAAGGGATTGCCATTGTCTGCAACCCGGAGGCGGTCATCAACGATAAGAAAGTGACCGACCACCATGCGGTGATCCCCACCCGCAACCTTCAGGGGGCGGACCTCTCCGGCCTGCCTGCTGGCGAGAAAGCGGTATTGGAGCTGGTGGCCGCAAGGTTGTTGTGTGCGGTGGCGGAACCTTATTGTTATGAAGAAACTTCTGTTACTGTGGAATGTGCCGGTACGGAATTTGCTGTAAAGGGCAGAACGGTGAAACACCCCGGCTGGCGCAAGCTGGATGCCGCTTATCACGCCGGTCTGAAAAATGCCCCGGAGCCGGAGGGCGGGCCAGAGGAAAAGACGCTGCCGGAACTCTCCGAGGGCCAGTCTTTGCCCGTTTCCAATGCCTCCGTCAAGGAGGGGAAAACCAGCCCGCCAAAACATTTCACCGAAGATACTCTGCTGTCGGCTATGGAGAACGCCGGTAAAGAGGATATGCCGGATACTGCCGAGCGCAAGGGATTGGGTACGCCTGCCACCCGCGCCGGGATTCTGGAAAAGCTGGCCTCCACCGGGTTTCTGGAACGGAAAAAGAGCAAAAAGACGGTCCAGCTGATGCCCTCCCGCGACGCGCGTTCCCTCATTACGGTTCTGCCGGAGCAGCTGCAATCCCCGCTGCTCACCGCCGAGTGGGAGTACCGGCTGGGCGAGATTGAGCGCGGCGAGCTTTCCCCGGAGGAGTTTCTGTCCGGGATTTACGCCATGCTGCGGGAGCTGGCGGCAACCTATCAGGTGGTTAAGGGGACCGAGTACCTGTTCTCCCCGCCCCGCGAAGCAGTAGGCAGATGCCCCCGGTGCGGCGGTGAGGTTACAGAATCGCAAAAGGGATTTTTCTGCCAAAGTGAAACTTGCAGATTTGCCATCTGGAAAGACAGCAAGTGGTGGAGCGCCAAGAAGAAACAGCCCACCAAGGCCATTGTCGCGGCCCTCTTAAAAGACGGGCACGCAAGGCTCACCGGCTGCTACTCGGAAAAAACCGGAAAAACCTATGACGCGGATGTGCTTTTGGAGGATACCGGCGAGTATGTGAACTTCAAGCTGGACTTTGGCCAGCGGAAAGGAGGCTCGTGATGAAGCTGTCGCTGCTGGAACAGGAAACGGTTCTCCTTTATAACCAGGCCGAGTCTGCGGCAGAGGTCTATACCCATGACCCCAAGCTGATGAAGAAGCTGGAGAAGCTGGCGGAAAAATACCCGGAGCAGATCATCAAAAAGGACGCCCACAACTTCATTGTCCCCAAACGCTGCGTATCGGTCCGGGAGCCGTACAGCGAAAAGCGGCGCAAAGCCGCCAGTGAACGGGCCAGGGCCGCAGGCTATAAGCCGCCGTTGAAATCCTCCTCCGGTCAATAAGCATGGGCGGGAATGTCTTTGAAACGGTAAAGCAGTCCATCACCACCAGAGAAGCGGCGGAACACTATGGAATCGAGGTAAAGCGGAACGGCATGGCCTGCTGTCCCTTTCACGATGACAGGACGCCCAGCATGAAATTAGACCGCCGCTTTCACTGTTTCGGCTGCGGGGCGGACGGTGATGTGATCGACTTTGCCGCCAGACTGTATAACCTCTCCCCCAAAGAGGCTGCGGAAAAACTGGCCCAGGATTTTGGACTGCTCTATGACAGCCAGGCGCCCCCGAAGAAAACCTATGTCCGTCAAAAATCAGAAGCGCAGAAATTCCGGGAATCAAAGCAGCGGTGTTTCCGCGCGCTGGCAGACTACGCCCATCTGCTGCGGGGCTGGGAAACAGACCTTGCGCCCCTGACCCCGGAGGATGAGCCGCACCCCCTTTTTGTGGAGGCGCTGCACCAAAAGGACTATGTGGAGTATCTTCTGGACTTTCTGATGGAGGATGGCATCGAGGAACAAAAAACATGGATTGCAGAACACCTAACAAAAATCATGGATTTGGAAAGGAGAAACAAGGAAATGGCAGAGAAACCTACCAACCGGGAGCGATTGCGGGAAATCACCGAGGGCATTGAGCAGAACATCAAGGAACTGTTTGAGAGCGAAAAGTATATGCGCTATCTGTCGGTGATGTCCCGGTTCCACCGCTACTCGGTCAATAATACCATGCTGATCTATATGCAGAAGCCGGACGCGACCCTTGTGGCTGGCTATAACAAGTGGAAGAACCAGTTTGAGCGCCATGTGAAGAAAGGTGAGCGCGGCATCACCATCATCGCGCCCACCCCCTATAAGAAGAAAATCGAGGAGCAGAAGCTGGACCCGGACACCCACGCGCCAATGCTGGACGCAAACGGCAGGGTGGTCATGGAGGAAAAAGAGGTGGAAATCCCGCTGTTCCGTCCGGTCAAGGTCTTTGATGTGAGCCAGACGGACGGAAAGCCCCTGCCCTCCCTGGCGGCGGACCTGTTCGGGAATGTCCGGCACTTTGAGGCGTTTATGGAGGCGCTGAAACGCTCCGCCCCGGTTCCCCTTGCGTTTGAGGAAATGGACGCGGATACGGACGGATATTTTTCTTCCATTGAGCAGCGCATCGCCATCCGCCAGGGCATGAGCGAGGTGCAGACGGTTTCCGCCGCTGTCCATGAGATCGCCCACAGCAAGCTGCACAACTTTGATGTGCCGGACAACCCGGACGCGCCCTTGTATCAGGAAGTGGAGCTGTTTGGACAGCCAGCCCTGTTCTCCAATGAGCGGATTGCCGCAGACGATCTGCCGGACGGACTGTTTTGTTATGACCTGCGCGGTTCCGACGATGACCCCGGTGCGCCGGTTGCGGTAGAGGAACGGGTTATGGTCAACCATGCCGGTTCCGTCATAACCGCAAAGCCGCTGGAACTGCCGGAGGAAGGGCATCTCCCGCTGACCGATGAATCCGGCCTGGACTTTAACGGCGGCGAAAAGACCGCCCAGCGGTTTTTGCAGGACCATAAAAAGGACCGACGCACCGAGGAGGTGGAGGCCGAGAGCATCTCTTACGCGGTCTGCCAATATTTTGGGATTCAGACCGGCGCAAACAGCTTTGGGTACATTGCGAACTGGAGCCAGGGCAAGGAGCTGAAGGAACTGCGGGCCAGCCTGGAAACCATCAACAAGACCGCCGGTACTCTGATTGCCGATATTGACCGCCATTTTCAGGAGGTCTGCAAGGAGCGCGGCATTGATCTGGAATCCGGGCCGGAGCAGGACGCCGGAAAAGAAACCATGCAGCCGGAAAATCCGCAGGCCGATACGGAGAATCAAGAGGTTTCCCCTGAACCGGAACCCTCCTGGAAAATCCCCGCCGAACTGCCGGAGCAGGCCCCCTCCATGTTCCGCTATTACATTACCCAGGAATCGCTGGATGTGGGAACCTATCCTTTGATGGACGGGAAAACCATCACTGAACTTGCCGCGCCGGTAAAGGTGGAACAGGATTCCATCACCGCCTTTGGCTGTATCGACTACCCCCAGCCGCTGACCGCCGAACAGGAACGGGAATACGCCCTTTTGCCCGCCAGCCAAAACCCGCGGGCGCTGGATTCCATCGGCCATGCCGCAGAAGCCGCCCCGCTGCCCGACGCGCCGGAGCAGGCGCTGGATGAATACCCGATGCCGGACCCGGCGCTGTGTGAGGACGATCTGAAAAACTGCGGCTATCAGGACGGGGACTTGCTGCCCCTCTCCAAAGAGCGGGCGCTGGAACTGTTTGAGCAGGATTTGACGGTGTACGCGGTGGTGGACGGGGGCGGCGCGGAAATGCTCTTTGACCGGGAGGAATTTGAATCCCAGCTGCCCGGTACGGTGTTCGCCCTTTCCCGCGAGGAATGGGAGGAAAGCCCAGCCTTTGACGCACTGGTGCAGGAACGGCTGAACCGCCAGCAGGAACGGGAGCAGGCGTTTCTTTCCCATGAGGGGGACTGCTTCGCCATTTATCAGGTCAGCCGGGAGGACCCGCAGAATGTGCGGTTTATGAATCTGGATTGGCTAAAATCCCATGACATCCCCGTGGACTGGGGCAATTATGACCTGATCTACACCGCCCCGCTGGGCGGCTCCGGCACTAAAATGGAGCAGCTGGAAAAACTATATGAGCAGTTCAATCTGCAAAAGCCTGTGGATTTTCACAGCCCCTCCATGAGTGTCAGCGACATTGTTGCTGTTAAACGGGATGGCATGGTATCCTGCCATTACTGCGACAGCGTTGGTTTTACTGAGATTCCCGGATTCCTGCCGGACAACCCGCTGAAAAATGCGGAAATGTCTATGGAGGACGATTACGGCATGATTGACGGGATCATCAACAACGGCCCCAAAGAGCCGACCGTAGCCCAGCTGGAACAGCAGGCCAGAAGCGGCCAGCCGATCTCCCTGATGGATTTGGCGGATGCGGTCCACCGGGAGGAACGGGACAAGCGGAAATCGGTGGTGGAACAGCTCCACCAGCAGCCGAAGCAGGAAAGCAAAAAGACAGCGCCGAAAAAGAGCGCGGAAAGGGAGCTTTGATATGGGACACTTTACCTTTGAAGAAATGAATCTGATGTGCATATACAACACCGGAACCCGCGCCGGACTGATGGAGAGCCTGACCGAGATGCGCGGCTACCTCTCGCCGGAGGAAACGGAGCTGATGGAACTGACCGACAGCGCCCTTCATAAGCTGCGCGCCATGACGGACGCGGAGTTTGACAGTCTGGAACTGTACCCGGACTTTGACGAATAGGAACCAACAGACCGGAGGGGCTGGCGCTGTGCCGCCCCTTCCTTTTATCCAAAACCCGAAAGGAGGGCCGAAAACAATGGCAACCAAAGCGCAGATGTACGCACAAATGGCCGACCATGCGGCGGTGCAGCTTACTTCCAGCTGGAATGAGTGGATGCGGTTTCTCGACACAGCCTCCAGGCTTTACAAATACCCCTTCCACGACCAGCTGATGATCTACGCCCAGCGCCCGGACGCTACCGCCTGCGCGGAGTATGACCTGTGGAATGACAAGATGGGCCGCTATGTCCGGCGCGGTTCCAAGGGCATCGCCCTGGTGGACGATTCCGGGGACCGGACCCGGCTGCGGTATGTCTTTGACATTTCCGATACCGGAACCCGCCCGCACTCCCGCACACCCTGGCTCTGGAAGATGGAGGAACGGCATATAGATTCCATCTCCGCCATGCTGGAAAACCGGTATGGTGTAGGCGGCGATGATTTAGGCGGGCAGCTGACCGAGATCGCCCGCAGGCTGGCCGGTGAATACTGGGCGGACAACGGGCGGGACTTCCTTTACATCGTTGACGATTCCTTTTTGGAGGAGTACGATGAACTTAACATCGAAGTCCAATTCAAAGCCGCCGCCACCGTCAGCATCGCCTATTCCCTGATGTCCCGCTGCGGGCTGGCCCCGGAGCAGTATTTCACCCACGAGGATTTCATGCCGGTTTTCGATTTCAACACACCGGCCACCGTTGGGGCGCTGGGAACGGCGGTCAGCCAGATCAACCAGCAGGTGCTGCGGCAGATCGGCGTAACCATTCTAAACGCGGAACGAGAGGCCAACAAAGAAAGGAGCCAGCAAAATGAACAACACCTTAACTTACATTCAGAACGGGGATTATCTGATTCCCAACCTGCAACTGACAGAACAGCCCGAAACGCCCCTGGGCAAGTACGGCAGGATGCGGAAAACCTACTTGAAGGATCACCGGCCCATCCTTTACAACCGTCTGCTGATGAGCGAGAAGCTGTACCCGCACCTGTTGGAGATCGACCGGACCGCGAACAGCCGATTGGAGCAGCTGATGCCAAAACTGGCGCAGGCGGCGGGCGTGACCGAGGAACTGAAAGCCCGCGACATGATGCAGTGGGTGGGCCTGATGAACAGCTGCAAGGCCCAGGCGGAGGAGATTCTGCTGGCGGAACTTATCAACAGCTGACCTTAAACCTGTTTCTTTCCGAAACGGAACAGATTCAGAATATTGATGAAGCAGAGAATGTGAAAGCGTCCTCTGCTTTTTCTTTTGCCCAAAAGGACATCGACCATGTGCTGCGTCTGGGCGGCAATACCGACCGTCTGCGGGAGCGCGTGACAGCTGAATTTGAAAAGCAGAAGCCGGTCCCGGAAATAGCTGCCGCCCTGCAATCCCTCTATCATGGCGGTAACGGTTTTACCACCGATGCAGGCCGTATCACAGTCTGGTATGGTGAGGACGGAATCCATCTCTCTTATGGAAAATCCGCCCGTTATGATAAATCCGCGCAGGTCATTTCCTGGGAGGGCGCGGCGGAACGAATTGGCGAGCTGCTGGAATCCGGTCAATTTGCTTCCAATGTGGAGCTTGCCGAGGCGGAGGGTTATGAACGCTCCCTCCTTGCCAACAAGCTCTGGAACCTGTATCACGATTTGAGCGATGAAGCCAGAGAAGCCGAATATTTACCCAGTCTGTCAGAAATCAAGGGCAACGGGTTTCCAGAAGAATCCGCATGGCTCACTGAGCAGCTGCGTGACCCGGCTTTCCGCCAGCCCCTCACAGAAGAATACGCCGCCTTTTGGACTGCCTATACGCAAGACCGTAACTTGCTGCGTTTCCATTACCACAAGCCAAAGGAGATTTGGGAGAACCTGAAAGACCTGTCACTGTCCCACAAAGCCTTTTCATCTGAAATGGCAGAGGTTCCTGCGGTTAAGCAGTTTATTACGGAGGATGAGATCGGCGCGGCCCTTTCTGGCGGCAGCGGTTTTGCCGGGGGCAAAGGGCGCATTTATGCCTTTTTCCAGCAGCCCCATACCGACAAGGAAAAAACCGCGTTTCTCCGGCAGGAATACGGAACCGGCGGACGCTCCCACGCACTGTCCGGTGCAACGCACAGTGGCGAAGATCACGATGGAAAGGGCCTGCGCTACCAGAAAAACGGCTGTGACGATGTACGCCTGACTTGGGATAAGGTCGTGAAGCTGGTTGCTGGCCTGATCCAAAAGGACCGTTATCTGACCGAAGCAGAACGGGAACAGTATGAGAAAATCCAGGCAGAAAAGGAACTGGCAGAGGCGGGCATTGTAGAATCACAGAGCCAGCCTGCTCCTGTCCATGAAACCGAAACAGAACCGCCCCAGCCCGCGCTGGAAGAATTGCTGGAACAGTACAAGCCGGTTGTGACCGCCGCCATCATGGAGGATACGGCATACCGCAACGCCTGCGGCCATACTGACCATGAAAACGCTGTGATTGAGGGCAACGCCGCTGTGCGCCGCGCGGTTCTTGGCTCCGGTAATATGCAGCTTCTCAAACAGTATTCGGATGTGCCGGAGTTCCGCCACCGCCTGCATCAAGAGGTGATTGCCGAAACCTATCCAAAGCTCCATGAGCTTCTGCGCCCTCTCTCCCAGGACGATATTGACGAAGCCCTCTGTGCATGGAACGGCGATATGGACAGCAAACGGGCCGTAGTCCGCTATATGAAGGAGCATGGGCGGGAAAAAGATACTGCCGCATGGCTGTCCAGGGAGTACGGCGGTCCTGAACATACAAACCTGTTCATTGTCCGCGCCGGAAGCCCCGAAGAAATGGAACTGCCCTGGCCTAAGGTACAGCGCCGGATCGCCCAGCTTATCAAAGAGGACCGCTTTTTTACAGAGGCAGAACGGGATAATCTGGACGATATAGACCCTATCGCAATCCGGGAAAATCTGGCCCAGCGCGGCATTGTAAACGGGCAGGTAACAGAACCGGAGAAGCTGGACAATGACCCCTTTATCCAGCAGGTCATGGTTGATGTGGAGCAGATTGCCGCCGAAGAAGCAGAACCACGCTTTTCCGTTGTTATGACCAGCGATGCGTTTCCCGACCCGGAAGATGCGTTTGCTGTCTGGGATAATCAGACCAATGATTACTATACCGCCTCCGATGGAACGGTACGGACATTTTCAAGAGAAGAAGCTGCGGAGCAATTCCTGGCCGGGCTGGAACCACAAGAGATAAAGGCGGACCGGCAAGAGGAACCGGCACAGGAAACAGCCGCACCCGCTGCGGACGAACCGGGAACACTTCCCCGCGACCCGCTGGCATCGGCCTATGGCGTAGGGGATTTTGTTTTTCTGGAAAATACCGAGTACCGCATCACCGATTTGCAGCGGGGCTATGTCCAGCTGAATGACCCCGCGCTGGCCTACCCCATTTACCGGACGGAAAGCAAAGAACAGTTTGAACGCGCCATCCGGCAGGACCCGCGCAACAGCGCCATCACCGACTATCTCCCCGCCGATCTGGACCAGTTTTCCCCGGATTTGCGGGAAGTCCTGACCGGGGAGGGCGGTTTGCTGGATACGACTGCAAAGGAGGATATAGCGGTACTGCTCCGAAGCGGCGCAGGCAATCCGGCTGTTGCCCAGCATCTTTCCCAGCGGTTTTCGGGTACAGTGGAAACCATGCAGCTGGAAACCGGGGATACGGCAGATTACAGAACAACCGACAAAGGCATGGAAGTAGAGATTTTGCGGGAGGATGAAACGGTTCTGGCGGCGCTGTATGAAAGCTGGGAACCGGTTGCCGCTGCCCTGCGCGCCCTCTACCAGCAGGAACTGGACGGATTCTCCCACGAACCGACACAGCTAAAGGAACAGCCAGCAGAGAAACAGCCGGATTTGGGGAATCCTCCCGCACCGGAACCAGCGCCGCGAATGACTACCACCCCTGTCACCCGTTATCCGGGCGAACAGAACCACCTGCCTTATGATGTGGAGATTCATACCCTGCACATAGAGAAACCGGAACCCACCCCACCCCAGCCGACAGCCGGGAACTTCCGTATCACCGACATTCACCTGGGCGAAGGCGGGCCAAAAGCAAAGTTTCGGGCCAACATGGACGCAATCAATCTCCTGAAAGAATTGGAGTTTGAAAACCGGCAGGCCACGCCGGAGGAACAGGAAACCCTTTCCCGGTATGTGGGCTGGGGCGGTCTGGCAGACACTTTTGACGAGAGCAAGCCCGCCTGGGCCAAGGAGTTTGCGGAACTCTACGCAACGCTGTCCCCGGAGGAATATGAAGCCGCCAAAGGGACCACCTTAAACGCCCATTACACCAGCCCTACCGTTATCCAGGCCATTTATGAAGCGGTGGGGAAAATGGGATTCCAGACCGGCAACATCCTGGAACCCTCCTGCGGCGTGGGCAATTTCTTCGGTATGCTGCCGGAGGAAATGCGGGGCAGCAAACTGTACGGCGTGGAACTGGATTCCATCACCGGACGCATCGCAAAACAGCTCTATCCCAAAGCAGACATCACCATCGCGGGCTTTCAAACCACCGACCGGCGGGATTTTTATGATTTAGCCGTAGGAAACGTGCCGTTTGGCCAGTATTCCGTCAATGACCGGGCCTATAACAAGCTGAACTTCAACATCCACAACTACTTTTTTGCAAAATCGCTGGACCAGGTGCGTCCAGGCGGTGTCGTAGCCTTTGTCACCAGCCGCTACACGATGGATTCCAAGGATTCTACGGTGCGCCGGTATCTGGCGCACCGGGCGGAGCTGTTGGGCGCGATCCGTCTGCCCAACAATGCGTTCAAGGCCAATGCCGGGACAGAGGTGGTATCCGACATCATTTTCCTGCAAAAACGGGACCGCCCGATTGACATTGCCCCGGACTGGACGCAGACCGGACAGACCGAAGATGATTTTACCATCAACCGCTATTTCCTGGACCACCCGGAAATGGTGCTGGGCAGACAGGAGCCGGAAAGCACAGCTCATGGCATGGATTACACCGTAAAACCCATTGAGGGATTGGAACTTTCCGACCAGCTGCACGATGCGGTTAAGTACATTCGCGGGACCTACCAGGAGGCCGAACTGCCGGAGCTGGGCGAGGGGGAAGAAATTGATACTTCTATCCCCGCTGACCCTGATGTAAAAAACTATTCCTATACCGTTGTGGACGGTGCGGTGTACTATCGGGAAAACAGCCGCATGGTGCGCCCTGACTTAAACGCCACCGCCGAGGCCCGCGTAAAAGGGCTGGTGGAACTGCGGGACTGTGTGCAGAAGCTCATCGCACAGCAGATGGACAGCTTTGTTTCGGATACGGCAATCCGTGAAACCCAGGCCGAATTGAACCGGCTCTATGACGCATTTTCCGCAAAGTACGGGCTTATCAATGACCGGGGGAACCGGCTGGCCTTTGCCGATGATTCCAGCTATTATCTGCTCTGCGCGCTGGAAGTCATTGACGATGACGGACATCTGAAGCAAAAGGCGGATATGTTCACCAAGCGCACCATCAAGCCCCATCAGGCCGTTACTGCGGTGGACACCGCCAGTGAAGCCCTGGCTGTTTCCATCGCGGAAAAGGCCGAGGTGGATATGGCGTACATGGCCGAACTGAGCGGCAAAACCCAGGAGGAATTGGCGCAGGAGCTGCGGGGCGTGATCTTCCGTCTGCCCGGACCACTGGCGGAGGGGGAATCGCCCCGTTATGTGACAGCGGATGAATACCTCTCCGGCAACGTGCGCCGGAAACTGCGGCAGGCACAGCGGGCGGCGGACAAAGACCCCGCCTTTTCTGTCAATGTGGAGGCACTGACCGCCGCCCAGCCCAAGGATTTGGACGCATCGGAAATCGAGGTGCGCCTGGGGGCTACCTGGATTGACAAAGACTATATCCAGCAATTCATGTACGAAACCTTCCACACCCCGTACTATCTGCAAGGGAAGATTGAGGTCAAGTATGTCCCCTACACCGCCGAGTGGCAGATCACCGGCAAAAACGCCGTTGGGTACGGCGATGTAGCCGCCAATACCACCTACGGAACCGACCGGGCCAACGCCTACAAGATTCTGGAGGACAGCTTAAACCTGCGGGATGTCCGCATCTATGACACCGTTGAGGACGCGGAGGGCCGGGAGCGCCGGGTACTCAACGCCAAAGAAACCACCCTTGCCGCCCAGAAGCAGATGGCGATCCGGGAAGCCTTCCGGGACTGGATTTGGAAGGACCCACAGCGGCGGCAGACGCTGGTGCGCCAGTACAACGAGGAAATGAACAGCATCCGCCCCCGCGAGTATGACGGGCAGCATATCCGGTTTGCGGGCATGAACCCGGAAATTACGTTACGGGAACACCAGAAAAACGCCATCGCCCATGTGCTGTACGGCGGGAATACCCTGCTGGCCCATGAGGTGGGCGCGGGCAAGACCTTTGAAATGGTAGCCGCCGCGATGGAATCCAAGCGGCTGGGCCTGTGCCAGAAATCCCTCTTTGTGGTGCCGAACCACCTGACCGAGCAGTGGGCCTCCGAGTTTTTACGGCTCTACCCTTCCGCGAATATCCTTGTCACCACCAAAAAGGATTTTGAAAGCCACAACCGCAAGAAATTCTGCGCCAGAATCGCCACCGGGGACTATGACGCGGTGATTATCGGACACAGCCAGTTTGAGCGTATTCCCATCAGCCGGGAACGGCAGGAGCGCCTGCTGCGGGAGCAGATCAACGAGATCACCGACGGGATTGCCGAGGTGGAGGCCAGCGGCGGGGAACGCTTTACCGTCAAGCAGCTGGAACGCACCAAAAAATCGTTGGAGGCAAGGCTGGAAAAATTGCAGGCCGAGGGCCGCAAGGACGATGTGATTACCTTTGAGCAGCTGGGCGTGGACCGGCTGTTTGTGGACGAGAGCCACAATTATAAAAACCTCTTTTTATACACCAAAATGCGGAATGTGGCGGGGCTTTCCACCACAGACGCGCAGAAATCCTCCGATATGTTTGCCAAATGCCGCTACATGGACGAGATCACCGGCAGCCGGGGCGTTGTGTTCGCCACCGGAACGCCGGTCAGCAACAGTATGACCGAACTTTATACCATCCAACGCTACCTCCAGTATGAGCGGCTTCAGGAATTGAACATGACCCATTTCGACTGCTGGGCCAGCCGCTTCGGGGAAACGGTGACAGCCCTGGAACTGGCCCCGGAGGGCACCGGCTACCGGGCGCGGACAAGATTTTCCAAGTTCTTTAACCTGCCGGAGCTGATGAACCTGTTCAAAGAGGTGGCGGACATCAAGACCGCCGACCAGCTGGACCTGCCCACCCCGGAGGTGGAATACCACAACATCGTGGCAAAGCCCACCGAACACCAGCAGGATATGGTGAAGGCCCTCTCCGAGCGCGCCGCCAAAGTCCATTCGGGAACCGTTGACCCATCAACCGACAATATGCTGAAAATCACCTCGGATGGCCGAAAGCTGGGGCTGGACCAGCGCATCATCAACCCCATGCTGCCGGACGAACCCGGCACAAAAGTCAACCAGTGCGTGGACAATATCCTGCAAATCTGGCGGGACGGACAGCCGGAAAAGCTGACCCAGCTGGTGTTTTGCGACATTTCCACACCCCAGGCGGCTGGCTCCAAAAAGGTGGCCAAGACGCTGGATAACCCGATGCTTCATGCGCTGGAACAAGCAATTCCAGAGCCGGAGAACCCGCTGGCCTTTACGGTCTATGAGGACATCCGGCAGAAACTCATCGCACAGGGTATGCCCGCCAGCCAGATCGCGTTTATCCATGAGGCCAATACCGAAGTCCGCAAAAAGGAGCTGTTCTCCAAAGTCCGCTCCGGCCAGGTGCGCGTCCTGTTAGGCTCCACCCAGAAGATGGGGGCCGGGACCAACGTGCAGGATTTGCTGGTGGCCCTTCACGATCTGGACTGCCCCTGGAGGCCCGGAGATCTGGCCCAGCGAAAAGGGCGGATCGAGCGCCAGGGCAACCAGAACCCGCTGGTCCATGTTTACCGCTATGTGACCGAGGGGACCTTCGACGCATACCTCTGGCAGACGGTGGAGAACAAGCAGAAATTCATCTCCCAGATCATGACCTCAAAATCACCGGTCCGCAGCTGTGACGATGTGGACGAAACCGCCCTGTCTTTTGCGGAGATCAAGGCCCTGTGTGCCGGGGACCCCCGCATCAAGGAGCGTATGGATTTGGATGTGGAGGTATCCCGCTTAAAGCTGATGAAGGCCGACCACCAGAGCAAGCAGTACCGGCTGGAAGATCAGCTGTTAAAGCACTTCCCGGAGGAGATCGAGAAACACAAAGGTTTTATCCAGGGCTTGGAAACAGATATGGAAACCCTGGCGGCACACCCCCACCCGACAGACGGATTTACCGGCATGGAAGTCCGGGGCGATACGCTCACCGACAAAGAGAACGCCGGAGCCGCCCTTTTGGACGCCTGCAAGGAGGTTAAAGGCTCCGAGCCGGTGCAGGTCGGCAGCTACCGGGGATTTGCTATGTTTGTAACCTTTGACGCTTTTCAGAAGGAATATATGCTCCAACTGAAAGGCAGGATGACCCACCGTACCGCCCTGGGCGCGGACCCGCGCGGCAACCTGACCCGGATTGACAACGCGCTTTCCCAGATGCCCCAGCGGTTGGAAAGCGTCAAAGTCCAGCTGGATAACCTTTACCAGCAGCAGGCCGCCGCGAAGGAGGAAGTGGGCAAAGCCTTCCCCTATGAGGAGGAATTGCGGGTCAAGAACGCCCGTCTGGTGGAGCTGGATATGGAGCTGAACATGGACAGCAAGGGGCAGTCCCGTCCAGAAGCGGCGATTTCCAAGCGCGCAAGGCCCTCGGTGCTGGAAGGGCTGAAACGCCCCATCCCGCCCCGCAGCATGGAAAAGAAACCCAGACAACAGGAACAGGAGGCAAGATAATATGAACAGCAACGAAAAGAATACGGCCCTTTATGAGAAGATGGCCGCTGAACAGGATACCTTCCGGGATTGGCTGAAAAGCCAGTCCCCGGAGGAGGTCTTAAACCATGCCTATGAGTACACCGTCCGGGAGGACATTGTGATGGCGATGGAGGAACTGGAACTCTCCGGTGCACAGGCACAGGCGCTTCTGGATTCCCCCTCCCCGCTGGCTGATGTGTACCGGCATTTTGAAAAACTGGAAACCGGCTATATGGATGTGATCCGGGAAAGCATTGAGGAACGGGCCAATGAGATGTGCAAGGCAAAAGAGGAACAGAGAGCCGCCCCGGTCTATCCCCACTCCGCCGCCTATGCGTCCGAGCATGGGGAAATGGCACAGTACCGCGCCTCCCTGCAAGTCAGTCTTGCCTGCAAAGAAGCCATTGAGCAGGCCATTAACGCCCACTATGGGGATAACCGTCTGAATACCGAGGCCGCTGTCAAAGAGGTGCTGGAACAGTTCGGGCCGGAGCGTATGCAGTACATCCTTGCCAATACGGTGCTGAAAAAGGAGCATGACGGGCGCATCTCCCGCGATAACAAAGCCTGGGCGAAAACAATCCCCATGCCGGAGGATGGCGGCGATCCCCGCCACAGTTATGCCTTGGTGGTGGATAAGGTCAACCCCGGTCTGACCGACCTGTTTTTGAAGCAGGCGCGGAAAGTCCTTCAAGCCCCGGAGAAAGGCTCCGTCCTGGAAAAACTCAAACAGGAGCCGCCGGAACGCAGACCCGCCGCCCCTAAGAAACGGGAACCGGAACGATGAGCGCGGCAAAGCGGAAACGGGAGGTACAGGTGAATTTCCGGGTTTCCCCGGAGGAGCTGGCCCTGATTGAGCAGAAAATGTCCCAGCTTGGAACCGTCAACCGGGAAGCCTACCTGCGGAAAATGGCGCTGGACGGCTATGTGGTAAAGCTGGATCTGCCGGAGCTGAAGGAGCTGGTGTCCCTGATGCGCTATTCCAGCAACAACTTAAACCAGTTGACCCGTAAAGTACATGAAACCGGGCGGGTTTATGACGCTGACCTGGAGGATATATCCCAGCGGCAGGAACAGCTTTGGGAGGGTGTGCAGAAGATACTGGCCCAGCTTTCCAAGCTCTCCTGACCGGATAGTTTGCTCCATCTGCGGAGGGAGGAACGGCGTTCTTCGCCGCGCCTTCCTCCGCTTTTTCTTTTTGACGGTAAACTTGCCGGATGTGCCGGAATCATGGATAATAGCGGCAGAACAGGGTTTTACGAAAGGAGTGGACTGCTATGATGTCATTTGAACAGGTGATAGACATTTTTGGGGACTATCTGGCATTGGATACAGAAATGGAAGTCTGCAAAAGCCGGTATGGGTATATCCGGGTGGAGTTTCATGGGACAGGGGAATTACCCGGCTATTGCAGCGGCATGGTCTGCCGTACCCCAAAGGAGCTTTTTGACCTTCTGCTTTCCGATTATGAAAGCTATCTGGAAATCCAGCGGACAAAAGGACGCAGAGATGTGACGGAGGAAGATAAAAACGAAATTACCGCACTGTGTCAATCCCGTTTGGAGAAGTGGGAAAAAGGAAACGCCAGATAGCTTTGGGTGATTTACTTTTGGCATGAAACAGGATAATCCGATATAAAAATGTTGAATAAAAAGAAACAAGCGGTCTGCGTATGCAGGCCGTTTTGTTATGAAGGGAGGATTCCATCATGGCAACCACACGCATCATGCCGCTGCACACCGGTAAGGGCCGCACCGAAAGTCAGGCTGTCAGTGACATCATCGACTATGTATCTAACCCGCAAAAGACAGATAACGGCAGGCTTGTCACCGGCTTTGCGTGTGACAGCCGGGTAGCCGACGCCGAGTTTCTGTTGGCAAAACGGGAGTACATTTCTACCACCGGACGGGTACGGGGCGCGGACGATGTGCTGGCCTACCATGTCCGGCAGTCCTTTGTCCCCGGCGAGATTACCCCGGAAGAAGCAAACCGGCTGGGCGTGGAGTTTGCAAAGCGGTTCACCAAGGGCAGTCACGCCTTTGTGGTCTGTACCCATATCGACAAGTCCCATATCCATAACCACATCATCTGGAACGCGGTCAATCTGAACTGTGACCGGAAATTCCGAAACTTTTGGGGCAGTACCCGCGCGGTCCGGCGGCTCAACGATACCATCTGTGTTGAGAACGGCTATTCCATTGTAGAGGACCCAAAACCGCATGGAAAAAGCTATAACAAGTGGCTGGGGGATCAGGCGAAGCCCTCCCACCGGGAACAGCTCCGCGTGATGATTGACCAGGCATTAGAACAGAAACCGGCAGACTTTGACGCGCTGTTAAAGCTGCTTGCGGAAATGGGTTGTGAGGTGTCACGCCGGGGACAGGCAATCCGGCTCAAAGCCCCCGGCTGGAAGAATGTTGCCCGCATGGATGAAAAGCTGGGACAAGGGTACAGCGAAGATGAAATACGGGCGGTCCTTGCCGGAGAAAAGCAGCATACGCCCCGCAGAAAAGACGCGGTTTCAACTCCCACTCCCAAGGTCAATCTTCTGGTGGATATTCAGGAGAAATTGCAGGCCGGAAAAGGCGCTGGCTATGCGCGCTGGGCAAAGGTATTCAATCTGAAACAGATGGCGCAGACGATGAACTACCTCACCGAGCATGGTCTGCTGGAATATGCAGTCTTGGAAGAAAAAGCGGCTGCTGCTACCACCCGCCACAATGAGCTGTCGGCGCAGATCAAGGCGGCGGAAACCCGCATGGCGGAGATAGCCGTACTGCGGACCCACATCATCAATTATGTGAAAACCCGCGAGGTCTATGCGGCCTACCGCAAGGCGGGATATTCCAAGAAATTTTTAGCGGAACATGAAGCGGATATTTTGCTCCACAAGGCGGCAAAACAGGCATTTGACGATTTGGGTATCAAGAAGCTGCCCACCGTCAAGAGCTTGCAGGCCGAGTATGCCCAGCTGTTGGAAGGAAAGAAAAAAGACTATGCCGAGTACCGGCGCTCCCGCGAGGAAATGCGGGAACTGCTGGCCGCAAAAGCCAACGTGGACCGGCTGATGGGATATGGGGAGGAACGCCAGAATGACCGGGAAAAGGAACAGGGGCAGGACCGCTGACGCGCCCGTTTTTTCGTATTTTCTCACCGCCGCAGGCAGGTGAAAAGCGTTCCGCAGGAACGCGCAGCCACAGAATGAAATTCTGTGTTCAAAAGGGGCTTGGGGAATCCCCAACAAGCAGCGCCAGGAGCCGGATGGCTATCCTGGGGCATTGCTTGCCACGGTTATCCCGGAACGGGATAACCTTCTTTTTCTCGAAAAAGAACAAAGCCGGTGAGGAATTTGTTAAATTCACTCACCGGCTCAATTCGTTTCAAATTTCTCGGATAGTTCGGTTAGTTCTTTCATGGTTTCCTGCGTATGGTGCAAGAGGGTTTCACGCATTTCTGACGGGCAGCTGCAATACAGCATCTTCATCTGACCGGCTCCCTCATCTTCCGGGGAAACATCCGGATTGATTAAAGAATCCAGAGAAATCGGCAGTACCTTTGCCAGTGCCTTCAAAATCAAAAAGGACGGATTCATCTGCCCTTTTTCAATCTTGGCAATCTGCTTGACAGATACATGGCTCAAATCAGAAAGCTCCTGCTGTGTCAGGCTTTTTCCTTTTCGGGCTTCCCGCATTTTTTGCCCTAAAGCGGTTAAATCATCAATCGGCATAATCATTCACCTCGAATATATTCTATCGTGCCGATTTACACAAAGGAATAACCTTATTATGCCGACTAACAGGTATGATTATGCTGTTTTTTTAGTGAGATATAAACGCTATCCTTGTATCACTAACCAAATCAAATTATAATAGAGGTGGATATTTTTTTGAAAAAATCCGTCCGCTGTAACATTTCGCGGACATTTGCCTGTTATACTATCTGCAAAAAGCAAAGGAAGTGAGGATATGAAGCAGATTTTAATTGTCGAGGACGACAGTTTTTTGAATAAGATGTTAGACTATAACCTGACCGCAGACGGCTACGGCGTGACCGCTGCCCTAAACGCCAGAACCGCAGCCAACGCCATCCGCCAGCGGGAATTTGACTTAGTGCTGCTGGACATCAACCTGCCAGACGGGAACGGTTTTGAGCTGTGCAAACTGATAAAGCCCCAGCACCCGGACACCATCGTGATTTTCCTGACCGCCAACGATCAGGAGAGCGACCAGATACGGGGCTATGAGGTGGGCGCGGTGGACTACATCACAAAGCCCTTTGTGATCGGGGCCTTGCAGCGGAAAATCAAAGCCATGTTTGCCATGCTGGAACACCACAAACCGGCCAAGGACATTTACGACGACGGGCGGCTGTTTCTGGACTTCTCGGAGCAGACGGCTTCCCTAAACGGCAAGCCCCTGACCCTATCCCCGATGGAGTATAAAATGCTGAACCTGTTCCGTAAAAATCCCCGGCAAGTGCTGACCCGTGGGCAGCTTTTGGAAAAGCTGTGGGATATAGACGAAAGGTTTGTGGACGAACACACCCTGACAACCTCCATCAGCCGGATTCGCAGCAAGATCGAATCCGGCGGCGGCGCCCCCTACATCAAGACTGTTTACGGTATGGGCTATCAATGGACGGGAGGCGAGGCAAAATGAAGTTTCAAAACCTTTCGGTAAAGCGGCTGTTTGACCGGGTTGCAATAGGACTTGTCCTCTCCATGTCCGGGATCACCATAGCCATGTCTCTTGTAACAAAACAGACGGCGGTGCTGCTAACGGGCGGGGCGCTGCTGCTGTGCGCCCTTGTGGGGATTTTTGTACTGACGCAGGCGTTTGGAAAACGGCTGTCGCAGTTTACCACAGACCTGTGCCAAACCTTAGACCACATGATTGCTGGGAATGAAGCGCCAAAGCGCCCGGAGGACAGCGAAACCCAGCTTGCCAGAATCGGACACCGGCTGGCAAGACTTTACCAGATCATGCAGGAGAACCGTCGCAAGGTGGACGAGGAACGGCAGGAGTTACAGACCCTTGTATCGGATATTTCCCATCAGGTAAAAACGCCGGTAAGCAATCTGAAAATGGCGACGGACACCCTGCTGGAAAAGCCCATGACAGAGGCAGAGCGCACAGACTTTATCCGGGGAATCCGCAGCCAGACGGATAAGCTGGACTTTCTCTTTCAAGCTCTTGTGAAAACCTCCCGGCTGGAAACGGGCGTGATCCAGTTGGATAAGAAACCGGGACGCCTCTTTGATACCGTGGCACAGGCCATGAGTGGGATCGTGTATGCGGCCGAGAAAAAGGAAATCGCCGTGTCCGTAGACTGCCCGGAGGATTTGACCGTTTCCCATGACAGTAAGTGGACATCCGAAGCCCTCTTTAACTTGCTGGACAATGCGGTGAAGTACACCCCGGCAGGCGGGGAAATCGCTGTGTCGGTGGTACTGTGGGAAATGTATGTGGAGATCAAAGTGGCCGACACCGGCAAGGGCATTTCGGAAAGCAATCAGGCCGCCATCTTCCGGCGCTTCTATCGTGAGGAAGAAGTACACGAACAACAGGGGGTTGGCATTGGCCTTTATCTGGCCCGCGAGATCATAACGCGGCAGGGCGGCTATATCAAAGTGGTTTCGGAGCCAGGCAGAGGTTCGGAATTTTCCATTATGTTGCCTACAAAATGAAAGTAAATGAGCGAGGTGTCTGTATTATGAATAAACGAGAAAAAGCAATCCAACTGTGGTTTGAATTGATAATATTTTTACAGAAGATGCACTGCAATTCAAAAATGGAGGATTAGGATATAGATGGAAAACAAACAAATTGTAAAGAATTTCTATGAATTGGTTGTATCAAAAAACTCGTTGCAAGAACTCTACCAGTATATATCGAAAGACTGCCTCCTTAATATTGGTAATGAAAAAATACCATTTGGATTAGAAGGTATGAGAGAACATCTTGTTGCTATAAAAAAGACTTACCCGGATTATACGATAAAAATATTACGGCAATTTTCTGATGGCGATTATGTAATATCTGAAATTCTTATGGAAGGTACACATGAAGGGGAATGGATGGGAATAAAGCCGACACATAAAAAACTGGTATTTACTGGTGTTAATATTGACAAAGTAATAAACGGCAAAATAGTAGAGCATGGCGGCTCCGTTAATACATTTGAAACATTGCTTGAGCATGACTTAATTAGGCCCGTATAAGGACGTAAAAATATGATGTATCGTACAGAATCATTAGAAAAAATTACCGTTAAAAATGTAATTAAGAGAATCAACACAAAAATAGAGGAAATGGAAAAACAAAGTTATCGGCTTGTTACAATATTGTTTTGGGGCACAGAAAAACCGTATTGTTTTCAAAAAGGGGTTGGAAGGCAGCTTGCCTTGAACTGCTGCTGTCTTTCAAGTTCAGTATAATAGAATGCGGCGGACGGCCATTCCCGGCTGCCCGCCGAAAATTTTTTTGAAATGTCCGAGTATTGTAACATTTCACCCAGATTTTCAATGAAATTTTTTGGCCGCTGTAACATTTCGCGGACATTTGGGTTTTACAATAACCTTATCAACAGGCAGAAAGCCTTGAAAGGGGTTTTGAGTATGAGCATTTTACAGACGATTGATCTGAAAAAGTATTACGGCACAGAGCCGAACATTACCCGCGCCCTTGATGGCGTGAACTTCTCTGTGAACGAGGGCGCGTTTGTGGCCGTTGTGGGAACTTCCGGCAGCGGCAAGTCCACCCTGCTTCACATGATGGGCGGGCTGGACACCCCCACCAGCGGAACCGTGACTGTCCGGGGCGAAGAACTGGCAAAGAAGAACGACGAACAGCTTACCATCTTCCGTCGCCGCAACATCGGCTTTATCTTCCAGAACTATAACCTTGTTCCCATCCTGAATGTGTATGAGAATATCGTCCTGCCGGTGGAGCTGGACGGGGACACGGTGGATCAGAAGTTTTTGGACGAGATCGTTCACCTGCTGGGGCTGGAAGATAAACTGAAAAATATGCCAAACAATCTTTCCGGCGGACAGCAGCAGCGTGTGGCGATTGCCCGCGCCCTGATTACCAAACCGGCCATTGTGCTGGCCGACGAGCCGACCGGCAACCTTGACAGTAAGACCAGCGCCGAGGTGCTGGGGCTTATCAAGCGCACCAGCGCAGAGTTTCGGCAAACCGTAGTGATGATTACCCACAACAACGACATTGCCCGCCTTGCAGATCGGATTGTCCGCATTGAGGACGGCAAGATCGTGGAATAAGGAGGTGGCAAGATATGACATGGCCTTTTGAAAATGATACCAGCGCCATTACAAAGAAACTGGCAAAGAAAAGTTTGCAAAGCGAGAAGCGCCGGAATCTGATGGTGGTGATTGCCGTTGCGCTGGCGGCGTTTCTAATCTGCTTTACGGGAATTGTGTCCACTTCCCTGACACAAATGCAGCGCAATCAGGTTGTCGATACTTATGAGGCGGTTTGGATGGGCGTAGAGGAAAACGACATTGAAACCCTGAAAGGAGTGCCAGAGTTTGAGCGCGTAGGCGGCTACTATATGCTGGGTGAGGAACTTTCGGAACAGGGCTATCATGCGTCCTATGTGTATTGTGACGCGCAAATGATGGAGATTACCAAGGTGCAGATGGAGTTGTTAGAGGGCCGGGTTCCTGAAAAAGCAAATGAAGTTGTCGTAAGCGAATACTTTCTTTCCACCTATGGAAACAATGCCAAGATCGGGGACACTGTGACCTTAGACACCGAGAGCTTTCATGGTGATTATGTCGTTACCGGCATTATGGACAGCGTAAATGAGAAAGAAGCAAATACCTGCGCGATCATTCTTTCCAACGCTGCCCTGACAGAATGGGATGGGTTTGACCCGGCTGGGTATCGTGCCTATGCCCATTTCAAAAACAGCGACCAGTTGGGCGAAGAACTGATGACCTCTTATTGCAGGGAGATTGCGGAGGAATATCAGCTTCCTATGCCCAAAATGAACAGCAAGTATTTTGCCTATGCTTCTAAATCCTTTGATTTTGCACTGATGGCTGGCGTGATTGCCATTGTTCTGATCGGCGGCTATATTGTGATCCAGAGTATCTTCCGTATCTCCATCAATGACAAAATCCAGAGCTACGGGCAGCTTCGGACGATTGGTGCAACGCCAAAACAAATCAAGCGGATTGTAAAGCGGGAGGGACGCAAACTCGGCAGTATCGGGATTGTGATAGGTACAGTGTTGGGCATATGTGGCGGTTTTCTCCTGTTTTCTAAGGGTTTTAACGCTGTTTCCTATGTGGCAACGGTTATTTTGACACTCATAAGCAGTTGGATCATGGTATCTGTTTCCATCCGTAAGCCGGTAAAAATTGCGGCAGGGATTTCCCCGATTGAAGCCGTCCGTTTTACCCCGGCGCAAAAGGACATCCGCAGCCGGAAAAAGAATATCAAGCTCAATCCTGTTTCAATGGGAATTGCGAATTTTAAGCGTGACCGCAAAAAGACCGTTGCTATTGTAGCCTCATTGAGTTTGGGTGGAATTATCCTGCTTGTGGTATCCTCCATTGTTTTGCTGCGCTCCCCAGAGGCGCTTGCAAGACAAGAGTTCCCGGATGGTGACTATAAGGTTTATCTGGATTCAAAGTTGTCAGAACAAGAAGTCATGGCAGCAGGAAATCCACTGAATGAGGAACTCAAACAGGAAATTTTGTCTATTGACGGTGTAACCGATGTGATTGCAAAAAGGCAAAGCCTTCATATAAATTATAACGTCAACGGAATTGAATATGGTGGTATGTGTGATATACTGACTGATCAAAATTATTCTAAGGTTGAAGCTTCATTGATAGAGGGCACTATGCCGACGGATACACACAGCATCCTAATTGATTCGGCAACAAGTAACCGTGAACATATAGGTGTCGGAGAAACAGCTGAACTTATCTCCGGGAAATCAACCATTCCGGTTACTATATCCGGGGTGTTTAACAATAATCTGGATAATGGACATGGAACACATCACTTTGACGGTGTATTGGAATTTGCACCGGAAGCATTGTTCCATGAACTGCACCCGGAAATCACCTCTTTCGATTATTCATGGAGCATTGTAAGTGATCCCCAAAAAGCGGATCATGTGAGGGATGAATTAAAAAATATTATATCCGCTCATACGGATATTGCATTAGATGATATTAACACTGTAATTGAGTATGAAAAAAATATAAATTCTTTTGTATTTGGCAGTATGGAGGTACTTTCATGGCTGGTATTCCTCTTTGGCGTTATCAACCTAATTAACACGACCCTCTCTAATCAAATGTCCAGAAAACAGGAAAACAGTGTTTTGCGTTCCATCGGACTGACCCAAAAGCAGCTATGTAAAATGAATATCTGCGAGGGGCTGTGCTATGCATTCTTTGCAACATTGGCGACGCTGATCGTTGGGCTTCCGGCTTCCATCTTTGCTTGCAGCAAATTTAGTGTAGGAGCTTTTGCCGGAAAAGTAGTGCCTTACAAATTCCCGGTTTTGGAAATGGGTCTGTTCATTCTGGTATTGTTCGGAATGGAGCTGATTTTGTCTGTATGGACAGTCCGCAGACAGAAAAAACAATCTCTGATTGAACAAATGCGGGCGATGGAATGACCTTTTGAGATCGGCGGGGCGGCGTGTGCTGCTCCGCCTTTTTCGCCTTTTCTCAAAAAAATTTTTGAAATGTCCGAGCGTTGTAACAATTCAGCCTGTTTTTTTGTCGAAATCAAAGGCACCTCGGACATTTGTGTAACATTTGTAGTTTATGCTTGTGGTAAATCAATATTGGGGGTGAGGACACATGAAAAAGATACTGCTGATCGACGACAGCGACACCTATACATGGTGTCTGCAAAAATACTTACAGCACCGGGGCTACCCGGTGAAAACGGCTTGTACACTGAAAGAAGCGCGGGCCGCCATCCAAGAGGAAATGCCGCTGGTGGTCTGCTGTAATCTCGATCTGCCGGATGGTTCCGGCATGGACTTTCTGAACGAGGTGCGGGCCGCAGATAAGGAGCTGCCTTTTATTCTGGCGTCCTGCCATGACAAGGACGACTACGAACAAGAGGCTATGCGCCGGGGCGCGACGCTGTGCATGGACAAAATGAAAGGACTGCTGCTGCAAGATAAGCTGGTGGAATACGCCTACCGGCAGTTATCCGGCGAACCAGATTCAACTTTTCATAAGCTGCTCTTTGTCCATGCGGAAGATACCAGCGCCGGAGTGCTGCGGGCTGCTATGCTGCAAAAGGGCCTTGACCTGATTCTGGTTTCCTCGATTGGGGAGGCCGAGCGCCGGATTTTTGAGGATGAGGAAATAGACCTGATCTTGTGCGATCTGGAACTGCCGGATGGCACAGCAATGGAGCTGTTTCATACGCTGCGGCGGGTGGCAGGGATGTTCCAAATGAAGAATCCCCCTCTCCGGCTTCTGCCGTTCTTTATCCTCACCGAGAACAACGACCTTGCCACGGAATATGAATACCGGCATGAGGGCGTGAACGACTATATAACCGCCCCGGTAAATATCCCGGAGCTGGCCCGGCGGGTTCTGTTCTTTGTGGAATGAAACGAGCCTACATATCCAAACATCTGCCTCCACAGCGGGGAAAAGAAAAAAACCGCTGACGGGCAGAGGATTTCTTGCGCTTTCCTGTATCACTGACGGATACGGCGGTTTTGAGTAGATCAAGGCCGCCGTTTCTTTTTGCTAAAAAGCAGACCTCCAGATGACCCTCAGCAATCAGCATGGGCGGTGTATAGGAGGATACCGCCATGTCTGCAATATTCATTTGTAATAGCTATGACATATATCAATTAAAAAAAGCATAGGCCCTCCTCCGGGATATTATAGTTATCTATCAGTATTATCAATCCATATAAATCAGCATAATCATGGTGTTTTTTGTTGCGCCAGTTTCTCATTGCGAGAAGCTGGCGTTTCTTATTGTCGATTTTTAGGAAAACCTCCCGATGTGTACCGCTGCCGGTCCCCACCTCCATTCGATTCACCCGTCAACCACGCCTGAATCGAAATGGAGGAAAACTATGGGATTTCACTATGGATACGAAAAAAGGAAGTTTGATGCAGAATGGACCCGGCTGGAACAGGAATACCGCGCAGCCGGTATGGACGATAGGCAGATCGCGGCCATGAAGGAATATGACTGGACCTGGTTTTGCAGCCAGCGGACCTATCAGAACCGCGTACAGGCCCTTCCCAGCGAACAGTGTGAGGACGAGAGCGAGCAGTCCTGCCTGTTCCGAAAATTTGAATCCCTGTCCTGCACCTGGGACACCGGCGATGTGGATTCCCGGCGGTTTGGCTGGCTGTCCTCCCTGGAGGATGAACTGCTGTACCGGCGGCTCTGCAAATTGCCGGAGGACGATCTGGAACTGCTGACCCTGCTCATTGTGGACGGATACCGGCAGGCCGATGTCGCAAGGCTGTGGAACTGTTCCCGGAATGTCATCTATAAACGTTTGAAAAAAATCAAAATATTTTTGAATCAAGGGTGACAAACGGCCTTTCCCAATGCCTACACATTGAAGGGACAAGTCCTCTTGCCCCTCATTGCAGCTTGACAACTGAATATACGGCATAACAGGTACATAACCCGTATCGAAGCGGAAAAGGCGCGCCGCCAGGACGATTGCTTGCAGGAGGTGATGACAGACAGGCAATCCGAGCGATCTACGTCCAGCCTTAAACCCGGAGATGGCGTTCCGGGCGCGATGATGGTGCGGGGGCTTAAAGATACTTCCTCACGGCCCGCCAAAGACTTGGGGGGAACCCTGCGGCGCACGAGTAAAACGGCGCTGCGGAGTTATGACAGCTCTGCCGGGAGCGGCCTGTTATGTCCCCATCGTCAGGGGGCGTGGCAAATATGACGAACCATCCAAACAGAATTGCAGCAGCCGTACCGGACGGTATCCAGCGGCAACCGCCGCCCTTATCTTTCGATACGGCTGCTTTTTAACCATAGAGTAAAAACAATTTTTGAACGGAGGTGCGTCTTTATGACCAAACAGACAACCCCGACAAGCTCCTACAAAGAGGTGCGGATCGGGAAAACAATTTATCGCGTCACCAGCTTTTTTTCGGGAGAAAAGGACCTGGGAAAGACGCTGGAACAGCTGGCAGTCAGACGCGCCATGTCGGAAGCCATTCCAGCTGCCAGCGGTTCCAAATAACAGAAAGCCTCGCGGCCTGCCGTATCCTTGCGCGGCGGTGGATTCTCCGGTAAGATATTCATGCAGGGTAAAACCTGCGGAGCCATTTTGCCGCACGAGGTATGGATTCTGAGATGGTCGGGAGGTAAAAGAAAGATGATGGATACAACATACAACGTGGGCATCTACTGCCGGTTAAGCAACGACGATGAACGTGATGGAGAATCGGTCAGCATTGAGAACCAGAAGCTGCTGCTTCAAAACTATGTCAGGCAGCGCGGCTGGAATGAGGTCGATGTCTATATCGACGACGGATACTCCGGCACGAACTTCAACCGTCCAGGCGTCAGGCGGTTAATCGAGGACGCAAAGGCAAAGCGGATCAATGTGATTCTGGTAAAGGACCTTTCCCGTTTTGGCCGCAACTACATCGAATTTGGGCAATATACGGATTACCTGTTCCCCTCTCTTGGGTGCCGATTCATCGCGCTGAACAACGGCATTGACACCATGAGCAACAACGGAAGCACCGATGTCATGTGCTTTTTGAACTTATTTAATGAATTTTACAGCCGGGACACCAGCAAGAAGGTCAAGGCGGTCAAGAGAGCCTGTGCTGAAAACGGAAAATTCATGGGAACCTACCCCGCCTATGGCTACCGGCGCGACCCGCTGGATAAGCATCATCTGGTGATTGACGAGGAAACCGCGCCGGTTGTGCGCCGTATCTTTGAAATGCGGGCATCAGGCATGGGATTTCACGCCATCGCGGTGGCGCTCAATGAAGAAGGGATTCAGCCGCCCGGTGTGCTGTACTACCAGCGCAAGGGCCAGAGCGACCCCCGCAGGGTCAACCACAAGTGGGCCGACCAGACGGTTAAAAACATGGTCCGCAACGAGGTCTACATCGGGAATATGGTACAGGGCAAAAGCGGCACACTCTCCTATAAATCCCGCAAGCTCGTCAATAAATCGGAGGACGAGTGGATTCGGGTGGAGGGGACCCACGAGGCTATTATTTCGCGGGAATTGTGGGACACCGTAGCCAGTATCGGCAAAAAGAAGGTGCGGAAAAGCACTCCGTCCGATGGCTGCAAGAGCATCTTCACCGGCCTTGTGTACTGTGCCGACTGCGGTTTCAAAATGCGGAACCATATCGAAAAGTTCACCTATAAGGATGGCAGGCCGGGACGGTACAGTTCTTTCATCTGCGGCAACTACTCCCGCAGCGGAAGGGGCGCGTGTACCATCCACACCATCTATGAAACGGTGCTGACCCAGCTGGTATTGGAGGACATCCGGGAAAAGGCCCGCTTTGCGGAATATGACCCGGACCGGCTGATGGGCGAGATTCTCCGGCTGAAGGAGAAAGAATCCCACACCCGGCTTTTCTCCTATGAGCAGGAATTAAAATCCTTCTTAGCCCGTATTTCCGATTTGGAGCGTCTGATGCAGAATCTCTACGAGGATAAATGCACCGGCTCCATCCCGCAGACGGTATTTCAGACCCTGATGCAGAAATATGAAGCGGAACGGGCAGAAAAGGCGGAGGCAGTCCCGGAACTGGAAAGGAAAGTCCGGGCGCACCTGGAAAACCAGGTGGATACCGACCGCTGGCTGGAAATTATTCGGCGCTATACGGAAATCTCGGAACTGGACGAAACCATTCTCTTTGAACTGGTCGACCGGATCGAGGTTGGCGATACCCAGAAGGTCAACGGGCAGCGGATTTGTGAGGTCAAGGTGTACTACCGCTATGTCGGGAATGTGGACGGGGCGCTGGCACAGGAAAGGGGGCGGGATTATGGCGAAGCAATATAAAGTCGGTATCTATTGCCGCCTGAGTGTGGATGACGCCTCCAATTCCGCAAAAGCGAAGGGCTATATTCCCAGCGATGAATCGGTGAGCATTGAGAACCAATATGAAATCCTCTCCAAATTCGTCATGCTCAACGGCTGGATCGAGGTCAAGACCTATCAGGACGATGGGTACAGCGGGGGCAACTTCCAGCGGCCCGGATTTTTGGAAATGCTGGAGGACGCAAGGCATGGCCTGATTAACCTGATTCTGGTAAAGGACCTTTCCCGTTTAGGCAGGGATTTTGTGGAGGTGGGCCGTTATACGGACATCATTTTCCCTTCCCTCGGATGCCGGTTCGTGTCGGTTCTGGACTGCCTGGACAGCGAGGGGGACAACACCGATATGCTGCACTTCCGCAGTCTGATGAATGACTACCATCTCAAGGACCTGTCCAGCAAGGTCAAGTCGGTGCTTCATGCAAAGAAGAAAAGTGGCCAGTATCTTGCTGCCTACGCTCCCTACGGATACCGCAAGAGCGAGGAGGACAGACACAAACTGGTCATTGACGGGGAATCCGCCGCTGTTGTGCGGCAGATATTCCAGATGCGTCAGTCCGGCATGGCCTATGGGAAAATCGCTGCCGCCCTGAATGAGAAAGGGATTCTCCCTCCCCGCTGGTACTGGGCGGTCCATTACGGAAATGGCAGCTGCAAGTATTCCCGGCTGTGGGCTTACGCAACCGTCCGAAGCCTTCTGAACGATGATGTTTATGCCGGTACGCTCACACAGAACTGCACCGGTTCCCGTTCCTATAAGGATAAGACCATGATAAGGAAACCGGAATCGGAATGGATTTCCCATGAGGGCGCGCATGAGGCAATTATCGGGCCGGAGCTGTGGGAGGCTGTCCAGAAAATCAATCAGGCGGCGAAACAGATTTCCGCTAACAATACGCCGCCCCAAGCATCTCTGTTTACCGGAAAGCTGGTCTGCGCGGACTGTGGGCATCCTCTGGTTGCCGCCCGCGAAACACAGCGCCGGAAAAATGGCACTGTCAAGCACTATACTTCTTATTTCTGCTCCCGGTTTGCCACTACCGGACACAGCATCTGCTCCTGGCACCGGATTTTTGAGATCAGCCTGAAATACCTGGTGCTGAGTGAAATCCGGGCGCATGGAAAAGCGGTAGCAGCCGATGAAGCCGCTGTACTGGATAAGCTGAAACAGCACATACAATCCGCAAGCGCCGCACAGCAGGAGGACTGCCGACAGGAAATCAGCCGTTTGCGGCGGCGTTTGGAGGAGCTGGAACAGATCACCGCAAAACTTTATGAAGATAAGGTAAGCGGGGCAATCAGCGGCGATTCCTTCTCGGTTCTGATTCAAAAGAACGAGCAGGAACGCATCCAGAAATCGGAACGCCTGGACAGTCTGTTAGCCGGGGAACGGAAAGCCCAGCAGGACATCGCCAATATCCACCAGTGGGCCGGAACCATCCGGCAGTATCTGGACTTGCAGGAACTGAACCGGGAAATCATTGAGGAACTGATTGAACGCATTGAAGTTGGAGAACGAACCGTCATAGACGGTCAAAGACACCAGGACATTAAAATTTACTACCGCTTTGTTGGGCTGGTGTGATCGGGCAAAAAAAGCGCCTGACCGCATCAGCAGTCAGACGGAAACATTCTGTAACAGCAGCGATATTTGATTGTTGCACACTGATTTGTCGAATTGGAGAGAAATTAGCAGTTTACCCCTCCCAAATGCCTCGTGTTCTTGAAAAGGTTTCGCAGAGGGGTAAAATCATTATCGCCTTTTTCGCTGTCCACACCGTCGTTGATAGCGACGAAGCGTATATCCTTTTCAGGAAACAGCACTTCCGTATACATTCCGACCTGCAAGTAATCACGCCCGAAACGGGACATATCCTTTACCGCGACCAAATAGACATATCCGGCTTCAATGTCAGCCAACATTTCCTGGAAACCCGGACGATTGAAAGTCGTACCACTGATTCCATCATCTACATAAAATTTGTATCTGGTAATACCGTATTCTTTCGCATAACGCTCTAAAATCTGCTTTTGATGTTGGATGCTGTTTGATTCACCCTCCAGACCATCGTCCTGGCTCAATCGGCAATAGAAAGCCGCCCAGGGTTCCGTATCGAATGAACGACGAGAAGAAATATTTAGAGCATTTGCTATACCGGGCATTTTGAATTGCGTGGCTGTCCGTTTCATAAAATCCTCCATTCCGACAGCCCCGCAAAATTGTAGGCTTTACAAGTCTTATTATACACCAGACAGGCCGCCGCGAAAAGTAGTTTACCGCATTAAAGTGATAAGTTTTTTATGAACAGCTTTCTTTACCACGCAACTCATTCTTTAAGACCTGTGCCATTTTCGACACCGCTGTTTCAGTACCGCCTTCTTTGAAGCTGGACTGAACAACAAAGGTCACGCCATTGATTTTTGTTTCTGTAATCATGGCGGGATTATTCTGTTCCGCCATAGGCACATCACTCCTCTCTATCATAAAGAAGCGCTGTGCCGGACTAAACCGACACAGCACCGCTTATCTCTTATTTTCTGTACCGTATTATCTGGACTGGCTTTGTCCATCGGCTCACCCCCGGTACAATGGGAACATTCAGATCGTGCCGTGGTTGTCCAGCTTGAAGCTGGCGGCCCTCCGCGTTCGGTGAAATAGTGCGGCTTCTACTGTGACAGGTCGTGGCAATTTCCAGCCCACCACAGGCCGGTTATCTGCCGCAAAATGACCGCTCGGCCCCTTTGATGTTATCGTATTGACGGATTGCTCTGACCAATCCGCAGGGGGTCTTGGCGTTTGCGCTTTGTGTTGCTCGCTGCCACATTCAAAATCCAAATGCTGATATGAACGGATTGCCCGTTGTTTTTCAAGGTACATAGCAGAAAGGCTGTATTGATTATGCCTTTCACTATATAGGAGGGAAAACGGGCAAAAGTTGATAGTCAGGCGGCAAAATCTTTCCGAATTTTTTTCAATGCCGATTGAGCGGAACGCATTACAGCGGCCTTATGACAGCCCTGCATTTCTGCTATCTCTGAATAGGAATAGCCGTAAATAAAATGTAGAACAAACCTCTGGCGTTGAAGCGGTGGAAGCTGCTCAATCAAGGAATTTATTTCTTGCAGTGTTTCCAGGCGCTCAAAGGTTTCTTCTAACGGCTCCGTTGCCAATTCAAACAGTAAGCAGTTATGAAAGGCCCTTCCATCAATATGTTTCCGCCGTTCGTATCGCTGCCGTTCTTCCTGCTTACGGCTTTCTTCATAGACACGGTAAATATCCACTGACACCTCAACGTCAACTGGACGGCGATTAGCGTTCAAGATTGTAATTACACACATAGCCTAGTCCTCCTTTATGCGATACGAAACAACGCGGTAACTTCCTCCGGCGGCTGGCTGTAAGGATTATAAGGGCATTCCCAATTCTGGCAAGGGGATAGGCAAATTGCCGCAGCCTCATGGGACGGTTTGAGATCCGGGGCCGTTGTGATAAGAACGGATTCACCTGGGGCCAGACGGATTATTTTAATGGTCTTTGTCATGCTTGAACACCTCCAATATTTTTTAGAGGGCTTGTCCCTCTTACTTATCGGAGATTTCAGAACGCCTCAATTAAAGGGGGATGGAAACTTTTCGGAAAAGAATAGGTAAAGGCAAGGACAGCATCCCGAAAATGCTGCCCTTGCTTTTACCTATTCACTTAAAAAACGTAGGAGCCGACGAAAAGCCCGCTGAAGCAAAAGCGTGACCGCCGCCGGGGAGCAGCCGAGAATAACGGCAATATCCTTGTACTGATACCCTTTCCAAAAGGCCAGTTCAATCGCGTACTGCTGCCGGTGCGTCAGGCAGCGCAAACCATTGGCCAGTTTTTCATTTTGAACAGTATCAATGAAATCTTCTGCGAACAGTTGCAGGGCAAAGTCCTCCTGGATATACAATGACCGCTCCTGATATGTAAGTTCCTCGCTCATACTCTCCAGAGAGTAATAATGGTAGCGGAAACGGCGGTCTGAATTTGCAATAATACGATCCTCCTCTTTAAGAATCGCAGCCCAATCTTTTTCGGCCATAAGCCATTTCTCCTTTCTGGTGTTTGTCTGCCTGGGCGGGTAGGCAAACGGCGGAGAACGGCATCCTACGGAAACACATGGTAGATAATAAAAAGCGTCTGACTGTTCTCTAATCAGCCAGACGCTATCTAATGGTGCGCCCGGCGGGTGCACGTTTCAAGGGGTGCAAGTCCCCAATCCGCCCGGTAGTGGGAAGGGTATAGCCAATGGCAAGGGTGTCCATCGCGAGGTGGAATCTGAAGGAAGCCGGATGGCAAACCTCTGGTCTGACGAACAGAAATCACATAAGAGGCTAGGCATGAGGATAAGGCTGCCTTACAAGTCGAAGTCCAATAACTACACAGAATCATGTTTGGTAAATGTGGCAGATAGGTGGAGGGAAGGAACGTGTGAGTACCCGGGGAGGTCTGTATGGTATGTCTTGAAAGAGATAACCGTTATCGCAAGATAACGCTGAACATACAGAAGTCAGCAGAGGTCATAGTAGCCGAGAGGTGAAGGACCAAATCAATAGGAGTCTTTAGTATGACCGAGGAAGGAGGAATGATTGATGAAAGCAGAAAACATGGATAATAATGGCTGTTCGCAGAGAGATAGTGCGGAACACGAAGGGTATGCGAAAGTGCGGAGGTCATTCCATTCGATATGGAAAGAAAGAGACAGTGCACAGCCGGAACTCTTGGAAAAGATACTGAATAAGGATAATCTTAACAGAGCTTATAAGAGGGTAAAGGCAAGCAAGGGGGCACCGGGAATTGACGGAATGACCGTCGAGGAAATCGGGGCATACCTTCGGGAAAATCAGAAAGCACTTATCGAGGGAATAATTAAGGGAAAATATACCCCTGATCCGGTAAGACGAGTTGAAATTCCAAAAGCAGATGGTGGAGTACGAAAGCTTGGTATTCCAACAGTCAAAGACCGCATTTTTCAACAAGCAATCACGCAGAAGTTAATGCCTATATATGAACCAATCTTTGCTGATTGTAGTTTCGGATATCGACCGGGACGCAGTGCGAAAGACGCTATTGTGAAGGTGAAGAAATATGCAGAGGAAGGTTACCGCTATGCAGTCGTATTAGACCTCTCAAAGTACTTCGATACGATTAACCATGAAAGATTACTGAACATCCTACGTGAGAACGTAAAAGATGAACGGGTAATCCAATGGATTAAGCGATATTTAAAGAGTGGTGTTATGGAAAACGGTGTAGTCACAAAAACAGAGGAAGGTTCGCCCCAAGGAGGAAACCTATCACCATTACTGGCAAATATCTACCTCAACGAGTTTGACCACGAGTTACAGGTCAGAGGTGTGCCTCTGGTTCGCTACGCTGATGATATTGTATTGTTGGCGAGAAGTGAGCGAGCCGCAAGGAGATTGCTGGAGAGCAGTACCAACTATCTTGAGGGGAAACTAAAACTCACAGTCAACCAAGATAAAAGTAAAGTGGTAAGTGTGTTTGCAATCCGCCATTTTAAATTTCTAGGCTTTACATTGGGAAAGGGCAAGAACGGTATCTTTGTTCGTGTCCATGCATTAGCCTGGAAGAAGATGAAGTCACGTCTGAAAACCCTCTCTTCCCGGAAGGGTGCACAGAGTATTCGACCGGCACTAGATAGAATCAAGGTGTTTATGCGAGGGTGGCTGAATTATTACGGAATTGCAGACATGAAGAGTAAACTCGAAGCCCTCAACTCGTGGCTATATCACAGAATTCGCATGTGCATTTGGAAACAATGGAAGTTGCCTAGAACGAAGAGAAGAAATCTTATTAGATTAGGCATTCCGGAATACTTTGCCCATATGACTGCCAACAGTCGAAGAGGATATTGGTTTGTGTCAGGCAGAGGAGCGGTTAGTAGAGCTTTATCAAAAGAAAGACTGATAAACAGTGGCTTTTATGATTTAGCCATTGCCTATCAGTCTATGCACGTCAACTATTGAAACCGCCTTGGTACCGAACGGTATGCCAGGTGGTGGTGTGCCATGCAAGGCATACAGAAGATGAAGGTAGGTCCTTCGACAGGAATTGAACAGGCAAGCCTGTCAAATCACTCTAATGCTGCTGTGATTCAGGTCATGGTAGTGAGCGATTAGAGAAAAGGTTGTACAAACAATCAGATATGATACATGAAGATGAATGAAAATGAACCATTGAAGAAGTGTCGAAAGCGTAAGATTTCTGCAAAACTTACTTTTCACCACTGAGTAAGGATGAGGATGGAGGAAACCTGTAAAGCTGACCATCCGTGGAACGGCATTAAGATGGCATGAGCATGTATCAGGCTTCTGTGTGAAACATGGGAACCTGTAGAATAATGAAAATCGAAAAGATTCAAGTCACAGAAAGATAAGGTCGAAAGTAGAGACGTATTCTACAGGGGCGGAGTTACTCGTAGTAGTGTTGAAGTTGTTGTAATGACAATGGAGCAAAGGGGTAACATCATTCTGCTTGATACTGAAAACAACTAGGAAACTAGGAGGATTTGATGAGCGAGAGCAAACAATACGAAATACCAAAGAAAGTGGTTATTGAAGCTTATAAGAGAGTAAAAGCAAACAAAGGAAGTGCGGGAATTGATGGTATAGATTTTGAACAGTTTGAAAAGAAACTGAATAATAATCTATATAAGATATGGAATCGAATGAGTTCAGGAAGTTATTTTCCATCTCCGGTATTAGCGGTAGAAATACCAAAGAAAACTGGTGGAACCAGGAGATTGGGCATACCAACTATTACAGATAGAATTGCACAGATGGCTGCAAGAATGTATGTAGAACCTGTGGTAGAGCCCATGTTTTGCGATGACTCATATGGGTACAGACCAAACAAGTCTGCAATTGATGCAATAGCAACAGCAAGAAAGCGATGTTGGAGATATGATTATGTCATTGAATTAGATGTAAAAGGATTGTTCGATAACATCGATCATGAACTTCTAATGAAGGTTGTAGCAAGGCATGTAAAAGAAGAATGGATATGTCTCTATATAAAACGATGGCTAGAAATTCCGTTTGTAACAAGAGAGGGGCATGTAATTGAGAGATTGTCTGGGACACCACAAGGAGGAGTAATAAGTCCAGTTTTAGCAAACATGTTTTTGCATTATGTATTCGATATGTGGATGGAAAGAAATTTCCCACAAGCACCATTTGAAAGATATGCGGATGATGGATTAATACATTGCCGTACAAAAGAGGAAGCTATCTTCATAAAAGAAAAGTTAGCAAATAGACTTGAGGAATGTAAGCTAGAACTGCATCCTATTAAAACAAGAATAGTGTATTGTAAGGATAAGGACAGAACCAGGGAGGAAGAACTTACAGAGTTCGATTTTCTTGGTTATACATTCAAAGCAGTATACATCATGTGTAAAGATGGAAAAATCAGACATAACTTTATTGCATCTGTAAGCAACTCTTCATCTAAAAGCTTTCGAGAAAAAATAAAGGCTATGGAAGTTCATAAGAGGACAGGGTGCAAAATAGACATCATAGCAGAAATGCTGAATCCCTTAATTCGTGGTTGGATGAACTATTTTGGTAAGTTCAATCCATCGGCAATGAAGGGAACGTTACAATGTATTGAAAGAAGACTTGTGAAATGGGCTATGTGTAAGTACAAGAACTTTCGAGGTAGACGACGTAGAGCAGAGAAATGGCTCTACACCGTGAGACAGCGAGAGCCAAAACTGTTTGCTCACTGGAGCAATTTATATTCGTATTGTTGAATGATAAGAGCCGTATGAAAGGAGACTTTCACGTACGGTTCCGGGAGAAGTTTGAGGTGAAAGTCCTCTTACTTACTCGACAGAGAGGACGGGAGTTAGTCACTCCCTCCTACTTGATTATTTTGAAATCTTTCTTCAAATAGTGCTTTGTAATTATTCCCCTGTCCAGGGGAAGTGCTTTTTTGGGTGACGCATACCCTGTCATATTTTGACGAAACACTTTTTGCTTCATGGCGGTTCCCTCCTAAAGCCGCCGTGATCTTTAGCGCGTGGTCGTCACTCCTTTCGTGAGGGCATAAAGGAACGGCGGCCTTGATTTATTCAAAGCCGCCGCGATTTCATCAGGGCATGGGTATTGGCTGCTGCACGACGGCTTTTTTCTTTTGCCGTCGTCCGGCAGAAACACATCTATTTGTTTTTATTTTATAAGGTTAATCTTACTTCCAAGTGACATCTATCTTACTCATAAGTAAGATAGATGTTCAAAGGCTGGCCATCCAAGGAAATGGAAGACCAGCCTTTGAAGATTGCTACTTGATGAAATTATTGCTGGAGCTTAATTGTGTTTACGATTGCCATTCTGCTAATTTGCCGGATGGGGCGTCTAATTGCAATCGCCGCAGATGCAAGGCAGAGGAACACGATTAGAAGAAGTGAACCCACAGGAATTTGCCATGAAGTTCCCCATTTATCTGCAATCAAGAACTGGAACATTAGCTTATTCAGCGGCAACCCTAAAACGCATCCAACAACACAGCCAAGTGCCGCATAGGTAAAGGCTTCCGCTGCAATCATCTTATAAAGCTGATTTGCCCCCATTCCGATAGAACGCATAATGCCGTACTGCTTTGTTCTGGACGCTACACTGGCGTTCATGCTGTTAAAAATGTTAAACACTGTGATAAGTGCAATAATGATGAGGAAGCCATAAATAAATACCGCGCCTGTATAGTAAGAGCTTTGGGACTCGGAATTGGTAATTCTCTTGTCTGAAACAGTACTGTCGGATGGGATCATGTTCCGTATTGTGGAAACAGTATCATCCCCACCAGCAGAGGAAAACTGAACATCAATCGTTATATAGCCCAAATCGCCAACCAAAGCGGCAAATGTCTGCTCCGAGCAAATCATATATCCGCTGCTGCCTGCGCTGTTGACTGTGCTGGCCGTAGCTGTTGACAGTATTCCAGCAATCGTTACCTGCTTATCGCCGGAAGATGTATGAAGGACTATGGTATCTCCAACATTCCAGTTTACGCCATCCTGATAAGTAACCAGAACACGATCTGTATTTTCCATAGCAGGCGCGATACTGCCCTCATCCAATTCTTCTTTTGCCCACCTGAATTGGTTATCATCATAGGAAATGAGTGTGACGGTTCCTTCTCCCATATCAGAGGAGACAGAAAGGCCAGCCATTTCCATACGGCCAAAAACTTTGTCAACACCTTCCGTTTCGCTGATCTGTTCCACCAGCGACTTGTCCAGCGGTGTATTTCCCATTGTGATAGATACATCCGCTGCCGATGGAGAGAGCGCAGGCATCCCCTGTTTGAGAAAGACTACCATTACCTGAAACGACAGGAACATCATAATACTGATAGCAAATGAGCAGGTCATAAGGAATACATTCTTTTTGCCGGATAGTGCATGGAAAAATCCCATGCTGGTTTCAATGTGGAACAGCTTTGTATTTGCAGCCCTCTTGTTCTGCGTAAGCTGTGTACTGCCGCTGATTGCAGTTACCGGCGATACTTTAGAAGCCTTTTTCGCCGGGGACAGGGATGCCAGCAGTACAATCAGAAAACCGATCACCGCACCAGCAATCAGACCGCTTACACTGAACTGAAAAAGCGGTATCTCTGAAAAGCGTTCCCCGCTGATGGATTTCAGCAAAAGGCAGGCACACCATGTAATGATCTGTCCGGCGACCAGCCCAATCGGTACACCCTTTATACTTTGGCGCAGCCCTTGAAAAATGACGAAGTGCTTTACCTGTACTTTGGATGCCCCCAGGCACCGCAAAAGGCCATAGAACTGAACCCGTTCCAGAACATTTGTGTTAAAGCTGGCGGCAATCATTACTGCACCGGCAATCAGCACCAAAAGGACAAGAAAACCCGCAACGATATATAGGGACTGCATTGTGCTGTTCTCACTCTGTCCCATCAATCCAAGGAGCGCCGTATTTTCGCTTACCTGACTGTCTGAAAGGCCATATTGTGCTTTTATTTCCTTTATGGCTGCCTGAATGTTCACGCCATCTTTGAACTGAACGCGGAAAGTAGTTCCGTCTTTGGCATTTTCATCCGCAATTTGGCGAAAACCGTCCTCGGTCAATACCATGCCATATACATCCGCTTTAAGCAAACTTCCCATATCGGCAAGGACGCCGGTAATGCGGTATTCCCAGCTGGAGCCATCCGGCACTGTAACGGTCACGGTGTCACCAACCGCAAGGCCCAACTGTTCCAAAGACGATTGGTTCAATAATGCTTCATCGGGCTGGGTAGGGTATGAACCGCTTTCCATATCCATTTCTGTCAAAGTGGAAAAGGTATCCTCATTCGCACCTGCGAAGCTGACCGCTTTAGAGCCGATAGAGCCGGTAGTTCCCTGATAGGTCCATCCGCAGAGGGCAACATCTATCCGCGCTTTTACAAGTTCCGCCGTCTGTTCATCAATATCGGTCAAGCTGATATGGTATTCACCATTCGTCTTGATAAAATAATTTTTCTGTGCGCGCAGCGCCATATCTGCCATACTGAAAATAGCAGTTACCAGCAATACCGAAAGGACAATGCAGAGAACCGAAATTCGATTGTTCTTGCGGTGTACCTTTTCATACTGCGGCACCAATCCAAGATAGCTTTTCAACGCGACGACACCCCCAAATCTTTTAACACGCCATCGGTCATACGGAACACACGATCTGCTGCGCTGGCGTGATTTTTGTTGTGGGTAATCATCAAAATAGTCTGTTGATACCTGTCCGACATGGTTTGCAGCAAAGCCAAAACTTCCTGACTGTTTTTGCTGTCCAGATTTCCGGTCGGTTCATCTGCCATAATCAGGGCGGGGCGTGTGACTAATGCCCGGCCAATCGCCACACGCTGCTGCTGGCCGCCAGAAAGCTGGCTGGGAAGGTGTTTTCGGCGCTCGCTCAACCCAAGCACCTGTAACAATTCGTTGACGAACTTTTGATTTGGCTTTTTATAGTCAAGCAGCAGCGGAAATGTGATATTCTGCTCCACATTCAGCTCCGGGATCAAATTAAACGACTGGAAAATAAATCCGATGTGCTGCCGCCGGAACACAGTCAATTTCTTCTCCGGCATCGAAAAAATATCCTGTCCATCAATCCATACCTTGCCGGAAGTGGCGCTGTCCAGAGCGCCGATCACATTCAGCAGGGTACTTTTGCCGGAACCCGACTCTCCAACAATGGCGATAAACTCGCCTTTACGGACAGAAAATGATACATGGTTCAAAGCGTGAACTTCTGTTTCACCCGTGCCATAGGTCTTGCACAGGTCTTGTACTTCAAGAATATTCATATTCAAAACCTCCTTACAGACACATCATACCCCACATGACTTACTTCTAAGTGACATCTATCTTACTCATCTGTAAGGTTTAGAAAATTCAATGTAAAAGTGGTTCCTGCGTCTAAACTGCTGGTTACGGAAATGGTTCCGCCGTGAGCCTCTACAATAGATTTAGCCAACGGTAGCCCCAAACCAATTCCGTGAACATCCGAAGAAAAACGACTGCGGTAAAACCGTTTGAAAATATTATACAGATCTTCCGGGTGTATTCCTTTTCCATCATCGGAAATTTCAATTTGTGTCATCAAGGGGGATTGGCTCCACTTTACTCCGATATGACCGCCGTTCTCTGTATGCTCCAAAGCATTTTTCACAATATTTCCGATAGCTTCCGATACCCATAGAGCATCACATGATAAAACAACATCTTTTTTGCCAGAAAGCGTAATTGTTTTATGTTCCCGTTCTGCCCAGGTTTCAAAGCGTTCCAGAACATCCTGCATCAGAACAGAAAGATTTTCCGGTGCCTTTTCCATCTGGATAATTCCTGCGTCCAGCCGCGCCAGTTTTAGTAAGGTGTAAATCACATCTTCCATCCGCTTGATCTCTCTTTGAGATTTTTCGGTGAAGCTGCTCACGGTTGCAGCATCATCTTTATGGCTCTCCATAATCTCATGGTACATTTTTAAGGCAGACAGCGGTGTTTTCATCTGATGTGATACATCCGAAATAATGTCCTGCAAAAATTCTTTGGTCTGTCGCTCGTTCTCGGCATGAGCAGAGAGGATAGCCGCCATTTCATTTATGTCATGAAAAAGACTATACCAGTCCCCAGCCTGGGAACATTCGATGCGCGACGTAGTATTGCCATCAAGAAATTGGCGGATGGTATTTTCGGCGTTATTGAAAGCCTTGTGCTGGCGGCGGAAATAGAGAAACAGCGATAAGTAGATTGCCCCGAACAGGAAAACCAACAGCAGAAATACGAAAAGCATCGCCTGATTTCGGTATGACTGGACAGCGGGCAGAAAACGCATGGAAACTGTTTCATCATATCCAATAGAAGCCAAAGCCTCCCTGCCACATTCTATATCATTCTCGTTTGGCAGCGAAGTAAAAGCGGAGATTGACAGCTCGTTTTCATTGTTCATCAAATGGCCCGCGACACCATAATCATGGAGCAATAATTCCTGCTGAAAATTTTTTGCCAGAAGTGTGGCAATCCCTCCTGCAAAGAGAAAGGAAACGAGGCAGATAGCAGTAACAGCGATTAACAGTGTCTTTGTTTCTTTCCCTAATTTGCCCATAAATCCGCCCTCACTCAACAACCCACTTATATCCAATTCCCCGTTCGGTCAGCAGATATTGGGGCGCATTTGGTGTATCTTCAATTTTGTTTCGTAGCCGCCGGATATAAACGGATAAAGTATTATCATCTACAAAATTCCCGTTGCCATCCCACATCCGGTCTAAAATCATTTCCCGTGGCATGAGATGATTAGGATTTTGCATGAACAGGCACAAAAGTTTGTATTCTACCAGAGGCAGGTCAATCGGCTCGCCATTTTTCCAAACAAGCCTTTCGGCGGTATCTATACGAATACCATTCGCCTCCAAGATTGCCTCTGCTTTAGAAAATTGTAGAGAGCGCCGAAGAAGTGCTTTAATTCTGGAAAGCAGCTCATTGAGTTTGAAGGGCTTTGTGATGTAATCATCCCCGCCCATGTCAAGGCCCTTAACAATGCTGATTTCCTGATCGGACGCAGTTAAAAATATAATCGGGATAGTTGAATTGCTACGCACCTCTTTACAAATATCGAAGCCGGTTCCATCTGGTAGTGTAACATCCAGAAGTAACAAATCGTAAGCATTTTGTTTGAATAGTTCTAATGCCTTTTTTATAGTCCGGGCATTATCCACGGTATATCCGCTGGTTTCCAAAGTATATTGCAAGCCATCAATCAGACTTAAATCATCTTCAACATAAAGTATCTTCTGCATTTTTTAGCTTCCTTCCTTGTTTTGTCCTACCGTCTATCGGCTTTTCCGCGTTTTTCGGGATTAACCAGATTGTTCCCATTTTTATGGCTCCGAGAATACGGCCAGAGGAACAATAATAATTTATCCAGCGGGGCGTTACGCCCCATATTTCACTTGCTTCTTTCAGCGTCATATAGTCCATATCTGCACCTCCAAACTCATTATAGTTCGTTTTCTCGAATAATACAAGACACATGGACAGCTTTTTAGTAGCTACGCAGAGTAGCCGCTAAAAAGCTACGCTCAAATCATTTTGAATACCTCACATTCACAGTACAATACTATATGTGAGGTGACGGAGCGTGGCTAAAAAAAGCAACAGACCGTTTATTACTTCGGTTCCTCGCATCGGCGTGCAAGAGAAAAACGGGAATACACCCGTGAGCAGATTGCTGAACGGGCGGGAATTAGTCCTCGTTTTGTTTCTGCGATAGAGAATGACCGTCGTAAGCCAAGTTTGGATGTACTAATTCGTCTTGTTCATGCTATTGGAACATCCTTTGATGAAGTGCTTATGCCGCAGACAATTTCAGAGGAATATACCGCCGATAGGATTAAACGTCTTATTACCCAGTGTAGCCAGCGAGATCAGGAACTTGTACTGGCACTTATTGACCAAATGCTGGATAGTAAAGAGGAGAAGCAGTGACACGGGTATGAATTTATTCACCTGTGTTACTGCTTTTTGTAATATGATGGAAATGTTGAATTTGTGAGCAATCTAAAGAAAATTGAGTATCTGCGACCTTTTTTGCAAGCAATGGAAAGGAATATCCTTTCCTGCTTGTTGGGGCGTTCCCCAAACCCCCGGCCCGACATAGAATGTGCGGGCCGAACACCACGCGAGCGTGGTGGCTTGCGCGTCCTTTTGGACGCTTCCATGCCAGGGGCATAGCAAAAGCCGGAAACGGGGTCAAGGGTAAAATAAATGCGCTACGCGCACCCCTGACGCCGCTTCCGGCCTTTGCTTTTTGGCAATAGGGCAAACTGGTTTTTACAGCCTTGGCCGCATTGATTTTGGGGAGTTTTTTCATCGCGCCACCTCCTGTTGCTTATTCCTGGACAGGGATTGCGCCATCTTTTTAACGACTTCCTGAAGCTGCACAAGCTGGCGGCGAATGGAGGGTTTGGCCTGGGTCTGATGCTTGACTACCTTGCCGGAGTATTCCGCAAAGGCAGCAGTCAGCGCGTCCGCGTCCTTTGACTTGAAGAACACCAGATAGCGGGGCGGCTGACTTGTTGTGTCCTTTTTCAGTGCAAAATCCACGCCGTATTTCCGGGCCACACGTTCAAAGGACTTAATATTTCCGTCGGTCACTTCGATATTGGAAACACCCGCGCCCTGCCGGACAAGGTGCTTCACACTCTGTTTGCCCCGATAGATTTTCGGGTTTTTCTGGCTTTTCTCCATTTCAGCCAGGGCTTTGGTTATGGCCTTTTTCAGCAGATCAGCGGTCAGCTTTCCCGCCTTGACGCTGATTGCCACGGTCTTTCGTTCCATTTCTTCCTGCATTGGGCGATTCCTCCTTTCCGGCAGGGTGGAAGTGGAAAAGGGGAACGGCTAAGGCGGCACCACCAGCCGATGCAGCAGGAAGCGCATCAGCCGGTGGAGATTATCAACAGCCCTCCTCATGGCCCTGGCTCCTGATTTTCAGAATACCGTCCAATGTGGTGGCCGTAATGCCGAGGCGCTGCGCTACGGCAATATCATTTTTTACGGCTTCGTCCACTTCCTCGCCGCAGACAATCAGGACATGGCTGCGACGCAGCAGTTCCCGCGCCATATCAATCCCGTCCTTGTGTTCGGCGGGGACTGTATCATTCAGAAAATGCGGCAGATACAGGATCGGGCAAATCGGGGTAAAACCGGCCAGATAAACCTTGCGGCAATAAACCGCTGCCTGGTCGGTGTCGGTAAATTCCTGGCCGCTCCAGGCGGCAGAAATATATGCAAAAGGTTTTTTCACGGGGGTTGCTCCTTTCTTCGGCAGTATGCCGAGTGGCAAATGTCCGTCCCCGTGTCAAGAATAAAATGAACGCGCACCGTGCGCGTTCTTGACACAGTGCCGTTCATTTACAGTTTGGTAGTTAAGGCGGGCCGGATAAGACCGGCTCGCCACCCTTATTTGAGTATAAAAAAACAGTTACCCGCTGCCGTAGAGGTCGTGATTGACCAGGGCAGTAAAGTAACTGCTTATGGTGGTAGGCGCATTGTAAAGCGAGGTCAGGAGGTATGCGCGGATATTCCGAACCTTTGTCGTGTTCTCCCGCAAGCTGCTTATCACATACTCGATATGTTCCGAGTCCAGCTTGAGCAACCGGCTTCTTACAACCTCCTTTGGGAAGTCCTCGCCCCCAATGCGTATCATTTTTCGAGTGCTGCATACCGTGTCTACCAGGATTTCCAGAATTTCATCCAGTATGTCCCTGTCATAGCCGAGTTTCTGGCAAAGATGGTCATACTCGATATTCTCTTTCAAAATCTCCCGATAGGCCCGCATCGTATCCATCGTATCAGCCGCCGTAGGCGGTCTATCTTCCGGGGGCCTTGCCGCCGGATAGTTAGATGGATCAGTATCACTCAAATCAGTCTTATTCTTATCAGTATTGATTGTGTCCGATTTTCGGAAGTCAAGAGTTCCGCTTTCGGGAAGTGCAGACTTCCGTTTTTCGGAAGTCTTGACTTCCTCTTTCCGAGTGAAGTTCTTGACATAGATTTTAGTGGGTCGGCCCTGGCCCTGCTTCCTGCGCTCAATCAGGCCCACCTTATCCAGTTCGGTAAAGAGTGCCACCGCCTTGTTATGGCCGCAGCACATCGCGTCCATCGCTTCCTCCAGGGTAAAGTAGATGAATACCCGGTTTTGTTCGTCCAACCAGCCGTTGCGTATGGACAGCCCCATACGGTCTAACATCAGGCCGTACAGGATTTTTGCGTCTGCTGTCATTCGCCGGAAGCCGGGGTCGGTAAACAAAACCTTTGGAATCCGATAAAAGGTGTATTGCTCTGCCTCGGCTCCATAGAAGTAATCCAATGCACCCGGCTCGGCCATGTTCTCGCCTCCTTTGTCCTTGAATTTACAAAACAAAAGGTGCTGCCCGAACGCAACACCTTTTGAAATCTTTTGCGCCAGAAACGGCGTAGTTATGCGGTTTTTTGATGATAAACCCTACAATTTAGCGGCGGCCTGTCTGTGTGTATTTATTGATTGGTGGAGGGTATCCCTATGGCTAGTTTGCTTTGCGATTATTATTTATACGGTATGAAAACCGATTATTATGAAACAGAAAGCGTGGCACAGCCACCTGAAAATCACGCCGGATTCCCCGGACTACATCAAAAGCGTTATCAGCGTTGGTTATAAATTTGAAGTGCCGTAACAAAGGCCACAAGGTAAGTCTCTGCTTGCCCTGTGGCCTTTATTAGATACGGTAGGTGGTGAAGGAACATTAGGAGACTTTACAGCTTGTGCTGCAAGGAAAAATTATCCCGAACATTTCTTCCCCAAATGCCTCTGTTGCTGGCTTTCTATGATATATTCGGGATAATCAGACTTTCGGTATAACCATTTAGCGGCAACCCGGAAAAGCCTGCAAAAACAAAAAAAACTTGGTACATTCTCATATCACCCATATATTATTCTACATTTCGGGTTAAGTTATGAGAACGAAAATAATTTTATGTTTTAGTAGTATTTTATTTCGTCAAACACTGGGTATAATGTAAATTAGGAATTTCTTAATATTCTCGCATGCAGAAAATAGCACATACTACACACCCAAAATCCTTTCCATCCTGTGCGTTGCGATTGCCGCTCCGATTTTTTCAAATGAATATCAAACGGGAGCCGACAGTATCCTGCGTGCAACAAAACACGGGCGTACTCGGTTAGCAATTACAAAGATTTCTGCATCAAGTACAATTTTCGTTTTAACCTTTATTTTTGGAATAACGATTCATTTACTGATTTTGAACATGGCTTTCGGAACAGAGTGCTTAAAAACTTCGTTTCAAATGCTTTTCTCTGTCATAAATCTATCCAATATCAATTTGGGACAGTTAGAAATAGTTTTGACATTGGTGGGATTACTTTCTATGTTAGCAAGCATTAGCTGTACACTATTTCTGTCCGCAAAATGTAAAGATTCTTTGACTGCGTTATTGGTTTCACTTGTTATTGTTCTTCTGCCAATATTTGCCTATACTGCATTGGGCGCATCATGGATTTCTTGTATTTTGCCATCGGCAGGAATTGGGTTGCAGAATAACTTTCTCTACCAGCTTGCAAATTTTAACTACCTGCATATTGGAGGAATGAGTTTTTGGACGCCTTATGTAATATTGATTTCAGCAGTGATTGAGATTTCCATATTTCTGTTTTTGACGGTTCGGACTTATTGTAAGCATCAAGTTGCTTAATAGTTGAAAAGCTGCTCTACGACGGCAAAAGAAAAAAAGCCGTCGTAGAGAAGACCTATTAACATGCCTATACCACCTTTCGGCGGCTTTGATTTTTCAGATTCGTGTCTGTGTCTCCTGACGAGCTCTACGAGCGCAAAGTTACCATGCAGGAGCTCCTTGCAGCAATCGCCAGTCTGCCAGACAAACAGGAAAAGCGAGTTTACGCTCACTTCATTCTTGGCATGACCCAGACGGACATTGCCAGGGTGGAAGGTGTCAGCAAAATGGCCGTGTGCTATTCCATCGAGCGGGCATTGCAGACGATGGAAAAATTTTTGAAAAATCGTCTGTGATGACTTTACAGAAGTTCCAAAAATGAAATGGCTTATGAAAGGTATACAGTCTCGGGCCAACTTGGGTCTGTTGACAAAGTAGCGCCAAACGCGCCCGAAATATGATATAAGCCAGTTGCTCCTGTGTTATCCCCTTGGCTTCTCTTTTGCGCTTGATCCCCAGCCCTATATCGTGAAAATCAAACTTGCGTTCATCGCGTTCAAACTTCATGTCATCACCCAAGGTAATTCTACATTTCAGGTGATAGTATTTGAACGATGTTTCTTTTCATGTAATAGACTGTTTAATTTCACAAACGGTACAGATTGACTGAAACACACCCAAATAATTGAGATGGATTTGAAATTTTGTTGACAAGTATGGCAGAAGTTATTATAATAATAAACAGAACAATATTCTGTTTATTGCGGAGAGGTGAATTGATATGTCGAGAAAAGCTGTTTTAGAGGGTGGAAAGCGCGATGAAATCCTAAATGCTGCGTTAGAATTATTCTTAAAAAACGGATATGAGGCTACTTCTATCCGAATGATTTTAGAACGGGTCAACGGGGAAGTCGGTATGTTTTATCACTACTTCAATTCCAAGCAAGAAGTATTTGATAAAGCCGTCGAACTCTTTTTTAAGAAAAGCGGAGAAAGATTTTCGGCCATAATGAATAAATCCGCAAACCACATCACCCCTCGATCAAGACTGGAACAGCTATATGATTGTTACACCAACAGTATGGCAGAACTAACTCAATTAGCAAATGGCTCAATTCATTGGTCAATATTGTATGCACTACATGAACAGACTTTAGAAGCAATGCTACCTGCTTTCCAGGTAATGATACATGAATTTCTGCAAGCGGCGGGCAAGGATGACTGCTACGGCAAAGAATATCTTGCCTCTTTTCTTCTGAAAGGAATTAGCGGTTTAGTGCATGATAGAGTATTCTCTACATTGTCCCTCGAACTTAAGGCGCAGGAAACCATGGAACTCATATGCAGAACATTGCAAATTCCGCACGATATATTTGAAAGCGAAGGGAGGCATCCTCTATGAAACAATATATACTGACTGAAAGGGCTCATCTCATGTGTCCTAATATGCACTTTGGCATCAAGGCAAAAATCGCCGCAGGATACGACGAGGGGAAATTTCACGATGCACTTCGGGCGCTTGCGTCTGCACATCCATTTTTGAAAAGCAATGTTGCCCGAGAAGCTAAAAGCGGAAAGCTGTATTATTGCCAGCATCAGGAAATAAAAATCCCAGTTTTTGAGAAAGACAATGCTTCCCGGTGGCAAGATGATTATAGCGATATGACAAGATATGGCTGGGACGCTTTTAAGAAGTGCCTTTTGAAGCTCATAGTTTACCCAGATAGAGAATCATTTGAAGTTATATTTATCGCGCATCACCTTTTGGGAGATGGACGCAGTATATTGAACTTGGTATGCGAATTTGCCAACTGCTATCTGTCCGGGAAAACGCCTACGCTTGCCGAAGAAAGCCCTATTTTGTCTATTGATGAACTTCCAAAAGGTAGCCAGCTTTCGTCAGTAAATAAGCTGATTATTGGCTATGCAAACCGCAAATGGAAACATGAAGGGCATACCGTCAGTTATGAGGATTACAGAAAATTTGAAACGGAGTTTATTGCCGACAATCCGGTTTCCTATCTGGAGGAGGTATGGGAGCCAAGGAAGACCGAAGAAGTTTTAAGAAAATGCCATGAACACGGAGTATCATTGAATGACTACCTTGTTGCCGAGATGATGCGTAAAGAGAAAACGAACCGGGTCGTGGCCGCAGTAGATATACGCAGACATCTCTCTCGCTATAAGGTAGGTGCGTTGGGTAATTATGCCTCTGCAACTGCAATAGAGGTTTCCAATAAATCCGAAGATATTTGGAACATAGCGAGGTCAGTTTCGGAAAGGCTCAAAAAGAATATAAGTAATCCAGGAAAATTGATGATGATCCTTGCCTGTTACCTCTATATGGAGCCGGAACTGATTGATGCTGCCGCAATTTCAGCTATAGGCAGATTTAACAGCAGCGCGGGAAAATTTATTGGGTCGGCAATCCTTGGGTATAAAAAACGCAATGGCTACAGTGTCACTAATCTTGGAAATGTGGATAATCCAAACATTGTTGAAGCGATGTTTATTCCTCCGGCATCCCCTGCGAATGTTAAAACAATGGGTGTCCTTTCCGTAAACCATCGTTTGAAGAAATGTACTGCCCATTATCAATAAGATTGGGTAACTTTGGCCGGAAAGAGTGATTACTATTTGACAGCATTTTCAAATGCAGAAATTTCTGCTCTACAAGAAAAATATAGGAATGAAGTTATCGAACGTTGGGGCAGCACCCATGAGTATCAAGAGTTTTCTTCTTTTTTTCAGCCAGAGCCAAAAAAGAGAGAAATCGGAAGTGGAATGATTTTTTAATATATTCCCAAAATGTCTTTGAACGACTGGCGGAATATAAGGCAGAAACACCTGCTTTACCTGCCATTCAATCCATTGTTGCAGAGTGGCAGGAGATATATCTGAAAACTTCTATCCCTGTTCGGATGCTATGCTGATGTATCTGGGCGAATTTTATCAAACAGATGTTCCCCAACAAAAAGCGCAATTGCTCTGATAGTTGTTTCCACACTCACGTTCCCTATTCCTTGATTTTGGTTACACTGTTAATGTTCTCTTAATAAGCGGTGAAGATAGTTCAGAGCAACGCTAAAGAGCGATATGATAGGTACTCATCTTGCATTTTTTAGTTCACTATGCTACGATTGGCAATCAAATGTATGGCCTTCGGCTGTTAATAAATACCTACCAAATAATAGGCAGACCTTAACCTATGCCTTTATTAAAGGGATTATACAATATGGAAAGCATAATAAATTTTAATGACATATTAGCTTTATCAAAAAAGTTGGAAACGGAACGACTAGACCGTGAATTAAGTGTAGTTATGGTGGACGAATATAAAATAGATGATCAGTTACGGAAGTCACTTAAAAATGACACCTATCAATTTCCAGACACTTTTCAAACGAAAACAAATAAGCAGATTCTAACAAGGGTACAAGATCAATTTTCGGCGAAAATACATATTAAAAGAACGCCCGTATATTTCCATAAACACGATTTTGTGGAAATTCTTTATATATATAAGGGACACTGCAAGCAATTTATAGAAAATCTTGAAACCTGTATAGTATTGCAGGAGGGTGATTTATTTATGTTAAACCAGAATGTTATTCATGCCTTACAGCAGGAAGATGAACAGTCTGTTTTGATTAAAATGATTATCCCTATGGAATGGATTTCCTATGAATTTATCCAGGATATAAACCATAAAAGTGCCTTGTTTGATTTTTTCGTAAGTGCAAAGTCTCCGCAGAGAGAATATTATAACTATTTACAATATTGTTGTGTGGGTGATGAGCGGCGTCTCATAGAAGGGATAATGACAGAATACTACTTGAAACAACGCTACTTTGAGGCTGCAATAAAAAGTTACCTGCAGCTTCTTATGATCTTTCTTGAAAGAGAACAGAAAAAATACAAGTGTTGCAGGTATCGCTTATCCCATAGCTCTTTGCAAGCCGGAGAGATTATTCAATATATTTACAATCACAGTGAACATATTACATTGGAAGAATTAGCCCATGTTTTTTCTTTCAATCAAAGTTATTTAAGCCGAGTTATTAAAGAAAATTGCAAGATGAATTTTCATGAATTAGTCAGAGAAAGCAGGTTGGAAAAGGCGGCTGTCCTTTTAAGCAGCTCTGATTACTCGGTGGAAAAAATTGCACAAGCAGTAGGCTATCAAAATGCTGTCCCCATTTATCAGGGGATAAAAGAAAAATTTGGGTGTTCACCTGCTGAATACCGGAAAAGCTACGGTAAAATGAGTATAGAAAATTCCACAAATCAATGAATAGAATATCAATTCCCTTATATGTAAAATGTATGAGTAACCTGATGAAAAAACACTTTCCAATACTTTTACAGTGAGGATTTTGTATTATGGCAGAGGAACAAGTTAAAAATAGGCTGGAACAAGATTCTATTGGAAAACTCATGCTGGAACTATGCACACAGACAACGCTTTCCATTATGATTTATAATATCTATACCATTACAGATACGTTTTATGTATCAAAGGGAATAGGAAGTGTGGCAAGCGGCGCTATTGGGATTTTTTCGCCGGTTTTACTCTTAGTGAATGGCGTTAGTTCCACTTTGGGAACGGGGGGAGCCTCCATCATATCCCGCAGGCTGGGCGAGAGAAATCCGGCTGGTGGAAAAAAAGTAGTAGGCTGCATGATGTGGCTTTGGGTTCTGTGTTCCTTGACAATTACGATCACAGGACTTGCTTTTTTAGAACCGTTATTGGAATTATTAGGCAGTACCTCTGAAATTTATCCATATGCAGTAGAATATGGGCGGATCATGTTGATAGGTACTATCATTAGCACAGGGTTCTCTGGTATTATGCGGGCAGAAGGGGATATTTTCTATTCTACGTTACAATGGTGCTGTCCCGTAATGATTAACCTGCTCTTAGACCCGCTGTTTATATATGGTTTTCATATGGGGATTTCCGGTGCCGCAGTAGCAACTTTAATTGCACAGCTTTTTTCTGCTGTAAACAGTATTTATTACTTTTTTATTCGGAAAAATACTCCATGCCGGGTAGCATTGGGCGATATTAGGTGGAACAGGCAGGCATGTAAAGAAATATTATATATTGGGTTGCCTGCTTTTCTCAATAGCCTCGGAAACAGTTTGACGGGTATGGTTGGAAACCAGATATTAGGACAAGTAGGAGGCACACAGGCAATCGGCACCTATGCAGTTATATCAAGAATACAATCCTTTCTTTCTACGCCGTTCTCTGGCATTATGCAGGGGATTCAACCTATGCTTGGTTTTGATTGGGGTCGTCAACAGAGAAAAAGAGTAAAAAGGACAGTGGCCTATGCAATATTAGGTGGAGCTGTATATGGAGGCGTTATTGCAGTATGCGTATATTGTGGAGCGGGTGGCATTGTAAAATTATTTTCTGTAGATTCTGAAATTACCAGTATAGGGAAAACGGCATTACAGATCATATGCTTCTCTTTGGTAATTGGAGGCATAATGCCTGTAATTCAGGCTTATTTTCTAGCATTGGGATATGGAAAAAAGGTCTTGTTTTTGTCATTGGAAAGTATTTTTGCCATTCGCTTACCGCTTTTACTGATAGCATGGCGGCTAGACAACCTTGACATTATATGGTGGATACTGGTTTTAACGGAATGGCTGATTGCAGGATTGGCCGTATATAACTATAAAATCGTAAGAAAGGAACGGTAAGATGGAGAGCTTGACAAAGAACAAACAGAACAGAGAAACTATATCGAAGATGGTGGAAAAATATTTCTCACCGCTTAAAATGAAAAACTATCGGGAATTGACAGAGGGTTATTTTAATATTGCCTATGAAATTCATTTGAGTAATGAGGAACAAGTGATATTGAAAATAGCCCCATTAAAAGAAATGCGTGTTATGACTTATGAAAAAAATATCATGTCCAGCGAAGTGGAAGCTATGAAATTGGCTATCCGGCATGGTAAAATACCTGTACCTAAAATGCTGGGGTATGATGACAGTTGTACCATTTGCAATTCACCGTATTTCTTCATGGAAAAGCTAGAGGGAAAAAGCCTTAATACTATAAAAGACAGCTTATCATTAGAACAGATAAACCGTATACATGTTGAAACAGGAGAAATAAACAAAAGAATAAACGATATACTCTGTCCTGTGTTTGGGTATCCCGGACAGCCTGAATTTCAGGGAAAGGAATGGTATCCTATTTTTCGTAAGATGATGGAGGCGGGGGTAAATGATGCACAGCACGGAAATGTAGATTTAAAAATACCAATCGACCAGATGTGGCTTTGTCTTGATCGAGATAAATCTATTTTTGAAGAAGTGTCAGAGCCAAAGTTGGTACATTGGGATTGTTGGGACGGAAATATCTTTATTCATTCTGGAAAAGTAACAGGAATCATAGATTGGGAACGGAGCATTTGGGGAGATCCTCTCATGGAAGTGGGGTTTCGTACTTACGCTGAGAATACCTGCTTTCAAAAAGGCTATGGGATTAAAAGACTAACTAAAAATCAGGAACGCAGGGCCTTATGGTATGATATATATTTAATGCTTTTGGTTGCATTGGAGTACGAATATAGAAAATATGAAACGATGGATAGCTATTATTACGCAACACAAATGTTAATTAAACAGTTTGAAAAAGTACAGGGATAAAAAACTGTTTACAAAGGAAGCGGAGGACGTTTATTCCTCCCCCGCTTCCTTGATTCTGATTTCCCTGTCAATGGCTCCCTCGATAATCGGCAAATACGGTTCGGGACACAGCTTTATTTTGTGGCCGTTTCTCTGGAGTTATTTGCTCGCCAGCTCATAAAGTACCGGAATAATGGGAAGATAGCCGCTGTTTTCAATATTTACAAGATACCGGGGATCAATACTGATTTGTTCAGCCAATGCCCTACGGGACAATCCCAATGCATTACGCGCTTCTTTGATGCTGCTCCATGCGTTTCAAGGCCGGGATATTTTGTTTCTTTCGCCATAGCGTTTCACCCCTTTACATTGAATTATGTAATGTACTCCAGTAAAGAAAGTGGGAAAAAGCGTGGAACCATTTCAGTTCCGTATGACCGAGCCAGTTTCGGATATGGCTTGCACGCCTCGCAAGAACCGTCTGGCCAAAGTTGACAAGGCGGCCCTTGACGAGTCCCCATCCCCCGGCGTGGGGAGTTCCCCAACAAGCATTTTTGCGGACTCCGGCCACGCAAAAAGAGCAAGTATGTCCAAACTTGCTCTGCTTGCCGTTTGTATCGTGAATTCCTGATAACCAGGATGGTTTTACCTGTTCTGATTTTTACGGGGGCTTTGAATAAATCAGGGCCGCCGTAAAGCGAGAATAGCTATTGTCTGAATTGCGTTAGCTTAAATGAAGCACATTATTCTTAACTTGCCGTACACTTGTCAAGTTTCTTGCGTTATAATATAGGCGGAGGTGTACGGTATGCAGATGAACAGGTTGTTTCAAATTGTCTACTATTTATTGGAAAACGGAAAATCTTCGGCTCCTGAATTGGCAAAGAAATTTGAGGTTTCTACTCGGACCATTTACAGAGATTTAGATACCATTAGCGCGGCAGGAATCCCGATTTATGCTACACAGGGAAAAGGCGGCGGTATCTCTTTGTTGGAAAATTATGTTTTGGACAAGTCTATATTTTCAGAAAAAGAGCAGGAACAAATATTGATTGCCTTACAGGGCATTGCATCCACAGAAGGTGAAAATGCGGATGAATTGCTATCTAAATTGTCAGCACTCTTTCAGATTAAATGGACGGATTGGATAGAAGTTGATTTTTCAGACTGGAATAAAAATAAGGCGGATCAGATATTTGCCGAGGTTAAAAAAGCGATTTTTGACAGAAGAATCATCACCTTTTCTTATTTTGGTAGCGACGGTCAGTATCTATCACGCTCTGTGAAACCGATTAAGTTGGTTTTCAAGGGTAAAGACTGGTATTTATATGGATTCTGTCTGTTAAGAAGTGACTACCGTTTTTTCAAGTTGACGCGCATACAAGACTTGGTAACTTCTGCCGAAACATTCATAATGGACATGTCGGACTTACCAAAGGAAAAGATGAAAATGCCTCATTACAATAGCGTTTCTGTAACTTTGAAATTCTCCCCGCAGGTTGCCTTTCGCGTACATGACGAGTTTTCTGATGCCATTACAACAGACGAAGAAAATAATCTATATGTAACCGCAAATTTACCAGACCATGAGGTCATTTATCATTATCTGCTTACTTTTGGAGAGCATGTCGAGGTGCTTTCCCCGGCGCATATCCGGGATGGGATAAAAGAGAAAGTATGCTCCATTCTAAAAAAATATGAAACATGACACAGGATTTCAGGTTTTGTTTGTTATACTTGTTTTAGAAACAGAAAACTTTTGGTATTCAATCAAAATAAAAGAATGAATACCTGCATTGACGGAGGAGGTGATAACATGGGAAATTAGCTGTATTTGATATATCTGAATCGGGCGGTAAAATTGCAGAAAAACTGCTTATGCTGTTAAATACCCGTCAGAGGCAGGAGTTAGTAAATTATCTTCTTGCTTTAAAAGGGCAACAGAATAATCCGGCTGATATCCCATGTGATATTCCCGATACTTATAGGGTGCAGGGAGCCATTGAGGAACCTTTTACAGAGATCCGCATGGGGGATTTATATTTCTGCCAGGAGCAGCGGCTTGTATGTATTGGCGAGCAGATAATTGAATTAACTGCTAAGGAATTTGACATCCTTGCTTTGCTAATTACACACCCGAAGCGGGTATTTACCTATGAGCTGATTATGGAATTGGTTTGGAATGAGGATCATTCGTATTACTCTCGCAAGGCAGTCAATAACCATGTAAGCAATCTGCGGAAGAAGTTGAAAATTACGCCGGATTCCCCGGACTACATCAAAAGCGTTGTTGGCGTTGGTTATAAATTTGAAGTGCCGTAATATGACTATGGAATCAGATGACAGTTGGATACATCTAAGGTGTGGCTGCTATATCTATCTGTTTCGCTTAATGTGAGGAATCGTCAAGATTAGGAATGCGTTGTCTTGACGATTATCTATCATTATGCTGATAATGTAACAGCGTTTTGGTACATAATAAAGATAGATAGTTTGGGCAGGAAGGAGCAATGCAATGAATGAAAAAATTTTAGTGGTGGATGACGAAAAAGGGTTGGCAGATTTGGTTGAAGTCTATCTGAAAAACGATGGATATACCGTTTATAAATTTTACAATGGTACGGATACGTTAAGGTGCATTGAGTCTACCCACTTGGATTTAGCCATATTAGATATTATGCTCCCGGATATTGATGGCTTTCAAATTTGCCAGAAAATCCGGGAGAAATTTTATTTTCCTGTGATTATGCTGACAGCAAAAGTAGAAGATGGGGATAAAATCATGGGGCTGTCCGTTGCGGATGACTATATCACGAAGCCGTTCAACCCATTGGAAGTGGTTGCCCGCGTGAAAGCGCAGTTAAGGCAGTATATGAGATACAGACAGCCGCAGATCAAGCAGGAGGATGAATGCAGCGAATATGATATAAGAGGAATGACAATCAGTAAGAAAAGCCATAAATGTATCTTGTTTGGAAAAGAGCTTCAGCTGACGCCGACAGAGTTTTCAATTCTCTGGTATCTGTGTGAAAATCAGGGGAAGGTTGTCTCAACGGAGGAATTATTTGAAGTGGTATGGGGAGAAAAAACTGTGTGGGGAGTGGGATATACCATTGAAATCTTGGACAAAACCAGAGAAGAAATAGTAGAGATACAGGCTGCTCTATGGTAAAATGAACTTTCAACAGTTAAGGCTTGTGAAGATCCGGTCAAAAATAGGGAACCACCACAGTTTGGAAGGAGAATTTGCATGAAACACGTATGTATGCTTATATCTGTGGCTGATATTAACGCCGCAAGAAAATTTTATGAGGATCTGTTTGGATTAGAGGTGTTTCAGGATTACGGTAAGAACATCGCCTTTACCTGCGGCCTGGCACTGCAGCAGGATTTTGACTGGCTTGTGAATCTGCCGAAAGAAAAGATATTAAAGAAATCTAACAATGCGGAAATCGTCTTTGAGGAACAGGACTTTGACGGTTTTCTAAACAAGCTGAAAGAATACCCGGACATCGAATATCTGGGAGAAGTGATCGAACATAGCTGGGGCCAGCGGGTGATCCGGTTTTACGATTTGGATGGCCATATCATTGAGGTCGGCGAGGATATGAAAATGGTGATAAAGCGCTTTCTTGCTTCCGGCATGACCATGGAAGAAGTTTCTGTGAAAATGGATGCTTCCGTTGAGGATTTAACAAAGCTTCTGAATAGCTAATACATGATGGACGAATAAACAAATCGGAGATTGTAGGAATGAACATGAAAGTGATTATTAAGAAGAAAATGGAAGAATTATTATCAAAGGAATTTTATTACAGTCCGGATGAACTAAATGGAAAATCAACGGTGTATACTGTTAACTTCAATGCAAAACCACCATATATTAAAATACTAGCCTATAGAAATTGTGTTGTGGTTTGTACCTCAGAGAATCTGCGTTATAAAGTTCAAGAACTTTTACAAAGCAAGAATAGAGATGAAATATTTGAACTTCCTTTGGTTTATGGGCAGACAATACATTATGTTCCTAATGATAACTATACAGAAGAGGCATTGATTTCATTGGATTGTAAGTGCGAGTATCTTTTTGGCAGAGATATTTTCCCTTACTGGATTGACTGGTTTTGAAAATTCCTTAGCATTTGATGAAAATGGTTCTACATCAACAAAAGGTGTTTATATTGCAAAGGACAATAATAAAATTATTGGAGTAGCAGGCGCCGCAGAATCATCAACAGATGGTGTATGGGAAATAGGTATAGATGTTATGGAAGAATATAGAAATGCCAGATTGGGAACGTATTTAGTGAGGGGATTGACAAAAGAATTACTGGCACGAAATATTATTCCATTCTATTCTGCTTCTATAACGAATATTGGTTCGCAGATGGTAGCAAGTAGGTGTGACTATATACCGTTATGGGTTGATACATTTGGAACTATTCTTGATGGGAGTTCAGTATACAATGATATGATTAAAGGTTTATCATTGTAATTTGCTGAATGAAAACTTCCAGTTTGTCAAGTTCTTTCAAACCTTTCTTAACCCCTTTAGTTAAGAGACATCATTTACAAAAACTCTTATGGAAGTTTTGTAACCAGGTAGTTTAAGCCAATGGAGGAAACGTATATGAACTGAAAATTATCAGTTTAGTAACAAAAACGCAGGGGTTAATAAAAAACCGTGAAATGGCCGCTCATGTAAAAGAGAAGGGTCTTGCAGACTATGTAACGCAGGTAGATATTGCCGTGCAAAATTTCTTAAAGAAGGAGCTGTTTGCCCTTGCACCGGATATTCAGTTTCTCGGAGAAGAAACCGGATTGCAGGAAATAAAAGGCGGATCGCTTTTGATCTTAGACCCGGTTGACGGGACTACCAACCTTATGCACGACTATCAGCACAGCGTTGTATCTTTAGCGCTTTGCCGCCAGGGAGAAATTGTTATGGGAATCGTATATGACCCCTTCCATGAAGAAGTGTTTTCAACGATTAAGGGAGAAGGCAGCTTCCTAAATGGACAGCCCATACATGTATCAACCGCAGAAAAACTATCCGACACGATGATCGGGCTGGGAACAGCAAAAAGAGAGCTGGCTGATGATAACTTTGCCCGGTTCCGCAGAGTGTTCGGCCAGTGCCAGGATGTCCGCAGGATTGGGTCTGCCGCTCTGGAACTGGCATATACCGCCCGCGGCAGACAAGGTGGCTATTTCGAGATATATCTGAATCCCTGGGATTATGCTGCCGGTATGCTGTTGATTCAGGAGGCAGGCGGTCAAGTGACTGATTTTGCGGGAAAACCGCTTGATCCGAGAAAAGGCGGCAGCGTTGTAGGAACAAACGGATATATTCATACAGAACTGCTAAATCTGCTGTGAGCCGTGTGTTTCCTTTTTGGACATTGATGAGAATATAGCAATGCTTTTGAACAGCTAATACCTTGTGGACAAATAAAAAAACTGGAATTTGTAGGAATAGATATTCTGGAAAATATAGTGAAAACTGCGCATTTGTGGGGATGATACGAATCGTGTCACACATGTGAAAGAGCGATTCTTTCGTCATTTTACGTTTTTTGATAAGGTGAAACTGTCGAAAAGACAAACCAATTATAGAAAGGACGTAGAATGATGAAAAAAAGTGGAAAACAGGTTTTATTATTTGGAGGAATACTTATTGTAGCGTTTACAGTATGGACAGCTTTGATCCAGATGGTAGACGTGCAGCCGCTGGGTCAAAACGGAACCAATATTGGATTTGCAACATTCAATTGCTGGTTTCATCGTTTGGCAGGTGTCAATATGACAATTTATACGATTACCGATTGGATGGGACTTATTCCTTTAGTTGTATGCCTGATTTTTGCAGGTATTGGAGTGGTTCAGTTAATAAAGAGAAGAAGTCTCTTCAAAGTGGATCCAGATATCATTATCCTTGGAGTTTACTATGTTGTCGTGATACTGGCATATTTGATTTTTGAAATGATCTCAATCAATTACAGACCGATTTTAATCAATGGAGTTATGGAGGCTTCTTATCCTTCTTCAACGACATTACTGGTATTGTGTGTGATGCCGACTTTGATTGAACAGATTCAGCGTAGACTGTCAAGCATTGCAATGAAAAGAATCGTTACGATTCTGGCAATCGCTTTTTCGGCATTCATGGTTATCAGCAGATTGATTTCCGGAGTACATTGGGTTACGGATATTGTGGGCGGCGTATTGTTAAGTGCCGGATTATTTACTGTCTATAAGGCGGTAGTTATGCTGTCAATAAAAAAATGAAATAAAAAAGGGGGTGCAGGAAGTGGAATTCCATGAAAAGCTTCAGGAATTAAGAAAGAGCCGAGGTTTGACACAAGAAGAGCTGGCCGAGGCTTTATTTGTCTCCAGAACTGCAATTTCAAAATGGGAATCTGGAAGAGGGTATCCAAGCATAGATTCATTAAAGGAAATATCCAGATATTTCTCTGTGTCTATTGATGAGTTGTTATCTGGAGATCAGTTGGTTTTGATTGCGGAAAAAGAAAACAAGTCAAACCTAGGCGGTCTATGTGACTTGTTATTTGGATTTGCCGATTTGCTTTCTTTGATGCTTATTTTTCTTCCATTGTATCCCAAACCGGTTGGCGGATATATCTATTCGGTCAATCTTATTGAGTATGTAGATAAAGAAATTTGGGTTTGTACGACATATTGGGGTCTTTTTATCGCATTAACGATTGTTGGAATTGTGAAGATTTTAATGGTCAATTTCAAATTTGAAAAGGGAAAAAAGGCGATTACTTTTTTATCTGTTGGGCTTAGTATTATTACTGTTTTGTTTTTGTCGATTGCGAGAGAAGCATATGCAGTAACAGTGGCTTTTCTGTTGTTACTTATAAAAGGGGGGCTGCTTTATAAACGAGCCGCAGCAGGCCGATAAGAGGTTGGGCCATACAACTTCCTGTTTGTCAGAGAGTAACGCAACAGAAAAGTAAATGGAAATTTATGGAGGATACGATGCTTGAAAATATACCATCTCATTCAACTATGACGGAATTGCTTGGACAATCCTTGCTCGAAGTTTGGCAAGCATTATGTTTGGCTATTGATAAAAAATACGATATGGATCGAGTATGGAATACTGGTGGTAAGCAATGGGATTACGAGTATAAATATCGCAGAGGCGGTAAAACACTTTGCTGCCTATACGCTAAAAGTAATTGCATTGGATTCATGATTATCTTTGGAAAAGATGAAAGAATAAAATTTGAAGATATAAGGGGTACTCTTTCTGACGCCGTTTGCAGGCAATATGATGAGGCAAAAACCTATCGTGACGGAAAATGGGTCATGTTTGAACCGACCAATACGGCTGATTTTGATGAATTTGCGCCACAGCCTGGCAGGCCATCGCGCAGCGATTTTGTTCAATCGGGATTTTTGAAACATTCATTAAAGCAGAGGAGGATAAAATGCCATACACATTTCAATCAGTGAAAGACACGGAAAAATTAACAGATAGCAGTAAACTATATAATTTTATTGAAGGCTTTGCAGATTATAAAAATCAGTTTTCTCTTATATACGGTAAAATTAAAGCGTTATTTGGTCAACCAATCTATGAGACAGAAAATTTGGGAAATCTTTTTTTATATCGCATTTTAACGACATCGGATGAAGGGGAAGAAATCCACTTAGAGATTTACTGTACAGGCTCAGGTCCCGCAGTTGGCGGTATGCAGGATGAAAAATCCAGAAAAGCGGCAAAGGCTTTAGTAGATTATGTCTGGCAGGCCGAACCGGTTAACTACACACATAAAGCTTACTATTTCGACGGACCTACAGTTCTTGAATTCGGAATCAAAAATGGCTCTCCTTATTATAACGAAACGGAGTTAAGACTTTCGGAAAAAGAATTTACGGAACTGTATACACATTTATCGTAAAACCTCAAAATATGTATCCTTCTCCTTTGTTTTTGCCTTTATGAAAGTTCATAACATGAGGGAAAAGGATATAATAGTTAATAAGTGCTATAAATTAGGTCTTATCATAATTCCAGTTTGTCAAGTTCTCTCAAACCTTAACTCCTTTAGTTAAGAGACATCGTTTGCAATAAATCTATGGAAGTTTTGTAACCAGGTAGTTGAAGCCAATGGAGGAAACATATATGGGTATTCAGAAAAATATCAGCTTAGTAACAAAGGCGCAGGAGTTCATAAAGAACCGTGAATGACCGCTCATGTAGAAGAGAAGGGCCTTGCAGACTATGTAACGCAGGTAGATATTGCCGTGCAAAATTTCTTAAAGAAGGAGCTGCTTGCCCTTGCACCAGACATATAAACAGTTAATACGTGAGGGACGAATAAACAAATCGGAATTTGTGGAGAGATTTCCTGAACTTTCCTTATTTTTCAAGGCTCGCAGAGCCTTATATGATGAAATGATATGTATTTTCCCTTATTTTTGCCCTTGTGAGATAATCGTGAGGGAAATAAGGGAAATTTCAATTTAGTCGTTGCCCGCTACTTTATCGAGAAGTCTTGCGGAGCTCCGTTTAATGTTAGTGTAACAGATGTGGAGACGATTATATCAAAAATCATAGCAATCCCCATAGATGACGGTGTTTCATTTCACATTAAAAGAATATCGGAAATTATGGAAGAAGCAGATTATCCGAGAGTACGAGTAAGTATGGAAACTAAGCTTGATGGTGTCATTACACCATTAAAGATAGATATTTCCACAGGGGATGTAATTACACCAAGAGAAATAAGGTATAGATTTAACCTTATGCTTGAAGATCGTACAATTGAAGTGTGGGCTTATAATCTTGAGACGGTATTGGCTGAGAAACTGGAAACTGTTATCAGCCGAAATGTTACGAATACACGAATGAGAGATTTTTATGATATTTATATCCTGCAAAAATTGTATGGACAACAACTCAAAAAAGAAATACTATGGAATGCACTTGTAGCGACAGCCGGGAAACGTGGAACATTGGAGCAGATAAAATCTGGAATATAAGAGAAATATTTGATGAAGTTGAATCAAGTCTGGTTATGGAAAAGTTGTGGGAAACATATCAAAAAAATTATTCTTATGCTGCTGATATTTCATGGCATATAGTCATGGAGTCTGTTCGATATTTATATCAAACTGGATGTTCGTCGAATTCTTGAAATAAACATACTCTCTCCAACAAAAATTCAAGAAAAAATGCTAATCTATAATATGGAGGTGAAGTAATGCAGAAGATTTTAATTGTCGAAGATGATGCTGATATTCAAGATATACTGAAAAACCATCTTATTGATGCAGGATATGAAGTTGCTGTCGCTTCTGACGGCGTGGCTGGGATAGCAATGTTTGACGATGCAATCGACCTTGTATTGTTAGACATTATGCTTCCTAAAATTGACGGTTATGGTGTATGTGAGGTCATTCGCAAGAGGTCACAAGTCCCAATCATCATGCTTACCGCGCTATCAGATGAAGAAAACCAGTTGAGGGGCTTTGAACAACAGATTGATGATTACATTCCAAAGCCCTTTTCTCCCAAAATACTGTTATGTAAGATTGCGGCTATACTTCGGCGTAGAACTACTGAAAATCAAAATCAATCCCTACTTACCTATAAAGAGTTGAGTATAGATATTGACGGATTTCATGTGTATCAAAGTGGAAACGAAGTCGTCTTGACCAGTAAGGAGTTTTCACTTCTTAGGCTTATGATTGAAAATCAAGGAAAGGTTTTTACTCGGCAGATGTTACTTGAACGATTGTGGTCGGATGATTTGGAAGTCGAAGATCGGATTGTTGACAGCCATATAAAGAACATTCGTAAAAAGCTAAGTGCCGATTATATAAAAACAATTAGAGGGGTGGGATATAGAATTGATAAAGTGCATTAAAAGGCGGCTATCTGTCAAGATTTTTATAATTACGTTTCTCTTACTGGGGGCAGCTTGTTGCGGAACATATTTCTTTATATCAAAGCTACTGCCTACGACATATTCAAATTTTATAAACTCGGCTACGGAGAAAGCCGCCATGCACCTTGCCGAGCAAATGACGGATTTTGATAATATAGACGATTGTGAAAATGAATTGACAGATTTTTCAGCGGAAACAAATGCTACTTTTTGGATTGAGGACAGCAACGGTTACATTATCTATCCAAATGAAGCATCAACGGAAACATCTACCGTTTCGGCAGACCAAACAGTTACATTTGATGAAGATGCGTCGTTCATAGATATGCAACCGTCCGGGACAACTACGACGAACTTTTATCCGATTACTCTAAAAAACGGTACTACTTATACATTGGCAGTTCAAACGGATTTGTACGTTGTACAGCAGGCAACAAAAGTATTGCTGTCCATACTTCCGTATGTCATCTTAATGGTTTTTCTGCTAGCGCTCCTTTGTGCATGGCTCTATACATGGTACATTACTCGACCTATTGTGCAACTGAGCAGGATTTCAAAACAAATGGCGGAACTGAATTTTTCCGGTCAATGTAATACTTCGCGAGAAGATGAATTGGGCTGTTTGGCGCAAAATCTAAATTCGTTGTCGGCTTCGCTCTCTACTGCATTGAACGACCTTCAAACTGCAAACCGGCAGCTCAAAACAGATATTGAAAAGGAACAAGCATTAGAGCAACAACGGGTAGAATTTTTCTCGGCAGCATCCCACGAACTGAAAACACCGCTGACTATTTTGAAAGGCCATTTGGCGGGGATGCTGAACGGAGTCAGCGGCTATGAGAACCACACAGAGTACATGGAGCGTTCCATTGCGGTTGTTGACAGGATGGAAAAGTTGGTAAAAGAGTTGTTATATGTTTCTAAAGCGGATGGAACTCAAAAATGCGAATATAAAACCGTTGACATTGCGGAAGTATTTCGGGTACAGATTGCTACAGTAACAGATTTATTGGAAAAAAAGAAACAGAGCCTTGAAGCAAATATTCCTGACCGACTTTACTGTGAAGTGGAACAAGTGCAGATGGAACGGGCAATTCAAAACATATTGGTAAACGCAATTCGGTATTCTCCAAGTGGCGAATTGATTCGTATTTCTTTGTCTGAAATATACGGTACGATTCGTGGTGAAATTGAAAATACAGGTGTCCATGTGTCTGATGATGCTATCCCACATTTGTTTGAAGCTTTCTACCGGGCGGACGCATCTCGTAACCGCAATACAGGAGGAACTGGATTAGGGCTTTATATTGTTCGTAAAATCATGGAAATGCACCATGCAAAGTATGGTATCTCAAATACAAGCAATGGTGTACTGTTTTGGTTTGAATTGCCATGCAAGCAGCCGATAGACAACTTCATCTAAAATCCATAATTCATGCAAACTATATCCAAGTTGCATTGTTATATTATAGCTGTCCTCAAGGGCAGCTATAATTTTTAGAAAGCGAGGTCTTATTTATGAAGAACAAAAAAATTTGGGCAGTAGGCTTGTGCGGAGCAATCTGTTTAAGTGTTGCAGGATTTACTTATGTAAGTGCATTGGCTTCGGACACGCCAAAGGTTTCGACATCCGAAACCGAAAATACATCCGGTGTAGATATTCTCTATCAGGATACCGATGGTGGTCAAATCAGCACTGACGGTAAAAGCTGGATTGCCGAGGTAGATTACGAAAAGAACAATGCAGCACCGGATGTGCAGTGGTGGACAGCCGACGAGTACGAGGCTTGGATGAACGAACAGAAAAAAGAAATGGAATCGTTGATTGGAACCGGAGATGGTTGGTATGATGGGCAAGGCGTATTCCATGAATTTACGAAGGAAAGTGTGGATGCTATGATGACCAGCTATAAAGAAACTCTGGAAAGTATTAAAAATGGAGTATTGTATTCCAAAGATAGCGGTGATGGTGATACCTATTCAATGATTCCACCTACCGATGATGTGGTTTCCGATTATAGCGTTGACATTACAACGGATAATGGTCAAAAGGTACACATTGGAAATTACTCAACAGTTGAAGAATTGAACAAAGCAATTTCTGACGCTGTTAAAACTGGACAGCTCACCCAAGAAGAAGCGGACGCAGCTTTCAAGTAAATATGCGAGGCTTGTCCTAAAGCAAGACAAGGAAGCTGTCACTCTCTGAGACACTGGGAGTGACAGCGTAATCATCATAGATAAAATGAATCTTCTGCATCCACCCACATCTGCATATTACCATCAAGATATAATCGTGCATATTCAAGCGGTTCATCAATAGCAAGAAAGGGAAATCTGGTTATGGACGATTGGTTTACAATAGATAGCATAGATAAAAAAACTTATGTTATTAGCGAATATCGACACTGGGAGGAAACTCATTGCTACTTGTTGAATGGAGATACCCAGAGTCTGTTGATTGATACAGAACTCGGTATTTTAAACATATACGATGAAGTGATTAAGTATACGGACAAGCCCATCACAGCGGTAGCGACACACATTTATTGGGACCACATTGGAGGTCATAAATATTTTCCTGATTTCTACGCTCACGCTGCTGAATTAGATTGGCTAAACGGTAAATTTCCCCTGTCGATGGAAACAATTCGGGAGATGGTAGTTGATCGCTGTGATTTACCAGACGGATTTGATGTCGGTTCTTATGAGTTTTTCCAGGGAACGCCGACAAGGATTGTAGCCGACCATGATATGATTGATCTTGGTGGACGGCAGATCGAGGTGCTACACACCCCTGGACACTCGCCAGGACACCTGTGTTTTTGGGAAAAAGAGACAGGATATCTTTTTACCGGCGATTTGGTATATAAAGATGTATTATTTGCCTACTATCCATCTACTGATCCGGAGGCATATCTCACCTCGTTGAAAAAGGTTGCGTCTTTGCCTGTTAAGAGAGTATTCCCCGCACATCATTCATTGGATATACAGCCGGAAATTTTAATCCGTATGCGAAAAGCATTTGAGGAACTTGAAGAAAATGGGAAACTTTGTCACGGCAGTGGCACATTTAATTATGGCGATTGGGGAGTTTGGTTATAAAAATCCCAGTTTTATAGAATTGAACAAATTGGAATTAAACTTCATAAATCGTATAGCTTGACATTTAAGTGTAATCGTAGTAAAATAATTACGGTATAATGCCAAATAATAAATGTGAGGTGAGAATATGGACAGTAGTAGTTGCAGTTGTAACAAGATGAATATGGTATTCCTATATTTTCAGAGATCGTATGTCAACTTGCTGTCTGTGTTCTAACTGCGTTTTTGAAAATATTTGAATGCCATTGTTTGCTTCAACACTACTCTACACAAACAGAAACAGGCTGTGTAGATGTTTTGTGACTAACAATGGTATTTTTATGCCCATTTTTAGCTATCAATGAATGTTTGCACGCCTGCCATTACGAATTCGTGTAAAGGAGGCACTAACAATGAACAAGAATATTTTCATTCCAGTAACCACAAATGCATCAATTTCTGAGTTTGCTTCTGAAATCATCAGCATTATCCGAAGCAATCTGACTCCTGGGAAATTGCGAGAGGCGATCGGCGAATATCACGAAAAAGACATTGCCGCTACGCTTACCTCGCTTACCAAAGAGGAGTGTCAGCGTTTATTCCGCATTATGCAGCCGGAGAATATTGCTAATGTTCTGGAATATGCGGAACACAATGATTCTTATTTTGAATTATTAGGAATCAATCAAAAAACAGAAGTTCTTTTCTTTATGGAAACATCTTCAGCAGTAGAATTGCTCCAAAACCTTTCCAAAGAAAATCGGACAACTTTACTGGATCTGATGCGACCGGATATTCGGGCTGAAATTAAGTTAATCAGTTCTTTTGATGAAGATGAAATCGGCAGCAAAATGTCAACGAACTTTATTGCTGTATCGAACAACTCTACCGTAAAGGTAGCTATGTCGGAATTGATTTGTCAAGCAGCGGAAAATGACAATATTTCCACTTTGTACGTGGTAGACGAAAACAAAACCTTTTGCGGTGCCATTGACTTAAAGGATTTAATCATTGCACGTGAAAACACACCGCTTTCTGACATTACGACACTGTCCTACCCTTATTTGTATGCAAAAATGGAAATACAAGATTGTATTCCTTTCCTGCGTGATTACTCTGAAAACTCAATCCCTGTGTTGGATGACGAAAACAAACTGCTCGGCATTGTGACTTCACACGATTTTATTGAAATCCTTGGAGAAGAACTCAATGAGGATTATGTAAAATTGGGTGGTCTGCCTTCAGAGGAAGATTTAGCGGAGCCGATTTTTTTGAGTATCAAAAAAAGAATTCCTTGGTTGAGTATTTTATTGGTATTAGGATTAGGCGTTTCAGCAACAGTAGGACTCTTTGAATCCATTGTTGCACAGATACCGATCATTATGTGTTTTCAATCTCTTATTTTGGGTATGGCAGGTAATGTAGGAACCCAGTCCTTAGCTGTTGCCATTCGTGTTTTGATGGATGTACAAATCGACCATAAACAGAAAGCTATGCTTGTATGGAAAGAAGTTCGTATCGGTTTTCTGAATGGCTTGATTTTGGGAGTATTATCCTTTGTTGCGATTGGTGGATACCTGTGTATAAAGGGAAATGCCCCATATTTCTCTTTTGCAGTTGCCGGTTGCCTTGGAATTGCAATGAACCTTGCAATGATGATATCCTCTTTATCGGGGACTGTTATTCCAATCTTCCTCAAAAAAATCGGTGTTGATCCTGCGGTTGCGTCTGGTCCGTTGATTACGACTATCAATGACCTTGTTGCAGTTGTATCATACTATGGTTTGTCTTGGCTTATTTTACTGAACATTATGCATATAGCCTAAGCAACATTGAATGGTGTTCCATAAGAAACTAAAAATATCAATAGCAAAACACGAAATACCGTCCATGGTCTTGATGAACAGTGCAAGCACTGCCATTGACGGTATTTCTTTATTTTGTTTTTAATCAATCAAGGGTGGTAAGCCCCAAATTGGCTTACCGGTTTACTTGTTCCAATGGGCGGAGATTTTGACTTTATGGATGAACATTCCCATCACGCTGCAAGCGGACTGACAGAGGAAGAATCAAGAAACCGGGATGTTCTAAGGCATATCATGGAAAGCAGCGGATTTGAAGCCTACTGTAACGAGTGGTGGCATTATGTTCTGGCAGATGAACCGTACCCAAATACATATATCAATTTTAGCATTTCATGACTAACTGAACTGGTATACTGATGATATTCGTCATTTCCAAACGAAAAGCGGAGAGTGATTTCCTCTCCGCTTTTCGTTTCAATTACTTTATTTTGTCACGAGGGGCTTTCCGTCTTTGTCAACTAATGGGCAAATGCCCCCGCCCGTTCCAAACTTTGCGACAAGGTAATTAACGCCGTTTCTCTATCTACTACCACATAAAAGCCCTTAACGCTTCCCTCGGTTTCTGTAATTTCAAATCTCTTGCCTTCCATAAAAGACACCTCCTCTATAGGTTAAAATCAAAATTCCTGTCTTGTAAAGATATGATAACTGATTTGGTACATTACATAGCACCACGCCAATGCAAGGAGCGGAGAACAGCACAGCAGGATAAAAACAAGCTGGTCTGTCAATTCAACGCCCAGTATGGCAAGAAGCTGGTATATCCCAAAACAAATCCCTGCCGGAATGAGAAATGATACTAATAGCAGCACACGGCCTTTTTCGGCCCCGAATTTGAACACAAGGGGGATTGACATACTTCCAAAGATCAGGGAGATCACCCATGCTGCCAAAGCCAAAAATAACAGCTCCCCAATTCCCGCCAAGTCAAAAGTGATTTTTCTCATAGCAAATCCACCGATGGAACCAATCACCAGACCAAACAGGCTGCCGACAGCACAAAAGATTGTTAATACAACAAATTTTCCGACCACTAACTCCTTCTTTGAAACGGGCATTATCATGGCATATCGTGTCCATTTGGAATTGTTATCAAAAGAAAAGGTTGTTACGATCATCATGCTGCATAAAATTGCACATACAAATATATATCCCTCTACGCCGGAAAATGGGATAAGCGCAATTGCAAAAACCACGAGAATGAACAGCATGGATTTCGCATTGTGGCCGATATTGAATAAATCTTTTAAAATAAGGCTTTTCATCTGGCTTGCTCTCCTTTCACATACAGCAGCAGAATATCGTCGATTGTTGCGTCGTCTACTACTGCATTTTTATATTTTCTTCTGACTTTTTCTTTATCCGCTACAAGCACATTCCATTGATAATCATCTTTTCGGTATGCCAAAATTTCTTCTTTATCGAGCTGATCGAACATTGCAGCTCCACAACGGAAAATACCATAGTGGTAACGAAGTTCATCTTTTGTTTTACAAAAAAGCACTTTACCCTGATGGATAAAAGTAATGTAATCCGCAACCTTCTCTAAATCGGTCGTGATATGGGACGACATCAAAATGGAGTGGTTTTCATCCTGCACAAAATCAAGAAATACGTCAAGAATATCATCCCGCATCACGGGGTCAAGACCGCTGGTAGCTTCATCTAAAATCAGCAGCTTTGGCTTATGGGAAAGCGCAACGGCTATACACAATTTCATTTTCATTCCTTTGGAGAGTGTTTTAATCTCTTTATCTGGTGGAAGCTGAAAGCGATTCAGAAAATCCTGATATAAATATTCGTCCCACTGTTTATAGGCGGCACTTGAGATTTTTCCGACTTTGGCAGGAGTCAAAGTATCATAAAAATTAATGCCGTCGAACACAACGCCTATATCCTCTTTAAGCTGCCTAGATGAGGATAATTCCTGTCCCCAAAAAGTAACTGTACCATCGTCTTTATGGATAAGGTCAAGAATTGCATTGATCGTTGTACTTTTTCCGGCTCCATTTTCGCCAATAAGCCCCATGATAGTTCCTTTGGGAACAGAGAACGAAACATGGTCTAACATAAAACCGGCGTACTGTTTTGTCAGATTTTCAACCTGTAAAATAGCGTCCATAGTCACTCCTCCTCTTGATAAAAAAGCGATAAAAGTTCAATTAATTTTTCCAACGATATTCCGCTTGTTCGTCCAATATCAGCAGCTTCCTGTAAATGTTCCTCTGCTAACCGCTGCTGTTCCTCTTGATAAAAGTCCTTATTCTGCGCTGATACAAAACTTCCTCTGCCGACAGTTGTTTCAATGAATCCGTCCCTTTGTAAATCCTCATACGCTTTTTGAACGGTAATCACGCTTACATGGATAGATTTTGCCAACGCCCGCATAGAGGGAATAGGGTCGCCTGTTTGTAATTCTCCGCTCATAATCAGGGCTTTTATCTGTGAAGTTATCTGCTCATATATCGGCTTGCTCGTATTGCTGCTTATGATAATTTCCACAATGTCCCTCCCCGTGTCCATTAATGTACTTATCGTACAAGTACATTATATTCATTTAAAACGGGTTTGTCAATAGGATGATGAAAAGATTTACCGTATCTATGGCCATCAGAGTGGGGTAACAATTTACTGTGACCGGGTAAAGGGAGACCAAGCGGCAGAGGTAAATATCCTCATAGTTGTAGAGATACTGCATTTATATAAAAATTCACAAAAAATAGGATGATAGCAGGACAAATCAGGAAAGAAAACAGAATCCTCCCTGGTACAATTTACTCAGCAAAAGCGGATGAGATCTGCCGCATAGTCAGGTAAATTGTAAGGGAGGAGGGGCTGTGTATATATAGAAGATAGTAAATCTCCTTACATCGTTATCCGTGGATCGGCGAGGCTCACAAAATGCCATGAGTGGGTATTTTGCTGCGGATATGGATCGCACAGTGAGTACACAGTCCCACCGTGAGGATTCGATATTCTCACAGCAATAGGATATGTATTTATAGCTATTGACTTTCTGTTTGCAATAAGCTATAATATGACCATAAAATTAAAACGGTCATATTGGAGATATATGGTATGTATAAAGAAGTTGATATTTCTTCAAATAATGTTCCGATAACACTTTCTATCTGGTATACAGAAAGAAGCTGTCCTACCATTGTTTTTTTGCCGGGTACTATGTCACACCCTCTCATGTATGAGAATTTTCTATGTGGATTGAGCGAAAGAGGGTTTATTATAATAGGTGTTCACTATCTTTCACACGGAAAAAGCCCAAAAATCAAAAAAAATTATATAATGGAAGATATGTTGCATAATGTATATGACGCAACAACTTACGGAATAGAAAATTTCGGCGAAAACATAGCTGTCATGGGTTCCAGTCAAGGCGGGATTTTAGCTGCAATGGCGGCAGGTAGGGACACAAGGTTAAAAGCCATTTTTCCACATAATATCATGCTGACTACATTAAAAGAAACTATGAGCTTAACAAAATATCCCGCATGGTCGTACCGTTTTATGGGGCTGATACAGTGGGGCTTTCGTGTAGGTGGAAAATTGCTGCCTAACTACAAGGTTCCAGGAGACGCTTATTTAGACTATGACAGAGTATTTTATAGTGAACAGGCAAAACAAGATTGCTTAAATGACCCTATGCTTTTACCCTATTATCCTTTAAGATTTGTCGCCAGCTTATTTAATGCTGACTTATCGTGCTTGGAGAATGGAGCTATACAATGTCCTGTTATTTTAATTACTGCCAAAGGCGACCCGCTTTTTAGCTTTGATTATACCAACAAAGTATTTGATTTAATTCATGTACCGCAAAAGGAATTACTTGCTTTAGAGCTTAATCGTCACATGATTTTTAATGAGGACACGGACACTACAATAAACGCATTGGAAGCTACCTTGCATAAATATCTTGGATAGCATATTGATTATATAATCAATAAATGTTATACTTTTCATGACGATATAAATATTTTAGTCATAAGGAGGTTATGAGTTTGCCACGATTTACGGAACAAGAAAAAGAAATCATAAACAGTAAACTTTTGATAGAGGGAGAAAAGCTGTTTGCATTACACGGCTTAAAAAAAGTAACAGTTGATGATTTAGTAGCTGCTGTAAACATATCAAAAGGTTCTTTCTATGCTTTTTATCCCAGTAAAGAACATCTATATGTTGAAATCAATTTTCGCTTACAAAAAGAGTTATTTACAAGTATAGAAACAACCGTTAAAAAGAAAAAGTATAAGAACCATAGAGATTTAGCAAAGGACGTTATCATGCTAAGTTTAACGGGGGTGATTACTTCGCCTATTCTTTCACAGATTGATTTATCTTTAATGGACTATCTGCAAAGAAAAATATCGTCAGATATTTTTGAAAATCATATGTACAGTGATATTCGTATATTGGAGATATTGGAGGATTTAGGGGTTGTATTTTTGGTTCCGCATACGGTTATTATAAAATCCCTGTATTCTGTTTTATCCTGTTTGGAACAATTCAAAGAGGACGAAGAACTGAATATGATACAAAATCTTTTAGTGAATGGTATTATTCAGCAAGTAGTAGCAGAGTAACAATCTTGTTTGGTTATTTGACAGGCAGATAGCCAAACATATTTTTTATAATTTATATGACTATATATTCATATAGGTCATAAAGTCTAAGGAGGACAAAATAATGATTGATGTGAAAAAACTGTATTTTAGCTATACCGACAAACCGTTTGTCGAGAATGTGAGTTTCCATGTTGGGAAAGGAGAAATTTTTGGATTTTTGGGCCCCTCTGGTGCCGGAAAATCAACCATTCAAAAAGTTTTGACCGGACTTAATACAAGATATAAAGGCAGCGTAAAAGTTGCAGGTACAGAAATTCGGGAGCGTACAAATCGGTTTTATGAAAATATTGGAGTAGACTTTGAATTTTCAACCTGCTACGAGAAATTCACAGCACGGCAAAATCTCGCCTATTTTGCTTCGTTGTATGAAAAGCAGCCTCGGTCTATTGATGAACTATTGCATATGGTTGGATTGGAAAATGACGGAGATAAAAAGGTTGGCGACTTTTCCAAAGGTATGCGTTCCCGCTTGAATTTTATCAAAGCGTTGATACATGACCCAGACATATTATTCCTTGATGAACCGACAAGCGGTCTTGACCCTACGAATAATCGTTTGATGAAAGATATTATCCTTGCAGAAAAGAAACGTGGGAAAACGGTTATCATCACTACTCACAACATGTTTGACGCAACAGAGCTATGTGACCAGGTAGCCTTTATCGTTGCCGGAAAAGTAAGCGCATTGGATAGTCCGCATAATTTGATTATGTCAAGGGGAGCTGCAAAAATACAATATACCTACTATGACAAAGGTGAGAAAACGGGAGAATGTCTGCTTGATAGAACCACAGAAGATAAGTTATTGAAAAACTTAATTTCCGAAAACCGTCTGCTTTCCATTCATAGTAGTGAGCCTACATTAAATGATATTTTTGTAGATATTACAGGGAGGACACTTCAATGAGATTGGGACGTTTAGTTTGTGGTGATATACATTTCCAATGGAAATATGGTTTCTGTTTTATCTACTTTATTTTAACAGTTTTATATGTGTGCGGGATTGGCGCTTTGCCGGAACATTGGAAAACGGATATTGCTTCTATTATGATCTACTCTGACCCGGCAGCAATGGGATTGTTTTTCATGGGAGCGATTGTTCTTTTGGAAAAAAGTCAAAAGGTATTAAATGCTATGGTGGTATCCCCTGTAAAAATATCGGAATATATACTTTCAAAAACAGTTGCGTTGATTGCTATTTCTACGGTAATCGCATTGATATTAGGGGTAGTTTCCGGCAGCAATCATTTACTGGGTATCGCAGTTGGTACTGCTTTAACATCAGCAATCTTTACTATGCTTGGAATTATTGCAGCTACAAAAATTTCAAACTTGAACCAATTTCTCATTGTGATTATGCCAATAGAGATTATTTGCTTTGTACCGCCTATTGTTGGGTTGTTTGTAAAATTGCCAGATATATTTTCCTTTTTCCCCTTTATCGCCTGTATGAAACTTATAACCGGGAAAAGTTCTTTACTATCGTTTGATATGATACTTGTATTTGTTACATTGATTATCCTATACATGGTTGCGCGGCATACAGTTCAGCATATGTGGAGGACGTTAGGAGGTGTAAAGCTATGAAAAAGATATTATCCAGTACCATACAGGTATTTAGGCAAATCAAGAGCGACCCTATGATGTTCGCAGCCTGTTTTACGCCTTTTGTCATGGGAGCTTTGATTAAATTCGGTATTCCATTTATTGAAAGGATAACAGCTTTTTCTTTGCAAGAATACTATCCGATTTTTGATTTATTACTTTCTATCATGGCTCCTGTATTGCTTTGTTTTGCATTTGCCATGATTACGTTAGAGGAAATTGATGATAAAGTATCGCGGTACTTTTCAATTACCCCTCTTGGTAAGGCGGGGTATCTCTTTACAAGGTTGGTAGTACCCGCAATTATTTCAGCGGTCATCGCTTTTATTGTACTGTTGCTTTTTTCATTAGAAAAGTTGTCCATTGGAATGACAATATGTTTGGCGCTTCTCGGCTCAGTACAGGCAATTATTGTTTCACTTATGATTATCACATTATCAAGCAATAAATTAGAGGGTATGGCAGTTACAAAACTAGCTGCACTTACATTACTCGGAATACCAGCCCCCTTTTTTATTGATAGTTACTACCAGTTCGCGGTTGGCTTCCTTCCATCATTTTGGGTAGCGAAAGCCATGCAGAATGAAGCGGTTCTTTATTTCTCCATAGGATTGGTGGTAGCTTTAGTCTGGTACTACTTCCTTGCAAAACGTCTGTTTCGGAAGCTGGCAGGATAAGGAGGCATATTATGGAAAAGGGTAGACTGATTAATTCTTTATGACGCTCACTGAATTGCCGAAGAAGTCCATCAGGCGATTGAACACAGCTTTCCACAATGTAAACATTGTATGGTACATGTTAATACGAATGAACTTTCCCATTCTGCATAGGACGGGGAAGATGATTTAAGGTCACTGAAAGGAGGTGAAGTAGGTTATGGAACGATACTGGCGGATTGTCATTGTTGCGGTTTTGATTGTCGTTGGCTTACTTAAAATTGTAATTATGAAGAAGTTTAACCAAAGGAGAAATTCTAACAATTGTTCAAAAGATAGCGAGGACGACAAGATGTATTAAGGTTTATTGAAATCTGTAAAAATTCACAAAAAATAGGATGATAGCAGGACAAATCAGGAAAGAAAACAGAATCCTCCCTGGTACAATTTACACAGCAAAAGCGGATGAGATCTGCCGCATAGTCAGGTAAATTGTAAGGGAGGAGGGGCTGTGTATATTATAGAAGATAGTAAATCTCCTTACATCGTTGTCCGTGGTTCTGCATAAGTCGTACAATTGAATATTGTTTGGCGGCCTGTTCAAAAGCGTAAACAACAAAAGCACGATGCCTGGTTTTATATTGGGTATCGGTGCTTTTACTTTATTGCTGTTCAGGATGAAAGGCGAGCCATTTAGCTTCATAAGTATCTAAATAAAACCGGTTTCCATACTCATTTTGAACGTAATGTTTTTTTACCTGATACCAACCGCGTAATTCAGTCCGCAAATCTGAGTCTGGGGAAATGGGTTCCAGCCATATCTGAGTAAATTGCCGGATCTCAGATAAGACAAGAGGCTTTCCGGATGGCAGACTCGGCTCGGAAAACAGCTGCGGCAGCGTAAACAGCTTTTGGGCATCAGAGAACGGAATGGTTTGCCCGTTTGAGAGCATCAGAGTATGATTGATGGTGTTGACCAGCATCCAACCATGCTTCGCGGACCAAACCGGTTTTCCGTGAAAAATTGGAAGCGACTCTGAAGGAACTGGTACAGATTGAACTGAGATTCCCTGCTCCGACCGTCCAAGAAGAAAATCGGTTGTTACGCCGTAGAGATCGGACATTTTCTCAAGTCCTTCAACAGAGGGGGATTTGCGTTCTCCCTCCCATGCACTTAGAGTTGGTTGGGAGATGCCGAGTTTTTCGGCAGCCTCAATTACTTTCAAATTATTAATTTGCCTTGCTTTCTTAAAATATCTCGGCATTTGCCCACCACCTTTATCTTAACAATCATCTGTTATTCAAGAGTCCAGAATCTTCTTGCTGCGAACGTTTTCTCCTCCAGCTTTTTGATTCGTGAAAATACTGTTGAATGTCAGTCTACTATGTACATATTATTGTAGATATCGAGAATCGAATCTTTGGAACGGGAAATACCGATATCTGTTAGCCTAATATCAGTTTCACGTATCTGGGCAATAAAGTTTTGGATGTCCTCCCCAACGGAGGATGGTACTGAAATCCTCAGGTCTTCCCGAATTAACGGAAAAAGGCGAAATACATCCAGACGATGTTTCCGAATGTCACGGGGACTCACATAGAATCCCTGCGCCTTTTTGTCCTTGAGATCGAGCCAAGCTTTCATTTTCAAGGGAATGATGTGCTCGGCATCTAAGATGGATATCCCATCCGTGACGGTTCGGCCATCTAAAAGAAAATGATAGTAGTCGTCATTAAGAAGAATTGCGGACAGACTGGATACCTCATCATCAATATGCAGGGGCATGAGATGGGTATCAGCCTGAAGCTCCACATGATTCTGCGGTCTGGAGAAAAGCTCTATCATCTTAGGGTAAGAGGGATTGGCCGGGTCAATGAAGCGATAGAATTCAGGCTGTCCTGTGCTTCTCTGTCTGGCATGATAGCCGCCGGCTTCTATGAAATCCCAAAATGCTTTTGCAAATTCTGTTGTCAGTGCCTCCACGATAATTACCATGTCGATATCAGCGGTCTGGCGGAAGTCAAGTCCGGCATCTGACATAAGCAGATCGCAGGCAAATCCCCCAATAACCGTATACTGGTCTTTATAATTGTCGAAATGTTCTCTGAAAATATCTATTCCGTTTACCATGTGTGTTTCTCCTTATTATTCCTCATGCTTGATTGGAAGTACGTGTTTTTCTCTTATATCGTCCAGACCCATTTGAATCCGTTCATTTGGATTATCTTCCAAACTTAACAGCAATGAGATATCATCAACCCGCCCGTTATTTGCCAACAAAATCGGATCATAGCGCCATACTTCAAGAATGTGCCCTCCAAAATCCCGGAAATCCTGCTCAGAGATAATTTCTGCAGATGGGATTTGTGTGCCGGCTTTTTTTGAGATGGCAGTTGCACCATCCTGTTCGTTTGCCCCAACCATTGAAATATCCGCCAAAGCAAGGACACCGCTTTTGGGCAATGCTGAATCATGGAAGGGGGTTCTGACGTATATAAGTCGTTCTACAGGTGATTTTAAGCGGGGATAACCTTTCTTTAAAAATTCAGGCTTATTAAAGGATGGAGAAATCCATTTGTTTGTTCCCTCGGTCTTGTAAGTAATTAGGCCGGATACGGTAAGATCATCAATTGCTCTGGTGCAGGTGGCTTTGGAGAGCAGAAGATCTCTGGATATTTGCGTCAAATTGACGGTATCAGTAGTCTGCAAATAATACAGATACAGGAACACGAGTTGGGTTCCGGGCGCCATTTTGTCAGGAACAGTTGTTTCCGTTTTGAATTTTTCCAAAAAGGAACAGCCCCAGAATGGGAGATAAACCTGTTGGGATGGTGAAATAAATGGTATATTGCTTTCAATCAGATTACGCCGCTGTTTGGATGTTATGTTTTCAAGACACAGCGCGCAGGGGAATTCGCATATCTCCTGAAATTTAATTAACTGCTTTTTTAATGTTGGAAGTCTCCATGAAGAATCAATAGGAGACAGTAGTACACACTGGCTTTTATTCCAGGACAGGCTTTGAATCTTATATCCGTCACGAATATAAAAAGGTGTTTTGGCCGGACAATCAAATTCTGAAACTTTTATATTGTCCCCAAATATCGTTTCCAAAAAATCAAACATATTTTTCCCCCTTTCAAGACTCTGCAAAAATGTTTCATTAAAAATGACATTATACCATATATAATGAAACTTGTCAAATGCGAATGAAACAATATGGAGCTTTTAAGAGTCTTTTATTATAAATTTTATATCTATTTTTTGATAATCCGCATAAACACTATACTTTCAAGCACTTTGAAATATAGGAAAATACTCATTTTACCACGATTGAATGAGCCTTGATATGACACTGAAATCAATATGGGAGATAGCACAAACATCTGTGTATCTCCCGTTTTTTATTCGTGTAATATGATTACTTTACTCTGATTTCAAATTTCAAGATTGCTTTCATCATTTCTGTATAAATTTGACCTTTTAGATTTTACCACTTTCAGAGTGGTAAAAAGTACGCAAGCATAATTTACAGATATAAGCGTCATAGAATTTCAAAATTTCCTTTATTGCGGTTTCACTTTCAATTTCAAGAGCAAACTTTGACAGATTAAAGTCTTTTCCAAAACAAAATGGCATTAAAACATATTATTTACAGCAAGAAGCATAAATAAGAAGGCAACTACTAATACAGTACATACCATTGCTATTCGATTTAATATCTTATGTGTTTTATCCTTTAAAACAATAGATAATACATATACTAATGCAATTCCAATTATACCCCCTAATGTGTTGCTAATTAAGTCTGTAATATCACTTGCTCCGATAGCAAATATAAATTGAATTATCTCATATACAAAGCTAATTCCTAAAACAGAACCTATTGCTTTTAAAACAGATTTATTTTTAAAAAGCAAACTGAAATATGCACCTACAGGGATAAAAACAATGACATTGTTTATAATTTCATCGAAGTCAATTTTTCCATTTGCAATAACTGAACCACCAAAAGGAAGTAAGTTTATTTGTCTTATGTGGTCTAACGCAGAAAATGAAAATTGTAGCTTAAATAAAATAATCCATGATAAAATCAATAAATAAACAATGAGCAATGCGACTGTAATTTTTTTCTCATTCTTCATAATACACACCTACTTTCAAAAAAGATACTATCATATATTCTTACTTAACTAATACTGAAAATAAAGGGCAACATTCAAGCATACAAGTTCTTTATGACCTTGTATGCTTGGATGTTGATGAATTTTTCTGCCAATGATCTGGCAAAAAGCACCAGACGATTACAGGTAGAAAAACTTATGGATAACTTCACTGATAAAGAATTAGCACTTCATTGATAATTTTCCATAGTATTGTTACCTCCTTATGTATCAAAACTGTTGAATTGGAATTTGTCATAATGAATTAAGGATATTATAGGTTTAAGTAGTAGCAAGACTTTAATAAAGCAGAAAAGCCTCAATTGAATTTCTATACCAGATTAGTTACTGTGTATAACCTCCATATAAACGTCCTCTTCCATCATTTGTTCTTTTGATTTTTTATCCAGATATAGCAGATAACCACTCCGATTAAGGCTATCCCTCCCGTGGTTATATATGGTAATTCAATATTGCTTTCATACAGATACCCAGTTAATAAAGGAGCAATAACTTTGCTAAGATTTCCGGCGGTACTGGCAAATCCCATCAGTGTTCCTTTATGCTGATTGTCAGTTTTTGAAAGGGTTGCGTTTAATGTGGGTACTGTAATAGCAGAAGATACCGCAAATAAGCCAAAAACCACCAACACACTAACAAACCCAGTTGTCAATACCATGGCAAACGCTACTAAGGCTTTGCAAAACACACCTATCAGTATTAGTGGCTTCTCACCAATTTTTTTTGCTAAAGGACCAGTCAAAAAGCCTTGTACTACAATCAAAATACCTGCTAGAGCCATCCAAATAACACCAACTTGCTTAGTGGAAAATCCAAACTTATCTACGACATACAGCCCCGTAATTCCTTGCAAGCCTGTTTGACAGAAATGCACGACGAAAATAAGTATCAAAACCATTCCTGCTGAGCCAAAAATTATGTTTTTCAGGTCTGAAAAATCAAAGGGTTTTCTTTTTTCCGTCTGTCCTGAACGCTCAATTGACTCTGGCAAAAGTGTTAGAATTAGCAGAAAGGCAATAAATGAAATGCCAGCTCCGGTAAAAAATGGGAGCGCAAGCGAATAGCCTGCAAGAATGCCTCCCAATAATGGTCCCATCATTACGCCAACGCTCATTGAAGCTCCAAGTTGACTCATATTCTTGCTTCTTTCTTCCTCCGAACTGGAATCTCCAACATATGCCAAAGATGCAACGGACGTAGCAGATGACAAAATACCCGATAAACTGCGAGCTATAAATAGTGTCCAGAAGGATGAAGCCAAACCGAACAGGAACAAACTGATGGAATATCCTATAATACCAATGCTGATAATCGGCTTTCTACCAATTCGGTCGGACAGTGCACCCCAAAAAGGTGCGCATACTGTTTGTGCCAGAGCATATACGGCAGTGAGCCATCCAAGCTCACGACCGCCAGCACCTAGATTTTCCATGTAAAATGGCATGACAGGAAGAATTAAGCTATATCCTAACGCAATCACCAAAGTAGCAAGATTTAAAGCGAAAATCGGCTTTTTATTCATCAATCGTCACCGTCCCCTCCGAGCCGTCCACCGTTATCATTTGTCCATTTTTAATACTTCTCGTGGCTGTGTGTGTCGCCATAACGGCAGGGATACCACATTCCCGTGCAACAATACTTGAATGACTGAGAGGACCTCCAATATCCGTTACAATTCCACTTGCAGAGGCAAATAGGGGTGTCCAAGCCGGAGTTGTAGTAACGGCAACCAAAACACTTCCTGGCTGGAAATTTTTAAAATCTGCCGGACTATTTAGTACGCAGGCACGAGCTGTCACGACACCAGAACTGGTTCCTATACCCCTCAACACGGTTTTTCCATCTTTTTGTTTCTGTGGTGCATGTGATATGCTTTTTACTTTCTTCTCAGGTAACTGAGCTGGTGGCATATAGCCCTGATACTTTTTGAGTTCCGCTTTTCGCTCAAGTATCGAATTTCTTCTATCGGATAAAGGTATATTTTTGTCTAACTGTACTATGAGTTTTTCCAATTCCAATTTTGTGAGCCAATAAATATCATCTATATGCGAAGTAGCTCCGCCACGTATAAGGCGTGCTGAAATTTCATGAAACATCTGGCGAATCAGAGGATGCCCCATTCCCATGCAATAAATAGCATTTTCACGCATAGGAGCAGTTTCCTGCGCCCAATGGAGCAACTTCAAAAACAGTTTTTTGCGTGAGCTATCTATATGTTGTAAAATTTCTTCTTCTGCCTGTTTCCTATGCTTTTCAAATTTGGATTGACGTAAAAAAGGACTTTCACCTTTGCCTTCTACAAAGGTTTTTATGGATTCAAAGGTTGGTGTAAGTGTTTCCTGCGGTGTGGAATATGCAAAATCAAATTCATAAGCGGTACGACCAAACTCTTTAAAATATTGATTGATCCGATTTTTCCATTCTATCCATACTTCCAGCGAAACTTCGTCAGGCGGAACTGAGGACATAAAATTTTCCGCTATCTTTGCTGTTGGATTACTTTGCAGATAAAGGTTGAGAGTTTTATTTTGCTTTACCCATTCCGAGAGACTCCACAGGTTCTTTTCGGCTTGCAGAGCAATCGTATCAAATCCAAGCAGGAAAACAGAAGTATCTGTCATACCAGCGCGACGAGCCGCTCCCTGAAAAAATTTTGTAAATATTGTTTCGCTGATAGAGGCGGCTGGCAATGTAAGCTGAATCCTCGTGAAATAAATACAAGCGGCATAAAATACAGTCTGAATCCCCTTCATTATTTGATGGGCATTCAGCGTATGCAGAGGCTTTTCTTCCCATTGTTTAATCACATCCTCAAATTCCTTTCGTGCTGTTTCCCAGCGTGCAACACTGTTCGTGAGCGCACGGCGTAAAGATCGGGGTGAAAGGGATTTGACAGCAATCAAAAGAGGCTTTGAATTGTGGGAAAGATAAACATATCCGTTAATAATCGTATATGCTCCGTTTTCTGGCAGTAGCTTTTTCGCACTTTTACCAAACATATCTATCCATAAAAGCGCCGACGCACGGTTGACTATTTCAAGCCCAAGTGTGGCAAATAAGGGCGTAACAGGATTTGGCAAGTGTTCCGCTAGAGACTGCCTTTTGTATAAAACATCCTTTTCCGGTAACGTCCATTCCGGCGGTAGGACAGTAATGGGGCGAGCCTGAACAATATACAACTTATCTTTTTCCAGTGCCCACTCTACATCCATAGGCATTTCATAATACTTCTCAATTTTTTTTCCAAGCTGTGTCAATCGCATAACTTGATTGTGAGTAAGAGTATGTTTTTTCCTAAACTGTTCAGGAGTTGGGATTTCTTCTGTTCCATCTGAGTTGCGGACTGTCATAATCTCTTTGTTTGCTACTTCATACGATACAATTCGTTCAGCATTTTTATCTACAACGATTGTATCAGGGGTGACTAAGCTAGAAACCACCGATTCGCCAAGTCCCCACGCGGCGTTAACAATCATTTCGCTACGTCTGCCATTGATAGGGTTTAGCGTAAACATAACGCCGGACGCATCGGAAAACGCAAGCTTTTGTACTACAACAGCAAGTGCGACGATTTCCTGCTTTATATCATTCTTCACGCGGTAAGCAATAGCGCGAGCTGTCCATAGGGAAGCCCAGCACCTCTTTACAGCGTCAAGAACTTCATTCTCACCTTGTATGTTAAGATAGGTTTCCTGCTGGCCTGCAAAAGAAGCGTCGGGCAAATCCTCGGCGGTTGCGGAGGAACGGACAGCCACCGCTATATTTCCCAATCCGGCATATGCGGTTTTAATTGCATCTGATACTTCCTGCGGCATTTCTCCATTATGGAAAAGCATCCCTATCTGCGTAGATGCATTTTCAAGCTGGCTGGTATTGTTAGAGTCAATACCGTCCAGCAACTTATTAATGTGAGGCTGAATATGGTTCTTTTCAACAAAAATCTTGTATGAAGTAGTCGTAACATGAAAGCCCTCCGGCACAGGGATGCCCGCTGTCAATAGTTTTGATAAAGACATACCTTTTCCGCCAACCATTTCAAGGGTTGCCTGTTTATGCAACAAGGGTAGAGTATAATAAATCATAATAATTCACCTCCATCATTCATAATTCCGTGTAGAAATATATCCATTGTTTCATCAAGCATTTTCTCCGGACTGGCTGATGGTCGGGATGTGTAAATGATTGATATAATGGAGTTAATTAACAAACGCGTCATAAGATCGGCATTCGTCTTACGGAAGACGCCTGATTCCACTCCATTTTCAATTACAGATTTTATAATATCCTGATATGCGTAACGCGCAGTTTTCAGCCGCTTTCGATAATCTTCTTCTAAATAGTCAGATTCTGTATTTAACCACATCAGCACCGTTCGCTGCTGCTTTGGTACTCCAAGATGATTCAGCATGATTTTTCTAAGACACTGTTCCGGCGAGGATTCATCGGCAATAATCCTATGAACCTTTTTAATTGTTTCTTCTATTTCTTTCTCAACTGCATATACAAAAATCTCGTCTTTCGTTTTGAAAAAATCATACAGACTGGACTTTCCCATGTTTGCTAAATTCGCAATTTCCCTCATAGATGTTTTTTGGAATCCATTTTTCTCTATGAGCTGCAAAGCAACACTGATTATTTCTTCTCGGCGCTCTTCTTGTTGTTCTGGTGTAAGAATAATTCCTTTTGGCATATTATGATCCCTCCTTATAACGACCATCGGTCGTTTCTTGTTTCGGTTTCATTATATAGCGACCGATGGTCGCTTGTCAAGCTAATTTTTTCAACACCAAAAAACGCGACTTATATATTATGTGTAAGGCGAGCAGAGACTATCAGCCAAACAGTTTTTGTTTTTAAATACAGAACGACCTCGATATAATGCTAATTATATTGAACTCGCAGAACGAATGAGTGGCAAAGTCTGCTCTCAGTTAAACACAATCATAAAGATATCCTGCCTAAATGAGTTAAATATAATCAAATCGGTTGTAGATTGCCTTGATGGATCGTGTAATAACAATGAGGAGGCGAATCAAATGATCGAAGAATTTACTGCTCATCTGCAAAGCTTGGGAAAGTCTGAAAACACAATCCGGACGTACAGTCATGATGTAACGATGTATCTGCATTGGTGCCAGGACAGTTTTGGAGAGGAGCCACAGCTTTTATACCGTGCCAATATTTTGGATTACATTTCCTATATGCGAAATATTCGGGGTTATCATCCGCGTACCGTAAATAACCACCTTTCTTCCTTGAAGAGCCTAAATGAGTATCTGATTATGAGTGGGCGGCAGACGGAAGCTGCTGTGCTGGACAGCGATTTTATGAAAATCCAGATACAGTATGCCAGTCCCTGCACTGTGGAGAAAAAAGATGTAGAGGCATTCCGCCAACGCCTTCTGGAGAGTGGAAGTAAACGGGACTTTTGCCTGGTCACACTTTATGCCTATTCCGGTATGCGGCGGAGTGAATGCGTCAATCTCAAGCTGGATCAGGTTGATCTGACAGCAAAGGAAATCCGGATTGTCGGCAAGGGAGACAAGCACCGCCTGGTCTATATCAATGACAAAATTGTTTACGCGATTCGGGAGTACCTAAAGGTGCGTAATTCGGACAGCCCATATCTGTTCGTCAGCCGCCAGAGTGAGAAGCTGAATCCTTCCCGTATCAACCAGATATTTAACCGATACTCGGATGTCATTACACCGAAGACGCTGCGGCATTATTTCTGCTCCAATGCCCTGGAGAACGGATATTCCATTCACGAAGTCGCCAATCAGGCAGGGCACAGCAATGTGCAAACCACACTCATTTATAGTAACCCGACGGCAAAAGAAATGAAAGACAAAGCCAATCGACTGTGAGGTAAGAACATGAAGATAAAAAGGATTATTTGTACTATACTGATTTTGATATTTGCAAGCGGTATTGTGATAGGTGCCATCCAATTATATAAGCAGCACCGTGAGTATTCGGAAGGCGAGGACTCCTATACTGATTTGGACCATTATGTGAAGCTGCCTGAAGAGCCTAAAGAACCTTCCCCATCTCCCACAGATGAAACTGAGTCTGGAGGACGGGAATGGCCGGTTGTAGATTTTGCTTCCCTGCAGGAAATCAATCCGGATATCGTAGGGTGGATTTATATTGAAGGAACAGGAATCAATTACCCGGTTGTGCAGGGCAGGGATAACCAGTATTATCTAAAGCATTTATTCAGCGGAGAGTGGAACGGATCCGGCTGCATATTTCTGGACAGCAGAAACAGATTGGATTTCTCAGATCGACACAGCATCATCTATGGGCATCATATGAAAAATGGCGCCATGTTTTCCGGGCTGACGGAGTATAAGAAGCAGGAGTATTATAACGAGCATCCTATTGCCCTGTTATTGACGCCGGATAAAAACTATGAGATAGAGATTTTCGGCGGGTATGTGGCCAGCGTTCAGGATAAGGCGTGGGAAGTGGCATTTCCCTCAGACTCAGATTTTACAGAGTGGCTGGATAAAGCCAGAGAGCGTTCATGCTTTACCAGTGAAATTACCCCGGCAGTCACAGACCAGATTCTGACGTTCTCTACCTGCAGCTACGAATTTAACAATGCCAGGTTTGTATTGCTGGGCGTATTAAGGCCGGAAGAGTAACTGATTCAGAGGAAAACAGAGTAATTGATTGAATCAGGAGAATGCTATTACGAAAAATGGTGCATTTCCCTGTTTATTCGTAATGGAGATGATCCGCTCCTAAGGTAGATGTTGGCCTTGTGGAGCATTATAGCACCGGCAAGGATGGTAAAAGACAAAAAAGCAGTTGGAAGTTGATTTTGTAGCAACCAAGGGCAGAGAAAAGTATTACATCGAGTCTACTTTTGCTATGAATAATGAGGATAAAGTCAGAAGAAATGAAAGGGTATTACTACTATGGGTCTTCGCAAAAATGTTCTCTGAAAGTATTCTTCGTCCCACACCTGTTCATGGAGCTGTTCATAGGTAAATACATGATCTGGATTGAACACCAGTAGGGAAAGCAATTCATATTCCCGGTAGGTCAACCGTAGGGGCCGACCACTTAAAAGTCCTACCGGTTCTCACGCTGTATCACAAGATCACTCTGGGCAGCTATTGTGTATGCCCGCGATTTGAGAGGGTTCAACTGGTGAAACGTTGTAAAAGCGCATAGATATGGGCAAGACATTCCTCGGTTTTAAAAGGCTTTGTCAGGAAGTCGTCAGCCCCTGTTTCCAACGCCTGTACTTTGTCTGCTAACACCGACGACGTAGAAAGCAACAGGATTGGCATAGGTTTCATACACCGCAGTGTCCTTAATAGCTCCATGCCATCTATTTCAGGAAAGCATACGTTAAGAATTACGACTTCGTAGTCTCGCGTTGCCAGAGCTGTTAACCCTTCCTGGACGGTTAGAGTGTAGTAGGCTTCTGTTGTTTCACTTTTCAGATTGTATTTAATGGCTTTGCAAGTTTGTAAATCGTGGTCGATTATCAAAACACAGTTTTTTCGCATACTTTCCTCCTTCCCAAGTTAGGTACAGCGGGGATATTGTGTTAGGGATCGCCTTGAACTATTGTATTCGCATATATTCTCACATCATCTAATTACTGTATTGGTAAAAAACAAGTCAGCAGGAAAGAAAACCTTACCCACTGACTTTGAAAATCAAGATTACGATTAACAGTCTGCACATACTTTCTGATTTGTAGTTTACTCGCCAACATTCTGTTTGCGGTATTCAGCCGGTGCAATTTTTATCACATCTCGAAAGGCTGTTGCAAATTTACTTTGGTTTTCATATCCAACCTGATTTGCGATTTCCGCTATGGTAGCTTGGGTTTGGCGTAGTAGTACAGCAGCCTGCTTTATTCGGTACTCTTTCATATAAGTTCCAATAGGTTGACCATAGATACCCTTAAATGTGTTCTTTAAGGTTGTCGTATTGATTAGGAACTCTTTGGAAAGCTCTTCAATCGTTGGTCTAATCTGCAAGTCTGAAACTAGCTTTCGATGTATCTCTTTTACAATCTCAACCTGTGGAGATGTGTATAATTCTCGCTGCTTTTCCTGTGACACGTCCACCATACATAAAAACAAAAGCAGCTCCTGAACTTTCAGCTTAAAATAGGGCTTTTGCAGGCAATCCGGTATGGAATAAAGTTCTGAAAAAACATGGTCAATTTCGTTTTTTGCGCGCATAATAAAGCATTTTCCGTCAGCACAAAATTTTTCTTTAAATCCCATCAAGTCAATTTCACTTTCGGAAAGTATTTCCGGCATATTCTTCGATAAAATTTTCAGGTTGATGACAACGGATATTCCCCGATAATGTTTTAATGGAAAAGTCATCTCTGGCGCACAGTTATCCATTGTGTGGATTGAGAGGTCGCCTTCTCCAAGATAGAGGCATGAGCCGCTTAATAAACGGCTGCCTTCCCGCCCTTCTCGGCAGTGGTTTATTTCTAAAATATTTTTATCCAGACCTTCATTCCATTCACAGCTCGCCGCTTCAAAGTCATTGTAAATTAGCTGAATGCCAGGAAATACTTGATAAACAGTCATAAGACCAAGACCATCTGCACAATCCATTTTGTAAACTGTACAGTATCCATCATTATCTTTCGGAATAACCGCAGACAGGTTCTTCGTATTCGTAATCATATTTTCATTCATACTGGGCCTTTCTGCTACTTCGTTTTCTATTTGTTTTCTCAATAGAGTTTGAGTTTCTTTCATTATAATTCTTTCTTTCATTTTGCTCCGCTCCATTTAGTAGATTTTACACTCCAATTAGAATTATAATATGTTTAATGAAGCAGAGCAAACAGATAAAACGAAAGACTAAGTAAATCAGAATCGGCCCTCTGATGGAATATCACAGATGGGGAAGATTGGTTCTATACTGCCGAAGTACAGCCTCATTGTCTGGATGACAAATCTTTTCTAACTGGGCAATCATCGTTTCCTTATTTTTAGGAAGTGTTCCTTCTACCCAGACGGCATTAGAGGCTCCCAAGGTAGCAAAATACACAGGAATTTCCAGGTGTTCAATTAGTGTTTTCAGCTCATTTAATTTTTCTAATTCACTTTCTTCAGCCCAGTTTCCTTTTTGAATTTCCTCATACAATTCAGATTCTGGGTAAATGGTCAGCATGGAGGAACCAATGATTTTAGGGCGGGTCATATTGAAGATTTTTGCACTTTCTAGTGCGCCCTCAACTCCACGGCCAGAACCTGATACCCCGGTGAGATAAAAAAAGTTGTAGGTAATAGAAGCCTGATCCAGCCGTTTCGTCTGCTCCACTATTTCCTGGGCCAGATAACCCTTGTGCATAAACGTCAGTGCTTCATTATCACCAGTTTCTACTCCTATCGTAATTCCGTCATATCCAAGCCGGTGTAATTTCTTTAATTCCTCATCTGTTTTAAGGGTCACATCTGTTACGCGCGCAAAGCACCCGATTGTTTCACATTCCGGGAAGTATTGATGAATGAGCTTCGATATTTTTTCCAGCCGTTCAAATTGGAGGACAAACGGATTTGCGCCAACCAAGTAAATTCGCTTCACCTGTTTGCTTCTCCAAGAACGCATCTGAATCTGTGCTTCCAAAAGATCGGCTTCCACATCCTCCAAGGGGGACATACGGAACTTAAACGGAAGATCATCATACAACGTACAAAATTTACATTTGTGGTGAGTACATCCTGCCGTAACTTCAATTAGCAACGAACCAGCCTCATAAGGCGGACGCCAGATAGTTCCTGTATAGTGCATATAAATTACTCCTTTCTCATACCTGTCAGTTTTTTTCTTTGACTTGCCTTTATGATACAAGGTCGCACTGATTTATTCAACTACTGTCTTTTTTTAGTAGTAGTATTATTTTTAATACTATATTTTTATTTAGACAGTATATTGATTATTGCTCGCCTTTAAGGTATAATTTTATTAAGGAGGATTATGAAATGGCTGACAATAAATTTCAAGCGAAAGACATGATGGCTCGATGTGTTCCTATGAGTAGTCTACAAGCCGTTTTAAGCGGTAAGTGGAAAATTCTTATATTATGGTATGTTGCTTTTTATAAGGTTCAGAGGTTTGGAGAACTAATACGCCGTTTAGATGGCATTACACAATCAACACTCACGAAGCAGCTCCGTGAATTAGAAAATGATGGATTTCTTCATCGGGAGATTTACAAAGAGATACCGCCCAAAGTAGAGTATACTTTAACGGAGTTAGGAAAAAGTTTTATTCCAATTTTAAATGATATGATGGCATGGAGCGAAACGCATCTTTGCCCGGAGGAATATGTAAACCCATATACAATTTCTAAAAGCTATGACTAAAATATGCGATACTATAAAAATTCCCGCCACCCTATAAAACGGGGACGGAAATTTTTATTCATTGTGAACCTTCTCTTTGACTGGCTATCCTTTTAACTTTATAACAACATAACGTCACAACTAGATTCCTGATCCGTCAGTGTGTATCTCAAAGCAGAAAGTGAGCCATTGAATTGTGACTTGACAGATTGGTGTTATAAGAATTGGGTTGCAACAAGTCGAAAAACTGCAAGTGAAACACTAATAATGATGCATAGAAAATTTCGATTGGAGGTGACTAACATTTTAAATATTACCCGTTATGCAATTAAAAACGAATGTCTTATTCCGTGGGTTAAATTTTTTTGGCACATTGAAGCTGTAAATGCAGACATACACTATAAACTTCTTCCAACAGATTGTATTGATGTGATATTGAATTTGGCTGATGTTATAGTATATGAAACAGAATTTAATAGAATAATAGCACCCCCTTTTCATATCAATGGACTGCGCAGTAAGTGCAGTTTTATCCATCAAGAAAATAACATTCGTATTTTCGGTATTACATTTTATCCTCATGGGCTATATCCCTTTGTGCTTAAATCACTTAAGGAAGTCCAAAACAAAGTGGTCGATCTAAACGGGTTTTCGTACAGTTTGACTCAAAAATTGAAAAATGCAGTCAATAATGATACTGCCGAAAAAATAATAGCTGAAATAGAAAATACTTTGATTGATGAGTTATCTATAAAGCAAGATTTTGTAGACAAAGCACAGCTAATATCAGATTTTATAACAATTAACGATGATATATCTGTCAAATCCTTTTGTGATGAACGGTCAATAAACATAAAAACGTTTGAGAGATTGTTTTTATATTATACGGGCTATACTCCTAAAATTTTGCGCCGTATAAAACGTTTCCAGAATACATGTAATCAATTAGTACATCAACATATGGCGAGCTTAACCGATATTACATACGATAATAATTTTACAGACCAATCATATTTTATAAAAGAGTTTACACATTTTTCGGGAACAGCGCCACGCACCTTTCAAACAGAGAAAGCTACTGTAAAAGAGAATGTTAAATACAAATACCTATGACCAGTCGATTTTCTACAATACATCTTGTTTTATTCCATGTAGACTATGAAAAAAACAGGAGGTATTTTTTATGTCTATTGCAACGGAAATCGTAACAATGAAAACTTTACAGGAGGTAACAAAATACAGCTTTATCAGCATTGTGGACGCGCTTGAAAAGGACTATCATTCAAAGCAACAAGGTTTTATCGACACGGAACTTCTCTATAACGAAGAAAACAGAGAATGGACTATGATACAGCATTGGGCTTCAATGGAAGAACTCAAGGCTGCTTCCGATAAAATGTTTCAAGATGAGGGAGCAGCCCCTTTTGTAAAAGCACTTGACGCTGCAAGTGTCAAAATGAGGATCATACCACAAATAAAAATATGGAGATAAAAAGTGAAAAAATTTGAATATCAAATTGAAAAGGTAACAGGGCATTGTTCATGTGGATATAAGGTAGGGGACATATTTCAGTGTGAGGGTATGAATACTCCCTGTACTCCATTTTGCGGAGGTGCTTACATGGCTTTGTTTCCTATTCAAGTTGCCCTACATAATGGAGCTACCTTCAATTTTGAAGAAAACCCAAAGTCAAAAGGAAATTTAGCTTGTCCTGATAATGGGTATGTTGTTTTCAAAGTTACTCTGATTGAGGAGTAATTATTTAGGAGAAAAGTATGTTTACCGATGGAAGAAGTAAAAGGGTCGTTTTCTTAGCACATTGCCTGTTAAATCAAAATTCTATTTCAGATGGAACTGCGGTTTATCCTGCGGCATTTAAGGAGGTGGTTGAATTATTTATCAACGCAGAAGTGGGAATAGTCCAACTTCCATGTCCAGAGCTTTGTTGTCTGGGTCTTGATAGAGGGAATGAAAATGGTGCTGATGAAAACGTTCTAAAAGAAAATACACGGATTAGACGAGAAATGCAAAAAGAAAATAAAAATAAGAAACTACAACATTTAGTAGATTATGTAATGCAACAAATCTTAGAATATAATAAGTACGGTTTTGAGATAATCGGCATCGTAGGAGCAAATCGCTCTCCAAATTGCGGAGTAGACACTACATCAGATTATAATGCAGAAATCAAGGGCAAAGGGTTGTTTATGTCTGAACTTTCTGGATGCCTAACAAAAGCGTGTTTGTCAATCCCGATGATAGGGCTAAAAGGCACAGATAATTTTGTAGAGAAGATAACGACATTGCTATAACATCCAGTACGCTGGTTAGTTATCCGGGAGTGGCCTTTAGTTACCTTCCTGAATAATATCACTACGGGTTAGCGTAGGGCATAAGAAGTAAACTGGCTTCTTTGCCCTACGCTTTTACCTATTTTGATGTTTATTGAGATTCATTCTTTTGGTAGTTCATATGAGTCGCAACCCAAATGCAACCTATAATAGCGTAATAGTTGGTAGGAGTTATCTTCATCGGCGTTGGTATCTCAGTAGAAGAATTGTTGAAAGATATAAAATGATTTGAATAGTTGCCGCACGATTGCAAGAAAAAGCCGTCGTGCGGCAACTATATTTCAGCGCACTTCATTGTATCGGTAGCTTTTAATATCAAGGCTACTGTTTTTATGTGGCCATAGGAGGGCCACTATGAGCAAATTTCCGAAACTCCCCAAACATCATTGAAAGAGTAATAACCACCAGAATCGCATCAGTCAAGGCAATCGCCAGCCATACGCCACGGATACCCATACCTCCAATCATCGGAAGAATAATTGCCAATGGAATGAACAAAATAATTTGCCGAAACAGTACCAGCCATGTCGCCTTATTTGCTTTTCCAAGTGATTGAAATAATGTCACAGCGATAATAAAACTGCCCTGCAAAATATAGGTGCTGAACATGATGCGGAAGTTTGCGGCTCCCGAAGCGGCAACACCAAGGTCTGTAATAAACAGGGAAAGCACTTTTGTTGGAAAAAGTTCAACCGGAATATAGAATATCAGGGACATTACGGTGGCGCTTGCGACAAATACGCCCGTCAAAGTCTTAACACGGGTATAATCCTTCGCACCATAATTTGTACCGGCGGCTGGCTGGAACCCCTGACTGATACCCCAAAGAGGAACAAAAGCGAAGTTCCACACACGGAGAGCCGCCCCAAGCAGAATCTGGGAGGCTTCTCCGCCATAGATAGAAGCTAAACGGTATATTACAGTCTGTTGCACCAAAGTCAAGATCTGCATTAACAATGCGGACACCCCTACGGCAAGAACCTGGGGAAGCAGAGTACCGTCAATGTGAATACGGCCTATTTTTACATGAACGCTCTTTTTCTTGAAATACCATAGTGTAAACGCAGCCTGAATGAATTGAGACAGAATCGTTGCATAGGCGGCACCCTCAATTCCTTTTCCATATGGATTCAGTATGGAAATGAAAATAGGATCAAGGATAATATTCAGCAAAGCGCCGCTTCCGATAATCAGCATCGCCTTTTTGAGCTGCCCCTCGCCACGGATTACCATATTGGCGCTCTGGAAAAAGTTTACGAACAGCGATCCCGCATAGACAATCCGCAGGTAGTTTTCAGCCGAGTTTAAGATGTCCCCGCTGGCACCGGCCAATGAAAGAATCTGGCGGGTAAACGTCATTCCCACAGCCATAATGATAACCGACAGAAGAAGAACCATGGCTGTCAGATTTCCCATGATTTTTTGAATCGTCTGCTCGTCCTTCTTACCAATAGCGCGGGACAGCACAGATGCGGAACCAACGCCGATCATGGCAGCGGTGCCGCCGTTAATCAATGTAAACGGGTACGATATAGATACCGCGCCCATTTGTACGCTGCCGACCATCTGGCCGACAAAAACGGAATCCATAAAATTATAAAGTCCCACGACCACCATGCCGAGAACTGCGGGAATACTTAGTTCCAGCATGAGTGAAAATGGATTTTGTGTCAGTAATTTTGTCCTTGTGTCAAGTGCCTGTTTCATCACTTTTACCTCCTCTTATTTATTAGCCATGTCTAACCAACTAAAGTATATAAAAAGCCGGGGCATTTGTACGCTCCTAACCGCAGAATTATCAATCCAAACAGATATGAAATCAGGGGCGGGAAGATTTTAATACTTCCCGCCCCCATATTTACTGTGCCATTTTTTCAAGCAGTTTTAAGGCTTCTTCCAGCTTCGGGTTTTCAGCGTCTGTTTTTAATGCTTCGCTGACGCAGTTTCTGATATGGGCCTGCAAAATCTGCTGATTGGCACTTTTCAGAATTGCCTGTGCAGCCAGCAGTTGATTGGATATGTCCACACAATAGCGGTCATCTTCAATCATTTGGAGGATTCCAGTCAGTTGCCCTTGTGCGATTTTGATTTTGTGGGTAATATTATTTTTCTTTGCTTTCATAAGCGGCTCTCTTATTGAAGGCTAACAAGTTCATAGCCTGCGTCCTCAATGGCCGCTTTCAGAACCTCGTCCGACACGGCCTGGGATAACTGAACCTGTGCTGTTTTGCTTTCCAATTCTACAACGGCCTCCTGGATACCGGGAATTTCCATCAGTGCCTTGTGAACGTGCTTTACGCAGTTGCTGCAAACCATACCTTCGATATTTAATACTTTTTCCATTTTCCTTTCTTCCTTTCTTATTTCATGTCTGCTTGACTCTTTATCCACTATCGGATTTACATAAGTTTCGTGTTTTGCCTTGAACCATCTAAGCCGTAACGCATTTGATACTACAAATACAGAACTGAAGCTCATAGCAAAAGCACCAATCATCGGATTCAGCTTTAAGCTAAAGGACAGATAGAACAACCCTGCCGCAATCGGAATCCCAATGATGTTGTAAATAAATGCCCAAAACAGATTTTGCTTGATATTGCGAATGACCAACTTACTAAGCTGAATCGCTGTGGACACATCCAGCAGATCACTTTTCATCAGAACAATGTCCGCTGATTCAATCGCCACGTCAGTCCCTGCGCCGATGGCTATACCTACATCTGCTCTGGCAAGGGCAGGGGCGTCATTGATACCGTCACCCACCATAGCCACCTTTTTACCCATTCCCTGCAAGCGCCGGATTTCTTTTTCTTTATCCTGCGGGAATACTTCCGCTACTACACGATCTACTCCAACCTGGTGGCGAATTGCTTCCGCTGTTTTTGCATTATCCCCTGTCAGCATAACCACTTCAATCCCCATAGCGGATAGCTCTTTAACGGCCTGACTGCTGGTGGGCTTTACAATATCTGCTACTGCAATCACTCCAATAAGCTGTCCTGCTCTGGCAAAGAACAACGGCGTCTTTCCATCTACCGCCATCGCCTCTCCCAATTTAAGCAAATCTCCATCAGAAATCCCATTGGAAGCCATCAGACGGCGGTTTCCGGCCAGACACAGTTGACCATTGATTCGACCTATAATTCCCTCACCAGGAATCTGCTTGTAATCGCTGACCGGCAGGAATGCAAGCCCATTTTTCTCCGCTTCTGAAACAATTGCATCTGCCAAGGGATGTTCAGACAGCTTTTCCAGGGAGGCGGCAACCTGCATCAAATCTTTCTGTCTGATACCGTTCCCGCACAGAATATTGGTTACAGCGGGTGTACCCTGGGTAATCGTACCGGTTTTATCCAGCACCACCGTGTCTACATTATGGGCGGTTTCCAGTGCTTCCGCAGATTTAATCAGGATTCCATTGGTCGCGCCCTTCCCGGTTCCCACCATGATGGCGGTGGGGGTGGCAAGGCCCAGCGCACAGGGACACGAAATCACTAAAATAGAAATTCCGATAGACAGTGCAAATTCAAAACCGTAACCAGCCAGAAGCCAGCCCACAATAGCCACCAGAGCGATTGTGATTACAATCGGAACAAATATTCCGCTAACCTTATCCGCCAGTTTTGCAATCGGTGCTTTTGAACTGGTAGCTTCGTCAACCAGACGAACAATCTGTGCCAATGTGGTATCGTCTCCGACCTTAGTGGCCTGCATTTTGAAATAACCGGATTTGTTGATGGTTGCACCAATTACCTTGTCGCCAACATGTTTTTCCGCCGGAATACTTTCACCGGTTAGTGCCGATTCATCGACAGCGGAAAAGCCTTCCACAACAACACCGTCTACTGGCACAGATTCGCCAGATTTTACAATCAGAGTGTCGCCCAGGCACACTTCCTCAATAGGAACCTGTATTTCCTGTCCGTCACGTTCCACCGTAGCGGTCTTAGGAGCTAAATTCATCAGCTTTGTGATGGCATCCGAGGTTTTTCCTTTTGCGCGGGCTTCCAATGTCTTTCCAAATGTGATAAGGGTCAGAATCATACCGGCAGATTCAAAATATAAGTCCATCGTAAAGCTGTGAACCATCGCCATGTCACCATGCCCTAAGCCAATACCAATTTTATAAATGGCATAAATGCCGTAGACAATCGCTGCGCCGGAACCGATAGCAATTAAGGAATCCATGTTGGGGGAACCGTGAAATAATGTTTTGAACCCCATGCGATAGTATTTGAAATTGATAAAAACGACCGGAACCAGAAAAAGAAACTGGGTGAATGCAAAACTCATTGCATTTTCCATTCCCAGTAGTCCGCCTGGCAGCGGCCATCCCATCATGTGTCCCATGGATATGTAAAACAGCGGGATTGTAAACAGGGCAGAAAGCAGCAACCGCTGTTTCATCTGCTTATATTCTGCCTGCGCCGTACTGACTTCCGGAACTGCGGCCCGGCCTCTAGGTTTGTTTTTATCCTGGGCCGGTACTTTCGGAAACGCACCATAACCTGCTTTTTCAACCGCTCGGACGATCTCCGGCGTATTCAAAACGGATTCGTCATATGAAGCAACCATGCTGTTCTTTAACAGATTTACGGACACTTCCTGAATACCTGACAATTTTGAAACACTTTTTTCAATCCTTGCGGAGCAGGCTGAACAGGTCATGCCCGTAATATCGAATTGCTCCTTTTTCAAAGTTATCCCTTCTTTCTTTCAGAAATTTGTGCAAGTACCCCTCCCCTGTGGGGAACTTAAAACTGTTACGAGAAGGGGCAACCGGCATTTCTTAGGGGAGGAAATGCCAGCAGCCCCAATCATAAAGGTGCACATGCGGTTTTTCTTAACCGCTCACAATTATATCCCGGAATATTGTTCGTTGTCCGCTCCAAAAAGAAGGATTCTACACCCAAAAAGCAATAAATTATAGTTGAAATCCAATTAGCAGGTTTTATGCTCCAAAGAGGAATATCGCCCCAAAATCCATTGACGAAATACGAGGTCACAGATATACTGAAACCCATGAACAATTAAACGCACATTTAATTGTTCGGCTATGTCAAACCAACTATAAACTATATGAAAGGAGGTCTTTTCCCATGAAAAAGACCATTAAACTCATCGACCTGGATTGCGGCCACTGTGCTGACAAAATCCAGAATGCCGTACAAAAAATTGACGGTGTAACCAGCGTAACTGTCAACTTTCTGGGCCAGAAAATGATACTGGAAGCGCCGGATGATCGGTTTGATTCGATTCTGTCCGAGGCAAAAGCTCTGATTAAAAAGATTGAGCCGGATGTGACTGTCAAGGCGTGATAAAAAGCTGGACACCGGCTGCCGTATACGGTAGCCGGTGTTTCTTAAAAGGAGGATTATAATTATGACACGAAGGCAAAAAAATCTGCTTTTTCGTATTATCGCAACCGCCGTATTGTTCGCGGCGGGAAGTCTGCTCCCTCTGGAGGGATGGGCAGAAATGGGGGTATTCCTGGTCTGCTATGTAATCGTCGGTTGGGATATTGTTTGGAAGGCAATTACAAATATTTTTAGCGGTCAGGTATTCGATGAAAATTTCCTGATGACGATTGCAACCATCGGCGCTTTAATCTTAGGTGAACACTCAGAAGGCGTTGCCGTTATGCTGTTCTACCAGGTTGGCGAGTGGTTCCAATCCTACGCTGTTTCCAAATCCCGAAAATCCATCGCAAGTCTCATGGATATTCGCCCCGACTATGCAAATGTAGAGCGTGACGGGAAATTAGTACAAGTCGATCCAGACGAGGTTATGATCGGCGATACCATTGTAGTAAAACCTGGAGAGCGGGTTCCGCTGGACGGAAAAATTATCAAGGGTACTTCCGCACTGGATACCTCTGCACTTACCGGAGAATCCATGCCCCGTGATGTGGAACCAGGTATGGAGGTCATCAGCGGCTGTATCAATCAGACAGGCATTCTGACAATCCAAACCACAAAGGAGTTTGGGGAATCTACCGTAGCCAAAATATTGGATTTAGTTGAAAACGCCAGTGATAAGAAAGGAAAAACAGAAAACTTTATCAGCCGGTTTGCACGTTACTATACACCGGCAGTTGTATTTGCGGCGATTGCGCTTGCAATTCTGCCTCCGCTGATTACCGGTCAGGCTTTTAGTATATGGATTTACAGAGCTTTAACATTCCTTGTTATTTCCTGTCCATGTGCGCTTGTAATTTCGATTCCCCTTAGCTTCTTCGGCGGGATTGGCGGTTCCTCTAAAATTGGCGTACTGGTCAAGGGTAGCAACTATCTGGAAGCGCTGGCCCATGCAGAAACAGTTGTTTTTGATAAGACAGGTACATTGACAAAAGGTTCCTTTGCGGTCAGTAAGATTCTCCCTGTTGGCATGAAAGAACCTCAGTTTCTGGAACTGGCTGCCTATGCAGAGGACTATTCCAACCACCCGATTTCCCTATCCATAAAAAAAGTCTATGGGAAGAAAATCGACAGTAGCCGTATTACAGATGTTAAGGAGATTGCCGGTCACGGCGTCCAGTCCATCATTGATGGAAAGATCGTTTTTGCCGGAAACGCAAAGCTGATGGAAAAGGAACATATCAGCTTTACACCTGCCGCCACTGTTGGAACCGTCGTTTACCTGGCTTGCGATGGAAAATACGCTGGCTGTATTGTAATTGAAGATGAGATAAAAGAAGATTCATCTGCGGCTATAAAGGCATTGAAATCGGTTGGGGTCCGTAAAAGCGTTATGCTGACCGGAGATGCCGATGCGGTTGGCAGAAAGGTAGCTGACCGTCTTGGGCTGGATCAGGCATACACAGAGTTACTTCCTGCGGATAAAGTTGATCGTGTGGAAGAATTGCTCCAGCAAAAGAGCGAAAAGGGAACGCTCGTCTTTGTAGGGGACGGCATCAATGATGCGCCAGTTTTAGCACGGGCCGATGTGGGTATCGCCATGGGAGGACTGGGTTCTGACGCCGCCATAGAAGCCGCAGACATTGTTCTGATGACGGATGAACCGTCTAAAATTGCAGCCGTGATTCGGATTGCAAGAAAGACAATCTGTATTGCAAATCAGAATATTGTATTTGCCCTCGGCGTCAAATTCCTGGTACTTATTTTAGGCGCGCTGGGTTATGCAAATATGTGGGCGGCAGTGTTTGCCGATGTAGGTGTTTCAATTATCGCAATCTTAAATGCAATCCGGGCCATGCGGGTCAAGCAGTTCGACGTCTCGGCGCATTGATAAGAGATCGCTCCAATAAATAATGCGCCGTTCTTTCTGTAAAAGGAAGAATGGCGCATTTCTCTTATAAATCGCTGGGACAAGACATCTCAAATAAAGCGTCCACAGTCCGGTGCAATAGTTTTGCCTCTGCTGTATCAGCTAATGTATAATAGACTTCTTTTCCTTCCCTGCGGCTGGTAATAAGCCCGCTATTCTTTAAGCTCCGCAGATGGTGGGAAATCGCTGGATCGCTCATTTGAATGGCGGCCGCAAGGTTGCAGACACATTCTTCACTGTGGCATAACAGCCACAATATCCTCAGCCGGGTAGGATCGCCCAACTGCTGAAGCAAAAAAGCAATCTTTTGGAAATCCTGAACAGATGGCATTTTATCTAAAACCTTTTCTATGGTTTGTCCATGCTTGTGAGGTAAATTATAATGCGGCATATGAGCACCCCCTTCCTGAAAATAGGATAACTGTAATCTATAAATCTGTCAATTAAATTAAGTGATAGGAGAACACTATGGAAAGAAAAAAAATAACAATACCTAACAAACCAGATACAGCGTATTTGGAAAAGCTATCCGACCTCCATAAAGCGATGGGCGACTATACACGCATGAAAATTCTCTGGAAGCTGATGGGCGGAGAAATTTGCGTTGGAGATTTAGCCAAAGAGATAGGCATTACAGAATCAGCGGTATCTCACCAGCTCCGGGCTTTGAAAATCGCAAGACTGATCCGTTGTCATAAGGTCGGGAAAAACGTATTCTATGTTTTGGAAGATGAACATATTAAGTGGATCATGGCGGAGACTTATGCCCATATTTTGGAGCAATAAACAAGGGCGCAGCCCGCTATTGGGGCTGCGCCTGGATTAGACTAAATCAATATGTATCGTATGATACCAAATCACTCATAGGGATACGGGTCTGCTCGAAGCGTTCGGTATTTCCGTTTCCTTCGGCGGAGTAACCAATCACCAGAATATTGACCGGTTCCAAGTTAGATGGGAGGTTGAACTCCTTACTCAACACATCTGGCTTGAAGTAACAAACCCACACGCTGCCCAGACCCAGCTCCGTTGCCTGAAGCATCATATGGTCTGTCAAAATAGACGCGTCAATGTCACAGGTCTGTTTCTTATCAAAGGGGCGCACCCAGGCTTTGCTATGATCGGCACATACGATGATAGCTAAGGGTGCATTGTAGATACTGGCAGCCTTTTCAATCTTAGCAAGACCGTCCTCGCTTTGAACGGCAATCAGGCGAGCCGGCTGAAGGTTTGCTGCCGTAGGTGCCACATGAGCAGCTTCAAGGATTTTTTCCAGCTTTTCCGGTTCTACCTTCTGATCAGTATAGCTGCGTACAGAGAAACGCTGTTTTGCAATATCAATAAATTCCATAGTTGTTGTATCCTTTCTTTTTGTTTTTAATGATGTCAAATCAACTACTAATTATATTTTATCACTCGTCAGGTGATTTACAAGAATGCACTTTTCGGGAAGATACTTTCTGAAAAGATAGCACCCCAATTATAAGGAGGAAAACATTGTGCAACAAGAAAAAGTAACCTTTACCTGTCCGGTGGAAGCCACACTGTCTTTGATCGGCGGTAAATACAAGCCCATCATTCTTTGGCATTTGATTAAACAGCCGCTCCATTATATGGAATTACAACGTCTTATTCCAAATGCTACGTCAAAAATGCTCTCTCAACAGCTCCGCGCCCTAGAAAAATCCGGTATGATTTCAAGAGCTGTTATTCCTGAAAAGCCGCCTAAGACCATCTATTCTTTAACCAATTTTGGCGCGAGTATTATACCGGTTTTAGATTCTATGTGTGATTGGGGAACTGGGTATCTTAACAAGCTGGATGTTTTTTGACATTATTCTGCTCTTGAAAATCTGAAATAAATATGCTATACTTTTTACATCAGTATCAGTAATTGCTTTCGAGCGATTAGAGTTTTCCGGTTACACAGTGTCTGAGAGTATATACTTTCAGGCACTTTTTTTGTTTCTTCTGCTTCTTTACTAAGAAGCACAGAACGGGGAGTCTGGAGGCACAAATCCTCCGCCCATCTGTTACAATTTCATATCAGGCCCTCGGGCAATAAAGGCACTCAGAGAATTTCGGTTCTTTGGGTGCTTTTTTTATATAGATCGGAGCTTTTATGGCTCCCCTAATTTTTGTTCCGGGGAGCCTTTCGGCATACCCGTGTATATAGATAAAACCACGCAGGAATGCAGAAAGGAAATGCCTATGATTCTTTATTTGGATGCCAGAACCACCGTCAAGGATTTGATCATTGACTATATTGAGGTGGAATTGGCAAACGGAGAAACTGCATCCCTTAATTGGGATGAAAGCGAAATTGAGCGTACTGGCAATGGTTTCAGTGCCCGATACAAAGGGGTGTGTTTTGGAGAAGTCTATGCCAATGGCAGACTGGAGCAGCTGCAGGATATGAAAATAACCGATATCGGTTTGTATTCTGAAAGCTGTGATCCCCTCAATATCTGTATCACTTCAATGGAGTTTGAAGACGATGGCAGATTGTTGAAGCTTGAAGCTCCCATTTTACATGGGAACATTGTTTGCCAGAACGAAAGTGATGAGGTGATATCATGTTGAAACGTGGAAAATATATCGCCGAACACGATAACGGAATACTTGACCAATACCGGATTGCGATGTCCGTAAAGGAAACGGAGAAGTCATATGTTTTTGAATTGCTTGAGTATGTAAGCCGGTATAGTCCGGCACAGATGGATATGCTGTTCGACAAGAATAAAAGAGTCGTGATTTCAAAGTCCAAAGGTGGCCATGCCATGCGCATATGGAGTGACCATGATTTTACACTTTACCCATATCAGGCCGGGATTCCGTTCCATTTTGAATGGGTCGGTGAAGGCGGCAATACGGAAGGGAGTGTTAAATGTGGTTAAAAAGAAAACATATCAAGATGAGTTGGTTGATGAAATCAAGAATCTGGCGCAGTCACAGGGGTTGAATCATGTCTTTACTACCTTTTTGGAGATTGCAGCAAACTGTATCTCTGCGCAGATGGATCCGTCAAACGCAGAAGAGCGTGAGAAGCGGTATGAGGAGATGGCATCCACGATGGAACCTAAAATCCTTAACTGCTACGCGCGTATGCTTGCTCTGCTTGCCCTTGCTATTTATGAGCATGAGGAGGATCCCTGCGATATTCTTGGCAGTATTTATCATGAGCTTCGCTTAAATAACGAGTGGAACGGACAATATTTTACTCCGGATTATATCTGCCGGTTGATGGCTCAGATTGTAGATCCAGTGAATGAGCATTCAGAAGCGGAAGAACCTATCATGATCAACGAACCAGCTTGTGGCTCGGGTACGATAGTGATTGGTGCAGTATGGGCAATGAAGCGGAAAAATTTCGATTTTCGGCACAAGAGTTTTTTTGTTGCCCAGGATATTGATATCCGCTGCGTGTGGATGGCGTATATCCAACTCAGTCTGTACGGAATTCCGGCTGTGGTCATTCATGGCGACACTTTAGCAATGAAAGAATGGTCCCGTTGGTACACTCCATTGGCGTCAGTTCCTTTCGGAAAAAGGAAATGCACTGCCTATAGCGCAGAGGAAGGGGTGGCGAAGATTGGATAATACAGAAAAATCATTGGACGCTTTGACCTTTTCTGATCTTCGGGTTCATTACGGAACCGGACGTGCTTTTCTGGTCAGACAAGAGGGCAGAAAGAAAATTTACGGATACCGAAAAGGCATTAAAACGGATGTGGGAGATCTGGAGGAAAAAGACTGGATACAGCTGGCTTCGGATTTGATTCTGAAAAGTGGAGAGCAGCAGATGCAGAAAAATCTGTTGGAATGGGAACAAGAGCATGATTATTGTCATAGTTCCCGAAAAGAGATGGAGATGACTGCACTGGAACTTCACATGGCCAGAATTTTTGATGATCCGCTCTGGGTGGACTACATCCCGTTCAACCGTAAGTATCGTCCTGAAGTTCTCCATTCCGCCAGACTGGTTTGGGTAAAAACAGAATGCTGCGGGATACCCGGGCAAATCACACAGGAACAGTTGGACAAATCTGCTGGAAATACTTTAGGAATTCCATGCCCCAATTGCGGTCGATGGTCTGCATTCCGGATCTGCTCGCCTAAGGAGGTGAGCGAAAATGGATAGACTGTTTATCATTGTGAAGGGCGGCAGCGTAGAGGAAGTCTACAGCACAAAATCATCAAATGAGCTATATGCGGAGGTTCTTGATTTCGATTCGACAGAAAGAACGGAAGAGGAGGAAAAAGCGCTTCAATTCCGGTATGAGGCAGTTCGGGAACTGATGCACAGAATTGACTGAAAGGAGAATGCACATGAGTGCAAAATATAAAACAAACCATGAGCGTATGCTGGAATTGATTGAGCAGCTCACAAAGGCAGACATTGCCTATTACCGGGATGATAATCCCATTATGTCGGACAGGGATTACGATATCCTGATGGATGAATTGAAAGACATTGAGAGCCGAACCGGGTTGATCCTTTCCGGTTCCCCGACCCAAAAGGTGTCCGGCGAAATATTGGAGAGTCTGGCTGAGGTGCGCCATAGTAAACCTATGCTTTCAGCGGATAAGACCAAATCTGTTGAAGATCTGGTGAAGTTTGCGGCAAAACAGCCGGTGCTGATAAGCTGGAAAATGGATGGTCTGACACTGGTACTCCGCTATGAGAATGGCGAGCTGATTCAGGCCATTACCCGTGGGCGTGAAGGCATTATTGGAGAGGATGTAACGCATACTGTGCGCAATTTTCTTAACGTGCCTCTTACCATACCCACTAAGGATTCATTTGAGGTTCGAGGTGAAGGCGTCATCTCATGGACAAACTTTGAGAAAATCAATTCCGGTCTGGAGGATCCCTATACTCATCCCCGAAATCTTGCATCTGGCAGCACGCGCAAGCTTGACGCCGGCGAGGCAAAAAAGAGATTACTTGAGTTTTGGGCGTTTGAGCTTGTGAGCGATTATCTTGAGCCGGAAAGTAAACTTGCTCAGCAGCAGTTTTTAGAGCATAACGGTTTTTCGGTTGTACCATACATTTATCTGGATGCACTTCATAATGAAACAATGATTCGTGATGCAATTGCCGCTATGGATCCTAAGAAGTTCCCTTACCCAGTAGACGGAATTATCATGGAATATGATGATGTTGCCTACGGAAAAGGTCTGGGAGCCACAGGGCATCACGAAAACCGTTTGATTGCATTGAAGTGGGAAGACGAGCTGTATGAAACCACATTCATTGGTCTGGATGTGGCGGTCACTCGTACTGGGATGGTCAGTCTGACAGGTATCTTCGAGCCGGTGTCTATTGACGGCGCTCAAGTCAGCCGGGCATATCTGCATAACTATGAGAATTATCTGGACCTTGCCTTGGGGCGTGGCGATAAGATTCGCGTGTATAAGGCAAACATGATTATTCCGCAGATTGCAGAGAATCTCGATAAGACCGGAACCTGCTGTGTTCCGCTCAGCTGCCCCTGTTGTGGTCAGATGCTGAGTTTTCGGAAAAGCAACGGCGGTATTCGCCAGCTATTCTGTGAGAATCCGCATTGTTCTGCCAAACTGGTGCGAAAGTTTGTCCACTTTTGTGAGAAAACGAGAATGAATATTGAGGGCCTGTCGGAAAAAACTCTGGAGCAGTTTGTAAGTCATGGCTGGATTCGGACGTTTGCAGATTTATATGCGTTGGAGCAATATCGTGATGAGATTGTCCAGACGGAGGGCTTTGGGGAGAAATCCTTTGAGCGGCTGCAGACATCCATTGAAAAAAGCCGCCATTGTACGTTAGCAAAGTTTATTGCAGGCTTGGGAATTCCTATGGTGGGAAGACATGCCGGACGTGATTTGGACAGCTATTTTCATGGATCGTGGGAAGCGTTTGAACAGGCCATTGAGGACGGCTTCGACTTTACACAGCTTCCGGATTTCGGCGAGACGATGCACAACAACATTTATACATGGTATGCGGATACAGAGGAAGAAAAACTCTGGCGTCCGCTGCTTGAAAAAATTGAATTTGAAAAGGAGAATTTTGATATGAATACAAATACAACAAACCCGTTCTTTGGAAAAATCGTAGTGGCAACCGGGAAACTGGAGAATTACACCCGTGACGGTATTCAGATGAAGCTGATGCAGCTTGGCGCCAAACCGGCAAGCTCGATTACAAAGAAAACAGACTATTTGATTGTTGGAGAGAAGGCCGGCAGCAAGCTTGCGAAGGCGCAGCAGCTCGGTATCAGGACACTGACAGAGGAACAATTTGAGGCGATGCTGGCGTAAATTCGTCAGAATAACAGTGGCGGGGCAGATTTTCTGCTCCGCTTTTCACTTTCATAAAGGAGGTAATGGATATGAACCCACAAAAAAGGAATCTTGAAATCACTGGCAGGCTTATCTGCCCATTAACTGTTGGAACTGCCGCTTTTATCGCTGAAAACGGAGGGATGCGCAGGACAAGTAAGGTTCTTCAGATGGAGAAGATTTCTCCGGATGAGATCTGTTTTGAAACGTGTAATACCAATTACCGCCTGCATCTTATCCGGCAGGAGGTGGCAGTATGAGCAGTGAAATCTTTTATGATAAGGCATTCATACGTGTCGGAGAAAAGTATATTCCTATCGTAAATCATGGATCGTCAAACTGTTTTGATATTGACAGGCGGGACGTGAGATCCCAGAAAAGCGCTGGTCGGTTCTGAACTATCCCCATACTGGGAGGATGCTGTTTACTGCAGAGGAAATGCAGGAGATAGCGTCCATCTATGAGGAAGCCAACATGAATAACCGGGGCGGGACACGCAAAAGCCGGAACCGCACTTTTGAAGAAGGCGAGTTCGGACGCTGGATTCTGGCAGGGATAAAATCGGCACATACCGTGGAGGACTACAGAAAACATGGGAATGCCGTGATAGTGGTTGATTATGACCATGAGTATTGGCAGAGGCACTATGTCGCTACAACAGAGGAACTGCTGGATAAGATTGATGAGCTTTCTGGCCACAGCATTACAGTATCCTTCAGGAATAACCGCCATGTTATCCATCCGCCCATGAGGCGCAAGCGGACCCCATTTGATTTCGGTACACTGTCGGAATTTTATGTGCTTCGGGTAGAACAGGGATATTTTGTGAAGCGGAGCAGCCGGAAAATTTGGCTTGCGAGGATTCCGGAGCCGCAGTCACAGATAGTTCGGAAGTTCAAGACCGAAAAGGCGGCACAAGACTACTTGGACAGAAATCAAAAATTTTTTTCAGGATGTGTATTTGAAATTGAGTGTGTACAAAACGGAGGTGTCCTATCATGAGTGAGTCAAAACAGGATTACTTCCGATGTGTGGTGGAAACTCGGGATAATAAAATCCCCCAGACGGAATATCCGACTATTGTACTGCCTCTGCCGGACGGAACCAGTCTTAGGGCAGTGGCAATCGACGATGAGAATTTCCCTGCAATCAATGTGTACTGGGATACAGAAAAGCCGGAAATTGCTGAGCCAATCTGTTTTGCAGAATACAATCCTGAACGCGGCCCCTGCCACGAGGTTTGCATAGGAGCTTACCAATCTGACAAAGACGACACAGTTTATTACAAGCCATATATGGCAGAAAGGGAATCAAATGAGTAATTACACATATTGCCGTACACTCAAACTGGATTGGAAAGAAGCCTCCAGATTGATTGGAGAATGTGCAGGCAAAATTTTAGACAGAACGATTCATGGCATAGCGGGTTATGAAGATGATCATTACTGGGGATTTCAGGCCACCACTGATAGGTTTACCATTGCCGAGATAGATAAGCTTATCCGGTTTGTCAATGGGAATGAGGAGATGGAAAAGGAAGCAATTCCTCAAGACTCCGGAGAATCCGCTTCAATCGGTGAGAGCTTGTCTCGTGCACTGTTGGAAAAAGCTTTAAGGCTGTCCTGGTGTCATGAGAGTACCACGAAATCGGCTCTTTGGCTGGTCAATGTCCGGGAAAAACGGCCGACAGTCTATAGACGGATTGTTGAGATCAGTCCGCATGATATTTGTTTGGATAACCTTAGGAGCAAAAGTAAATTGATTGCTTATCTCCACGAAAACGGTCCAACGCATTCCACGCTGATGGATTTCTGCGCGGATTACAGGGAGCGGTATCACAACGAACTCTGCTGGAACTATCCAATCTCTGATGGGCTGCATCTTGGCACGTTTTTCGTTCTCGTAAAGGAAGGCGTTCTGGCTCTTCCTTATGACGATGCAGATAAGGTGGACTATGAGCTGCTTTGTCTGGACGATGCCAAAATGTGTGACAGAGAATCTATGGAGAATCTCATAACTGAGTGGGATAGCTTCGACCGGGATTTACGCTCCGCTATGCAGGGTATGTTGGCGTTTTACCGCAGAGAGGAGGAGCAACATGGATCAGAAAATTGACTGGCTCATCCATCTGGTGGCCAATGGCGCTTGTGATGAATGTGGTGAGGTAGAAACAGATTTTTTGCCCTATATGTGCAATGCCCACACCCACGGGCTGGAACGCTATGGGCACTTGGATTTCCAAATGGTACTTTTTTTGCCGACGGAGGAGATTGGACGAATCCTCAATACTTTGGGGCTAAGAGTTCAGTCTGGAGAACGCTTCCAGTCTGGAGATATGGTTTCCGGAATTTATGAAGACTGCGATGTGCGCTTGGATGAGTATGAGGAAACCGGGCGCAAGGTTTTGCGGGTCATCATACCAGATGCGAACAATATCTTCCCAGGGGAAGGAGATTGTACGCTCCCATACTGTCTGCAGCTCTTGAAGACAGATGAGCTCTGTGCAGAAAGGGGGATACCATCGTGAAAATCACGTTGTATCAAATCATCCCGGAACCGGAAAACAGATACTTGATATTCAGCGATTTGAGAAGCATCCGGGCGGCAAGTGGCGGACATGTCCCGGCTGAGATTTACGAAGCCGTATTCAGCGGGGATTTGGACATCGCCGTGCCCCGGAATGCCAAAAACAAAATGGATCAAGAACTTGCCGAACTGGAAGCGGTATATGTACGTTTTAACGTATCGCATCCGGAGGGCTTCCGTGGACGCTCCATGACCATGTCGGATGTAGTCGAAATCATCCGTTCCGAAAAGGAAAGCAGGTTTTTCTTCTGTGACCGGTTCGTGTTTGAGGAGATTGCATTTGAAAAGGAAAAAGCTGATTTTGGGCGCCTGTAGGGCGCAGAAAGGATACAATCATGAAGAAACTGATATTGAACTATAAAGGGCGCGACAGTTGGGACAGACCGGTTTATGAATCGGAAGGCTGTCTGTATGTGGATGTGGATCCATGCAAAGGCTGGAAACCGAATATCTGTACGAAATACAACAATGAGTTTGATGGAAAGCCGGATACGCCGATTGCCGAAGATACCGTTGTGGAGTTTGTTCCGTGCCGGGATATCTGGTAAGCGAGGAGGACGTATGAAAGAATTCATGACAAAAATGGTTCCTGTCAATCTGTCAGACAGATTTCCATTTAAATGCAGGATGTGCGGCGCTTGCTGCCGGCATGTCAGGGAAAGCGTGCCGCTGGAGAGTCTGGATGCTTTTCGGCTTGCCAAACATCTGAGAGACAAAGGTGAAAATGTGAGCTGCGTGGAAGATGTGCTTGCTACCTATGCGGAGCCTGTCTTGCTTAGTGAAAATGGATACACGGTATTTATGCTGAAAACAGCTGGAGCGGATGATGCGTGCATTTTTCTGAAAGATAATCGGTGTACGATTCATTCGGTTCATCCAAGGGCGTGCCGTACATATCCCATTGCTGTGGGACCGTATGAACTTGGCGGATATGAACAGTATCTCAGTATGGAACAGCCGCATCACTATTCTGGTCCGCAGATGTCCGTGAAAAAATGGATTCAGAAGCGCTGCAGCAAGCAGGATTTTGAATTTTTGAACACGGATATCGGTTCGGTACAGGAAATCGAAAGATTACTGAAGAGGATTCCTGAGCAAAATCGGACAAGGGCCGTGATGATGTTCCTTTTCTACAAGTATTCGGATTACGATCTGGATAAGTCTTTCTTTCCACAGTTCAAAAGCAATAACGATAAGTTGCTGGCTGCTTTGCGCAAAATGGCAGATGACGGAGACAATTAAATTTTCAGGTCAGTATGATATAACAACAAGGCGTCGGAATTCGGCGCCTTTATTATTTTTAGGAGGAAAAAGATTGAAAATGAGAAGTAGAGGGTATCCATTACCTTAAGCACACAACAAACAAGCCATCTTTCGGTGGCTGCTTTAAAAATTGAATATTGAGATTGTTAAGGTTATGCAGTTGCTGCCTTGATTTTATAACCTTGATTTCTTGCTAGG
>CAJTIR010000005.1 GCA_910576385.1 Lachnospiraceae bacterium
GCTTACCGGCTGCGCCGAAATGAAAAGTGCTTTTTTAATTAAGAGGCGCGAAGCGCCGCATTTTTAGAATGATTTGTCAAGTGTTTTTGGCAAAAAGTGGGGGAATTTTTATAAAACTGGATTTGAGAGCCGCAGACAATAAGGGCTGGAGAATCCGAGAGGCTATTATTTTGGAAAGGAGGAAAACATGCGAAAATTAATAGCTTTAAAAACAATGCTGCGCACTCCAGTAAAGACATTATTGACTTGTCTGTTGATCGCCGCAGCCACCTTTGCCTTATTTTCTAAAGTTACAGATTATGCTGTAACTACGCGAGAGGCAGCTAAGGCTGAGAGTTTTTACCACGGCGCTGCCGGATTGGATAACAGTACCCCGTTTATGGGTACGCCAAAACCGTGGCCCACAGATGCACAGATTGCAGAATTTTCATCACTGCCCGGCGTTACTCTAGCAGATACAAGATATACAACAGATGGTCTGGTAGAGGATTATAAACGTGTGATAGATCAAAGTTCATATGTGCAAGGGGAATTTGTCCTGGAAGGCACTTATGATGGGTTAGAGGACTATGACTCAGGCAGTTTATATTTAATATTTCATGATATCACCGTACTTGCTGGAGAACTTCAGTTTAACCCTGATAGGCCGCTAAAAATAAAGGCACAGGGTGGTGATTTCGTTGGAAACTCCTATTCCCGAACCTTCTTTGATGAACTAAAAAAAGGAAGCAGATTCCTGGTTCTGGGATCCTATCTTGAACGCTCAGGAACTGCTTTTGAATTGGGCAGCTACATGGAAAAAGAGATAGATTATTTGCGTGTGATAGATGGACTGGGGAAAGATTATCTGCAAACAGAAGAATTTTCCCGCTATAGAGGAATCATTGAGGCAAGAAATCAAAGCAATATGGCATACGACATTGTATACACCTCGGACATGCGCGCAATCCCTTATGTGAATACGCATAAATTAGCGATCTCCAAGGGGCGGCCCTTGACGACAGAAGATACAGACGTCTGTGTGGTCAGTGAGCTTTTTTTGGACACTTATGATCTATCTGTAGGTGATAAGCTCCACATAGAACTTGGCGACAAATTACTACAAGGACAGGGAAAATGTGGCACGCGCTACCGAACAGCGGAAAATCTAACAAATTTTGTCACCTCTGTAGATCTTGAAATCATTGGCGCCTACCACTTTAACGATGAATGGATTGATCGCTTGAACGATAGTGACTGGAGCTATGGGCCAGCTACCATCTTTGTACCAGCTTCCCTTCTGCCCGTGGAAGTTCCAAAGGACCATGAAATCCGTATGGGTGACTTTAGCGTCTTTATTGAAGATCCTCATAATATAGAAGAATTTCGAGCGGCGGCAGAACTTATGGCGGCAGAAATGGGTATAGCCTTACGATACTCCGATGGAGGTTGGTCTGGTATAAAGGATAATCTTGATACCGGCTCACTGGCTTCACTTCTGACTACTGTGCTATATATTCTTGGTGCAGTGTTGGCGCTGCTTTTGGCAGTGTACCTCTACATTGAGAGAAATAAAAAATCATTTGCCATTATGCGGACATTGGGCGTTCCAGGCAAAAAGGCTGGAATTTCCGTAACACTGCCTTTCGTCGTACTCTCCATATTTGCAATACCTGTCGGCAGCATAACGGGACTATTTTACGCATCCCATACGGCGTCAAAAACGCTTGCCAACATATCAGGCGACAGCGCTCCTGAAGGTTATGTCTATATCTTAAATGCAGCGATTCCTACTGGTATAGTTGTCCTTTGTCTGGTTCTTGAATTATTATTTATTTTCTTTGTGACACTTCTTTTCTTATGGAGAATGAAGAAAATATCTCCTTTAGAATTGCTGCAGGATCACACAGACACCTCAAAAAAAGCACCGATGTTACAAAATCGCTTTACTGGTGTCAAACATAAACCAGATATCACTGACGCGGGTCTTGTTCCTTATAGGCTTGACATTACTAAACTTTCTGATGAATTAATTTCTACAGATTTAGAGACAAACAAGTTCACAAACGGGACATACAGAGCGCCGCGGCAGGTATGCGCTTACATTTTACGCCATATGCAAAGAGGTATAGGAAAAACAGTGGGCTCTTTGCTGCTGACCGTAGTCTTGGCCGCAGGTATTGGAATGTTCGTATTGGCAAGACTTTCCTATCAGGAAGCTTATCAGGAACTTGATGTGAAGGGCCGAGCCATGAAGTATTCGTCAAATTACATTACAGAACTATCAAAATCTGATTTCATCAAAGATATCTATTACTATAATAATTACCGTGTTCGTGTGAACGGAGTAGGAATCTTAAGCCCTATGACATTTACCAATAACTTTGACCAATATCTGACGGATGATTACACCGTCACCTATGCGAAAGGTTATGACCGTTCTGTTTTTGAGGGCACAGGCGCGGTATGTCTCATAGGACAGACGCTTGCAGAAACTCTCGGCGTTCAACCAGGCGATGACATCACTTTGATGTCAGAAGACTTATATTCTTTTATGCCGCAAGTGTATGAAGAAGATGAACTTGAATTTGCCATTGAACGAGCCGGAAAAAGTTATAAAGTGGTAGGTATTCTGCATTCTGAGGACGCAGATGAAAATACAGGTATCTATTCTGTTATAAATGAAGCAGCAGAAAATCTCTATAGCCAGCCCTTCCCTGTTGACTATTGTGAATTTACGGTGGCCGATAATGAAAAGATTATGGAATTGGAAAAATTGTTAGAAGAACTGAAAGAAAAAGGCATGAGGTATTCATTGACAGCCTCTTTCCACATCGACTCAGATTTGTTTAAAACCACAACACGTGTCCGTAATCTGCTGGATTCGCTGTTCCCCATTGCCATGACTGCGGCTGTACTGGTGGGATTGTTGGGACCAGGACTGGTGATCATGCAGTCAGCACAAGAAGCGGGATTTTTGCGAATTCTTGGCGTCACTAAAAAACGTGCCCGCTGTATACTGATATTTGAACAGATCCTCTTGTGTATCTCTGGAATAATACTTGTGGCTGCGATTCTCGCCTTGTGTAGTCCTGGGCTAGTTGTAAGAAGCACAAAGACACTTGCTTTTTGCTGGTCCTTGTATTTTCTGGGAAGCGTCTTGGGAACCTTACTGGCTGCGGTTCAAGTAACTAGACATAGAATATTAGAATTATTACAGGTAAGGGAATAGAGATAAATAAAACCACCTGTTAGTACTGGAAACATACAGAAGGGAGGATATTATGAGAAAATCAATTTTTCTAAAAACATTGTTGCGTGCTCCGGTAAAGACACTGCTGACCTTCTTACTGATCGCCGCAGCCACCTTTGCCTTATTTTCTAAAGTTACAGATTATGCTGTAACTACGCGAGAGGCAGCTAAGGCTGAGAGTTTTTACCACGGTGTTGCCGGCTTAGATAACAGCACTCCGCCAATGGAATATTATCAACCAGAGCCAAAACCCTGGCCAACGGAAGCACAGCTTGAAGAATTTTCATCACTGCCTGGCATCACTTTTACCGATACAAGATATACAACCGACGGGCTGGTAGAAGATTATAAGCGTATCATTGACCCAGATGCTTCTTTTGCAGAAGGAGAATTTGTGCTGGAGGGAACCTATGATGGATTAGAGGAGTATGACTCTGGCACTTTATATTTAGTATTTGACGATATTACCGTACATTGCGGTGAACTTCAGTTTGATCCTGACCGCCCACTGAAAATACAGGCGATGCATGGAGATTACTGCAGACATCAATATCCACGGCCATTTTTTGACGAACTTAAGAAAGGAAGCCGTCTCCTGGTCGTGGGTACCTATAGTGAACGCTCAGGATCGGCTTATGAACTGGGCAGCTTTATGAGAGGTGGAATGGAGTTTATCCGTGTGATAGATGGATTGGAGACGAATTTTCTGGAAACGAAAGAATTTGCTCAGTATAAAGAAATTATTGAGACAACCAATCTGAGTACTTCCGCATACGACATTGTATATACCTCAGATATGCGCGCCATCCCCTATGTAAATGAACACAAACTTGCCATTTCCAAGGGACGTCCCCTGACAAGAGAGGATCAGGATGCCTGCGTTGTCAGCGAGCTTTTTTTGGAAACGCACGGTTTATCTGTCGGCGACAAGATTCATATTGAACTTGGCGACATATTGTTATATGGACAAGGTGAAAGCGGCACACGGTACCATATAGCAGAAGAATTATCAAATTTCGTTTCCTCTGCAGAACTTGAAATTATTGGCGCATACCAATTTACCACTGAGTGGTATGACCGCTTCAATGACATGCACTGGAGTTATGGTCCAGCCACGATCTTTGTGCCATCTTCTCATTTGCCGGTGGAAATTCCAAGGGACCATCAAATCAGTATGGGCGACTTCAGCGTCTTTATTGAAGATCCTCATAACATAGAAGCGTTCCAGGAAGCTGCCGAACCTCTGGCGGCTGAGATGAGCCTGGCCTTACGTTTCTCAGACGGAGGATGGTCTGGTATCAAGGATAACCTTGACTCAGGTTCTCTGGCCTCGCTTCTAACTACCCTACTGTATATACTGGGCGCAGGGTTGGCGCTGATGCTTGCCGTGTACCTCTACATTGACAGAAATAAAAAATCATATGCCATTATGCGGACATTGGGAGTTCCAAGCAAACGGGCGGGCATTTCCATCCTATTACCCTTAGGCATACTATCAATATTTGCCATACCAATCGGCGGTATCACAGGACTATTTTATGCATCCCAAACAGCGGAAAAAACGCTTGCCAACATGTCAGGCGACAGCGCTCCTGAAGGTTTTGTATATATCCTAAACGCAGCAATTCCTCCTGGAATCGTAATTCTCTGTCTGGTTCTTGAATTATTTTTCATTTTCTTTATAACACTGATTTTTCTATGGAAGATGAAGAAAATATCTCCTCTGGAGCTGCTGCAGGATCACACAGACACCTCAAAAAAACCAGGAAAGTTACAAAACCACTTTGCAGACTCAAAACATGTGCCCGACTTTGCAGACTCTGCCCTTGCCCCATGTAAACTTGATCTTGCAAAACTTTCTGATGTAACATCAGGTGCAGAAGGTTTTCCACATGGAACATACCGGGCACCAAAACAGGTATTTGCTTATATCCTGCGCCATATGCGGCGTGGCATTGGAAAAACCTTGGGATCACTGCTCCTTACCGTTGTGCTTGCTGCCGGTATTGGAATGTTCGTGTTGGCAAGGCTTACCTACTCAGAGGCTTATCAGGAATTGGATGTAAAAGGCAGAGCCATGAAATTTTCCTCAAATTACATTACAGAATTGTCAAAATCTGATTTAATCAAAGATATTTATTACTATAATAATTACAGTGTTCGCGTGAATGGCGTCGGTGTATTAAGCCCTATGACATTTACCAATGACTTTGACCGTTATTTGATTGATGATTACACCGTAACCTACGCAGAAGGATACGATGATTCTATTTTTGAGGGCACAGGCGGGGTATGCCTGGTAGGAGAGACACTTGCAGAAAAGCTCAATGTTCATGCAGGCGACGACATTACTCTGATGTCAGAGGACCTGTATTCTTTCATGCCGCAAGTATATGAAGAAGATGAACTTGAATTTGCCATTGAACGGGCTGGAAAAAGCTATAAAGTGGCAGGCATCCTCAAATCTAAAAATAAAGATGTAAACGCTGGTATTTTTGCAGCATTAAATGAAGCGGCGGAAACCCTCTATAGTCAGCCTTTCCCCGTTGATTACTGTGAATTTGTCCTGGCAGACAACGAAAAGATTATGGAACTGGACAGCCTGTTAGAAGACCAGAAAGGCAAAGGCATGAGGTATTCGCCGCTTGCATCTTTCCACATTGACTCAGATTTGTTTAAAACCACCAAACGCATCCGTAATCTATTAGAATCACTGTTCCCTATTGCCGTGGCTGCGGCTGTGCTGGTTGGACTGTTGGGACCTGGGCTGGTAATTATGCAATCGGCACAAGAAGCCGCATTCCTGCGAATTCTTGGCGTCACAAAAAAACGCGCCTGCTGCATACTGGTGTTTGAACAGATCATTTTATGCCTTGCCGGAATTGCCCTTGTTTTGGGAATTCTAGCCTTATTTAGCCCAGGACTGGTGATAAGAAGCACAAAGACACTTTCCTTTTGCTGGTCCTTGTATCTTCTGGGATGCATCTGTGGAACCCTTACAGCAGCGATTCAAGTAACCAGACATAAAATATTGGAATTGTTACAGGTAAAGGAATAGAAAAAAGGAGTGAAAATTATGTCAATATTATCGTTGGAAAATGTATCATATACATACAAAAACGCCCCTAGAGCTGCAGTTTCCGAAATTTCCTATACGTTCGAGGAGGGGAATGTGTACGCGATTGTAGGTCCCTCTGGTTCAGGAAAATCCACACTGCTCTCTCTATTGGCAGGGCTTGACCTGCCAACAGATGGTAAAATCACTTTTGATGGCGATAACCTGGCAGAATTAAATCTTGACCGCTACCGCCGTGAGAGTATTTCCATGATCTTTCAGGCATTTCATCTTTTTCCGCTGCTAACAGTCATGGAGAATGTCTGCTTTCCTATGGAATTATGTGGGGTAACACCCAAGGACGCCCGTCCCAGGGCAAAAGCATTGTTAGAAGGTGTGGGAATTACACAAGAACAGATGAATCGGTTTCCCTCAAAACTCTCCGGCGGAGAAAGACAGCGTGTGGCCATCGCCAGGAGCCTTGCCTCCAATGCAAAAATTATCTTAGGAGATGAACCAACTGGAAACCTTGATGGGGCTAACACACAGAACATCATTGATATCTTGTGTAGTCTTGCCCATGAGAAAGGGTACTGTGTGATCATTGTTACACACGATATGGAAGTTGCCGGGGCGGCTGATGTGGCATTCCGAATGAGAGATGGAAAGCTGCGCAAAGAACTGTAATCAGAGCGTAAGGCGGGCAGTCTTGCAGATACTGCAAAGCTGCCCGCCGATCACTGTTTAAACGCCTGTTTTGTTCAATGAATAACTGTACAGCAATAAAGATTTAATTCACATACTTAATAATTGTATTCCAGGCAGATGGCCGCTCAAATCCCAGTTTCCAGTAAGCAGCTCCTGCAAGCTGATGCTGTTTCATTATCTTTAACTTTTCCTCTAAAGAAGATTCATTTTCTATCCACATCTTATATGTCTTACCATCCTTTTGGTATTCTGCCACATATTGCCCATCCTCTTCGGACCATACAGCTTGGGCACCATTTTCTGTATAACGGTTCTCCACCGTCTGCATTCCCTCCTCAAAGCAAGTAAAGGTATAAGGAATATAGCCCTCAGAAGCAGATTCTACATCTTCGCCGGAACCCGCTTTGGGCGTCAATTCCCAAATTCTAGTGTAAAAAGGCATTGCAAGAATGGTCTGCTCCGGCGGCACCTCAAGCAATGTATCAGTGACGCCCTTTTCTACAAAACCAATGGATGCTACAGAACCAATATCCTCGGAAATGCTGGTATGTTCATCATATCCCATAATAATGACATAATCTGCAAAAACTGCCTGCTCTTTCCGATTATAAAACGCTGTATAAGAAGATGGTACATAATTGTCCACCGAAAGTACAAGGTCATTATTCTCACATTTTATAGACAGTTCACGAATAAACTGGATATAAGCATCACCAACCTCCCCGCTCAATGCTTCAAAATCAAGATTAATCCCGTCAAAATTATACTCAATCGCCGCAGATATAATCTGATTGGTAAGATAATCTCGGGTGGAAGTATGGGTGAGGACATAAGTGGTATCTACATCTGGATTTTCCAAATTACTGACTAACGCCCAAACCTCCACATCATTCTTATGACAATAATCCACATAATCTTTATCCGCCAATGAAAAAAGATTTCCATCATTATCATTCAGATAAAACCAAGTCGGCGAAACGACATTGATTCCTTTGGTTGATTGAAGAACATTTGCAATCTTATCATTGGCCTCTGGACTTGTCACCTGATGCCATCCCAGGCTGATTGGTTCATCCTTCAGAAGATGCGTAAATTCTGGTTCCTCAAACTCTCTGGAAATACGCTCAGACCTCTCTTCCACCAACATTTTATTTTTCAGATAACCTGCATGACCTTCCTCTGTGCATACACGGCTCCAGTTTTCCCCTTTATCCAAAATGGTTACGCTGCTGCCTTTTAACACATCTGCTACAATGGGACTTTTAATTCCGCCTTTCACACGAATTTGTGTATTTTTCTTGATATCAGCCTTAGTAATTTCGCCCCAATTTGCTGTGATTAGCACACGATTGGGTTCTTCATATAATACAAAATCTAAATTGGTATAATTCTGGACAAAATCTAATGACACATACACTGATTCACCATCCACTTTTACAATTGTATGATCGGCCTTTTTATTCTTTTTTCCCACCATATAGGATTCTTCCCCTAGATGAACGGAAATTACATCGGATTCAGTTGTATAGCGCAAGATATTTTCATTCGAATCCCAGAAAAAACGTTGATTGAGATATTGCTGTACTAACTGATACTTTAAATATACACAGCCATCCCAATACTTTGCAGTCTCTTCCAAAAGTTTATGATCCAGAATCAATGCCATATCATCTTTTGCCTGGAGATGATAATAATTATCCAAATCTACTCGCTCCTTGGATGGTGTATATTTCTTGATCACCACACTGCCCAATGCCAGCAAAACCACGATTCCAATAAATGCTAGAGCTGCAAGTATTGGTGCCATATTTAACTTTGGGCGTTTTTGACGCCTGTTTCTCTGTTTTACTGTCTCCGACATAATATCCTCCTATGTATATCCGCAAAAAAGAGCGGCACAAAAATAGTTTCAAGCACCATATGGTATGTACATAGAAAACAAACCTTATGATGCCTGAATACTATTTTGCAGCAGCCCCTTTTTAAATTGCACTTAGTATCTGCAATGCATCTTTTTTCAAAATAATATCGTAATGCTCCTCAAAATATGCCCGTATCGCAGAAGAATACTTTTCCTGATGCGCATACTCTGCTAAAATGTTACATACTTTATTAAATTCCTCTGGCGTATGCTGGCTCTTGCTGATTACCAAATAATATTTACGATTCAGCTTGTTCTTATACAATACATTACATCCATTGTAAAAGCCCTTTAACACTCTTGCCAGACGATTGACCTCTTCAAGCCCGTCAAAAACAAAAAGCTTTGTGATATCTACCAATACTGGCTCTTTCTTCTTTTTCTGCAGCTCCTGGCGAATTGCTTTCTCTAATGGAATAAAATTATCTTCTTTGGAATCGGCTCCGTTTTTCTTGGTCTCTTCCTGGATTTTACGGAACAAATCCAAAATATCATCTGCCCCTGTCGATTCAAACACACGGTCATTTTCATCTGTTGTCAATTCTTCCCCGGAGTCCTCCTCAGGATCCCCTGGAGCAAACTGAGAAAAACGAGTATCTAACTCTTCTGGGTATTCTACTTTTGTTATAATTAAGATAATCGTATCCGCGGATAAAGGAATTGCCTCAATCATCAACGGTATATCCTCCGCTTCAAATCCAAATTCATACGCCGCCTGCTGCATCATATCCCGAAACAGCATTTTTGCCTTCTCCGTACCATATGCAAGCTCACTCAGCTTAAGCTGCCGATCTGCCAGATCCTCCCTGGTAAGTGTACAACGAATTTGATTATCATTTACCTTTTCAATTTTCATCTAATCCCTTCCTTCTTCATCACATCTGTCTGCATCAGGAATCTATAATTATTGTATAGAATATCATATCATTATACTTCTACTAAGTACTCAAAGTATATTACATATTCTTATGTTACGTCAAGTCGTAGTCCCCCTATTTTTCTAAAAAAACTGTGAAATTTCTAAACTTTTCGGGAAAAGCATTGCATTGGTAATATTTGTATGATATAAATACCACAGAGATGCAAGTTTGGTTCAGGCAGAAAGGAGCCAAACCAACTAACTTCTAGTTCTGCAATACTTTTCTTAATTTCTATTATATCACTTTTATCCCTGAAAAGTAACCCTTTTGGCAAAGGTCAAACTGTCAAATTAATACAACTTTCGCAGAACCGCAAAATACGACAAAATTCTCCGGTTTTCTCTTTTGTCACTTCTGCTATGTGATCTTGTCCAACCGATGCTTTGGCGGATTGCAGTGACACAGAAGCAAACTAAACATCTGTACATTCTTTAAATTCACAAGGTATAGTATATGAAAATCTGACCAAATTAACCCACAAAGAATTTTAATCAGCCTGTTTCCAACCTCCAATATGATTTGAGTTTCAATTTTGTAAATTCATAGTACCAAAAGGTTTCCATCACAAAGTGATGGAAACACTTTGCACATAAAAGTGCTATGGAAAGCTAGCTTTCCAGACACTTTTGGTGCAAGATGTCTATGCTGCCAAAGGCAGCAAGACCTTTTGGTACTAAAATATAGGTTATTATAAACAATGGGAAAACTCAAATCAATACGGACATTGACATCTCAAAACCGTTTCTAATTGGGACTTTATACTGTTTCTGCAACAGCGGCATAATAAAAAATATTGCTGTGCTGGCAATGATGGAATATATTCCATATTTGGGAAAAGAAAAAAGAGCTGCATCCACGCTGATCATATCTCAGAGTGAATGGAAACAAACATCAAGCTTCCAAAGAAACTAACATTCCGAAAAAACCGGAGTTTTCGGAATAACTTGTACTTCTGAATAATATATCACAAAATTTCTCCATATCATATGGAGCAAAGAAAGGAGGGAATCTATTCATTCGATTTGTTTTGTATCAGGTGAATGAAATGATCTGATACAGCCTCCAACGGATGGCGTATTCAACGAGATAGAAATGAGAATCTTTATTCACAAATCAGTATTTATGTACAATTATCTGCATGTTTCAATTGCAGATCATTACGTTTACACAAAAGAAGGGGCTGTTGCAAAAGTAGATGAATAATCTACTGGAGCAGCAGCTCCGTTTTTATACTTAAAAATAGAAAACGGACTCCGAAGAGTCCGCAATCCATGATATAATTAATTATGATTAGTAATTCAAAATACCATAAAAATTATACCGCATTCGGCGAACCTTATCAACTGGTTTTGCCATTAAATTTAGAAAGCTTGGTTCCTGATGATGATTCTGTTCGACTGCTGAGCCATGAATTGGAGGATTTAGATTACAGTTTACTGTATCAGGCTTACTCTGCCAAAGGCAGAAATCCAGCAGTTGACCCAAAGACCATGTTCTAGATTCTGACCTATGCTTATTCTCAAAACATTTATTCTTCGAGAAAAATCGAAACTGCCTGTAAACGGGACATCAACTTTATGTGGCTGCTGGCTGGGCAGAAAGCTCCTGGTCACAGCACGACCGCCCGTTTTCGTACCGGCTTTCTTGCAGATGCCTGTGAAACTCTTTTTTACCAGATGGTAAGACGATTGGAAGATGCAGGGGAACTGTCAAAGGAAACCGTATTTATTGACAGGACAAAGCTGGAAGCCTGTGCGAACAAATATACCTTTGTCTGGAAAAAGTCTGTGGGAAAATGGGAAGAAAAAATGTTCCAAAAGATACAGGAGTCCATACAGCTTCTAAACAGGGAATACCAGCAGGACTTTTCGATTGTTCCAGAAATAAGGACGCAGGATTTACAGAAAATAGTCCTGTTTTTAGAAGGACGCTGCCGGACAGACAACACGGTTTTAGTCCATGGACGTGGAAAACGGAAAACCCGAAACCAAAGGTATCTGGAATTGTTCCGTCGTTTTTTGGAACGTCAGACCATTTATGACTGGCATACGGCAAGCTTTCCGGGGAGAAATAATTCTTGTAAAACCGATCCTGATGCAACCTTTATTCACATGAAAGATGATCATATGAGAAACGCGCAGTTAAAGCCAGGGTATATCAATAAGCTGCATGCAAAAATAGAACGAGGGCATCGCTCAATCATCTAAGTTGATGATTTTGCGACACCCTCTTTGTTATTTCTCCAAGAAATCATTAATTTTATTTACTAATGCATCTGGGTCAAGGCCATGTACCATTGCAGCTTCGGCGATTGTTTCCATCTGAGAAGATGGGCAGCCAAGGCAGTGCATACCAATTTCTAACAAAATTGGAGCAACATTTTCATCAATCTGAAGCAATTCCCCTATCATGGTCTCTTTTGTCACTTGTGCCATTTTACAAACCTCCTTACACATTCACGTATGGTAATTAGTGTTACACATTCTCCTTATTATAATACCATTTTACCTATTATGCAATGTTTTATTCCAGAAAAACTGGTACAACTCTGGTTCTCGTTTTTTTATAGAAACTGGCTTAAAATCTTTTGTCAAAAAACAGTGTTCGGTACTGCCTCTGGCATGAAGATTCTGTCGCTCTTTATCATAAATCTCATAGACAACCGTAAATTTTAAACCATTAAATTTTACAATTTCGGTTTCCAATCTCACAGTTTCTCCAAAATGCACTGCTTTACGGTATTCACAGGAGATGCCCAATACTGGAATCATCAATCCTTTTTCCTCCATTATATTGTAAGGATAACCTGCCTGTTCTAGATAATCAAGCCGGGCCTCCTCAAACCAACGTATATAATTAGAGTGATGTACTACTGCCATCGCATCTGTCTCATAATACTGAACAATATGATAATATGGTCTAAATTCTTCCATCTTTATCCTCCTAACTCTTATATATTCTTTTTACATTTTTAACTATTTTGAAAAGTCTGAAATGCTAATTCCATACAGTTCTAATAGTAATTTACATTTTATCATTTCCAACCCTGAAATGCAAAATATCTATTTAGGACAAATTTTACTTGTAATCCCTGACTGTTTGTATTAAAATATAGTTCAAAGCTACCAGAAAGGAAGCTTGAATGAATATTCATTTTATAAGGAGGATTTAAGTATGGCATACGTAATTACTGACGCTTGTGTAAGCTGTGGAACCTGTGAAGGAGAATGTCCAGTAGGAGCTATCTCCGCTGGTGATGGAAAATATGAAATCGCTGCAGATACATGCATCGATTGCGGTACCTGTGCAGGTGCCTGCCCTACAGGTGCTATTGAGCAGGGTTAATTGTTTGATACAGTTTCACTGTCTATAACAATCAAATACCCCCAGGGGACATCAAATTTGATACGTCCTCTGGGGGCATTTACATCTACAAGGTAATTCAAATGGCTGTTTTCTTATTGATAAATATGATTCAAGAGCCTTTACTTCCATAAATTGTGAGTAAAGGCTCTTTTCATAATCTTATGTACACCTGCGCATAAGCTATTATATCTCTAAAATGACTAAATGAGAAATTTAGAGAGTCAATGCATACTTTGTCGCTTTGTTTTTTAACGGGAAATTTCAAAATCAAGTGGTCAAATTAGGATTTAACTTGCCTTCCTTTTTCATCACTTTAGCTGCATTTTTCTCCTTCTCTTTTTTCTCTGCCTTTTCTTTGCGGAATCTTCTTCCTTTCTGCGAGGAGCGAATCGCTGCATCCAACTTACGGAAACGCTCTTCCTCAGCCTCATCCTGTTCCCGCATTAAGTAATTCATTTCCTTGAGCACTTTTTCCCCAACTTGAGTACTAACCTCTTTTCCCAAGGATTCATTATTTTCTTCCATTGCTTTTTTCACAATATTTGTCATCATCTTTTGAAATTGTTCAAGTTTGACTGTATTGGAAACTGGATTGCCATGCCCTTTTGGAATTTGTTGTTCCATTCTTGGGTATTCTCTGGTGATTTGCACCACCTGTCCATTGCTTGGCATAGCAGCATTCATATTTGTTGTTGCTGTGTTTCCCATACTGTTTTGATTGCCCGCTGACGGGTCTCCTATAACGCCTGCCATTCCCAGGTTTCCCATATTATTCATATTGCCTGGCCCTCCTGCATTCATCGTGTTCACTGGACAAACCTCCTGCTCAGGAATATTATGTATCATCATTCGAATGGCTTTCAACTGGTAGCCCTGTTCCTTCCATTCTTTTATCTTTTGGAATTGCGCTATATTTTCTTCTGTATAATAACGGTGTCCCATCTCATTGCGGGGGATGGCAAGCTCTAACTCTTCTTCCCAGTAGCGCAGGACATGAGACTCAACATTAACAATGTTTGCCGCATCCGAAATCATATAGCGTACATTTTCCACATTCCTACCTCCTTTTTAGGGAATTCACGTTCCTTCTAGGGGAACGCTTCGTCAGACTTTTACAGCCTGTCCCTTTTTACTAATTCTATTTTAACGATTTATGCCACGGCTTACAATCTTTTTTCATCGTGAAATAGCGACAAAAAAAAACAGTTTCCCCGCTTTTGCGAAGGAAACCTGCTTTTTTCTCCATCATTTGTTCCAGAACGCCTCGGCGTTCTTACGGCGGGAGTCACTCTCGACCGCTATCTTTTCTCCATATTTGCAAATTTAGTATACTGTGGCAGCCATACTAAATTCACAGTACCAATAGGACCATTTCTCTGTTTGGCAATAATAATCTCTGCAATATTTTTATTCGCAGTATCTTTATTATAATAATCATCACGGTAAATAAACATTACAACATCGGCATCCTGTTCGATCGCCCCAGACTCGCGCAAATCTGAGAGCATAGGCCTATGGTCTGGTCTCTGTTCCACCTGACGGCTCAACTGAGATAATGCAATCACTGGCACATTCAATTCCCTGGCAAGTCCTTTGAGCGAACGCGAAATATCAGAGATCTCCTGCTGCCTGGAATCTGTTCTTCCAGAACCAGACATTAACTGTAAATAATCAATAATAATTAACTTTAAATCATGCTCTAATTTATATTTACGGCATTTTGAGCGCAGCTCTGGTATGGATATTCCTGGCGTATCATCAATAATCAGATTGGAACGTCCAATAGTGCCCGCCCCCTCAATTAACTTTTCCCAGTCAGAGTCCGCCAGATTACCAGAACGCAATATCTGTGCATCTACACGGGATTCCAGTGAAAACAAACGATTTACAAGCTGTTCTTTGGACATCTCCAAACTAAAGATTGCCGTACAGAGATTATTGTGAAAAGCCACATATTGAGCAATATTAAGCACAAAAGCTGTCTTTCCCATAGAAGGACGGGCTGCAATCAAAATCAAATCTGATGGCTGCAGCCCTGACATGCGATAATCTAAATCGGCAAAGCCTGTGGCAATCCCTGTCACATTCCCTTTAGTTTTAGAAGCAAGCTCAATCTTCTCTAAGGCATTGATTACCACCTGTTTAATTGGGATAAAATCTCCGCCGCCTTTATTTTGTAACAGATGAAAAATTTGCCGTTCTGTCTCTGCCATGATATCTTCTAGGCTTTCTTTCCCTAGATAACATTGATTTGCAATCTCCTCATTGACCTTAATCAACTTGCGCAGCATCGCTTTTTCTTTGACAATATTGGCATAATACTTAATATTGGCTGAAGTAGGCACTGCGGACACTAGACCACCGACAAATTCCAGACTGCTTAACTCCTCTGGAACATTTTTCTCCCGCAGTCGATTTTGAAGTGTAATCACATCCACTGGCTGCTCTTCATTGTAAAGTTCTACCATTGTCTCAAAGAGAATTCCATATTGCTGATGATAAAAATCTTCACGGAGCAATATCTCAGAAGCAATGATCACAGCCTCGCGATCCATAATCATAGATCCTATCACGGACTGCTCTGCTTCTAGATTATTGGGCATAATTCGTTTGATCAGAGCCTCCTCCATTTGGACCTCCTACTCTTCCTCAATTTTAACTTTCAGCTTACCTGTCACTTTGGGATGGAATTTAATGCTCACTTCATGGACGCCCAACGTTTTCAAGCCGCCGTCTGGAAGCTGAATTTTCTTCTTATCTAATTCAATTTTAATCTGCTCTTTTGCCGCCGCTGCAATTTCCTTAGAAGAAACGGACCCAAATGTTCTGCCGCCCTCTCCGGTCTTTAATTTCACAACCACCTCTTTAGAGGCAATTTCCTCTGCAAGCGCCTCTGCCGCCGCCAGATTTTCCTCTGCAACCTTTTTCTCATGTTGATTTTTTAATTTCAGATCATTCATATTCTTACCGTTGGCTTCTATTCCAAGCTTCTTGGGTAAGATCATATTTCTGGCATAACCGTCGCTGACATTTACTACCTCACCTTTTTTTCCTAATGACTTTACATCTTCTAATAAAATTACTTTCATACTTCTATGTCTCCTTCCTCCAGCATTTTATCTAATGTCTCCTGGATTTTTGTCTTTGCTTCCCAAACGCTGCAATCTTTGAGCTGAGCGCCTGCCACATTCAAATGACCACCGCCGCCCATTCGCTCCATAATCAACTGTACATTGATCTCATCAATAGAACGGGAGCTGATGTATATTTTTTCATTATACTCTGTAAGTACAAATGACGCCTTTATCCCAACAATATTCAGTAATTCATTTGCCGCCTGTGCACCGGCGATCGTCGGACTTTCCACTCTCGGATCCGCTGGACAAATGGAAATGGCAAATGCTCCTCGGTACACTTCTGCATGACGGACAGCCTCTGCTCTCGCTTTATATGCTGCCATATCGTCTCTAAGTAATTTGCGCACTCTTGTCACCTCTGCCCCGCAGCGCCGAAGATAAGCCGCTGCTTCAAAGGTTCTGACACCCGTTTTTGTCATAAAGTTATTGGTGTCAATTAAAATACCCGCATAGATACTATCTGCCTCATTCGGTTTCAGATGAATATTTTCATTAAAGTACTGCAGCACTTCCGCAACCATTTCACAGGTAGACGAGGCATAAGCCTCAATATAGGAAAGGACAGCATTCTCAATGACTTCACTGCCCTGTCTGTGATGATCAAAGACTACAATCGTCTTACTGCGTCCTAAAAGCTCTGGACATTCTGTATAATTGGGGCGGTTGGTATCTACCACCACCACTACACTGCGATAGTCTACCAATTCAAGTGCTTTCTCACTGCGCAAAAACATATCTGGCGGATAGCCCTTATCTTCTGTAAAACACTCTTTCATCGGGCGCAGCGAAGAGGTAACTTCATTTAATACAATGTGCGCCTTTTTACCCATCACCTGTGCTGCACAATAAATTCCCACTGCCGCTCCGAAAGCATCCATATCACAGATACTATGTCCCATAATAAAAACATGTTCTCTGGTTTCAAAAATTTCCCGCAAGGCATGTGCTTTTACTCTTGCCTTTACGCGTGTCATCTTCTCCACCTGTCTGGATTTTCCTCCAAAATAAGAAATCTTTTCGCCCTCTTTGACTACTACCTGATCGCCGCCTCTGCCCAGGGCCAGATCAATGGCCATCCGTGAATAATCATATTTTTGATTATAATTGAGATTGCTAATTCCCACACCGATGCTCAACGTCACCGCCATTTCATTTCCGACTTTGATTGTCTTAACTTCTTCCAAAATGCTGAACTTGTCCTTTATCAGCTCTTCTAAGTATTTATGCTTAAACACCACAAAATATTTGTCTTTTTCTATCTTTTTGATAATGCTGTCCCGCTCTGAAAAATATTTACTGACCTTTCGGTCTACTAGAGCCACCAACAGAGAACGCTTTACTTCCTCAATGCTTTCTAGCGCTTCCTCATAATTATCAATATAAACCAAGGCAGACACAAGCTGCTGCTCCTTATTCTCCTGAATATAATGATGCAGATCTGTCTCATCAAACAGGTAGAGCGCCATCAGATACTGATCTTTGGCCTCCAGCTCAATCATACTTCCCTCTTTGCTCTCCTCATCAAAATATAACTTTCCCACAACTGCCCGATAAATTCGGTCTTTCCATTCTACCAAGAGCTGATTGCTGCTTTCCTCCTTAGTCAGAAGCTCTCTTGTAATAGAGGGGAAAATGGTAGCAATCGATTTATGATACTGCTTATCTTTCTCCGTGATCGCAGAAAATGCCTCATTCATCCACAAAATCTTGCTGTTATAATCCAACAGTGCATAAGGAATTTCAAATTCATTTAACAGCTTTTTTTGCACGGTACCATATTGAGTAGCGAAATTGATCACTTCACTGCGCAGTACAGAACGATTTGCCAGAAAAAGCCCCAACACAATCAAAAAATAGCATCCTGCAAATATAGATACAAAGATCCCAGCCCTTTGATCAAAATAATACAAAGGCAAATTCAGCAATACAATTAAAACTGTCAACATCAGCGGCCAGTACATGTAATTCTTCAACTGTCCTTTGAACCTGATTTCTCTTTTCATTTACTTTCTACCTTCTGCCTTCCTCAAATCAAAACAATACTCTTCTCACCGTGCACCTCGAGTTCGCTTCGCTTCTTCTCGGTTTCGGGCTGTCGCCCTATCAAATCCGGCAAAAAAGTCATTACTTTCATGCAAGCATGAAGCAACTGCTTTTTTGCCGGATTTGGCACGGCTCGTAGCTTACGGTTACAGTATACCATATATTACAGAAGTGTTACAAGGTTCATTTCTATTCTGACTTAAAAATCCAGTGCTGCTGAATCTGGTAGCTGATTAAAAACAAAATCGTATCTACAATTATTTTTACCACAGTATCTGCAAATGGAATCACATTTATCAGCACTGTTACTAGTTTTGCAGATATCAACATCTGTACTGCTGCCAAGCAGTAATATTTCAAGATCTGCACTCCTATTTTACCGCTGGTTTGAAATACCACCTTGCGATTCATGGTAAAATTAAAAATAGAAGAACAAATTCTTGCGGCCACTGTCGCCCAAAAGATCCGCTCTGACTGAGGCAGCTTTGTAAATACAAAATAATTTAGTACCGAAAACACCAATACATCCAAGAGAAAAGAACTGAGTGAAAAAAGGGTAAACAACAAAAAACGCTTTAGCATCACTGCATAGATTTTCACCGAATCGACAACTGGCCGAAAATGCGTTCCCGCATTTTCTTCCATATAAATCGTTTTAATTGGAATTTCTTTGATGGGAATCTTACTTCTCACTATGGTAATCAACATCTCTGTCTCATATTCATAGCGTTCCCCACTGACCTGCAGCATTAATTCCAGATGGGACAGTGGAATCCCACGCAGTCCAGTCTGGGTATCTGAAATCCATTTCCCATATAATAAGCGAAATACACGGCATGTCAAAAGATTCCCAAAACGGCTCTTGGGAGGTACATTCTCACCCAACAAATCTCTGCATCCCAGTATAAGGCTTGTCTCATCCATAACTTCTGAGATCCGGCAGACATCTTCTATATGGTGCTGACCATCCGAATCTACTGTGATTACACCAAAAAGCTGCCATTTTTTTGCCTGCTGCCGACAAAAAGAAAAGGCGGTTTTTAACGCCCGTCCTTTTCCAAAATTCTGCTCATGGTGCAATACTGTCACCTCTTCGAAGTTATCTAATTGTGTAAAAACAGCCCCATATTTCGCATCGCTGCCATCATCAACTACCACAATATGGGAAAAACCGTGCCTTATACAATCCTTTACATAAGCAAATAATGTTTCTTCTGGGTTTAATGCAGGAATAATCAGCGCAACCTGTCCTCTCATTTCTGTCCTCCTACCAATCTTCTTTTCGATCACTGATAATTTGATCTACCACATACTCAACTACTCCAGAAATCTGTTTTGACTGCATTTTGCCAATTTGATCAATAAATTCTGGCTCATTGCGATGGCTTACGATATAACTTCTGGTTGGCGTTTCGCTACCCTCTAAAGATACTAATTCGCCCCCATTTTCTCTTAATAACTCCCGTAAATCATCATTAAACTGGTCTGTCACATTCTCAATCGTTGGCACAACAACATCAAATGGCTCAATGGTATTTAAAATCTGGTTCTGGTACTTTTCCAGATATTGCTCAATCAACATCTCAAATTTGCGAAATTCCACAAACTGATCGCCAGCAACGACAATTGTGATCACAAACTCCCAGGTATGAGGATGCGTCTGTCCCTGACGTCCATTGATGATAATATAATGGTTCATATTTAGATACGATTTCAAACGGTATTCCCGATACAACTTTTCTCTTCTCATTGCACAGCCACCGCCTTCCAAAATTTGTCAAACTGAGATTTATAACTGTTCATATTATCTACACAATACAAATTTCCCAGACCACGCACATTCCAATTCTCCAGGGAATCAATGATCTTATTGCTGATCTCCTGATCATATCTGACAAATATCAACACAACTAACCGTTCATCCATTGAAAAACGCAGCACATGATTATCTAGTACTACTTGCATATGCTCAAAAAATTCATCGCGCGCTTCCAGTGATTCTGTCTCAAAGACTGCAAAATGCAGCGGATAAACATTTTTCTGATCGAGCGTCTCCAGAAATTCGTCCAACACGGTATTTTTAAATACATGTTTACTGGCGCTGAAAGCATATTCCCGCTTTAACTGCTCATCCAAGAGCGCAATCTGCTGATTTTGCCAGATAATATGCTCTTCCTGCTTGTCAATATGATCTTCCTGTCTGCGGATCTTGCGTGACATCACCATACTCAAAATGACCAGCAACGCCAATACAATAGAAAGAATAATAATAATTGAGTTTTTACATTCCAATAAAATATTATCTTCTAAAATTACTTTGTCATATGTCAACAGACAGATTCGATACTGCTCTCCCTGCCAATTAAAAATCATGCCTGAAGCAATAAAACGATCTTTATCCAAATATATGATTTTGTGATCTACCTGATTGACCGCCAAACCATTCATAAAATCCGAAGCCGTTTCGGTGGCATAATAGGTGCCGTCTGTAAAACCTTTATAACGGTTTGTCTCTGTGACACTCTTTACAAACAAGATCGAATCCCCTTTGCTCAAGGTCCAATATCTGCTTGCAGTGGCGTCCAAAGAGCTGATAATCTCTGTGATATCATCCTCTGTCGCATCTTTGCCAAGACGGTTGATCTGCCCCAAAATAACATTTACATATCCATCTTGCTCAGAACCATAAATCTCCAAAAATCTTGTCTCATAACTGCTCAACTGGTATACAATAAACACATCTGATGCAATTGCAAAAAATATCACAACCAGCGTTATCATAAAAAAATTAAATCTTCGTTTCATAAACCCCATTCACCTACTCGTAATTGACTGCCTTGCGTGCCTTCTGTAATAAATTCATAGGTTTCTTTGCCTCAGTCTTTAATTCTTCCTCAAAATCTCTTCGCTCATCCGTCAACGTGCGTGTCTTCCATGCACTATCTGTATTGATACTGTTAATTACACCTGCAAAACGGATAAAAAATACCATAAGATTAAACAGGGGAAGCAGCGGCACAACATACCAATGCCTGCGATAGTATTTCTTCATACTTGGAAACTCATCCAAATATCCCACCGTTGAAAAAAAGTACAAATATCCGCTGATAATATACAAAAGAAAAATCAATCCTGTAGAAAGCAGTATCACCTTGGCCGAATAATTCATACACATCAAACAAAACAAGGCAAGATACCAAATCAACCTGGGAAATGCAAACGTATGGTCATACATCAGCGTTCGCACCATCACATTGGTAAACATCTTATGCACCCGCAGATCCTTCTCCAAAAATTGATGAGATACTTCTAAACTGCCGCGCTGCCAACGCTGCCGCTGCGTATAAAGCTTATTGACTCCCTCAATCGGATCTACACAAAAAATCGCATTTTCACAGATATGCACCTTGATGTGCTGTAAATAACGCATCTGGAAAGTAATGTTAGTATCTTCACAGATGGTATCTGTATTATAAAGCTGTGATTTGAGCACTGCAGACTTGCGAAATGCCGAAAATGCCCCAGAAAGCGTATAAATGGAATTTGTCTCAGAAGCATAATTACGCCCTGCCAAAAATGCCTGTGCGTATTCCATAAATTCCATTTTCCGCAAAAGCCGCGCCAAAATACCTTTATATTCCTCAATCTGTTCTGGCATGATCAGAATCGCTCCTGTCATACAATCCACATCTGGACATGCTTCAAATTTGCGCACCATATTACTGATCGCATGCGGTTCAAATTGTCCATCACTGTCAACATGAATAATGTATTTTCCATCTGCATTAAATAATGCCAGATTTAAGGCACGGGATTTGCCCTGCCTGGCATTGAGCCACTGCATCAACAAATCTGGATACATCTCCTGACATTTGGTATAGACATGAAAAGAATCATCTCTCCCCTGATTATTAACCAAAAATATCCGCATCTTATCATTGGGATAATCACTGTCATTGATTGACTGAATACATTCCTGCAAAGAATCCTGTGAATTATATACTGGAATAATTAAAGTAATCTCTGGCCAGATAAACGGATCCCCATAATAACGAGGAAACAATTTCTTTTTTACCAAAATTAGATAACTCCCCAGAGAGGGAATAATCTCCATAATTAAAGGAATGATAATCCATGCCGCCCAAAACAAGATCGAATTAAAAAAACTACTAATGACTGTCATACCGGAAACTTCCCACCTTTTGCTTGATAATCTGCGGTTTCGTAAATACATAGAAATATATCACAACGGACAATGCATAAAATACTAGCCTGCCCACATAGGTATGGGCGATAAAATACGTATCGATTCCCCCAAAATAAATCATCAGACAAATAATTGTGATACGCAGTGCATTTGCCAGTACCATTGCAATTACCCCCAAAACACCGACACAAAATCGCTCATACACTGTGTAAACACGATAAAAAATCAGCAGAGACAAATAGGCGATAATCTCTATGATACCAGAACACTCAAAATCAATTTTTAAGGAAATTGCCCCTACCGATGATTCTACAAAAATCACACCATATTTATAATGAGCGCTGTACATATCAGCAATCTTACCAGGAAGACTTGCCAACAATGCCACAATCCGCGCCAAAGGCTGTGTCAGCACTGGCTCTAAAAATACCAGCATTAAGATAAATGCACCAGCACTCCCAATCAAAAAATGCCAGAAATTCAGCTTACTCTTATTGAGAATATGCAAAATAAATAACCAGATCAACAGCCCAATCAAACCTGCTATATACTTTAACATTTGTTTACTCCACTTCCTTCTTAGAATTGTGCAGCCGCGACCGCATACTTAACGTGTAACCCCAAATCAGGAATGCCGCCGCTATGCTGACTGCAATCCCCTGTATCAGATAAGGATAAGTCAGTGAAATTACTGTCCTACCTGCCTTAACAAACGTCAAATGATTCTCTGAATAAATCTCCTGATCGGCTGCAAAACTGTCATGGTAGGCAAGTCCAGTATTCACATCATCCCTGTCAATGTCAATCGTAATATCATCTGGAGCATACTGAATCGTATATGGCACAATCTTACGCTTTGGCAATTCATTAGAACTTAAATCCATTGCACGATCCAATAATGCGCCTACTCCTTCATCTCTCGTTAAACTGTAGTAATACGTAAGATTCAATCCAATTACCACAATATTATCATTTTTCACAGTTCCATAAAACGGCAGATCCCATTCCACATCATTCACAGTACCCCAGACATCATCCAGACCATCCACATATACCGTACTCCATTCTCGATATCCATCTGGAAATAAGTCTGTCTCTAAGATTCCGTCAATGGTTTTTAAATCTGGATATCCCTGTGAAAATGAAACTGCATTACAGATTACACCCAAAAAACTTTGATTTTGACTGCCTCTGTCATCTGGGATTCCGTCTGCAGCAATCACAATATGAACCCCTGATTCACTTAAATCTGTAATCAGTTTTTCTGCTGCTGCTTTGTCATCATAAGTAAAACCTGCAAGATAAATCAAATCATAGGCTGATAATTCCTCAAATGTAAATTCGTTTAAATTAGTTCTCTCTGTCTCCTCGACAATCGGAAACTGCCTGGAAATCCCTGGAGCCGCCGTACCAATACCAATTGCACGATATTTTGTGACGGTTCCCCAATTCCCATCAACATCCAATTTATAGAAACGATATCCATCATTATAATCTACCAGCCGGTAGCCAACGCGGGAAGCTGCCTCATCCATTTCTTCCACTGGAGAATTAACCAAATCCTCAACAATTGCCAAACGCACAACCACGGTATCATTGCCCATCTCCAGACAGCGGTCAAACATATACAGATAATTTCCTTCCTCCAAAGAACGGTCAATCTGTTTAAAATTTGTCGCTGTGGTACAGGACTGCCATGCCGCCCCATAGGTCGTGGCCACTGGTTCCCCATAACCAGTCATCAGATAGGCACTCATGGCATCTAGCGCACTCTCGTCCACCAGCGCCAGACGCTGCCTTGTCATCTCCTTTGCCTCGCCAATCAAAGTCCAGTCTGAATATTCCGCCATGATCTGATCTGGCGTCTTACCAGACTGATTTCCCAAAACCAACTGCAGGGAAGGCAGTGCATCCAAGATTAATAATGCCGCAAAAAATACAATCCATCCCTTTTTTAAAGTGTCCCAGATTAGAAAACTAAACAAAAGCATACACAAACCTATGGATATAAAACGAAGCATCCACAGAAATTGTCCTCCCGGCAGTTTTGACAACAAAAGGTATAATGTATTTGATGTACAGATCAATATGATAATTCCTGTCCAAAATCCAGGCATAGATTTCTTTTTGCTTAAGAATACCCCAAAAATACACAATAACAGCGCTGCCAAACCAAAATAAAAATGGATACATCCAAATTGAAAACGTGCCATAGGATTAATGGAAAGCCACAAGCTCTGGAAAAAACCGGCCATAATTTCCGAACTGTCTGTCGAGGTAATTCCGCCAATCAGAGAAGGCACCAACCAGACACCAATCAACATATAGCCCAAGAGAAGGGCAAAGAGAGCCTGTAGGCTGCGATGCCATTCACGGCGAATGACTGCATCAATAATAAAATATATTAAAAATGCAATTAAAATCATCCCTGCATAGCCAGAATGACAGAGTGATGTCAGGGCAAAACACAGGGAAATTTTCGGTAATGTCTGCCAGCATTGCTCCTGGAGATACTCATACACCCAATACATCAACAATGGCAAAATTACAATACAAATGGAACGCGGCAGATTGCCTTCATAAAACAATGCAATCAAATTGTTGGGCATAAAAAACCATAAAATACCCACAAAAGCTCCAAAAAATGGACGTTTCACTTTATAGCCCACATAAAGCCAGGAAATCGCCCCTACAAAAAAAATAAACATTACAAACACCAGAAAACCGCTCATTGGATCCCCGCCGCCAAAAAATTGGCAGAGCGCCAGCACATAGACGGGAAGCGGCGCCCAGTAGCGCATCATTTCTACGCCATTATACCACAGCGGATCAAAAATTGGCCACCAATCCCCATCACAAATTGCCTGATATAATACATCCCCCTTATAGAGATGGCACAAGGTATCTATTCCACATGGATATTGCCCATTATTCCCTACAAGCTTTGCCACTCCATATGCCAATAAAGCATAAAGAATGGGCATGATTAAAATCAGATAATATGACCTACTTCTGTCTTTCAATGCCCATTCCTCCTATTTCCTATATTCTCTTTCCAAACTCTGCTGCCATAGGCATATCAATAATAGTTCTGCCTATTTTCCAGCAGCAAATATAATTTCAAAAATATTTTTCTTCTTATACCAAAGCGCCAATCCCACAGTAGCAATACAGAGTGTTACTCCTACAATTGGCCCTGTTGAAGTACCTGCGGTGTACAGCCATTGCTGGCCAATCCGTCCAAACTGTGCAGAAATTTGCTTTAAGTCTGTCTCACCCACGCCAAGCTTCTTAGCAATCATTGGAAGATCAAGATAAAATTCCATCTCATCCTTCCCGTCCATGCCGACGGTAATAATCATCTTTCCATAGAGCTGATCCATATCATTCAAATTATTGACATTGGCAGAAGTACCCCATGCATCGGTGGAGGCAATATGAAATTCATAACTGCCCTCCGGCAAACCGCTAAGCTGTGGATTCCAATTGATATTCCCATTTGTATCCACAGTCACCAATCTGGGATAAAATGCCAACTGCTGATTCCAGGAATGGCTTTTGAGATCACTGTCACTCTGATTAAAGGCAATCGTAATTGCAGAGGTAAATTCACCGCCTGCTTCCTGGAGATGCTGAGGCATATTTGTAACAACATGGCCAAAGATCTGCTCTCCACTTGTATAAAGGGCTCCTTTTGCATCCACCTGTGCCTCCTGTGAACCTGCCGTCGCATACTCAATCGTAGTATGGCCGTAATCTTCCCAATCCTCATAGGCACCATCATAGATAATTCCATTGAAAAGATTTTCCAGATTATTGCCATTGTCAGGCTGCATATTTACTATTCCACCCACAATCGGTTCTCCCAAATACAAACCAAATGAGAGGCTCTCCTTATATTTCGGAAGCTGATCCTTTGGAATTGCCACTTCCCATTCATCCCCCACATATGCAATCTGCGCACCGTTTACTCCATTCACTGCGGGCGCTGTAGACAACTGAATATCTGTTTCATATCCTAAATCTGATGTGATTGCAAATTTACCATTGGAATGGCTTCCTGCACCAGAAGCATTGCCATCTTTACCGTCCTTAATATAAAGATAGAGCCAATCACCATCAAAAATGGCCGCTACCTGTGAAATACATCCCTTATGCGCATCATTGGGGCATGAGGTATCTGTCTTCGCCACTGCAGCCCAGTCTGAATAAGCGCCATCAATGGTAATTCCTGTATAAACCGGCGGAGTCTCTGACTCAATTACATTGCCATTCACCTGCTCAATCTCTCCAGAACCGATAGTAGTTCCTCCAAAGCTAAGTGTAAAATCCAAACTGTGGAAAAAGCTGACTGGAACAGCAAACTCTACTGTGTATGGGCCTGCATTATTGCCATGCGCTTCATTCACTGCTGCTGCCTGTGCACCGGCAACATCTCCCCACTGTGCATTTTTTACAATTGCGCCGCCATTCCAGGCATTGACAGAAAGCGCACTATCCTGCCCATTTTGGCCATCTGCATATGTAAACTTAAAATTATTTTCATTACTTGCAAATCCATAATCCCACTCTGTACTTGCACTGCCTGTATAACAGAAATATAACATATTCTTATCTGGTGAGAAAGCAACCTTCCAGGAATCTACATTGGAAGCTCCCGAAGAACGCGCGGCTACCTCTGCCCAATCAGACATATCTCCATCAATCGCAATACTGCCATTAACCATTGGCAAATTTGCCAATGAGAACGTCTGTGGCTCATCCTCATGCTCTGATTGTATCTCTTCCTCTCCCTCTTTCTTTTCAGGAGATTCTTTATCCTCTGGATCCTTGTCGATCTTTTGTCCCTCATCTATCTTTTTATCTTCTTCAGATTTTTTATCTTTATCCTTGCCTTTGTCCTCATCCTTAGCAGGATCTGGTGTCTTATCCCCAGTTTCTGGCTGTTGTGGGGTCTCCTGATCTTTGCTAGGATCCGGCGTCTCATCTTGCGCTCCTGGCTGCTGTGGGGTCTCCTGGTCCTTGTTAGGATCCGGCGTCTCACCTTCCGTTCCTGGCTGTTGCGGAGTCTCCTGATCCTTACTAGGATCCGGTGTCTCACCTTCCGTTCCTGGCTGCTGCGGGGTCTCTTGGCCGCCTTCTGGCTGCTGTGGGGTCTCCTGATCTTTGCTGGGATCTGGTGTCTCATCTTTAGCTTCCGGCTGTTGTGGCTGCTCCTGCTGCGCTGGAGCAGGCGCCTCCCCCTCTGTTTCCATCTGCTGCGACGAATCTAAATCTGTCGCCATAACTGGCATTCCCGATAATAACAGCGACATTGACATCAAACCAGCTACAGCTCCTCTGAAAATCGTTTTGACTTTCATATTAATCCTCCCTTAAATATGACTCAGTGTTAAAATGTTTCCGCTACAATCGCATAAATGCGCAAAGGCGTCTCGCTAATCTCAAAACGGGCAAATCTCCATTGCTGTTCCTCCAATGCGTCTCTCACCTTTAAATAAAACACCTCGCCCAAATTTTCAATACTCGTATTTCCCTTAAATTCTGGAAACTCGTTTAAGTACTGATACTGATAAGGGGCAAATACCTGCTCTAAAATGGAATCCATACTGGCAAATTCCATAAAATTTTCTGACAGATGTCTTGCCACGATCTCAATCTCAATCAAATGATGGTGTTTGTTTTCTATCCGTCCGTCAAAGCTGTGCTCCATACATAAACGATATTTCAAACGATGGTATTTCATTCGCTCCTACCTGCCCATCTCTGTGTTAAAACATTTACCTTCATATATGCTCCAAATAAATGCTTCAATGTATTGGTTATGCCTTCTATCACATATTGCAAAGATTATTATAGCACACTTGAATATTCGTTTTCAATCCCATTATATCTTATTTTTACGAAAAAAAGGCCAAGATTTGCACATTTTTGTTTATTTTACCAAAAATAGCTGTCAGACGTCTCTAAAGAGAATTTTGTCTGTGCCTTGGGTATGATCACCCTCATAAAAATAGAAGGTCAGGCTCATTCAAATAAATTTGAAGATCCTGACTTTCCATTTCTATAAGATTGGAAATAGTTACATTTTATTTTACAATCTTAATCTTGATGGTTCCTTTCTTGTTTGTGCCATCCGTAGAAATTGCGGTAATTGTTACGTTCTTACCTTTTCCAGCTTTCTTTGTTGTTACAACTCCCTTAGCATTCACAGTTGCATATTTGTTATTAGAAGACTTCCAAGCCAATTTTTTATTTGCTTTCTTGCCGTTCGTCTTAACGGTTGCCTTTACAGTTACTTTCTTACCAGCTTTTACTTTCTTCGTTTTTGCTTTGAGGGTGATCTTTGTAACGGCATTCTTCATAATCTTAATTTTAATGGTTGCCTTCTTCTTACTGCCATCTTTTGCCGTTGCTGTAACTGTCACAGTCTTGCCTGCGCCAGCTTTCTTTGTGCTTACCACACCCTTACTGCTTACAGATACATATTTCTTATCTTTTGCAGCTGCTGACCACTTTACAGCTTTGTTTGCTGCATTATTTGGTTTAACAATAGTGGTTAATTTTGCTTTCTTGCCAGCCGCAACACTTGTATAATCAGCAGTGATCTTGATACTTTTGACTTTTATAACTTTCTTGAGCGCTCTTTTCTTTTCATTCAATGTTTGCAGCGCCTTATCTACCTCATTCTGGGTTGCCTTTTCGTCTTTCAAAACATCCTTTGCCGCATCTAATGCCTTTTTAAATGCTTTCCAAGTAGTTGAGGTATAGTTGGATGATTTCAGATTTCCATAATCATTGACTGCTTTCTCCAATGCTTTCTTATCTACGGTTTTATTATCCTGCACTGGTTTGAGATTAGCTATTGCTTCTTCCAAATCCCTCATGGCTTTCTCTACCTGTGCGGCAGTTGCATTTGGCCGATTTTTAATTTCCTGTGCTCTTTTAAGCGCCTTCTGGAATGCTGTCCAATTTTCATCCTTTTCGTATTTTCCAGCTTCCAAATTGGCTGCATTATCCACAGATGTTGTCAGATTTGTTTTCTGATCTTCGGTAGGCTCATATCCTTCTGCTACCTTAAGTCCGTCACTTGCTTCCTTGAGTGCTTTCAATGCTGTCTCAATCTCTGGTTTTGTTGTAATTACTTGTTGTGATAATGTGTGCAGAGTGTCTAATGCTTCCTTGTAGACCTGCCAGCTCTCTTTTGTATAAGCTTCTTCCACCAACGCTTCTGCATTTGCATTCTCTACAGCTGCGGCCAATTCCTTCTTAAGCTCTTCCGAAGGCATCTGATCCCCCATAAGTTCTACAAATTTAGCTTCTGCATCGGTTAATACCTTCAATTGATCTGCTGTTATCAATGCTTTCTGGGCATCTGTCAAGGCATTGTATAACATCCATGCATCATTAATCTTAACTTTAGATTCTTCGTTAGCCTCTACTGTGCCAATCGCATCAATCTTATCTAAAACCTCTTTGGCAGCCGCCTGATCAATTGCTTCCTGGCCTCCTTCGTTAAACAGTTTGTCATACTCTGCTTCTGCCGCCTCTAATGTATTATAATTGGTTACTGATGTTTTCTGATCAGCGGTTAATGCATCATATGCTGCTCTTGCCGCTTTGATCTTTGCATCACATTCATCTGTCAATGCAACTGTTCCAATTGCATTAATCTTTGCCACAACACTTGCTGCCACCTCAGCATCTGTCACTTCTTCTTCCGTTACCTCTTTTAATCTTAAAATAAAGTTATCCCAAATCACCCAGCTATTAGCATCTGTTGTCTTCACACCAATTTTTAAGGTATGATCTGTCACGGTCGCGGTGATAAAATCATTGGTATATGCACCTTCGCTAAAACAATTTGAGCTGTCTGTCATAGAATTTGTTACAAAAACATCACCTCTCTGTGTGCTCCAAGAACCTTCCACCTTCTCGCTTCGTCCATCTGCTTCAATCGTCTTAAGCTCTGCCTCAGTCCCATTGATATAGTATATTGCAGGAGCTGCTGTGTCTTTCTCTTTACGGTAAAAGCCCTGTACACTTAATTCATATACGCCGTTGGGAACATTTTCAAGCGTCTGCATCGAATCAAATACTTTTCCATACACCTCAGCACAATAATTGCCTGCTGCTCCTTCTATTTTAATCCCACCGCTCCATTGATCTGAGTATTGATTATATCTGTCAAAATTGGGATTCAGAATAAGTGATGTGACGTCTGCTGGATTCTCTTCTGTGGCATTCTCTGACGCATACTCCAAAAATTGTTCGCATGTAAGAATACGCCAGTCTGATAAATCTGACTTTTGTGTCATGTATGTGACAACTGTATTTTCATTAGACGCTGTTAAATATCCGCCATCAGCATTAGCAATTGTATAATTTCCATTATCACATTTTACAATCGTCAATGGAGTTGCCAGACCATCTAAAAATGCATTGCCATTGTCAACATTCAAAAAATGCTTTTCACTTTTATCCCCCAGTATATGGCTGTCAATATTATATATTCCATTGTCAGCATCTACAACACTCAATGTCATTAATTGCCCATAACTCAAGGCGCTGGCCTGTGTTCCCCATGCATTACCATTATTCAATAATCTGCCTGTTGCGGTATTTAAAATATAATAATCACCTGCTGCGAGCTTAGCAGGGCTTTCCGCATAGGCTGTGACTGCACCAATCGGTCCGACATTTATGGAAGTAAATGTCATCGCAACCGCAAGGAATGTAGTCAACAATTGTTTTTTAAGTTTACTTCTGCTCATTGTCAAATCCTTCTCTTTATACTATTTCTTGATCCCATATATACGTTTTCACAATAGAAAATGAATATATATTATCGAGATTGCATCACATATATACAAAAAACTCAAGATAATTTCACTATTTATATGTCATTTTTACCACATTCCCGCTGATTGCCATTTTATTTACACACAAAAAAGACCAATCACCCACAGATGATTGGTCTTTTTATATCAAGTTTGTCACATATCTAAGCCTTAACCCTGGAAAACCATTGGCTTTCCTCTGGTTTAGTCTGTTACATATGGCATCAATGCCACATGTCTTGCTCTCTTAATAGCTACCGTCAAAGCTCTCTGATGTTTTGCACAGTTGCCAGTAATTCTTCTGGGAAGAATCTTACCTCTCTCAGAAATATATCTCTTTAACTTGTTGGTATCTTTATAATCAATCACATTGTCCTTGCCACAGAATACACATACTTTCTTTCTTCTGCGGACACCGCCTCTTCTCTTCATTGGAGAATCGCCTTTTTCGGTTTTATTATAAGCCATTTTATTTACCTCCTGTCCTAATTAAAGGGTAATTCCTCGTCAATACCATCTGGAATATTCATAAAACCATCCCCTGCCGCTGCGCTGGGAGCAGGCCTTCCTGCTGGCTGATAACCTGCTGCTGACTGATCACTTGCAGCTTTACTCTCAGCAAATTCCTGTTCTTCTACCACAACATCAGTGGTATATACTTTCTGACCCTCCTGGTTGGTATAACTACCAGTCTGAATCCTTCCAGTGACAGCAATTTTAATTCCCTTATGGAAATATTTCTCTGCAAACTCACCGCTTCTGCCAAATGCCACGCAATTGATAAAATCTGCGGTCTGCTGGTCGCCGTCACGTTTAAATCTTCTATCTACTGCCAGAGTATATCTTGCCACTGCCGTAGCCTGCTCACCCTGAGAATAACGTACCTCAGGATCTCTGGTTAATCTACCCATAAGTATGACTTTATTCATTTAATCTCCTCTTTCTATCTACAATAAATATCAAGTTGTCTGTCATACATTCACTTAATACTTATCGTACTATTATGCCTCGTCTTGTCTAACGCATAAGAAACGGAGCACATTGTCCATAATCCGTACATGCCTCTCAACTTCTGCTGGACAATCTGCATTTGCATCAAATCGGATGAAATAATAAAAGCCCTCTCTCATTTTCTGAATCTCGTAAGCTAATCTCTTCTTACCCCATTCGTCAACCTCAGTAATTGTACCGCCATAACGTGTCACGTATTCTTTTGCTTTCTCTACCACTGCGGCTCTCTCTTCATCCTCAATTTTTGCATTAACGACAAGCGCTAATTCATATTTGTTCATGCCTCGTACCTCCTTCTGGCCTTCTGGCCCCCTGTCCGTGCAGGGAGCAAGGATAAATTTAATATATCACGAGACGACATTTTACCATAATTATTCAGTGTTTGCAAGAGTTTTGTCCAAAAATTCCTTGATTTTCCCATAATATGTATCGGGATCCTTATCCTGGGACTGTGCATGGCCAGCCCCCTCCACAATCAACAGTTCTTTGGGGCATGTGGCCGCTTGATACAATTCTTTGGTCATCTCAACGGAAATCATCACATCCTCATCCCCATGAATAAAAAATGTCGGCACATCACTGTTCTTAACCGCATCAAGCGCCGATGCATCCCGTAAATTATAACCACCGCGGAACTTTAAGGCAATACAGGCGGAATCCACCAGAGGAAATGCCGGAAGTCCAAACCATTCCTTGATCTTTTCTCCAAACATTGCATAGGCATCTGTATAAGAACAATCAGAGATCACTGCCTCCACATTTTGAGAGAGTTTATCATTGCCAGTCATCATCAACGCCGTGGCCGCCCCCATGGATTGGCCATGAATCACGATCTGAGCCTCTGGATCCTCAGATAAAATATAATCAATCCAAAGCATACAATCCAAATGATCTGTCCAGCCCATGCCGATATAATCCCCCTCACTCTCTCCCTGGCAGCGAAGATCAGGCACAAGCACATGATAACCTTCCTGGTGATACCAATATGCAAATGGATACATTTCTTCCTTCCATCCCGTATATCCATGCAGCAAAAGCACCCATTTATGCTGATTTTTATCAGTAAACTCCTTCTTGTCTGTTACATTTTCTGCTATTTTTAGCTGTCCGCTCTCTGCCTGAGATAATGTTTCAGCCGCTGCCTGTGTTGCAGGAAATTCTTGTGCAATCAACGTGTAGCCATCCTCTGTCTTTACGGAAAGTTTTTGATGATCCGCGCTTTTTAACCATTCCTTTGTCTTTTTTAATGCCGCCGCTCTGTTGATCTTGATATCAGACGTCTGCACCTGAGCTGCATAGCTCTCCTCTGTAATGCGCTCAAACGCCTCCAGCTTTTCCATAAAAGAGGGCACCAGCGCAGCGCTTACCAAAAGATTTACCAAAATAAAATAAGCGGTCAGCAATAGAAACATCGTTGTAAAAAATGTGGCTGCAATTTTCTTCCAATTAATCGATTTCATCCTTCGCCCGTTTTCTCTCATAAAGCTTCCCCATTTTCATATGATTATTACAAATATGATAACACGATTTCCAATGAATTACAGCAGGAAAAAAATTCCTTGGAAGAACAGCAATGATGTATTATCCCTCTTCTTTTTTCCGAATTCCTTTGGTATTTTTCTCTACCAGCTTACGGGGAACCATGATCTGATGGCCGCAGCCTAAACATTTTAAGCGAAAATCCGCTCCTACCCGCAGTACCTCCCATTCCTTGTTTCCACAAGGATGCTGCTTTTTCAAACGGACAATATCTCCAATTTCATAAGATATCGGCATTATTTTCCCTCCTGTCCAAATATGATGTTTTCAAACAATAATCTTTGCAAATAGTTCTCCGATACTCTCCTGCAATACTAAATTGGCAATGCCATCCCTAGGCGTTGCCGTTTTGTTGACCAATACCAGCTTATTTCCTTGATAATAGTCGATCAATCCTGCCGCTGGATATACTGCCAGGGATGTGCCACCAATGATCAGCATATCTGCATTGCTGATATAGTAAACAGCTTCCTGCATCGTCTGATTATCAAGCCCTTCCTCATAAAGTACGACGTCCGGCTTAATACCGCCGCCGCATTTCTCACACGCAGGGATCCCTGTACTATGCAGCATATACTCTGCATCATAAAGTTCATGACAACGCTCACAATAATTTCGGTGAACACTTCCATGAAGTTCCAACACCTTTTTGCTGCCGGCAAGCTGATGAAGCCCATCAATATTCTGCGTCACTACCGCCCGCACTTTCCCAACTGCTTCTAGCTCAGCAAGTTTCTTATGCGCCATATTAGGCTGTGCTGTAAGGCACAACATCTTATTGCGGTAAAATCTATAAAATTCCTCCGTATTCCTGCGATAAAAAGTATGGCTTAAAATTGTCTCTGGCGGATAATCATATTGCTGATTGTACAATCCATCTACACTTCGAAAATCAGGAATCCCACTCTCTGTTGACACCCCCGCGCCGCCAAAAAATACAATATTATCCGATTTTTCTACCATCTTTAAGAATTGTTCCACCTTTTCTTCCCTGTTCATCTCTGCCATCATGATTCCTCCTTATATAGATTTTACTTTTTCTTTTTGGATTGTTTATCTGTCAGCACCCCATGTACCAAAAAACGATAGTTATCCCCTGCCGGAGTACAAGTCATCAAAGTCACTGTTGTCTGTTCAGGTTTTGGTACAATCCCTGTATCATAAAGACTGCGCTTTTTTACTGTTGTCTGCCACTTTTTATAAGCTTTTTGATTTTCAAACTGATAAGTAAAAGAATCCCAATCCAGCGAGGCTACATAACAGGAAAAAATCTGATATCGTTTTAACCCTTCAGGCGTATAAATATAAAATTCAGGATTTTCCCGAAAAATTTCTTGATCCTGATATTGATTTAACTTGGCAAACATGGAACCATCCCGCATATTATGCCCATAGACAAAAGTATTCTGATCACTAAAATCTCCATGATTCCCAATCTCCACAAATATACTGCCGCATTTATTCTCTTCTCGGTAAAATGTATGGCTTAGATAATAGTCGTTGTCCTTTCCTTGTACAATTGGATAACTAATACCTAATTTTTCAATCCAAATCCAGCCTACCACATCAGGGTTTATTTTTTTGAGTTTATCAAAATCCATCTGCTCTGTGGGCTTCTTGGATTTATTTCCTTTATTGTCAGACTTTTTCGTAGAGGGAAGTCCAGCAATCCCCTCTAATTCCTGATATTGTTGCGCTCCTTTGTGATATTCCCAAAAACTCAGCCCCAACTTGGCCGCTGCAAAAACAAATACCGCCAATGCCGCTAAAAATGTAATTCTAAATTTCCAGTCTTTCGCTCTCCTACCCACGTGCTCTCTCCTAAATTTTAATATCTGTGCCAAATACTAGAAGTATAAAGGTTCCATGCACTATACTTTAAATGATGACACTTCCCATTATTTTTTCTTTACTGATTATTTTTTATTTTATCACACCAATAAACAATTGAAAACTTTTTTGCGTGATTTATTTCGCATTAAAAAGGGGGCATTTATTTTAAATTATGAAAAACGCCAGAAAGAATCAAATAAATATCAGGATAATACGACTAGCAAATATACTAATCAATATTATCCTGATATTCTTACATCATTAATAGCACACTGCCTTTTTGCTGTCTTATTTCATGTGCCGTCTAAATTATATCAATCTTTTTCATATCCATTTCTTCGATACAGCACTAAAAATACAAGAATGCTAATGACTAATTCTGCCATAAGCACTGTGATATCCAGGGGGTTAAACGTATATGGGATTCCTTCTGCAAATCCTCCCGCCATCTCTGTCAACACACCTGTAAATAAAAATCCTGAGATATGGTGCAATTTCTCGGAAAGATTTCCAAACATTGGTATCATCATAAACACGAACATCAATGGATAAGAAATCAAGTTTGCATTCATCTGATTCTTGGCACAGAGACCGACAATCATTCCCATTACACAGCTAATCAGTGAAGCTGCCGCACTGACCAGTAAGAAAGCCGCAAAAGATACCTGGCTCATAGAAACACCACTAATCACCAATACCACAATATTGATAATATTCATCAACACAAATGGAAATATAATACTTCCGATAAAATACTGCATTCCAGTGATAGAAGACGTCATTAATACCCGTAAAGTATGTTTCTCTTTCTCTTCTGCAATTGCAGTTCCCACCATAATAAATCCATCCAGACACAAATTTAGGGAAATGCCCAAATTGAGGAGCAAAGACACCAGCATTGGCGATAGATCACCGCCTGAATTGATGCCATATAAAATCTTGCATATCCACACCATCGCTACGGTCAGAATCGGCCCTATCATAATCGCTGTATTGCGGCTGATACAGATCCATTTAATCTGTGCAACTGCTGTTAATTTATTAATATTTTCCATTTCTATACTCCTCTCAATTATTTGCTAATCCAAGGGACGCCCCTGTTACTTGTAAAAATACACGTTCTAATGTTGGCTCGCAAGAATGAATACACTGTATTTCATCTCGCTGCATCCATTCTGAAATTTTTGCAATATTTTGAGGACTTTGCTCTAAGACAACTTCTTCCTGATTATGCAAAAGCAGATGATATTTTTTATTTTGATTATATTTCAGGCAAAGCTCCTTCGGCGACCCGCACTCGGCAATTTTTCCCTGATACAAAAGCGCCACTCTATCACAAAGTTTTGTGGCTTCTTCCATGTTATGTGTAGTCAAAAATATTGACATGCCTTCTTCCTTCAGTTCTAACAACATTTTGTGAATAGATACCGCAGTCGATGGATCTAATCCGCTTGTCGGTTCATCAAGAAATAATATTCTTGGCTTATGAAGCACTGCCCTGGCCAAAACAAGCCGTTGTGTCTGCCCTCTGGAGAGCTTACCTGCTGGCTTTTTGCGATGTCCATACAATTCTACCTGATGTAAGACTTCCTCCACTCTTATTCTGGGAACACGCCATATTTTTGCAAACATACTTAAATTCTGCCATACTGTCATTTTCTCATAAATTCCACTTTGATCAGAAACCACTCCAATTTTTTCATAAATTGAATCATCAATATTAACAGTATCTGTGCCCAGAATTTTTGCCTCTCCAGAGGTTTGCCTTAACTGTCCAGTGATTATTTTAATCGTGGTAGTTTTGCCAGAACCGGACGGCCCTAAAAATCCCAAAATTTCCCCTTTATGAAGCGTAATATTGATATCCTTAAGCGCTAACTCCGTCTTATAGCGTTTAGAAATATGTGACAAATCCAGTAATACATTTTGTTCCATAACATAACCCTCTTTCTAAATATTTTCTTTCATTATAATTGCCCTGTGTTTCTATCTCAGAGTAATTATGATGGAAGTATCGTATCATGTTTTGTCACCTTTATGCTGAGTTTTGCCCAAATGGTATTCTATACTGCCTAAAACGGCTTTTAAACATTGTCATTTAAATTCTGCTCAGCAATTCCCCCTTCATACTTTTAGAAAACAGACATTTTTCTCCATTATCCATAAGAATTTCCCGATGTTTTAAATCTAACTCCTGAATCTTATTTACATGAACAAGATATGACCTATGAACCCTTAAAAAATGCTCCCTAAACTGCTCTTGTAATTCCTGCATACTGCCAATAAAATCAATACGGTCATTTTTCGCATGGAGTTCTATTCTGTGTGTACGGACACTTGTCTCAAAGAACATAATTTCATCCACTGGAACATGCTTGACAATATCCATCACTTTTACTGTAAAATACTCCTTGTTCTCTCCCTGCTCCTTACACATCCTCTCAGTAATGATTGAAAGGCTTTTACACATTCCAGCCAGCATTTTGTCAGAATTACCTTTTACAATATAATCCAGCGCTTCTAAATGATAGCGAAATGTCTCAAATGCCAAATCTGGAAAAGAAGTCACATAGATAAGAAAACCTCTGGCGTCAAACTTTCGAATCTCTTGTCCCAGCATAAATCCATCCATCGGCTCATCCTTAAGTTCCACATCCAGAAAATAAATTCCTCTCTTTGGAGACGCCGCCACAGCTTCAATAATTTCCTGCGGATGCTTGCTGCACAGCGCGATCTCCATATCATAACCTTCAATCATAATTTGTTTTTCTAAAAATTCTCTCTGTGCAGCCAATATCAGCGCATCATCTTCACAAATATAAATTGGAAGCATAACTATTTTTCCTCCACAATTTTAAACACTTCTTATTCCTGTATCTTTAACTCCTGAATAAAATAACCATCCTTAATTGTTGTCAGAGAGATGACATTTTCATAACGTTCCAGAATACTTTTATAGCTGGCAAGGCCAATTCCCCTGTCTGATCCTCTGGTAGAATAACCTAGCTGCCAAATCTTGTGAAAATCAATGGTTGAATACAATGAATTTTTCACGCGAAATGTTGTGCATGCTTCCTGCCTGCTAATCATAATATGTACCTGCGGCTTTGGCCTTTTATCTTGTTTTCCTCGTACTTCATCGATAGCATTGTCAATCAGTATACCAAGACATCTGCATAAATCAGTCGTTCTCAGCCTTGTTCTTTCAAATGGACGCAATATTTCTAATTCGCAGGAAATCTTCTCCTGCTGCATTTTTTCCATCTTTCCTAGCAGTAACCCCTTCACCTCAATCATATGAATATTTCCAAGCTGTGTCAATCTGCGAATCTGTTCTCCCACCTGATGATCAAAATCAATCGTCATATCCTGAATAAAATCCTGCACTGCTTCCATATTTCCCTCTTTTGCTTGAAGATACATGCCAGACATCATATTTTTATAATCATGACGAAATTTTCGCATTTCACTCTGCAGCTTTTCTAAACTCTCAATATAAGTATTTTGCTGCTGCATACTAATCTGCTGAGTCTGAATTTGCTTCTTTTGCATTTCCTGACGTCCTGCATAACCGAAAATAATAAAAACAATTAACAAATACAATAGAGAAACGATTGCATTATCATTACCGACCCGTTCACCTATTTGCACCATATAATAAAGTATTTCGGATAAAATGGGATATAAACTGATAAATATAATACTTGCCTTTCGCGGCTCTTTCCTTTCAATCCACACGCGAAACATTTTTCCAACACTAGTCTTATATAGAACCAGCACCCATATTATCTCGATAAGCGGTGTAAATATATAAAGAAAAAAATAATAAATGAACCGTTCTCCCAAAATATCCAAATGAAAAATCATATTAGGTGAAAATAAGACTCCTATATGTACCGCAAAAGATTCCAACATTTCTAAAAAAACGGCCGAAATCCAACAAGTCATCAGATTTTCCCGATAAAGAAAATATAAATAAAACATTGCTCCTGTCATTCCAATATAAGTAAACAAGATTTGTCCTATATTGTATCTCCATCGAAAAATACCCATTTTATAAAAAATTGTCCCTATCAATGCCCAGATACAGATAAATAATATGGTCAACGCAATCATTTTTACTTTGCGCTCTCTTATTTGATATGGTTTCCGACCAAAAAGCAGCATAGAGATCCAGATCATAAATAGCATACTCATTGTCACACCAAAGGTATTACTGCAGAAAAGTCCCCAAAAACTCATAATCCTGTCTATTCCTCCTATAATTTTCCACAATCCAGGATTTGCATCTATCTTATTATTGATACAAATCCGTCATACAAATCTAATGTCAAAATCCCTCCTTCTGGCGTTGGATCCTCAATTCCTTCCTTCTTTTGGCCGCCTCCCATTCTGCTTTTTCCCCCTCAGTTTCCAGCAAAATAGACGGCACCTTCCTAGGAACATCGTTGGAATCTACCGCCACTAAGGTCAAATATGCCCGATTGATTGGTTTTCGTGTTCCCTGAAAGTCTTCGACATAAGTATCTACTCTTATCTCCATTGAGGTATTTCCAACATATGTGACTTTGGCCATCAATACAATCAAATCATTCTGGTATGCTCCGCGGATAAATCTCAGATTATCCACAGAGGCTGTGGTAATATTACCATTGGAATGTCTCATACCAACCAATCCTGCAATCTCGTCAATCCACTCCATCAATTGACCGCCAAATAATCTGCCAGCAGCATTAAGGTGCTCTGGACGTACCTGATAAATATGTTCAATCATTGAATCTGAGATTCTCTTTACTTCCTGTTCCATTCAACTTCCTCCTTTATTCAAGTTTGATCCAGTGATCAGAAAAGGATCATTTTCTACCTCCGCAAAAGAGTATCTACAATAAAATTTATATAAATCATATTTTTTAAACAACATTAAATTTTTATTCATTCAATTTCTTACAAAAGCGGATATTTATGCAATATATGATCTATAATCATTCTTAAAAATATCTATATATAATCCTTTTGTTTTTTAATATTTAAGAAGTTATATCATTCTTATATTTTAACCATCAAATTTATATCTTCTTTGTTTTAATCACAGAAATAAAACAAAATAAAAAATATAAATAATATTTAACTTTTAAATTATTCCTTTGTATAATAGTCAATTTATAATATCTAACAACATTCGCTAAATTTGCATTTTTCACCCTCAGCGTTATTGGGATAGTCACAAAGAGGACAAATACCTGCCGCAAAAATTGTATTAAAAGTTGAAAATAAATAAAATGAAATTGAAAGATCATATATCAATCTAATACCATATAACAAAATAATTATATCATATTCATTTATTCATAAATAGTATAAAATTTCAAATAGAAGTTGACATCCTGAAATTCTAGACTAATAATATAAACAACATATCAACTCACAAAAAATATATTTAACATAGTTACTCGCATTAGGGTTTCATTTAAAATATCAAGTTAAAATACATAATATAAAAATTGTTTCCAATAAAAATGAGCTTCAGACATGTGTAAAGGAGTATTATGGTACATAACATTAGATTTAAAGATCGAAATAATATAATATCCTGTTATCTTCCAGAGGATTGTTTGCCGGAAAAAAATGCAGTCGCAGAGTTATATCAAATGACAGAATTAGAAGAAACATTGAACAAGTTAAGAGAAATTCCCTGTTATTCTCAGTCTGCTAATCTGCAGATCGAGAAAATTATTTTGACACCAGACTTTCACAAAGGTTCTGGCATTCCGATTGGAACTGTCATGATGACAAAAAATTTTGTTGTTCCACAGGCAATGGGAAATGATATTAACTGTGGTATGCGGTTTTATACTACTGATTTATCGGAAGAACAAATTCAAGAAAAACTTCCTCAGTTGACAAAGATAATTCGGCATATCTTTTTTGAAGGCGGCAGGCAGATTCCAATGACCGGAAGACAACGACAAGCATTGTTTCTGCATGGTCTTGAGGGTTTACTGGAAACATATCATGACGGTAAAAAGAACGGTTTATGGCGATACTACCAGCCCGAAATTCAGGAAAAATGGTTAAACCGCACTGTATTTCGGGGCAGTTTAAAAGTCGATGATACCGAAGGTCTGGAAGATTTTATTGGCAAATATGAACAATTAACGTATGATGATCAGATTGGGACAATCGGCGGCGGCAATCACTTTCTGGAAGTGCAGCGAGTAGCTGAAATCTATGACGGCCAGACTGCGAATGCTTGGCAGATCAAAAAAGGAGCTGTTGTGATCATGCTTCATGCCGGTTCTCTGACGATTGGCCATCATAGCGGATTACTGAACCGTCAAATTTGTCAAACTATTTATCCTGCCAGACTATCTCATCCAGAGAATAAGATCTATCCAATACCAAAGACAGACGCAGCAATAGATGCCTGGCATCGTTTCTGGTCAGCTTCTGGCAATGCCGCTAATTTTGGTTTTGCCAATCGTTTGTTTCTTGGCTTTATGATTGAAGATGCCTTGACCAGAACACTGGGAGAATATCATATGAACCTGCTCTATGATGCTCCGCATAATTATATCTGGGAAAAGCAGATAGACGGTGAAACTTATTATATTCATCGGAAAGGCGCCTGCTGTGCTGGCGGCTGTGAAGAAATGGAAGGCACAGATTTTGCCTACTATGGTGAGCCGGTAATGATACCTGGCTCTATGGGCAGTTCCAGCTACCTACTTCGTGGATTAGGAAATCAAGATTCCCTTTGGAGTGCCAGTCATGGCGCTGGGCGTGATAAATCTCGCGGTGAAGCAATCAAAGGCAATGATGAAGCATTTCGTCAATTTATGGAAAAATTTCATATCATTACGCCAATTGACCCAACCCGCGCTGATCTCAAAGGAAGAGCTGATATCTTAAAAAAATGGGAAGACAGCATTCGTGCGGAGGCGCCTTATGCCTATAAGGATATTGACAAAGTAATTGCCGTTCACAAAATGCATAATATGGCGGCTTTAGTGGCTCGAATGGAACCGATTTTTACTGTGAAAGCATAGATGGATGCTAGACAAGGATATGTTGAATTGCTGTTATGAACATAAATTCTTTTCTACACCAATATTATCTCGCGTGCAGACTATCTCATACTTGGACTGAATTTTAAATTTACAAGACAAATATTTTAAATGTACGAATAACTACAGCTAAAAATTCTGATACTAAAGACAAAAATCTCAATAAAATTTGATCAAACTAATTAGATAGTCTGTATATTAATTTATATTTAGCTTTAGATTTCTTTAATTTCAACTATGATATTCTACTTAGAAATTTTGTAAGCGGCACAAAACATACCGTAATGAATCTTTCCCTGCCAATTGATATACTTTCCTTATATCACAAGGAGGTATTTCAAATGAGTACAAAGTTTACCGATGATGAATGGTTGCTGATCTTTCAGCAACGGACGCAGAGCGGCCTGTCTGTCCGAAAGTGGTGTGACAGCAAGCAGATCAGCTATGACAAGTATAAATATTGGGAAAAGAAACTGCTGCGCAGAACGGATCCGGAAAGAACGGTATATCCTATGGATTTTGTGGAACTCCCACAGGCGCTGCTTCCTCCGTTTTCACTTGAACAGGAGCAATCCTATCCCTTTGAACTATCCTTTCATGGATTGCATCTAAAGATTGCCATTCATGCACAACACTCACATTTAGCAGGGATCCTAAAGATCCTGCAATCTTCATGCTGAACCTGATCACACAGGGAGCGGAACACATCTATCTTGCCTGCGGGCCTACAGATTTCCGCAAACAGATCGAAGGGCTGTCCGTTCTGGTCAGCCTGAGATACCATCTGGCTCCCTATTCCCTTGCCTGTGTGTTCCTATTCTGCAATCGGAAAAAGAACTGTCTGAAAGCCCTGCGTTTTGATAAAGATGGTTTAAGCGCCAGGTGCTGAACATGCCTGTCCTGGAAGGGTTTTGGGCATAGGCAGAAGAGACCAGTGCATAGTATACTGCCAATGGTTCTCTCAAAACAGCCCTTGCTTATACAACAAACCAGAGAAAATATCTGGAGACATTTCCGGAAGACGGGCGCATTCCGATCTCAAACAATGACTGTGAGACCTGTATCCGTCCATTTGCAACCGGACGCAAGGCATGGCTGTTCGCGGACTCACCAGCAGGTGCAAGAGCCAGCGGCATCGTATATACAATGCCAGAAACAGCGAAACTGAATCATCTGGATGTATTTGGCTATCTATGTTATTTATTAGAAAGTCTGCCGGATCTCGATCACCGAAACCATCCTGAATTACCGGAAGCATATCTTCCCTGGTCTGAGACACTGCCAGAAAGCTGCCGACTCAGGGAACATAGAACAAATAAGAAGTGTATGTTTTGATAGAGTATATCACAACATGCACTTCTATTCATTACGGTGTGTTTTGTATCGCTTACAACCCTTTTTAACTCTAGCTTTTTTGACAAAGGAATTTTTCACGTTTTGCAGGACACTTTACACCTAACCCGGATAAACCGGAAAAGTTTTTTGCATTTCCTTTAAAGTAAAAAGAGACAGTGTCCCGCCCATTTCGGCCAGACACCGTCTCTTCTAATGACAATTATTTAATTTTAACTTTCACTGATGCGCTCTTCTTACTTCCGTCTGTCGCCTTTGCAGTAATCTTAACTGTCTTTCCCTTTCCGGCCTTCTTTGCTTTAACAACTCCCTTTGAATTAACAGTTGCATATTTTTTATTGGAGGTTGTCCATTCCAGCTTTTTATTTACCTTTTTTCCTGTTGTCTTCACAGTTGCTTTTACTGTTATTGTCTTCCCTGCTTTTACAGACTTCCCTGCTTTCAGGCTGATCTTCTTCACAGAATGCTTCATGATCTTAATCCGGTAAACAGCTTTCTTACCACTTCCGTCTTTTGCCTGCGCCGTAATTTTAACTGTCTTTCCGGCATATGCTTTTGACCTTGTAACCGTAACCTTCCCCTTGGAATTTACCTTTGCATATTTTTTATTAGACGATTTCCACTTAAGGGCTTTATTTTTTGCATTATCAGGCGTTACCTTAGCCTTTAGCTGAACAGTCTTTCCAAGCGCCGCCTTCTTATATAAAGAAGATGTAGTGATTGTTACCTTTTGAACCTTAACGTCCTTTTCCACAAGAGCCTTCTCTGCATCCTTAACCCTCTGAATCGCTGCCTGAAGCTCTGTATTGGTTACACCTGTTTTTGTCGCCAGATTCTTAGCCGCATCGACTGCTTCGCAATATGCTTTCCAGCTTTTTGCCGTATAATCAGCTTCTTTGTATTTAGATACCGATGCAATTGCCGTCTCCAGGTCTGCCTTTGTCTCCGGTGTTACCTTGTCTTTCGCTTTATTAGCCTCCTGTGCTGCAGCTACTACACCGTCAAACGCACCCTTCTTTGACAAATCCTTGTTAAAGAGAAGCGGCAGTGTCGGGCTCTTCCAGGAATATTCATCAGAAATGCCCCAGAATGTAACCGATTCAATATTGACACCGTCCTCTTTCGCCGCGATCAGGTTTTTCATTAATTTATAGTAGTAATTCTTCTGTATTTCTTCCCAGTTCTCTGCATCACTCTTTTCCACATCAAGCTCTGTAACCTGAATGCTAAATCCGGCTTCTGCATATTTTTTCACTGCGTCCATGTAAAGCTCAATTCCAGGCCAGGAAGCTCCGAGATGAGACTGCATACCGATACCGTCTATATTTCCTGCCTCTAGTACAGGCTTTAGTGCCTGAATGATTCCATTCTGCTTCTCCGGCTTGTACTCATTGTAATCATTGTAATACAGCTTTACATCTTTGCCCGCATACTTTCTTGCATATTCATATGCCTTTTCAATGTAATCATCTCCAATGGTTTCTTTCCATTTTGTGACTCTTAAATCTCCCGCATTATTATCATCGATTGCTTCATTTACTACATCCCATGTATTGATGACGCCTGGATAATTCTTTTCTGTATATTCAAGCACCTGCCTGATATAACTCTCCATACGCTTCAGCATCAGCTCACGGTTGGCCAGACCCTTTGATTCATCGTAATTATTATAGAAAACCCAGTTTGGTGTCTGGTTGTGCCAGATCAGTGTATGTCCCCTCATCTTCATTCCGTTTTCTTTACAGAACTTTAAGGAAGGCTCAATCGTATTAAACTTAACTGCCGGCGCCTCATTGTATTTTCCAAGGTCAGACTTGCTTGTCGCCTCATCGAAAAGATTTTCCGGCTTGCACTCATTCTCCAGTGTGATACTGTTAAATTCCTTCTTCATCAAGCCTGAATGTGCAGAAGACTTTAATAAACTGTTCGGCGTCTCCACACCCATGATAAAATAGTCCTCATACAAGTCTTTCAGCGCCTCATAGGAAGATGTATCAACATATTTAATTTCCGAAGGACCTGCCGTGATCTTCACGTTATCCAGATCATAATCTGCCTGATTGTCTGTCTCAAAATATACATATGCCTGATCCACATAATCCGGCACTTCATACACACCACCGATGTGCACCCACTGATTCTGGGGACCTGGTGAAGCAGATACAGCAGTATAGGATGGAATCGTGTCAATAATCAGCTCCATCTGTGTCTTCAGATTCGTGTTCCCCGGATTTGTTCCCCGCATCCATGCGTCAATGGTAATCTTCTTACCCTTAAAGGCTGTCACGTCAAATTTCGCTGCTGCCCATGCATAGGGACGCTCGGATACTTTCAGATAACCGCTGCCATACTTTGCAGTACCGTCTTTAACGATTTCAAGCTTCTCGCCAAAATCCCTTGATATGGCACATGTCTGATCTTCCTCAAATTTCTCAAATATCGTGTCCCCTGAATTAATACTTGAAGTATTCAGCGCCTCAGCAACGCTGTAAAATGCTTTCTTCGGCGTCAGATCATCATGGAATAACAACGGCCAATAATGTGAACCCTGGGGTGCCCAGTTATATTTCCAGGAATCACAGTCATTAATGCCCCAGAACGTCACATTCTCAATCCTTGCCCCGTTCTTCTTCGCCTGAAGAATCAGTGAGATATAATCATAATAAAAATCTGCCAACTCCTGCTCCCAGTCGCCATTCTGTTCCATAGATGTCTTTGTTACAACATCCAGTTCTGTCACATGAATGATTAATCCGGCATTCTTATAAAGCTCGATGGCGTCTGCAATTTCCTCCAGACTCGTACCCTCATATCCATTGAGGTGGGACTGCATACCGATACCGTCTATATTTCCTGCCTCTATAATTGGGTTGAGGTATCTCATGATTCCTTCCCGCTTCATCGGATCCATCACATTAAAGTCATTATAGAATAACTTCACGTCCTCTGCCGCATATTGTCTTGCGAAGCGGAATGCATCCGCAATATAGGTGTCACCAATTGTCTTATACCAGAGACTGGTGCTCCGAATCTCGCCGTCCGTGCCTGACCCTTCCTCGCTGTCAAAAAAGGCTTCATTTACAACATCCCACGCATAGACAATTCCCGGATAATTTTCCTGTACATATTCCAGAACAGTCTTAATATAATTTTCCATACGCTTCTGCATCAGCTCTTTTCCTGCAAACGGCTTAGAGGTATCATAATCCTCATGGAACAACCATTCCGGAGTCTGGTTATGCCACACCAGCGTATGCCCTCTCATTTTCAGTCCATTTGCTTTACAGAACTCCAACGCTGGCTTGAAGCTTCTCTCAAAGTCTACAGCCGGGCTTTCATTATAAATCTCAAGATTACTTCTGCTCGTATCTCCATCCAACAGCGACTCGGGCTTACACTCATTCTCACAAGTTAAACTGTTAAAATGATATCGTGCAAGTTCCGTCTTTTTCTGATCAGAGTACACCTTGTTAGATGCTGCAAATCCAACCGTCATTTCTTCCTTTGCAAACAGCTCCTTCAGTGAAGGGGTTGGCGTCTCCTCTGCGTGCGCGGGCAGTGCTGGTACCAAGGTCATCACTGTAACCAGTACGGCTGCTATACAGGTTCTGCACCGCGCAAAAAAAGATATAAAATTTTTCTTCATCTCTTATCCTCCTTTTCTTTTTAATAACTTCTCGGAATCTTCAGCCCTTATTTTATAGGGCTTCCTTCTTGTATGCCGCGTTCCTATCTGCTTGCTTTGAAGCTGAAAGCGACTTCCATTACTGGAACGTTGGGAGTTAAAACCTCATAACCCCTTTAGCCTGATTTTTATGATATACAACCAACAATTTCTTTGTAAATCCATAGAATACGGGCCATCCCTGTTCCCCCGCCAAATATGGCAGGACGGCACACATCCTTAACCATAGAATTTTTCAAGGCATAGTACCCGCTATGTCTAATGTTTATGTCCATTTTTCTCAAATATTTTGCTCTTGAAATGTTTGCACAGCCTGTATGGGCTGCCTGTGATCAGAAGCTGTTCTCCAGCACTTCCCGGAGATATTCAACCTCCTGGCTGCTTACAAGGAAGAATTCATTTCCATTTACACTCACAGAATCATATGTTTCATCATATTTGTAAAAATGTACCTTCAGGTCATCCGCCCGGCCGCCTGACCGCTTATATTCCACAGACAGTACCGCCTGCCTCTCAGCCCCCAAAGACTTCTCCTCTTTCATCTCCTGTGCGATCATAGGTTGCATGAGCGCCTGATAGACCTCAGAATATTTTTTCTGTTCCACCTTCTTTTTCCCAAGCATATAACTGCCATCTTGGTTTTTCATCGTGTACTCCCTGTCTCCTGCCTGAATGTGGACTTCGGAAACTGTGGAAATGTCTACTACATAGGGAATCTTCAAAATAAGGTCGTAGGGATTTTTTGCAAATATTTCATCAAGAATCCCCTGATCAAGAAGCAGGACGCATTCCTCGTACCCTTTCAGTGTACAAAAATACTGTCCCTTTCCGTTTTCTTTTCCAATCAGCAGAGTAAACGTCTTATTGGGCATCGGTTTTGTACCATCCGAAGCCGTCCCTTGATCCCCCTGGTAATAATCCAGCGTGACAGTCCTCTCTGGCTTCAAAAGCCCCGTCACGCTGGTATCTGCAGTCTCTGTCTCTGCATGAAAGTCCAAAGAGGCAATCCGGTTATAGTTCCGAAACATACTCTCCGTATCTACGACTGCACAGGAATTGTAAGGCACCTTTATATCCCAGAAAAGATAACTCGCCCTGTCTTCCCGCGGCAGATAGTCAATCTCCCACAATATATCCCCCTTTTCCTCGATTCTCACATTCCGGACATCCTCTCCCTCAAACTCCGGGCATGCGACACGCTCCAGTGTCTCCCTGCTTTGCTCTATGACCTCGGATTCTTCCTGCTGTATTTCCTTCTGCCGGATCTTTGTACCGGCAGGATCCTCTTCTGCCGCCCCACATCCTGTGACGGCAGCCAGAAAGAGGATACACAGAAACATTATTTTTCTTTTCATTCTTCTCATATTCTGTCACCAGACAGGTGAATCGGAATTTCGATCGGAGACTTTTTCATTAGCTCAATGCTTCTTCGGTCCGGCTGGGAGGTTCCCACATAAAGCGAGAACTCGTTACTGTCAACATATCGTCTGCCCTCGTCGTCTACAATCGTCATAGCTTTTTTATCGATTTCCAGATTCATCACCCGTTTTTCTCCTGCCCTGACCATAATCCTCTGGAAAGCACAAAGGCTATGGTTCTTTACCGCATATCTGGATCCCCTGTCCTTAATATACACCTGCACCACTTCTTCTACATCTGTTGTTCCGGTATTTTCAATGGTATAGCTTACAGACAGGTTCTTTTGCTGACCGAAAGCCCCGGTCAGATGTGCCTCTGTCACCGCCGCATTCCCATAGGTCAGGCCGAATCCAAAGGGATATAAGGGTTCATTTTCTATATAACGGTATGTTCTGTTCTTCATAGAATAATCTGTAAATTCCGGAAGTCCCTCTGTATCATGGTAAAAGGTAACAGGGAGCTTTCCGCCCGGAGAGCATCTGCCGAACAAAATATCCGAAACCGCAGTTCCTCCTTCCGCACCCGGATACCATGCCTGAAGCACTGCATTTGTATGCTCGTCCGCATACCTTAAGTCTATGGCGCTCCCTGACATGAGAATTGTGATCACTGGTTTTCCGGTTTCAATCACGGCACTTAGAAGCCTCTGCTGGCAATGAGGAAGCCGCAGAGTCTCTTTATCCCCTGCTTGTCCCTCATTACTCTCATCCGGCTCTTCCCCTTCAATCGTCTCGTCAAGCCCCAGCACGACAATTGCCACGTCGCTTTGCCTTGCGGCAATGACTGCCTCTGGTATCCTGTCATCTTCCCATGCAAGGGGTTCCACCTTATTTTTATACAGATGACAGCCCTCGGAATAAAATACCCGGATTTCATCGCCTGCTTCTTTCTGGATCCCCTGCAAAATGGTCGTACATCTGGAAGACGTGCCATGATAATTTCCCATCAGCACCGTTCTGCTGTCCGCATTGGGGCCTACTACCGCAATTTTGCGTATCTTCTTTTTATCCAGGGGAAGAATCCCGTCATTTTTCAGGAGAACTGTTGCCTTTCTTGCTGCATCAACGGCCAGCTGCCTGTGCTCCTTACACTCTGTCACTTCATAAGGAATCTGGTCATATTCGCTTCCGCCAAACAGGCCCAGGAGAAATCTCGTTGTATACAAGCGGATACAGGATTCTGTAATCTGCTCTTCTGTAATAAGCCCGGCATCAAGAGCAGCCGTCACATATGCATATGTACATCCGCAGTTCAGGTCACAGCCTGCGTCCAGGGCCATTTTAATTGATTCCATCGGATCCGCCGTCACCTCATGATTCAGATGAAAGTCCCGGATTGCCCAACAGTCGGATACAACATGCCCTTTAAACTGCCACTCGTCCCGAAGGATATCCTTAAGCAGTGTCCGGCTGCCGCAGCAGGGTTCTCCATTTACTCGGTTATAAGCTCCCATAACGGCCTCTACATCTGCTTCCTTCACGAGTGCTTCAAAAGCCGGGAGATACGTCTCGTACAGATCCTTTAAGGAAACCTCTGCGTCGAATTCATGGCGAAGCGCCTCTGGCCCTGAATGTACTGCATAATGCTTCGCACATGCCGCAGCCTTCATCGTCTCCCCCTCGCCCTGGAGTCCCTTTACAAAAGCGACTCCCAGCCTTGATGTAAGATATGGATCCTCGCCGTAAGTCTCATGCCCCCTGCCCCACCTCGGGTCGCGGAAAATATTAACATTGGGCGACCAGAAGGTAAGACCTTTGTAGATATCTCTGTCTCCTTCCCTGCAAAATGCATTGTATTTTGCTCTTCCCTCCTCGGCAATTACGTCCGCAATCCTCTGTACTTCTCCGGCATCAAACATTGCCGCAAGCGCAATCGCCTGCGGAAATACTGTCGCGGTTCCGGCTCTTGCAATTCCATGGAGCGCTTCATTCCACCAGTTATATGTCGGAATCCCCAGTCTCTCTATCCCAGGTGCGTCAAATTTAAGCTGACCGGCACGCTCCTCTATTGTCATCTCAAGCACAAGCTTTTCTGCTTCCTCTCTTGCTTTCTCTCTATTCATCTCTATCCCTTTCTTGTATTACGGTACCGGGTAGGCGACATCCCATAATATTTTTTAAAGGTAACTGAAAAATAATTGGAATCGTTATATCCGGTCATTCCCGCAATTACACTTGTATCAAAATTGGTAGTATCCAGCAAAACCTTGGCCTTTTCCATCCGTTTCCGCATAATATATTCATTACATCCTTCACCTGTTACTTTCTTAAAAAGCCTTGAAAAGTAACTCAGGGATACATTCATCTCCACTGCCAGTGCAGAAACAGATATTTCCTCGGATATCTTTTCATCAATATAAATCTTCGCCCGTTCAATCAGTTCATGCTCTCCCTTTTTATGCTTCAGCGCCCTGGTCAGAAATTGACCGGTAATAACGCAGCAGTCCTCAACACTGTTCCCTCTGATCGAATCAGCGAGCATCTCCAGTGAACATTCCGGCTTTGAGCCGCCCTGCTTAAGACAGGTAAAATAAATCTGAGACGCCATATTAAAGCAACATTTCTGGACATAGGTATCTGAAAGGTTATACGCCTTAACTGCTTTGCAAAACGCATCATACACCCTCATAACATACACATACTGCTGCACATGATCGTTCATTTCATCCAAAAACAGATTATATACATCTCGGAACAGGGTACTTTTATTTCTTAGAGACTGTGACAACAGAATATCCGGAAACTGCTTCTGTTCATTTTCGATCATATATACTGCTTCCTGATAGGAAGTTTTCAGCTGTTCCATTCCCTGCGCTACACTTCCAATTGCTGTTCTGGGCATATACCCCAGTTCATCCCTTATCCGGTACGCCAGATTACGTATAACATCTACGCCGTCTGAACTGCATCTATCTGAATACAGGGCAACTACAATCTGATTCCCATTCTCATCCCAAAAGGAAATACCCAGTTTTTTCACATCAACATATTCCATACACAGCTGTATCATCCTCTGTTCTGATGAAATCCTAATCCCCGCCTCTGAATTGGAATAGCAGGCAGGCACTAAAATGGCTACAGCCATATTTTCAAACAGGGAATAATGATATTCCTGCTCAATCAACTCAAGCGCCTCTGCCTTATAATGATGCAGCAAATTCTGCAGTACTTTCTCCAGCTTCTGCTGATCCCGGATCCCTTCCACCCTTCGGTTTCTTAATTCCTCATCTGACCTCTGCCCCGATTCTTTCAGCTCCTGAACCTGTTTCCAGATGCACTCCTTTAATGCATCCTCCGCAATGGGCTTTAACAAGAAGTCATCTACCCGAAGCTTCAATGCCTGCTTTGCATATTCAAAGCTGTCATATCCTGTCAGCACAATTACCTTCATATTATTACACAGTGTATTTGCCTCTTCCACCATATCCAATCCTGACATCTTTGTCATACTGATATCTGTAAGCAGAATATCAGGGGATTCTCTCCGGATCAGCGCAAGCCCCTCTTTTGCCGAGGATGCAAGCTCCACATTGTCGATTTCGATCTCATTCCAGGGAATCACTGCCTTAATACCATTCCTTATCATTTCCTCATCATCTACAATTAGAATTTTGTACATCTTCCCCACCTCACTGGTACAACTTTACTTCGTCATCCTTCGGCAGATAAATAAGCACAGTCGTGCCTCCGTTCTGGTTCAGTTTATATTTCAGTCCATACTGCTCTCCAAATGCCAGCTGTATGCGCTTATGTACATTGTTCAATCCATACCCGATCTGCTCCCCGTATTCCCAGACAGAACGGTTGATCGTATTAATCTGTTCCTGTGTCATTACTGTACCGTTGTCCTCTACCATTACAATCACTTCATGTTCCCTCTCAAGGGCTGAGATCCGAATAATCCCGGCTCCTCCCTCCTTTGTCCGGATTCCATGGTAAATAGAATTCTCCACAAGCGGCTGCAGCGTCAGCTTAAGAATCCGAACATAGTACAGCTTTTCTGGAATGTCTATATAATATTTAATCGCATTGCCATATCTCTCGTTCTGGATTACCAAATAAATTTTTACATGTTCAATCTCCTCTTTAAGAGGGAGGATATTCTTCCCTTTACTTAAGGACAGCCGGTAATAGGAGGCAAGCGCTAAAATCAACCGCGATACCTTTTTATTTCCGTCTGCACTGGCCTGCCAGTGAATGCACTCCAGTGTATTATAGAGAAAATGGGGCTGTATCTGCGACTGCAGTTCATTAAACCGGATCTGATCCAGATGTTTCTGTTCACTCCTGACCTGATCCATCAGCTTCGCGATGTCTTCCATCATAGAATTGAAGCCCTGCCCTAGCTTTTTAAAATCCGCTCCCATATCCTCTGTGGGAATCTGGTAATCCAACTCCTGGTTCGAGATATGATCCATGGCGCTGACTACCATTGCAAGAGGCTCATAATTCATCTTCACGATTCTCCGCACTCCCGTAATACTGGTTACAAGCAGCGTCGCCATTGCTGCAAGCAACAGCGCCACCATAGGAACTGCCGAATGGTAAAAATATGTGGCGGGAATCACAACTACATTATAATACTGCCATCCTCCTATCTTTTGATAGAAATAATATTTTCCCTCCTGATAAACACTGCCCCTGTCTCTTCCGGAAAAATCCAGGCATTTTACCTGCTTATCCTCAGAAAGAAGCTCCGTTTCCTGATTCGAAATCAGCTCTCCTTTCTGATTTGCAAGACAGACCTGCGCCACCTCAAAATCCGTGTTCCCCATTGTTTTCAGCATGTTGTCGTTCATATTAATACACAGCATCCCAAGCTGCTCTCCCAGGTGCTCTGTTGAAAAAACAGGCTGATAAAATGTTACGGTATGCTTCGTGCCTCCAATAAACTGATTGCCAAAATCAATCCTGACAGTTCCCTGGGGACGTGCCCTCTCGCTGATTTCATAGCTTTTCCGGTAAATCTCATCGAACCTCGTCTTTGTAATTGTCAGATTACCGCTGTATACATAGGAATCCATCTCCTGGTTTATGACACTGATAAAATTAATATCCATATTCATATTAACTTGTGTCATCACACTTTCGATTACATTTGACCTTGCTATACTGTATTCTGGATTTGAATTATCCTTCAGAGAACAAAATTCCTGTATGGCGGGAGTCATCTGCAGCGCCACCAGCATCATGTTATTGTTATCCAGCCAGTTTTTATAAGTATTCGTCACAAAAGACAGCTGTAACTTTGCCATCTCCTCTGCCTTTCTATAAGATGACCGGGCTGAAAATATGGTGAGGATGGCAGCTACAACAACTGCAATTGTAACTAAAAGCACAGAAAGATACCACCGCAGCTTTGTATCCAGATTCTGCCTGCTGAATTTCTGCATAATATTTTTCTTCCTCATAACCACCATTCCCGCACATAAGTTTCTCTATCCTTTTACAGCGCCTGCCATCATACCTTTTACCAGCTTCTCCTGCATGAAAATATATAATATGATCATTGGAAGTATGGTCAGTGTAAGTACTGCCATAATCATTGGTATATTCATGGAATACTGGCCCTGGAAATCCCACACTGCCAGAGGAAGGGTTCTTGCCTCCGGAGACTGGGTCAGTGTGTATGCAAAGGAAAACTCATTCCACATCGTAACGCCATTGTAAATTGCCAGTGTAGAAAGACCTGGCTTCGCTAACGGCAGGATAATAGAAAAGAACATCCTAAACTTGCTGCACCCGTCAATGGCGGCTGCCTCCTCAATCTCTTTTGGGATCTCCTTCAAAAAGCTTGTGAGGATAAAGACTGAAATCGGTATTCCAAACGCAATATAAGGACCTATCAATGCCCATATTGTATCATATAATCCAATTGATTTAGATAATTTAAAAACGGGAATTAATGTAATATGGATTGGAATCGACATACATGCCACAATCAGACCATAAATAAATCCATTCAGTCTGAATTTAAATCTCGCCAAAGGATATGCCGCACACGCGGAGATAAACAAGAGCACTACAAGCGAGATTGTAAGCACAATAATGGAGTTCATAAAATAATGGAAAAATCTTCCGTTCAATACTGCTGAATAATTCGTTGTATTAAATGTATCCGGGAGCTGAAAAATGCCTTTTACCAGCATCTCGAACTTATCCTTAAAGGAGTTCAGCACCATGAAAATGAATGGCAGTATGGTGATCAAAAGCCAGAAAACTGCCAGCGCACAGGCAATGAACCATGAGATATGTCCTTGTACGGTTGTTTTTTTTATCGTATTTTTTCTTTCTTTACTTTTCATTACTCTTTACCTCCGCGATTTAAACCTTTCATTGTCAGAAGGGCGACAGCCGTAATCAGAATGAACATTCCTCCCGCTACCGTTGAACCATAACCCATATTAAACTGGCTGAAAGAAAATTTGTACATGTAGGTAGCCATCAGCTCTGTAGAGGAACCCGGCCCTCCGTTTGTCATAACATAGATCAGGTCAAAGTATTTCAGTGAGCCTACCATAGACAGAATTGCCGCACTGATCAGCGAGGGCTTAAGAAGCGGCAGCGCGACTTTCCAGAAATATTGTCCTTTTGTTGCCCCGTCAATCACAGATGCTTCATAGATATCATCAGAGATGCCCGCATATCCCGCCATACAATAAACCATGTAAAATGGTGTAAACTGCCAGGAGACGATTAGAATAATAGTCAGAAGCGCTGTCTTTGGATTACCCAGCAGGTCAATATTCTGACCGCCGAACCACCCCGATATGGTGCTGACAATTCCTCCATTTGTAGCGAGCGCATACGTAAAAAGAAAGCCGATCGCAACAGAGGACATCAGATACGGGAAAAACCAGACTGTCTTAAAAATACGAGATATCCTTACCTTCTTGGTAAAGAAATTAAGAAAAGTAGCAAGCACCAGTCCAAGTGGTATCTGAATGATAACAGACACAACCATAATGACGATATTATGCCAAAACGCGATCCAGAACTTTGTGTCTGCAAGCAGGCGCTTCCAGTTCTTCAGACCTACAAAATTCCTGTTTGCCGATATACCATTCCACTTATATGTACTGATTACAAATGTATCTATAATCGGATATAAGACATAAACAGCCAGAAAGAGTATAACAGGCAGAAGAAAAATGACAGCCGTAATTGCAACACTTTTTCTGTTATTTTCTGCAAGTGAATTCTTATTCATATAGTTTTTCTCCTTTCATAAAACCGCGTGGCTTATTGTATCACTTGGGTCTGTTACATACGTATTCTCCTGATTCATTACCATTCACGGCCTAAAGACCGCTTGCAACAACGATTCGGTGCGATATTTAAAGTTTTGCCGCGCAAAAATCGCCCCTCTCACCTGAATCATGTTCTCACGGAATGCGTAGCTCGTGCGCATTCATGAGCCGTGAATAGTAACCCTCATTCCCTATTATTTATCCGCGATGTACTCTTCCATAGCTGCCTGTGTTGCCGCACATGCTTCTTCCGGTGTCATTGTCAGGCCAAAAAGCTCCTGGCATGAATCCAGATGTGCATTTGCAACGGATGAGGGAAGATACTGGTCATACCACAGTTGAACATCCGATGCACTTTCCGCAAACTGACAGATTTCCAGTGAAAGTGGATCTGAAAGCTTCTCCTGCACTCCTGCAACCGGAGGAATCTTTCCATTCTCCACCATCTTATTAATGCTTTCCTCTGTCGAATAATAGGATACACAGTCAAAAGCAGCTTTCAGCTTGTCATCCTTACAGCTAAAGGAAATAAATTGGTCTCCAATGGTTCCATTACAGATGGAAGCGTACTCTGCTCCCTTGTCTACGCCGTCTGCCTCCGGGAACGGGAACCAGCCAAGCTTATTGTAAAATTCTTCGCTGTCGGATTTAATCGTCCCTGTATACCAGGATCCGGAGTAGAACATACATGCCTGCTCCTGATACAGAAGCTGCTTATCCTGTCCGTCATCTGTGCTGAGAGAATTTACGCCCTCCGGGAAATATCCCTTCTGTACCCAGTCCTGAATTTTTTCTCCCGCGTACTTAAAGCATTCTGCATCAAAGGATCCTGTTCCGTCAAATGCTGCCCTGAAATCATCCAGGCCTGCATACCGTGTTGCAAGTCCTTGGTAGTACATGGAACCCTGCCATTTTGTGCTGTTCGCAAGTGCAAATGGCACAATATTATTTTTCTTAAGAGTCTCACATATGTTTTCAAGATCCGAGATTGTCTCAGGCTCCTTGAGATCATATTTGTCAAACATTTCTTTATTATAGAAAATGCCGCTGATTGCCACATTTAATATTGGCACTGCGTAGATATCATCATTATAGGATGCCTGTGAGGTTGCGCTTTCCATATAGATCTTATCCAGTCCTTTTTCCTTATAGAGATCTGTAACCGGCTGTGCATACCCCGATTCAATGTATTCCTGCAAAGGTCCTCCTGTCCAGCTTGTGTACATATCCGGACACTCCCCAGAACTCATGGCAATGACAAGCTTCTCCTTGTACTTATCATTCTGGATTGATGTCATCTCGACCTGATAGCCGGAATCAGAGTTCTCATTGAAATGATCCACCGCCGACTTCAGGATAGACTGGTCTGGATCTTCTGTACCGATATTCCAGTATGTAATCGTCTTTTCATCTGATCCACCGCTTTTTGAATTTACCGCTTTCTGTTCTGAATTACCATTACCGCAGGCACACATGGAAACTGCCATGACTGCCGTAAGAGCAAGTGCTGCCGCCTGTTTTCTTTTCATATCTTCATTCCTCCTTTAAATTAATAATAACTTCTCGGAATCTTCAGCCCTTATTTCATAAGGCTTTCAGACCCTGACTTTCAAAAATCACCCTCTTTTTGCCGAAACCTCTTGAAAACCCTCCCAAATAATACAGCGCTCCGCGCCCTTGATCAAAAATACATTTTTTGATTGGAAGCGATTTTTGATGCTACCTTGTAATCTTAGCGGACATGCCGCCTATCAGGATACTTTTGTATCCGATTTCCTTAAATTTTATCCTTATCCCTTTGTCCATTCCAAAGACACATAGGATTATATCGTTCAGTTCTGGCGTCTCGACCTGTCCCTGACCGATTCCATTATGCAGGGGGTACTCTGTTTTTAACCCGGAACCCAGGCTTCCTTCTTAGAGGGCTATAAATTAGAAGACGGTAGGCGCCGCTCTACAAAGATTTAGCGCTGCCGCCTTTACGGCATCATGATGCCGCAACACCTTGACGCCTGGGAAACGCCATCTTCCGAGACATTTCAAGAACCATTATTAAGTTTAACCGCTTACCAATGATATCTTACCCTTAGCCATAGAATTTTTCAAGGCATAGTACACACTATGTCTAATGTGTTTATGTCCATTTGTCTCAAATTTCTTTTCCTGCACGATATTCAGTTGTCAAATATCAGGTAAAACTTCATTTATTACGATTCCGAGAAGTTATTAATGCTTCATATAGAATAACATCCGGATATAAATGAATAAATGCGTTTTTTTGACCTAAAACAGTAAATTTTTGCCACAGTCTTGTGAATCTTACCTAAGTATAAAGTGTACTTCCGCGAAATTGTGCCTAAAATGTGACGCTTCTGATACACGGATTGTTCCGAACCCACGGACTTTCACAATCATAAAATACCTCGAATCTGCTCATTTTCCCAAGAAAAATGACTGCTTTCCGTTGTTTTGCGTGTCAGGAAGTCATGCCTTTTCATGCAGGTTAAATCCCATTTTGTAATTAACGGCACAATTGACAAATATGTACTGGATTTTTTGTGCATGGAAGATAACAGAGACGCCGTTGATAACCCCGATTATGACATAAAATATATTGAACTGGAAGAAATGCGTATAATTGATAGTTGTTTATTATTTCATATTATTAACAATTTAATGGGGCATGAACATATATTTGATAAATTTTTCATCCAACTATTAAGCTGCTATGACAACAAAATAGAATAATGATGGAATCCACCAATAAAGAAATCTTCGATTTGGTCGACACTTATAGAATTGAAAGGGGGCGTTGCAAAATAGGTGAATAGTCACCTATGGAGCAACGCTCCATTTTGTACTTAAAATGTAATTTCTTACTTTTCCTGATGCAGCACAAAGTAGGAACTATACACTGTCTCATCATGGCCGATTAATTTTTCATCTGTATATGAAAAACCTAAATCCTCTAATGCCTGCACTCGTTGTGTTGCTGTAACAACTGCTTTAGTGGCAATTTTATTACACTGGAAAAGAGTAAAAGCCGGCTTAATAATCAACCTTAATATTTCTATTATTTCACTCGTCTTTTCATAATCACTTCGAATATCAAGCTTTAGCAGCCCACAATTTGTAAAATAATCATCTGCATCCCTATGAAAAAGTTCTATTGTTCCTATCACTTCATGGATAGGTTTTGATACAACCGCCCATCGCACAAATCCTTTCCTATTATATTCATAAAGCCAATATTCAATTGCCTGCCCCATCCTGCGTTCCGTTGTATAATAAAAATCGTTGTTTCCACAATTATCACTGTTAAAAAACCGCAAAGCAGCTTTATCAAAATAAACTTTCAGCAAATCTTTCTTATCTTCCATGCATACCATCCTTAAAAAATAGTTTTCATCTTCAAATTCAGGACAATTTTTATAAACATCTTCCATATTTAAGCTCTCCTCTGTACCTTATATTTGATCAACAATTAAAAGTTGCTGATTTATTCTTTTGCAATTTTCATTTCAAGATACTAATTTCATCAAAACAAATTTTCTCCTAAATATTTATCACGTGGAACGATGAGGCACTTTTCGATAAGCTTCCAATAGCTGTCATAAAGATTTTTTTGAGCCGCTCCATAGCTCTCTTTCTTGTCAAATTCCCAATAAAGCATATATTTCACACTTTTTACAATACAAGTGATTTTAAGCGGGGGAATCCTTTCTTTAATTTGCTCCATATCTATGTGATACCCCCTTTTTATAAGATGCAGAGAAAACAGCCCCTCTTGTTTTTCTAAGAAACTTTTTGCTTCAAACATAAGTGATAAAAATTCCTCTATCTTTTGCGGCTTTACCTGATAAATACATATTTCTGTAAATGAAATATTTCAATCCTCATCCATTTCATTTCACTTCGCATTTCAAGTGTGACACAAACATGTCGCATTCCTCTCATTTACTTCTCTCCAATCCTGATCTTCAATAAATGCAAATTTAATTAAAGTGAGTTCAATGAAAAATAAATGTCTATATGCTTATTTCTCTGATATAGTGAAATCTTCAGACTCTATTATATCATTGGTGAGGAATTTTATAGACTAGCTTATTATATCATTTCTCTATAACATTGACCATCTATGTAAAGAATTAAAAATATTTTTTCAAAATAGACTTTTATCCTGTGATAAGATGGTAACATCTTTTCATCACCCTCAACGAGATTATGACAATCTGAATATCTTCCACCTATCTGGTTACTGAATATTTAAGAGGTAATGTACTGTGATAGAGACGGCAAATAATCTTTTAAAAATACCTGCCAAATTGAATATTCCAGGCACAGGGTAATTGGAATTTCTTTGTCACCTAATTGGTCTTGCAGCATACTCTTTTTATTGGAAAATCCATCTATTTATACTTCAAATATGACTTTAGCACGATTATACTTATCAAACTCACGTTATTTATATTTCAACTCCTTTCCCATACACAATGAATCTGACATATTTACATACAGCTCATAATTGGTAATTACCTCAGAACCCAATTTTTTATATACTGCATAAGATTTCACTAATAATTTTCCGGTTTCAAGCACGATTCTTTTATATCCCAGTTCTTCCGCCCATTCTATGAGTAGGAAAACAAGCTTGCTGCCAATGCCTTGTTCTTAATATTCCGTTTACCTTATTATTTTGATAAACAATTATCGCTTCTTGTATTTCATCTAACTTCTATAAAATCCTTATAAAATCCTTATTTCTACCATATGTTCATATAAAATCCATTGAAATTTTCTCCTAAACTGTGCCATACCAGCATGGAAATCTGAAGAATCAACGATTTAATTATATAAATATTTTTTAAGTACTCAACTTTCCCAGCAGATATTTCCGAATAAATCCTGAATAAATGCAGCTTGAGAAGCAATCCATTCGGTTACTTTACTTTTTAATACAGATGTGATATCTGCGCAAAGCGTTGACATATGCTCCACAAACAAAGCCATAAGAACATAGTCAGCCTTTATACTGGCAGCGAGAGCATTACTGATGAGCTGTATGGTTTGTCGCCAAGTATAAAATTTTTGCACGCCTTCCCCTAACATGCCAAGAAAATTTATTCAAAAACATATATCCATGTGCGGCAAGTCCCCACAGCAGCATAGAAAAAAACGCAACCCAATGCTGCCTATTGATATAATTTGCTATTTCCCACTGCTTCAAAACAGGTTCTTCCGTCTTCTTTTTTTGCTTTATAATATTTTTATTCCTCCGTCCCATATTTTTCCTCCTATCCTGCATAGATTCTTCCATATCCATTTCTTCTTAATTAATTCAGACACAAAACCATATGAAAGTGTGCCTTTTCATTGCTGATTCCAAACTTTCACCACTGTTTTTTCCATCCTCAATCCTATTCCTGACCTTGCTAAATTTCATCATTATGTTCTTCGTTGGAAATTTCCCACATGGATGTCCCCTGCACCCTTTCCCCCTCCCTTACATTACCTTTTTTACATTTTCATCATTTGTTTCGACAATAATAAAATGGGGTCTATGCTTCGTTTCCAGATATATCTTTGCAATGTACTGCCCCATAATCCCAAGACAGAACAACTGGAGTCCGCCAATGAAAAGAATAACGCAGATGGTAGAAGCCCAACCATCTACTGGGTCGCCAAAAGCAATTTTTCGCAAAATGATTACCAACAGCATGTGAAACGAAAAAAATGTCATAAAAACGCCAAACAAAGAAGCAATGCTTAGGGGAGCTTGGGAAAAATTGATGATCCCATCCACTGCATATTTAAATAATTTCCAGAAATTCCATTTGGTTTCCCCTGCAGCCCGTTCCACATTTTCATAAGGAAGCCAATAGGTTCGGAACCCAACCCATCCGAAAATTCCTTTGGAAAAACGATTATATTCACTCATAGAAACTATGGCATCCGCCATATCCCGCTTCATCATACGGAAATCCCTTGCGCCATCCACAATATCCATATCGGAAATCTTATTGATAATATGATAAAACTTCCTTGCAAACCAACTTCTGATTGGCGGTTCCCCAGCACGATCCACGCGTCTTGCCGCTACGCTGTCATATTCACCTTTTTCCAAAATGCTAAGCATCTCCGGCAGCAAGGAAGGTGGGTCTTGCATATCAGCATCAAGAACTACCACATAGTCCCCGTAGGCATTGCAGAACCCTGCATACATTGCAGCCTCCTTGCCAAAATTTCTGGAAAACGATAGATATTTTACACAGCTATCTTGCCTGGCCAGATCCTTTAATACAGTTATTGTCTGGTCTTTAGAGCCATCGTCCACAAACAAAAGTACGTAATCACAGCTCATTCCAGCAAGCACTTCTGATACCGCAGCGTAAAACAATGGAAGAGATTCCTGTTCATTATAACAAGGTACAATCAGCGTGATTGTTTTCCCTGTGCGGCCTGCTGTATAACTGGTATTGCCAATGCCCAAAACATCTGGGCAAATAACTGAGCCCTCTTCACAAATAATTGGGGGTTTCAAATCAATAGATTTTAATTTATTCTCTTCCATTTCCTTCCACCTCACCTATACCAAACTTTGAGAACAGCAAAAAAAGCCCCAAACAATAAGACAATCCTAATGGACTTTGTCTTATTGTCTGAAGCCTACATACATGGCCTATGACTATATACTGTTCTTTCGTACTCCTATAACGAGAAAAAGCTATACTATAACTCTTTCTTTCAAAATTATGGTACTCCTTTGTTGGGCTGTCAAGGGAAACTTTTGTTTGGGTATTTGGGATGTGGCCGCTTTTTCCTTGTCTTTATTTTCCTTTATCTTACTTTTCTTTGGCTTTGCTTTCCTTTTGAAAATTTCCCTGAGTAAAATAATCTTTGCCTATTCTATCATGTTTCCATTTTCTTGTAAAGGTATTTTCCTTTCGTCACCGCAAACACATGAATTCATCTTCAAGATATTTAGATTCCATGTTTGATAATATTCAGATTCTGCAAGGTCATATTATCAAACACAATTGTCATGTCCGTGTTCTTGTTTTTTATTTTTCACCCCTAATTCCGGCGCAAAGCCTCAATTGGGCTTAATTTTGCAGCCTTTCTTGCTGGATAAATACCAAAAAATACACCTATGCCACAGGAAAACAGTGTTGCCCCAAGAATGGTACTGGCCTTGATTCCAGGACTAATCGCACTGCCCATAGAAGCGCTCATTAAATTACAGGCGCCGAAGGCTCCCAAAAGTCCCAAGAGGATGCCGATAATCCCGCCCATAATGGTAAGTATGGCGGCCTCTGCCAGAAACTGCAGCAAAATAGATGAAGTTTTTGCTCCCAGAGATTTACGGATGCCAATCTCCCTGGTACGCTCAGTCACAGACACCAACATAATATTCATAACACCAATTCCCCCGACAATCAAGGAAATGGCTGCCACACAGGAAATAAATGTGGTAACAATCGCCAGTATATTATTCATCTCTGACAACATATCCTGAAAGCTTTGAATTTGAAAATAATCTTCCCCAGCACATCTATGTCTTGTCTCCAAAGTATGAATAATATCACGCACCACTTCCTCTCCGCTTGCCTGATCATTGGCAAATACTACTACAGAATAAAAGGAATCGCTCTCCCAGCCAAAGGTTTCAAAGGATGTATAAGGTACCTCCAAAGATACCGGCATCCCCTCATAAGTATAACTGATAAAACTGGTATTCTCTTTCTGCTGCGTGACTCCGACAATGTGGTAGCATCCAGTAATCGCGCCGACAGTCACTTCTATATCCATGCCCACAACATCATCGGAACCAAAGAGCCTTTTTGCATCACTGTCCGAAATCACACATACTCGATTCCCTTCCTCCACATCTGCGGCTGTAAAATAAGCGCCTCTCTTTATGGTAAAATTCAACGATTTCTGCAAATCCTCCGTGCCACCACTTAGCGTAATCGAAAATTCCCCTTTACCAGTGATTGTGGTTCCAGAAGAACCATCATTGGGTGTCGCCCCATCCACGCCCTCAACATTTTCCTTCAGCGCTGTAAGATCTTCTGGTGTAATCCACTCCTGCGCATTTGCCGCATTATCACTGCAATAGACATTGATCTGTCCGCTTCCCAGATCCTGCACTTCAGCATTCATGGCATTTGCTGTCCCATCTCCAACAGCCATCACCATAATCACAGACGAGATTCCGATAATAATGCCCAACATTGTCAAAAAGGAACGGCCCTTATTTGCAGTAATATTTTTAAATGCCATTTTAATATATTCTATGATATTTCCCATCTGCACACCTCTTTATCTCTCAATGACAATGTTCTACTCTACCTCCGTTTGAATCTCTTCCTCTGACTGCTGCTCGGTTACAGTAATTGGATCGCCTTCCTCATGCATTCCAGGATCTGCTATCACTTGCTCTCCCTCATCAATTCCCTGTGTAATCTCTGCACACTCATCAGAAGTCACGCCGGTGGTGATACTTCTTTTCTTCATCACACCATCCTCGTTTACCCAACAGAATGTACCATCTTTACCAATATTGACTGCCTCCGTGGGCAAAATAATCACGTTCTTGGCTTCTGCAGCTTGAATTTTCACCTTGGCATCCACGCCCAGGAAAATATTGTCGTCAGGATGATTGATCTGTACAGTGGCCATCACAGATGCTGAGGAGACTGCAGCCTGGTTGCTGCCTGCCGCGCCAGTGGAAGCAATACGGCTAATCTTTTTTACTGTCCCTTGATAAGTCTGTCCTGCTAGTGTAATTTCTGCAACCTGCCCTTCTTTTACTTTATCAAAAACATTTTTAGAAAGTGTTACCTCCACATTCACATCATCAATACTCTGTAACGTAAAGAGCTGCATTCCTTGGGAAACCAACGCGCCCTCCATCACCTGTTTATCCGAGATAACGCCATTAAAATCTGCGGTAATTCCTTTTCTACCTTCTTCAATCAGTTCCTCTAAAGATTTACTCTCCAACTCTGCAAGATTATTATTGGTGCGCATCTGTTCTCGCGCTGCACTGCTCAAAGCGCCGCTCTCACTCTCTGCAATCGCTTTCTGGCTCTCCAAATTTCCTTTCAGCTCTGCAAGTTCCGCTTGTGCGTTCTGTAATCTCTGCTGCAAATCACTATCCGTCACATCCTCAGTTCCAATTGCAGAAAGCGACGCTTGCAACGCCTCAATCTGTTCTTGCAGGCTATCCGCTGTTTCTTGTATCTTATCACAAGCATTTTTAGCATTTGTGAAATCTTTATTGGCCTGATTCAATTCTTTCTTTGCTTTCTCCAAGGCTTCTGGATCACTTTCTGCCGCCGCCGCTGCCGCTTCAAAGTTTACTTGCGCTTTCTGTTGTGCATTGGCCGCTTGATCAACTGCCCTCTGCGCTTCCTCAAGTTCTTTTGCCGTTGTCTCTAACTGCTGCTGCAAATCCGTGATCTGAACATTGACCGCTTCTGCCTCCTGCTGTTTTGTGACAGCCTGGGCATTCGCTTCCCCGGCAAGCGCATTGGTCAGATCCTGTACTTCCTGCGTCTTGGCGTCAACCTGTGCCTGCAGATTTGCCGCCTGATTTCTGGCATCTGCCTGGCGGCTCTGTGCTTCATTTGACTTTGCCACTGAATCTTGATAGCCCAATTCATTTGCCAAAACAGTCAGTTCTGCCTTCTGATTTTGTTCCTCCAAATCCTTGAGGTCAAACGTCACCAATTTATCTCCAGCTTTGACCAGATCCCCCACTTGAAAATCGGCCGTTTCTACATTTGCATTGACTGGGGAGAAAATCACCTTCTGCTGGCCGCTGACAACAGTTCCATTGGTTTCCACAATCTCTGTCACATCTCCAGTCTCTACTCTCATAACTTCTACTGTCATGGCTTCTAAAAGCTGCTGACCAGTTTTTGCTGCATTATTTACAATCACAACGCCGCCGATTATTACAACGGCTACTGCAGGTATCACGATTTTCCATATCTTTTTCTTCTTCATTATCTACGCCTCCTGTGCTTTTTTCTCTGCATTATAATAATCTTCCACAATCTTTCCGTCTAAGATACGAACCACCCGTTTTGCCTGCTCTGCAATCTCGTTGTCATGGGTAATCAATATGACGCTGCGTCCTGCTTCATGAAGTCCTTTTAAAATGCCCATAATTTCCTCCGTGGAGGCGGAATCCAGATTTCCAGTCGGTTCATCGGCAAGGATTACCGGCGGCTCTGCCGCAATCGCACGGGCAATAGCAACTCTCTGCTGCTGTCCGCCAGACATTTCCGAAGGCTTATGTCCGATTCGTTTTTCCAGTCCCACACGAATCAAGGCTTCCTTGGCCAGCTTATGCCGCTGACTCCTGCCGATTCCTCGGTAAATCAAAGGCAATTCCACATTTTCAATGGCAGTAAGATTTGCAATCAAGTTAAAACCCTGAAAAATAAAGCCAATCTCTTGATTTCGGATCTCTGAGAGCTGATTATCCTTCATCGCAGACACATCCTTGCCGTTCAGATAATAGGAGCCAGATGTGGGCACATCCAAGCATCCCAACATATTCATCAATGTAGACTTTCCTGATCCTGAATGCCCAATAATCGCCACAAACTCGCCGCGTTCAATTTCTAAATTTACATGATCCAGAGCACGGACTTCATTTTCACCAGGATTATATATCTTGCACATATCCTGCACCTTGATCAAATTATCCAATGCCTACCCTTCCTTTCCGATTTCACTTAATTTTTATAATCTTATTACAATATTACAACGAATTTCTTAATGAAAACCTAACATTACCTTACAAAAATCTTACAATTTACAATATAATATAATGAGAGTGAAATAAATTTTGCTTCAAAAATTGAGATTTTCCCATTTTTTTATTTTCTTACTTGCAATAGTGCGAAAAGGAAGCTGCCTCACCAGTATATATTACCAGTCATAGAATCGTTCAAAAGGTTTGCATTGCAAAGCAATGCAAACAATATGCACAAAAATCATTCTGGGAAGCTAGCTTCCCAAGATGATTTCTGTGCATTCTGTCTTTGCCGCTTTAGCGGCAAGACCTTTTGAACGAATGAATATATTAACGCAATATCCCCAACATTGCATAAAGAGTATACTTGGAAAATAAATTTTCCATTATCAGTCTTATGCAATGAGAACTTGCTGCTTTGCAACAGATCCTTTTTGCACTAGAATGATAAATGATCTCAAAATGTCCAAATCAAACAAATTCTGGAGGTTCTTTTATGAAAATTATTGATATGCACTGTGATACAATTTCCCGCATCTGCCAGGAGAGAAACAGAAACAATAACTGCAGCTTACATAAAAATTCTCTGCAGGTAGATCTTATGAAAATGAAATCCTCAGATTATCTGCTGCAAAACTTTGCATTATTTATTGATTTAAGTGAAACAAACTGCCCTTATCAAACTTTTCAGGAGCAGCTTGCCATTTTTAAGGAGGAAATAACAAAAAATTCTAATCTGATCACACCTGTGACCTGCTATTCAGAAATTATTGCAAATGAAAAGGCCGAAAAAATGTCCGCCCTGCTGACTTTAGAAGAAGGCGAAGTATGCGGCGGTGATTTAGATAAATTAAAAGAAATTTATGATCTCGGAATACGTATGATGACATTTACCTGGAATTACCCGAATAGTCTTGGCTTTCCCGCAGAACCTGCACCTTTTTTGCCGTCAAATTTTAAACAGCAGCAAATAACGCCAACCAATTTAAATATCAAACTCCATACCAAAAAAGGGCTTACCAGACTTGGAAAAGAATTTCTGGAGGAAATGGAATCTTTAGGTATTATCCCTGATGTCTCTCATCTATCCGACCAGGGAATTAGGGAAGTATGCAAAATTGCCAAAAAGCCTTTCTGCGCCAGTCATTCAAATGCCCGTGCGCTCTGCCAACGGGGACGTAATCTGCCGGACGAATTAATACGAGCCATCGCCGAAAAAGGCGGCGTCATTGGCGCCAATTATTATGGCCCTTTTCTCACAAATATGCCGGACAGAGAGGAACGTTATTTTAGCTATGTCAAAGATATTGCCTTACATATCCGGCATATCGCAGACATTGGAGGCATATCTTGTATAGGCCTTGGCTCCGATTTTGATGGTATTGATGAGAATCTGGAATTGAAAAATTGCAGCCATATGGAACTATTGGAACATGAATTAAAGAAATGCAACTTGAAAGAGAGTGAGATAGAACAGATTTTCTATCGAAATGTACTGAACTTCTACCACGAATTATTATAAAAATACTCAGAAAGGACTATCTATGACACAGGCAATTGTTATTGTACCAAAAGCAACCCTCTATGAAAACATCACCATGAAAAATAACTGTATCTGCGCGCAAAATATTGCTGATGAACTTCTCTCTGGCTGGCTGGTGTCAATTCAGGAATGTCAAGGTAATTATTATAAAATTATTACAGATTATGGTTATAGCGGCTGGCTGATAAAATCTGATATCCGATTAATTTCTCAAAAAGAATCCCAGAACTGGGACTTAAACACACAGCCCTATCGAATACTCACAAAGCGCTTAACGGATGTTCTCTCAACCCCTAAAGTACAATCTTGTATCATCTCTACACTATTTATGGGCAGTGTCGTAATTCCCTGCGGCGCACCCTTAGATGGATGGCAAAACATTAGACTTGCCGACGGCACTAGTGGGTTTGTACCTGCAATTGCGTTATCCACGCTCTGTAAACAGAGTTACTCCCATGCAGAACTTCGCACTGCCATTTTAGATTATGCCCTATCTTATCTGGGAACTCAGTACCGTTGGGGCGGCAAAACTCACAATGGGATTGACTGTTCTGGACTTACCTTTATGAGTTATTTTATGTGCGGCATCCTTATTTATCGCGATGCCGCAATTAAGGCTGGTTATCCGATTCATGAGATCCCATTTGCCCAAATAAAGCCAGCAGATCTTCTGTATTTTCCCGGACATGTGGCGCTTTATCTGGGCGGGGGAAAATATATTCATTCCACTGGAAATCTAAAAAGCTTTGGCTGTATGATCAACAGCTTAAACCCTGCGGATCCTGATTATCGGGCAGATCTGGCAGAAAGCCTCTATGCCGTAGGAAGTATATCAGACACGTAGAGTTGTTATCAGAAAAACTAATTTTCTCTAGGAAAATAATGGCGTAGAAAAATAGCGCTCCGCGGTGTCCGGCAATATGGTGACTACTGTTTTTCCTTTGCCAAGTTTACGCGCTAGTTTTATCGCTGCGGCCACATTGGTACCACTGGAAATACCACACATAATCCCTTCCTGGGCAGCAAGCTGCCGGGAAGTGGCAAGCGCTTCTTCATCTGTAACGATACAAACATCATTATAAATCTGCTGATTCAAGATTTCTGGAATCAATCCATCCCCTATTCCCATCTGCAGATGTGTGCCGATAGAACCTCCTGAGAGAATTGCTGCATGCTCTGGTTCTACGGCCCAGATCTCCATCTGTGGATTTTTCTCTTTTAACGTCTCCCCTACACCTGTGATCGTTCCTCCTGTTCCAATTCCAGAACAAAATCCATCTATGGGGCCGTTCACTTGCTCCAAAATCTCCAAACCAGTCTGAATCTTATGTACCGCAGGATTTGCAGGATTCTCAAATTGCTGAGGCACAAATACTCTAGAATCCTTTTTCGCCATATCCAGCGCCGTCTGCAGACATTCCTCGATACAAGCGCCGATATTCCCAGCATCATGAATTAAAATTACCTCGGCGCCATAATGCTGTACCAATTTTCTTCGCTCTTCACTCACAGAATCTGGCATTACAATCTTAGTCTGATAGCCTCGCACAGCACCCACGAGAGCCAAACCGATACCCTGATTGCCGCTGGTAGGCTCGACGATAATCGTGTCCTCCTTAATCAGTCCCTGACGCTCAGCCTCCCGAATCATATTATATGCTGTCCTGGTCTTGATGGAACCACCGACATTCAAACCCTCAAATTTTACGAGAATCTGTGCACTATCTGGTTCCGTCATATGATTGAGACGAATCAGCGGGGTATTTCCCATTGCCTCTAAAATATTTTGATAAATCATTTTTTCTGCCTTCTTTTTTATTAATTTATATTCACATATCTATTCAAAAATAGCAGCAACCATGTGGTTACTGCTATCTAAGTTGCGGGGGCAGGATTTGAACCTGCGACCTTCGGGTTATGAGCCCGACGAGCTTCCAGACTGCTCCACCCCGCGCTGACAAAATACATTATATTCCATTTTCCTGTAATTGTCAATTTTTTTCTTACGACAAATTTCTCATAGATATCATTCTATAAAAAATCTATCCTGTTCCTGATCTCAATTTTACTCTTTTTCTGACTCTGCCGCAACCTCAGCAATGTTTGTATCACCAGTTTTAGCATGATCTAGCACTGCCGCTGCTAGTTTCTCAAAATTACTGCCTGAGGAGGATGCCCCTGCCAGCATATCGATATCGTCTGCACCCTGTTTTTCCAAAAGCTGCGCCGCATATTTGCGCGTATAACGGTTAGGATAATTTCCCACCTGAGAATTCATATTCCTCATATAAGCGCTGTCCCAAGATTTAATAAAACCAGCCGCATTGCGCGCATTATACTCGACACTGACGATTTTATTATCCATAACACAGATCGTGACAAATTCTTTCCATCCATGACTATAATCTTTCATCTGCGCTGTATAATATCCATCTTCAAGATCACTCTTTCCCTGTTTGGTATCGCCACAACCGGAAAGTACCGCACATAAAAATATACCTAAAATAATTCCAAACATTCGATATTTTTTCATCTACATAAACCTCCTTAAGCGGAACCTATTTGATATGCTTTGTAGATCCTCTGCCTGTTTATGCAGCTTTTGACTTGCAGTCGTACTCTCATAGCTGGCATTTAGATTCTGTTGTGCAATGTCATTGATTTGAACAATCTGCTTTGACATATTAGACAAAGAATCCTTCTGAATGGTGACTGCTTCCTCTAAATGTTTTGTAATATCAGCCATCTGGTTCGAGATATCTTCAATATCTTCAAACGATTCCACTGCCTGTTTTACATATAACATCCCCTGCTCCACGGCATTTTGAGAATTACTAATTACCTCAGAAGCATGATGGGCAAATTCAGTACTCTGCGCTGCAAGATCCCGCACTTCCGCCGCAACGACCGCGAAGCCCTTACCAGCTTCTCCAGCTCTTCCTGCCTCTACAGAAGCATTCAGCGCCAAGAGATTCGTCTGCAATGCAATATCTTCCAACAGCTTATTGACTTTTATAATTTCATTTGAATTATCATTGATATTACCCATAGCTTTCAGAAGATTCTTCATATTCTGATCACCGGCGCTCATACTATTTTTAGCTCTCTGCATCAATTCTCCAGCGAGTTTTGTACGTTCATCTACCTCAATGATATTTTCATCAATTGCTTTGGTCTCCCCAGAGAGAACCATCAACGAATCAGATTGTTTCGCAGAGCCAGTATGTACCAAAGAAGAACTTTCCGATACAGTCTTTGCCATAACCAGTACCTCCTCGGAAGAATCCTGCACTGATTTCAGCATCGTATTTAAAGAAACAATAATCTGATTCAAAGCCTTCTTAATTTGAACAAAATCCCCTTGAAATTCACCTTCTATAGAAACATCAAAATTACCCTCCGATAGACTGGACAAAATATCGGATAACTGTGAAATATATTGATTGATTGCCGTGATCGTATCATTCAATTTCACAGACAATACCTGTGTCTCATCTTTTGTCTCCACAATCTCCGTGGGCGTCTTTAAATCTCCCTGCGCCAACCATTCAATACGATTGGTGACAACCTTCAGCGAGCGGCGGATCTTAGAAGAAAATCCAATAATTACAAGTATAGCTACAACCAAAAGCAGAGATGTGATCACGGCTGCCTTCATCGTGCTTTCATGCGCTGCTCCCATAAAATCACTGCGAGGCAAAATAATGGTCAGATACCAATTGGTGCCATTGATGGGAACATAACCAACTAACCAGGCCTCTTTTCCCTTTTCTACCACCATCACTCCAGTTTCTCCTGAAAGAACTTTATCCTCCAATATGTCAGAACCGGTGTATTCTTCCATATCTTTTTGTTCTAAAACCAATTCTTTATTGCGGTTTCCCATAATTTTGCCATCTGAGTTGACAATATATGCTTCTCCATTGGCACTGATATTGATACTGGTTAGAACGTCATTTAAAACATCATACTTGTAGCTGCCAACAAGATAATATAAAAATTCTCCTTCTGCATTGCTAATGGGGATTCCTACACAAAGTTCCAGCTCCCCATCACGAACATTAACATCATCTACAACCAGATTCTGCGTTTCTTCTAACAATGGGAACATACTACGTTCCTTCAGATTCTTGGGACATACATCATGCCCGACATAAAGCTCTCCCTTGACATCATATAAACCCAGCCAGACAAACTCAATACCAGATTGAGCTTTATCCAAAACCCTTAACTTTTGTTCTTTTGAACTTTCTACATTGGTAAGTATCTCATTATCACCAATCATAAAGATTCGATCTGCCAATACATGTATATTTCCCTCTACACTTTGAGACGCCGTTTTAATCATAGACGGCAATACATTTGATAAAATAGTATCTGTCAAAGATGTCATAGAACGTACCATCAGTGACACCAATACTGCTGACAGCAATATCATAATTAGAATTGTCGTTGTCAATATTTTTCCACTAATGCTCCTTTTCACTTTCATTTAGGTTCCCCCTTCCTGTTTGATTTTTTATTATTTTTAATCTATAACACAGATGAGAATATTGTACTACAGTATTTTTTTAAATTCAATCCTCTTTCATTTTTTTTGAGTTTCCCCATTTTTTATAATCACTGATATTTTAGCGCCAAAAGGTCTTGCTGCCTTTGGCAGCTTAGACATCTTGCACAAAAAGTATCTGGAAAGCTAACTTTCCAAAGCACTTTTATGTGCAAAGTTTTTCCATCACTTCGTGATGGAAACCTTTTGGCACTATAAATTACAAAATGGGAAAACTCAAATCTTTCATCTTTATTTTGACAAATTATATAGAAAATCTTTTATAATCAGTTATCCAGTCCATAAACATTAAAACTTAGTTCAATTTTTAATAATTTTTCTTAATATCTTTAAGAACATTAAGGCTTAAATCAACTTTACTGACAACAACGATTTCCAAATAATTGAAAATAATATTCATAAACATTTATTCATAAATCAGAATCATAAATTACTTGATTCTCAAACACCAGACTCATTGAAATATACTTGAGTTTCTTTCTTTTTTCCGGTATACTTAAGGCAGAATTATAACTGTTCCAAAGACCAATCGGATGCTTCTTTGGAACTTATCCTAATTATATAAAAAGGAGCTCTATTATGTCTGAGATCAAATACAGCTGGCAGGAAGATTCTGCCTTTCTTGACCAAAAACTGCTGCGCTATTCCCAAAGCAATTGCTACCCATTCCATATGCCAGGCCACAAACGTGCACCTTTAGAATTTCCCAATCCTTACGCCATAGATATTACAGAAATTGATGGTTTTGACAATCTCCATTATGCACAGGGAATTTTAAAAGACGCCCAAAATCGGGCGGCTGAGCTTTATGGTGCACAAGAAACTTTTTATCTGATAAATGGAAGTACTGCTGGCATCTTGAGCGCTGTAAGCGCTGCCCTGCCTCGCCTGGGTACTATGTTGATGTCCCGCAACAGCCACAGATCTGTCTATCATGCAGCTTTCTTGAGAGAGCTGGAAACGGTATATCTTCTGCCTGCGGCAACTAAATTTGGCATATCTGGCTCTGTCTCTCCCGCACATGTAGCACAAGCGCTTGAAGATCTACCACAGATTTCTGCTGTATTTATCACCTCTCCCACCTATGATGGGGTAGTGTCTGATATCCGCACAATTGCTGAGATTGTACATGCTTATCATCTGCCATTGATCGTGGATGAAGCGCATGGGGCGCATTTTTCATTTTCAGAGACATTTCCAGAGTCTGCTTTGGACTGTGGTGCAGATCTTGTAATACACAGTCTGCACAAAACTTTGCCCTCCCTTACTCAAACAGCGCTGCTGCATGTAAATTCTGACCGCATTGACAAAACGGCTTTAAGACGTTTCTTATCAATTTATCAGAGCAGCTCCCCCTCCTATCTTCTGATGGCCTCCATTGAACAATGTATGCGCTTCCTGAAAGAAGAGGGCAGCACACAAATGTCTGAATTTACCTTAAAATTAAATAACTTTTACAAACAGGCAAAATCACTAAAACACCTGAAAGTATTTGACAAATCTTCCTGTTCTGCTGAAGAATGTTTTGATCATGATATCTCTAAAATCTTGATCTCCATTGGTGATTCAGGGATAAGCGCTAAAAAACTGTATCAAAAATTACTACACAATTATCAATTACAGATGGAAATGTGTAGCGGGCATTATGTAACCGCTCTGACAAGCCTGATGGATACCTCTGATGGATTCCGCCGACTGTTACAAGCTTTAAAAGAAATCGATGATTCTGTCTCTGTTTCTTCACAAAGTACTAAGACGGAATCAAAAAAGATATTTGGCGCCAAACCGAACACTAAAAAACGGCTGTTGACCAGCGATATCATCTATCAGAATCCAAAGCCACAGATGCCGATTGCCCTTGCATTGGAACAACCTTCAGAGACACTTTCTCTGAAAGCATCCACGGGACATATCAGCCAAGAATATATTTTTCTCTATCCGCCTGGAATCCCCTTATTAGCTCCGGGAGAAATTCTTACAGGTAAACTCTTGGGAATGATAGAGCACTGTCAAAAGTTAGGCCTGTCCGTGGAAGGCTTAAGTGATATGAACAATCAATCTATTCAAGTTGTAAAACAATAAACTGTATCAGTAAGAAATTTTTTTAGTTTCTAAAACTTAGCGCTATTATAAAACCCCTGCGGCAAATTTCAATTTTCTTTTGTCACAGGGGGATATTTTTATAATTTATAACGATTCAGAACTACTAAAAAATAGGAAGTCAGACTCTTCCAAATAAATTTGATGATTCTGGCTTCCTATTTATGGGGGCAATAATGCCCTCATCCACAGACTGAAGTCTCGTCGGAGATATATGACAATTAGACTGACATATCTGTGGCTTTGGGTTTTTCCTAATTACTAAAATTGATATTTCCATAGGATTCAAAATGGCACGATCAGATCTTAAATTGATCCATCAAGTTGACCATAGATTCTACTTGTGCCTTCTGCTCTTCACTGACTGCCGCTGTCTCCTCTGATGCAGCCGAGTTATTATCCACAATATCGGCTACGCGAATAATATTTTCATTGATATGATTCATATTGTTGACGTCATTGGTAAGCAGTTCTGACATTTGCCCCATCTTATCTGTTGCTTCTTTCGCTCCCTGCATGACTTCATCCATACTCAAAGCTGCTTCGTCTGCAATCTCAATTCCCTTTTCAACCGCCATAACCGTTCTCTCAATCAATTTATCGCTCTCTCCGGCAGCCTTCGCAGATTGATCAGCCAGATCTTTTACCTGATCTGCCACAATCGCAAATCCTCTTCCAGCTTCCCCAGCACGTGCCGCTTCAATCGATGCATTTAAAGAAAGCAGATTTGTCTGAGAAGCAATATCCTCAATGGTACGAATAATCTCTCCAATCTCTTCGGAACACTTACTGATCTGGCCAATTGTCTCTTTTAATTCCTGCATCTTTTCATTCCCAGTGATCAAAACATGACTTGCACGGCTAGAAAGTTTTACGGTCTCATTCGCTTCATTTGCGCTGTGCTCCATACTGTGATACATATTATCCACAAGACTTACCAAATCAGAAATCTTGCCTGCCTGTTCGGTACTTCCTTCCGCTAAGTCTGAGGCAGCATAAGCCAATTGCTCTGAACCACTGTCAATCTGCTGAGCAACCTCGCGGATCGTGCTCAAGGTTTCTCTCATTTTCTCACAAATTTTCAGAAATGATTCCTTAATCTGTCCAAATTCTCCTACATAATCCTGCTCAATAGAAATATTATAATTGCCATCCCCCATACTCTCTAAAACATCAGATATCTCTTGAATCATCGCTGTCATATTCTGTTTCATCAGAGCAATGGAACCAGCCATATTTCCAACCTCACTGTCATCCACCGTCACTGCTAACTCTGTATGGAAATCTCCTGCTGCCAGCTCTGTCATCTGCTCTGACACCTTGACAATTGGATCTAACAGCTCATTTCGGGAGAATTTTACTAATCTTGTGATCTCATACACTAAATACAAAAAAGATAATGAATACAAAACTTCTATAAATATTTGAAAAATTCTCATTGTCATCTTTGAAGCATTAAGCCGTGATTGAATCTGATGAATTGCCTCATCTGTCAGAAAATTGATCTGGCGGACCGTATCGCTGTACTCTTTCCCAAATACGTGCTCTCTAGCTGTTTCTGTATCTCCTTTACCGGCAAGTGTAAACGCTTCTTCTTCTAGAGGAACCAGACCATTGGAAAGTTCTGCAATCTGATTCATCTTCTGCCACTCGTCCTTGGTAATATGATTTTTTTCTAAACCTGCCCAGGCGATATCTCGATTCTTATCCTCGTTAAGCTCTTTCATATAGTCGTCATAATAGTTTTGTTCTCCGGTAGCTGCATAAGCCTGCACAGCATAAGTCAATGTCTTAGATGCGATACGATACTGATTCAGATAAGTAGTTGTCTCCAACTCTTCATCTGTCACCATTGTCATCCATATGTTTGTACCCAGAGATAACAGCAGCAGCACAGCTCCTACTACAACCGCGATCACAGATTGTCTGACAATTCGTTTCAAATGATATGATTGACTGTTCTTGTTCATAATATTTCCCCCTGTATTTTTTGGTCAAAATGTCTATTTATATCTTACTTTATTACAACTAATTAGTCAAGTTTAACTATAACTTCTTTGCGCTAAAGTTTTTTATTTTAACAGCCGATATATTAAAATAAAATATATGTGGTAAACGGATTTACCAGCAGGGTAATCACAAACAACAGGCCGCCATATGGCGCCTTTATTTGAAAAATTACCTGCATCAAGGAGGATGATTACATGGGTTTGATCATTGGTAGCAACAGTTCTGCCGAACAAGTGATAACTGTAAAAAACAGAGATGGCAGCACCGCGGGGAGCATCCATATTTCCTCCCCAAAAAAGAAGAAGAAAAGACGCCTGCAGTACAGTTTTAAGGCAATTTCAACACAGATTATGATGACAAAAACATCTAACAGCGCCAGTCAGGTACTGACAAAAGCACGGGGCAAGGTTGCCATGCTCCAGAGAAACTTGGATAATGATAATTATGACGATACAGAATTGAGACATGCTATTATCCATGCAAAAAAAATGGAACGAATCGCCAAAAAGCGTATGAAACATTTGGCAGAGGAGGAATTGGCCAAGCAGAAACAGAACAATGTCATAAATCAAGACGGGAGCAGCATACCTGAACTTCCAGATCCAGAAGAAGAAAGCCTTGAGATGAGTGAAGAGGAATTAAAACAGATGATGGAAGAATTTCAGCAGATGATGGAGGAGTATATGGGAGAATCCATGCAGACGCTGATGGAGGAAACAGGGCTTGATGATCTGGCAGATGAAATGACGGTGGCTCAACAAGGTGAATTGGCACCAGAAGATCTTGAGGAATTAAAGAAAAAACATCGTTCAGAAGAACTGCGTGAAATTATGGAAGCAGACATGAAATATCTCAAAGCTATGATCAATAAACTGGAGAGAGACCGCCAGGAAGCTGCCAACAATGTTTCTAACGGAGTAAGACTGGAAATCTCAGGGCTGGAGATGCCAGTAGAGACTTCCACGCAGCCAACAATCACCCCTCAGGGAATCAATGTGGATCTTTTGTTATAACGTTATGTAACGATTCAAAGTCTATGAAAATAAATATTCAGACCTCTTAAATCTGTTTAAAAAGGTCTGAATATTTATTTTTATGAAGACGATAATCCCAAAATCCACAGTTCAAATTTATTTATAAAGGGATAAATACTTATCTTCATGAGGATGATAATCCCAAAATCCACAGTTCAAATTTATTTAAATAGTTTCAACATTACAACATTTCCACCCTGCCTATAATCTGGCGGTGAAACATCGCCGCAGTCATATCATTCCTAATCATATTTTTATCATGTCCACTATGCTTTTGCATATTCCATGACAGCCGTCTCATAGAGATTATTTCCCTCACTGTCAATCACCACAATCACCGGAAAATTTTCAACCTCCAGCTTTAAGACGGCTTCTGCCCCCAGATCTCCATAGCAGACCAGCTCTGATTTTTTAATACATTTTGACAAGAGCGCGCCTGCTCCGCCCACCGCTGCAAAATAGACTGCCTGATTGCGCACAATCGCATCTATGACTTCCTGTGTCCTTCTGCCTTTTCCGATCATAGCTTTCTGCCCCAGATCCAATAGACGTGGAGCATATTTATCCATACGGCTTGCCGTTGTAGGACCAGCAGAACCAATCGGACGCCCCTCTCTGGCTGGAGAGGGACCCATATAATAGATCACAGAATCTTCCAGTGAAAATGACAGCTTATCACCTTGATCTAATGTCTCCATAAAACGCTTATGTGCGGCATCCCTCGCCACATAAATTATTCCTGAAATATATACATAATCTCCTGCATGAAGATCTCTTGTCACCTCTGCAGTAATCGGTGTTGTAATATGTTTTTCCATAATATCCTCCTGTCTACTCTTAAAGTATATTACTCTAAATCTCACGCACGACATGGCGGTTTACATGGCAGCAGATATTGACGGCAACTGGAAGTCCGGCAATATGAGTGGGATAAGTATTGATATTGACTGCAAGCGCTGTGACCGTTCCGCCCAATCCTCCTGGTCCAATACCCAAACTATTGATCTTATCAAGCATTTCTTCTTCCAACTCCTTTACATAAGGAATCTGTGAACGCTCCTGCACAGAACGCGTCAAAGCCTGCTTTGCCAGCAATGCACATTTTTCAAACGTACCGCCAACGCCAACCCCTACCACCATCGGCGGACATGCATTGGGTCCGGCATCCTTTACAGCATTTAGAATCGCCTCTTTTACACCCTCAATGCCGTCCGCTGGCTTTAACATAAACACACGGCTCATATTTTCACTGCCAAATCCCTTTGGCGCTAAAATAAGCTTTACTTGATCGCCCTTCACGATCGAGTAATGAATTACCGCTGGCGTGTTATCTTTGGTATTCTCTCTGACAATCGGATCCCCTACGACTGATTTGCGCAAAAATCCATCTAGATATCCTTGACGCACCCCTTCATTGATGGCGTCTTCCAAAAGCATTCCCTCAAAATGAACATCCTGGCCAACCTCTATAAAGATCACAGCCATTCCAGTATCCTGGCAAATCGGAATCATATCTTCTCTGGCAATAGTAAGATTTTCCTGAAGCTGACACAATATTTTTTTTCCAAGATCTGCCTGCTCTATATCTACTGCATTTTTTAAGGCTTGCTCCATATCCTTGGACAGATAGTGATTGGCCTCAATACACATTTCCCGAATATTTTTTGTAATTTCTTCTGTCGCTATGGTACGAATCATGCTCTATCTCCTTTATCCAAACTAATTCTTCAAAAATTTATCCTATTCTATGATAATGGAAAAAAGCCAGCCTGTAAATATTTTTACTGAAATTGCAGGAATTTAACTTTTAATCTTTTTGTTCGTTTTATATTTATATGTTTTATTTTTTCGCTCACAAGTGCATCAGCAGAAAAACGCTTCCACTCCTGCGTGGATTATCGTGCAAAATATGCCTTAGCAGCCCTTTGTGCCAGATACTTAGAAAGATGAAATGTTCTGATATCCATTTGTTCTGTTCTTTCTAATACGCGATGAAACTTTTGATTCAAAAGGCAGCGTTTACAAGTATGTCTAATGATACTGCCAGAATGTAACCAATCTCCAATTTGAGCATAGTAATCATATTCTTCTACATAACTCCCTCTGTTTTTATTGCAATTGTAATGTGGAAAATCGTATCGGCTTAACACAGGAACAGCATCCATAGAAAGATTTGACAGATATTCCAAATCATTCAGACTGATATCCTGCCCAACTTGCGCTACATTGTACTTTGCGACAATTACATCTGGTTTTCCAAAAGAAAAAATTAAATAGAAGATGGTCACTGCTGTCATGCAATAACGGAACAACCCAAAATCTGGTTTGTGTATGGTCACTTCCACTCCTGCCATCAATACCATTAACAAAGCCAGAAACCACAACACCAGTACCCGCAAAAAACTTAAATGATACATATCAATATAGAGAAACATTCTCATGGCACTAGAAGCAATCATAATATACGTACAACCACAGCAGAGAAACAGCAGCAGCTTTAACACCCTGTTTACATCAAACATAGCCATACAGCAGAGTACCAAGACCAAATTAAACAGACACACAAACAACAATTGTATAAAGCCTTGATGCGCATATTCCGCATAAGTATAGCCCTCTGGCAAAAGCAGCCCGCCCGTAAATAAAAATATCACTTGAATGGCACAGAAAATTATATAAATCACTGTCACCATTGCCAGAAATGTAATCGCAATCACCGGATTATGCTTTTTGCCTGACCGCTTCCATTCTGGCATATTATTGAGTGTCAGCGCCGACAAAAAACTATAGATACCAAAAAATCCCAATATTAAAAGAAGTATTACCAGAAATACATTAGGTGAAAATAGAACCTGCGTCCAAAGTTTATAACAGGCATCTCCGATCACCCTTGAAAAAATTTGGTCTGCGCTGCTTAAAAGTGCAATTACTGTGGACAGCATTGGCAGTCCAATCAAAATACCAATCAAAATATAAGTGGAAGTTTTACTTTTCTTCTCTGTCCGTTTCCTTTTCCCTACAAGTTCTGCCAGATGAAGAAACGGACTAGCTATCTCTGGTATCATATTCAGGTAAAGAAACATGATGTTACTTAAATATTGCCCTAAATTCCAGTTTTTGTCATCATACATCTGCCGCAGCATAAACACAGTAACCAAGAGTAAGATACCTACGGTATTAAAAAATATAATAAAGAGACTTGTAGTTAGAAAGTTACTGATTCCAAGAAGCAGACAACCTCCAATATACCACCAATTTGATTTTTTCCAGACAATTTTTGCCTTTTTTAAAAATAATCCACAGACAACTAAAGTGGCTGCCGTAATCAGAGGAAACATAATCCCTACAAAACTCCGATAAAATGTAAGCGTAAAACAGATACTATAAATCACCGCTATACCCAAAAAAAACGCAGCATTCTCACGCATCACTGGATTAATCGGTTTACGATTCACTATATTAGTGTTTCCCTGACCAGTATTCCCTTGAATATTTTGAGGTCTTTCCTGCAGCGTCCTTGGTGCTTCTGCTCTTTGTTCTGTATTTCCTTGAATATTTTGAGGTCTTTCCTGCGCCGTCCTTGGTGCTTCTTCTTGTTCCCTGTTTCCTTGAATACTCTGAAAATTCTCATTTTGTATTACTGGAGTTTGTGCCCGCATCTCTTGACCTCTCTGCACAATTTCTCTTTCTCTATTCTCCATCTCTTGGCTCCTCCCTCCACTCCAGGATCTCCCCAGGCTGACACGCTAAGGCTTGGCAAATCTTATCCAACGTATCCACTTTAATGGCCTTTGCTTTTCCATTTTTTAATATCGAAATATTGGACATGGTAATACCCACCTTTCCAGAAAGCTCTGTAACACTCATTTTCCGCTTTGCCAACATCACATCTATATTTACAATTATCGCCATATGCCGCCTCCTGTCAATTATTTTCTCGCTTAAATTGTCAATTCGTTTTCCTGTTGAATCTCTGCCGCCTTCTGTACCAAATGAGATAATACAGCCGCTGCTACTGCCACAGTCACACCTGCAAACTCCACAAACAGGGAACCAATCAGAATCCCTGGATGATTCATATTCAAGAACAATAATACCAGATTTGCAACAAAAAAGTAACTGCTGTCAATCAGGGCAAGCAACGAAATTTGTTTAAGATAAACAGAATTTTCTCTGGAAAATGAATGATCTCTGGCAATCTCTGAGGTAATTTTCCATCCATTATAGAGAGCCAGATAACAGGGAATGGCAGAAATCCACAATACAATCAGCCACGGAACATAGCAATAAGCAAATTCTGGATATATCTCTGTTAGATCCTTGCCTAATATTGGCAGCATGCAAGCATAAATCACAATCCCGCAGGCTGCAATTCCCAAAATAATTCCTCTCAACCATGTACTTAAGCTTTTCTGTGTCATAATGATACCTCCTTTTCCTCTATCATATCCTCTCAAATCAAAAAAGTCAATATAAATTTATTGCAACTCAATAAATTTATATTGACTTAGCTATCATAATATTAAAAATCATTTAATGGAAAAAGAATACATACTATCAATCACAAGTATCTATGCTATATTGCTGTCAGCAAAAATGACTTCCGTGCAGCCGCAAAAGCGCCTTAATGTTCTTAATTCTGCATAACACAGATCTTATTTACTCTATATGCTCCGCAACAAACCCTGCCTCAGACAAAAGTTCCTGTGCCTGTTTCATATTTTGCTGTCCTTGAATCTTTGCCAGACCTCCAGTTGTCTTTGCCGATCCATGAAAAATTTCCTGCATTTGCTCTTTGCCCATATAGATTTCCTGCGCAGGCTCTTTCAAAATTCCAGATATTTTCCCTTTTACTGTCTGTCCTTTGCCGTCTGTGATGGTTAATTCCAATTCCTGATATCTTTCCATCCACTCTGCAATCTGGCTTCTTCCAGGACCATTGCCATTGTTGTCCACAAAAGAAGCAAATACATCTTTTCCAAAAAATAAAATTGGCGTGTTTGCCAATATAATTTCCTGCTGCAATGACTTCCACTGCAAAGAATAATCTTCAAGATCAATCCCTGTGAGATTACTGTCCATTGTATATTCTTCCAACTGAAAACTCAAATTACAAGTATAAGCTGGCGTAAATTGATACAGTCCATTTATTTTTTTCATTTCTTTTACAATAGCTTCTGAAAGTTCTGATTCTGATTGCAGCTTAAGATCATAAGACTTCTGTTGCTTCATCCAGAAGTCTATGAAATTCACGATCTGAATAATGAAGACTAATCCCACTGCAAAGAACACAATATCCTTGTAAATATTATGACTTCTCATTTTATTTCCTCTCTTCCTGCGCCCCTGTATGCCGCAGTCTAAGATATGGCTCAATGATACTTTGATAATGCTTCATCCTCAGATAAAGACAGATTATTGCCAACAGTAACACCAGAAACACTCCTGCCACAATCGTAATCCACCATTGATTGGTCTGCGGTTTTTGTTGCTCCACCTTTAATTCCAATGTTTTGGGCTCTTGAATACAAGTATGGAACTCTATTTTCTGTTCGATTTGCTCTCCCTGTTCATCCTCATAGGAAAAGATTACATTCCCCACGGTATTACCGTATTTTTCTCCACCATTTTCCATGATATTTCCCTGTGCATCCATATCCAGTGTACCTGCAAATACCTGCATTTCTCCAGGTACAGAGGCGCCGCCTTCCAGATTTCCCAAAAATAACTCTCCCTGTGCAAACAATCCCTGACCCTCTAATCTCACTTTAGCATTATATATTACAGACAGACCAGTATTTTGAACCTGAAAGGTCATGATCTGTGTGTCTGAGGCATAGACCTTTTCTGGAAATGAAACACTGGCTAGTTCCGCCTGCTGTTTTTGGCAAATCGAGAGACTTACTGTCTCTGTGGCGGTATAAGCGTTGCCTTTACTGTCTTCATACTCAATCTGAAATTGCACCTGTACTGGTTCTGCGGCAGCTTTCTTGGCAATGGTAAGCGTTTGAGAAAGATCCATCACATTCTTTGGCGCCACTTCTTCAAAATACCAGGCCATTTTCTCAAAGACGAGATTTCCATTATCAGTATTCAATGTTACCTTTACATTCTTTACTGAATTACGGCTGCTGCAATTGAGCAAAGAAAGAGCCCACTTTATACTTTCCCCTGCCGCCAACTTGTTTCCCTGTAAATTGTTTTGGCTGATCATCAGACGAGGCTGACTGGTTAATTCCGACTCTGTACCCTGTGTCTGTCCGATTCCATTGTCTTCTTGAATCGGACTGGAAAGTTCTCCGCTTTCTTGCGGAAATTTTTCTAATCCTTCCTCACTGTCCTTTAATATAGGATCTGTATCATCAACGGCATCTTTTCCACAGACAAGCGCTTTTCCGTCAGTGATTTCCACATAAATCGTAAATTTCTGGTGAATTACACTCTGATCTTGTGGAAAATCAACTTGGTTTCCATTACTTTTCTGATTTTGCTTCACTTTCCCTTGCGCCCACAAATGAAGCGGGTATTGGCCATTGACACGATCTTTTCTGAGACGGATCTGACATTGATAGAGATAGACGCCATCTTTGGATTTTTTTACTCGTTTCTGATAATTCTTATAGTAAAAAGGGCTGTTCTCTTCACGCTCAAAATCAATCCCCACAGTAATCCGATCTTCATCCATCTTCTGGTCAGACAGGAACGGCACTACTAAGGTCATGGTATCTTTTTCAATTGACGGCTCATATCCTTTGGAAAATGGCGCCGCCATCCCTTTGTATTTATGACTGGCATCAATAGAAATCTGGCCCTTGGCCTGGCTTATCATTGGACAGAAGAAACATAACAGTAACACTAGAAAAATCATTGCCTTTACTCCTGATCTCATAGCATTCTCATCCTCCCTCCATCCATCTCATATACTCTGTCACATAAGATTCTGATATCCTCACTGTTGTGACTGGCAAGAATAATTGTCTTTCCCTGTTTTTTTAACTCCAGTAAAAGTGCACGGATATCATTTACTCCATGTTTATCAAGCCCATTAAATGGTTCATCCAAGATTAAAAATTCTGGATCTTCCATGATGGCCTGAGCAATCCCTAAACGCTGACGCATCCCCAGAGAATACTTTGAAACGGATTTCTTTAAGTATGGATCTAATCCCGCCTTCTTGATCGCTATGCGAATCTGTTCTTTGGTAATACAATTTCTCAGTCCTGCCAATATTTCTAAATTGCGCATTCCTGTCAGATTTGTAAGAAATCCCGGCGTCTCAATGATAACCCCAATACTTTCGGGAAAATCAATCTCTTTACCAATCCATTTTCCGGCAACACGAATACTGCCTTCTGTAACGGGAAGAAAACCACAGATACATTTCATCAGTACCGTTTTGCCTGAACCATTATTGCCTGAAAAACCATAGACTTTTCCTCGCTCCATAGAGACATTGATATCATATAGCACAGTATCTTCTCCAAATTTTTTGCTCACATGCTGTAATTCAATATAAGGTTCCATCTTATCCCTCTCCTATAAAATCTCTTGCAGCCTTCCATATAACAATAACCCATGCAAAAGAATCATGAAAATAGAAAATACCGCCAAAAAAAGCCATATTCCATGTCCTTGAGGCCCCCAATCCTGCTGACATTTCAGCCACTCTGCCGGATAGAATACATACATTTGATCTAAATAGCGCTCTTTTAAGATAATCATCATATAATAACTGACAAATGGCAGTCCATAGGTCATATAATAGTTCTGAAATGCTGCCGCAAAGATTCCCGCCAGCTCTGCCATAATTCCTCCAATCAGTGAGATGCGCAAAAGAAACACCAGCGCAGACGAGACCATCTGCCATGAAATATTTCCCTTAAGTTCAAGCGGATAGAGAAACAGAAAACACAAAAACAGCGCTGCTATGCCAGCCATAAAAAAAGGCAAAAATCCTCCCGCATAAATCTGTATCGTTTTCCGTTTGATATATTCCATACGGCTGATTCTTGTGATATACAACTTTAAAAATCCTGTGGAGGATTCTCTGACAAAATTAGCCCCCACTGGCAGCACTGCTGCAATTGGAATCAAAAATAAAATCATCTGATTATCTAACGCCTTTTGAAATAACACCAAAAAAGCTCCAGAACTCAAAGGGAACTTAATTTCATCAAAAGGAAATCCCACTGCCATCGTCACAAAACAAATCAAGGATGCAGACCATAAACCTTTTTCTTTCCATAATTCTTTCATAGCTTTCCTATTCTAGTAGCAAATAATTTACACACAAATTTAACTACTGTAACTCATTACAAAATCTCTCCTGTAAAGGAACTGAAATTATACTTCTTTAATGTATAAAAAGTTAATGCTGACAGTGAGAACAAAATCAACATAAAAATACAACAAGACTGCCAGATAGACGGCAATACATCATAGCCGAAATCATGCATTCCATAAGTTGCATGATTTAGAGGGCTGATCCAGCCAGCGATCCGCCTTACAAGATACATTTCATATTCTTCTTTGTGAAGTATTTTAGCCAATACCTCGGGATTGAGCAAAAATCCACATAGACTATAAAAAAGCCCTGCAGCTATGGCCGCTTTCTTACCAATTTTCATCTGAAAGTACAACATTAAAAAACTCAAAGTCAGTGCATAACAAATTAATAACAGTATAATCTGAAGACTACAGCCCAAAGGACTGGTACTTTCCATCACTTTTACCGTCGAAGGTACAGACAGTTTTTTTCCCATCTGGGAATACGCCAGCAATGCCGCTGTCTTGCTCCACAGATTTCCAGGATAAGTTTTCTGCATACACAACAGGCTAGTCATCAAAAATACATATATTATATACCACACAGTCACTAGACAAATATAGAAAAACTGTGCCAAAAGCCACCTGCCTTTTTTCATTCGCAGCAGCAGATAGGGGGTGAAGGGGCTTAATTTTGGCAAATCAATAAACAACAAAATCAATAACATTGAGCATAACAGAATAGATGTTGCATCACCAAAGGTCCAGATAAACGGTTCAAATGCCTGTATCGGAGAATCATAGTAATCTGCCACCATCAGACAGCGACTGCTCAAAAAAAAGCAGAGAATAAAAGAAAACAAAAATGTGATGATAATTCTGGGATTTTTGTAAAATCCCAGAAAATTTGATCTCACCACTGCAAACACCTGCTTTAGAGATTTGATTTTTCCTCTAACATGCTCCATCACACGCTGCCCTCCGGTTTCATAACCTGTTACATGCTCCATCGTAAATTATCCTCTGGCTTAATAGCCCAGTTCCCTGTCAATGATTGTGCCGTCAATGGCATTGATTGTCATATGGCTCTGCGTCGAATAAACCCCAGAACGCTTTTCTGTAACGCCATCCATTTCTGTATCAAATCCGCCAAAGAAATCCCAAACTGGAACCAGGAGACCAGTGTCATTATCTGTATTAGGATCGTAGATTCGACTGTAACCCAATGTAATCTTCTTAATATGAAATGTACGGTTTTTTTCAAATTCTGCTATATCCGCATTGGAAACTTCCATCATCTGTTCATAAATCTTAATGATACTGTCAAAATCCATCAGCTTTACATTTTCGGTCTGCACTTTGCCGACCTCGTAAGGATTATAAATTTCTACCTTTTGAATGCCATCTTCTCCGACAATCACATCACATCTCTCATAGCTCCAAGGCTCCAGCGTGCTGTCCATGTCCTCCAATCCCCCGCCATAAGAAGCGGTGTAAGTGATTGGCACGTCATCCAGTATTTTCGTAAAATGAAACAGATAACCGCCATCCAGAATACTATCTTCTGTGACCTCTCCTTCACCTTCTTTATATACAGCATAATCCCAACCATAAACATCTAGATCCCAGCCCAACTTGTCAACCTTCTCTCTGGCCAGCTTCTCTGCCTCCTCATAAGATAGGCCTGCTTTCTCTTTCAGAAAATCCTCTGACAATTTGTTATAGCTGTCTCCTTCACTGCCTCGCACATACTCTCCTTCCATCCATGTAGAAAATTCTTTTGGATCTCTGAGATCCTCTCTATTTTTGGAGATCTTAATATCAATATCTGGAGCAAGCGTATAATTAATTTTATAATCATATATTCCCTGTTCTGTCTCAGCAACACCCGAAAAACTATCTTCGTCCACCTGCTTTATGGCTTCTTCCCCTTCGCCCTCCCAATGTTCCAGCCCGAACGATGGTTTTACTTCCTCTTTCGTTGCTTCCTCCGGCGCTGTCTTCATATTCTCTTCATCCCTGGCAATCATCTCATCAATATTAAAAAATAATTCCCCAGTCTCCTCATTGATACCCATTTCATATGGATCCATATTTCCCTCTGCCTTATATTTTTTAAGCCTGGTGATATCCTCCTGATAATCCGCCTTTGTCATATCATAATAAGTAAATCCACTATAAAATTTTCCACCCTCAAAAAATGCCTCCGTGACAGAATCAATCAGATCCTGATTGACTTCTTTTGCAGACACTTCATAAGTATTCATAGAACTAACCTCTGGCAAAATCACCTCTGCATCCGTATCAATTACCAGTACCCCATTTTCATACGTTGCCTTGTTGGTATAGCGTTCTGGCGCCTTAATTGTTTCACGCAGAGAAGTTTCTTTTGTTTCTGTACTCTGATATTTTTTTATGCTGGATGCTCCTTTCTCCTTTACAATGGCATCCTCCGGCGTCTTCTGGCATCCTGCCAAAATGCAGATACTAAGCCCTGCCGCAATCATTATCATCTGCTTTTTCTTCATAAGTTCCTCCTATCTATCTTCAAAAAATACTTTACATTCATCATAGCAGGAGACCATTTTTAAATATTCATTCAGTTGTAAAGGATTGGTAAACGATTTTTCTCATCAAATACCAAAGAAATTTTTGTTCCTTCCCCAACCTCGCTCTCAATCTGCATTACACCATGATGGACTGCGGCGATCTGTTCACACAAAGCAAGTCCCAGTCCCATATTTCCGTTTTTCCTAGAACGGGACTTATCCACACGATAAAAAGCTCTGCGAACTTTATCCACTTCCTGCGGCGGTATTCCACAACCTTGATCCCGCACCCACAGAGAATGATGATCTGCTCCAAGATAAATATGATTTCCAGGTTTTGAGGCCATCACACTGTTATTGATTAAGTTAATCAAAAAACTGGTCATTAAATCCTGATCTATCTCCATTTTTTTGTCTCTATACTCTCCCTCCCACAATAAAATAAGTTCTTTTTCCTCAAGCTTATGTTGTACACTCTCCGCCACTGTCTCAAACAATACTTCCACAGAAATACTCTGTAAGCTAATCTTACATTCTGGTTCATACAGTTTGGTCAATTCCATCATTTTTTCTGTTAGACGGGACAGACGCCCACTTTCTCTGTGAATATAGTCCAGAGCCTTTTCTTGTTGTTCTTGTGATAATTTTACCTGCAGCAGCGTTTCAGAATAACCTTTCATAGCCGTCAACGGTGTTTTAAGCTCATGGGACATACTGCCAATTAATTGTCTTTGTGATTCATTGACTGCCTGAAGCGGTCTTGTAATTTTCTTTATCAAATACACCAAAAGCAGCGCCATTACCAGAGAAGCCAAAGTCGAAATGATCATTTCTCGGATCACTAGTTCCCAGCTCTTCTTATAGATATAGGTAACATCAATTACATAGAAAAAAAGATATTCTGGTCTGTATTTTTCCGGTCTTCTCATTTGTTCCTCACGATAAAAGACAAGCAGATGCCTATCATTTATTGTCTCTTGTATGCAGGGAAAAATCCCTTTAGACAACTGCATGTCCACTTTAGCTGCATCAAATGTAAAAGAACTGTTGTTATAGAGCTCCTCCTCGCCTTTATAGAGAGCCGAACCCTCCGGCATATGATTGCGAAAACAGTACGTAATCACATAATCCTGCAAAGAATTTTTATAAGATATTTTATTGAGATCTCTTGAAACATTTTCAATGCTTCTCTCAAAAATTCTATTTTCCTTCTCCTTAATTAAGTTAATTTTTTCTTGCTGACTGACTAAAATCACATAAAATGAAAAAGCCTGCGCCAACACAAAAAGCATCGTTGACGCAGTCAATGCAATCTTCTTAATCATATCCATCGTTAAACCTCCATGCGGTAGCCCACTCTGGGCACTGTGATGATAATGTCAGAAAAATCTAGTTTCTTGCGGATATTTCCCACATGGACATCTACTGTTCTGCTCTCCCCCTCAAAATCGACACCCCAAAGAATATTTAAAATCTGATCTCTTGTCATTACTCTGTTTCTATATTTCCAAAATACCATCAGACAGTCAAACTCCATCGGCTGCATGGGAATCTCCATCCCCCCTTTGTGCACGGTCCGTTTGCGTTCATTGATCACCACATCCTTAATTTGTATCTCCTCTTGTTCGTCGTTCCCAAAACGTTTCAGTACATGGTCGATACGCACCAATAACTCCAGCATCTCAAATGGCTTGACAATATAATCTTCTGCCCCACTTCTAAGTCCTTTGACCTTGCTGGGCAGATCTCCCTTTGCGGTCAGATAAATGACAGGAATCTCATATGTTTTCAATTCCTCTAATAATTCAAACCCATCTTTTTTGGGCAGCATAATATCCAAAAGCGCCAGATCATAATTATGATTCTCTTTTAAATGACTGCTAAATACCTCCCCATCAAAAAAAGGAATTGCAGCATAACCAGCAATTTCCAGATTCATGCAAATCAGATCATTGATTGCCGCTTCATCTTCTATTACTAAAATTTTTTTCATTTTATTCCCTCACCTATTGATGATATTCTATCCTACTTTCTCGACAAATAGTTTGCAAAACTCACAAGAAAACCCTATCGTCTCTGTGCTGCCATTAATTATAATGGTTTTGCATCAAAAAAACGATAGGGTTTTGTAAACAATTTGTAATTATTCAGAGGCGTTTGACAACCTGGCTGACATAACTGCGACTTGTGGTTTATGAATAGTTATAATTATTTTACTTTAATAGTCACAGTCTTTTTCTTCTTATTATAGGTCTTAACAGTAATCTTTGCCGTTCCCTTTTTCTTGGCCGTCACGACACCTTTACTGGTGACAGCAGCCACTTTTGGCTTATTGGACTTAAAGGTCACTTTGCCTGCACTTCCCTTTGGCAATGTCACTTTCAGAGTAACCTTCTTACCTTTCTTTAATGTTTTCTTTGCTGGAGTCACTTTTACAATCTTCTTGGGCGCTTTCTTAACCGTAATATTGTATACTTTTACCTTACCAGCTTTATTCGTTGCCTTGATGGTGGCCTTGCCAACCTTCTTAGCTGTCACAACACCCTTGCTCGTGACAGAAGCCACCTTCTTTTGGGAGGTTGTGTAAGTGCAACCTTTCGTTTTTACAGAATATTTTTCTCCCACTCCCAGAGATGCTTTTTTGGTAGAAACGATTTTCAATTTGATCAAATTCTTGATAGCCTTCTTTAATTTACTGTTCGCATCATCTACCTGTTTTTGAGTGGCCTTTGTATTCTTGGCAACCTTTTTTGCATCAGACAAAGCACTCCTAAATACCTTAAAACTTTCTACAGTATATTTATCTGCTTTATACTTCTTAGCTGATTCAATGGTTTGATTTAATGCACTAAAATCTACCTTTTCTACACTATCCTTCTTCACCAGTCCCTCTATTGCCTGCTGCAAATCCTTGACTGCCTGCTCAATCTGCTCTTTGGTAGCATTTTCATCCTCATTGATCTGATTGGCGGCATTCAATGCGGTTGTCAGCTTCTCCCAGCTTTCTTTGGTATAATCCTGTTGGGATTTTTTTGTCGCTTCTCCAATTACATTCGCAAGTTCTGTCTTATCTACCGTTCCTGGACCTGGTTTTACCACTTTCTGCAGTCCCTCAATCGCTTCCTTAAGATCAGCGATTGCCTGATCTATCTGCTCCTTAGTGGGATTCGCATGAGCGGCTGTCTGTTCTGCTGCCTGTAATGCTGCCTTGTACACTGCAAAACTTGTCTGTGTATATTCTGCTTCCTTGCCATCGTATGCCGCCTTAGCTGCTGCAATATCTTCATTTAATTTGGTCAAATCTGGATTTGCATATGCTGTGCCGATTACATTCCATTCATGGATGGCTGCCGCTACTTTATTATTTTCCAAGGAGCCATTGTTAATGATTAGCTTAATCTTCTTAGTAATAACTTTTTCAAACTGATAAGTATTGTCCACGTCCTTTACATAGAGCCAATCTTCTCCTGTTTTCACAACTTCTTTCCACTCTTGGCTGTTCTCATCAAAATACTGGAAGGTAATACTTTCTGGCACAATCACCCCAGCCCCATCGTCTTTCCAATTTATAATGGCGCCCGTCAGCTCCAATTTATCTGCAAATTCGTACTGAATCCAGGGATTTAAAAAATCCTCCTGATTTAGACTCCAGCCATTCCAGAAAGTACTCTTATCCTCATCATTGATCAATTTTAATGATTCCCCATAAGAATAGGAAGCCGTTACAGTAGCACTTTTCGCCAGATAAACCGCGGGAACCACTACAGAAAATTCTCTGTTCTCTGTGACAGCAGATTCATTACCAGTGTTCACTGTGATAGTTGCGGTAAGTTTTACTGTTACTTCTTCTGCTCCTCTGGTGACAATTCCTTTGTCGTTTTCAATCTTGATTGCATCTTTGTCTGATTGCCACTTCACAGTATACCCACTCTCACTCTGTGACGTTAAATCAATCTCATCCGCAAATACTTTTTCTGGTACAGATAATTTCTGTAATTCTGCCTGTAATTCCTCTGCACTTCCCTTTCTGATTAAGCCAGAGATGGCATCCTGCAATGTTTTAACTGCTGCATCCACTTGTTCCTGGGTAGCTTCTGCATTGTCATTCATCTGGATTGCCGCTGTCAAAGCTTTGCTCAACGATGACCAACTCTCTGTAGTATAGTCTGCCGCAGTCATTTTGCCAGCATCACCAATCAATTTTGCAAGTACAGTCTTATTAGCATTCCCTGGCCCTGGTTCAACTACATCTTTTACTAATCCATCAATGGCTTTCTGCAAATTTTGAATCAAGTGATCAATCTGCATTACAGTAAGGTTCTCATTGGCAACAGCCTCCTGTGCTGCCATCAAAGCCTCCTCCAAGACACGGAAGGTTGCCTGTGTATACTGGTCTTTTTCATAAGTCTGTGCATTGCTGATTGCCTGCTGCAAGTCGGCAGCAGTTAATTCTAATTTTGACCCTGGCACTGACCATTCATGGATGGCCACTGGTACTTTATCACCATTATCATTTAAACTATTGGTAATTAACAGTTTTAATTTATTGGTGGCAATTCTCTCAAACTTATAAATATTATCTGTCCCCCTTGTATAAACCCAATTCTCTCCTGTCGGCGTTACATTTTTCCACTCTTGGCTAATTTCATCATAATACTGTAAGACAATTCCTTGGGGCACAACCACTCCGCCGCTATCATCATACCATCGGATGACAGATTCTGTAATCTCATATACTTCATCAAAATCATATTGAATCCACGGATCGTTAGACTTATCACCACCGCCCCAGCCATTCCAAAAATTATCGTCGTTTTCGTCATTGATCTGTGGCAATGTATCATTATATCCATTATAAGAAGCAGTCACTGTGGCATTCGTTGCCGCATTATGAGCAGCAGGCACGATCACCTGAAATGTTTTGTTTACGGATTTTAACTCCCCTGTGTTAGTATCTGTCTCTGTACCAGTAATGGTACCAGTCAAATTTACGACTGCAGTCGTTGCGCCTCTGGAGATAATTCCCTTGCCATCCTCAATTTTAATTGCTGAATTGTCAGACTCCCAGCTCACAACATACCCGTTTTTACTGACAGATACGAGATCAATCTGCTCTGCTGCAATCTTTGCTGGTACAGTTAATAGATCCAGATCCATTTTTAACTTATCGTCCTCTGTCAATTTTGAATTATCTGCAAATACCTTCCAGCGATAGATTCCAGTTCCGCCCACGCCCTCCTGTAAAGTCATTAACAGTTTAATGGAAGTAGCCTTAATCTCATCAAACTCAATAGTATTATATTGATTCAATGCCTGAGCTGCCGCAAAATCTGTGGTCATATTGGCCGTCTGCCATTCTCCTTCACCATTCTTATACTGTATCTCAAAGGTCGCTGGAACTCTGGTTCCGCCTCCATCATCATACCAATAGATCTGCATTTGACTAGTGGTTATAGCAGCATCCCAATCATACTGTACATAATTAACTGGATTTTTTTCTTTATCGACGCCCCAATTCCCCCAGCCTTTGGTTTCCTGACCACTGGATGCTTGTGGTTCCCAATCTGTCTTAATTCCGTCCAAATTCTCCCAACTTGCAGTATGATCAGAGCTGACAGCTGCACTCAACGACATATCTGTTAGATCTTCTGTTCTGCCATCAGCAAGCTCCATTTTCGTTCCTTTCGTGCTGCTATTCAATGCCTGCGCATAAACGGGCAGCACTGATGTACTTGCTGTGGTGACTGACAGAGACAACACCAGCAACAGCCCCACAATTTGTTTTTTCTTCATACTTTCACCCTTTCTTTATAAATTAATACGATTTTGGTAACTTCATTTTACATGGGCTGTTTTGCGTTTCCTATATCAATAATTTAACATTTATGTAATATTTTAAACTAATTTTTATCTTATACACAAAAAAACAGACATTTGATATATTTTTTTGTGTATATTTCCTATATCAGATGTCTGTTTTTCTATTTTTATCAAATAAAAATTTTTTTCATGCAAAAACCCTCCGCCGGGATCAGGCAGAGGGCTCTTGCATGTTTATAAAGAAGGGATATAACGAATATAACCTATTTGACTTTTATTTTGACCACTTTCGTGTAGTCGGTATAGATCTTCTTCTTACCAGAAGTCTTGTATACTCTTACTTTAAAGTAATAAGTACCTTTCTTCATTTTCTTGAAAGTTTTCTTCACCGTCTTAGCCTTACCAGCTTTGATTGTCGCTACTTTCTTATATTTTCCTTTACTCTTATTAGAGCGGTAAATCTCATAACCAGAAGCTTTCGTAACTTTAGCGAAACTAACTGTCACATTGCGCTTTTTCGCTTTCACTTTTAATTTAGAAGCTGCTTTCAGCTTAAATGCACTGGTCACTTTACTAAAGGAACCTTTTGTTGTTCCCTTGTAAGCAATTACCTTGTAGTATACAGTCTTTCCTGCTGATGCCTTTGTATCAGTATAAGAAGTTTTCGTCTTCTTTACACTTGCAATCTTCTTATAACCAGAAGATTTCTTGTAGGAACGATATACCAGATATTTATCTGCATTGGAAGCCTTCTTCCAGGTAATCTTAATATTCTTCTTACCTGTCCATGTAGCCTTAACAGAAGATGGCTTACCAGGTACTACAGGCGGCACTGTAACTTTTACTAAATTTCTAATTGCAGCATTCAAATCTTGAACTGCTTTGTTGACCTCAGCTTGCGTTGCAGTTTTATTATCGTATACTTTTGTTGCTTTGTCAAGTGCCTCTTTTAAACGCTTCCAGCTTGCAGCAGTATATTCCTTCTCAACCTTCTTTTTTGCTGAATCAATTGCCGTCTTTAACAAGCTCTTATCTGCTTCTATTGGCTTTTCAGAACTCTTATGGCTAACTTTCCAGCGATAGATTCCATTTGCTGCAGCATCTTCACGTACTGTCAGTACCAATTTTACAGCTGTAGTGGTAATCTCATCAAAAAGAATCGTGTTATATTTATCAAGTTCTAAAATATCTTCAAACTTGGTTGTCATATTTGCTTCTTTCCAAGTTCCGTCTGCAGCCAAATACATAATCTTTAAGCTGGCTGGAATTCTGGTTCCGCCTGCATCATCGTACCAGAAGATATCAAAGCGATTCATCTTCACTTCTTGGTCCCAGTCATACTGTACATAGTGCTCGCTGCCTGCGGCCTGTGCATAATTTCCCCAGCCCTTATTTGTACCATCTTTTGATTTTGTTGGTTCCCAGTCAGTTTTAATTCCGTCCAGGTTCTCCCAGCCTGCTGTATAATCAGAAGATACCTCGGTAGAATACTCCAAATGCTCTGGATCTGGCGTTGGAGGATTGATCAGACGGAAGCTTCCCTCAATCACCAGATTTTCTTTTACGTTCTCAATGGTATAACTGGTTGCATTGCCTACATCCACCTTCACGCCATTGACGGTTAAATTCTTTACCATATATCCCTCATTGGGAGCTATGGTGATTACAAGGCTGCCGCCTTCCTTTACCATATCAGCGTCCGCGCTGAAAGTTCCGTTCTTTGGTGTATTGTTGGTCAGTTTTACTTCATACCAATTGCCCCCGTCATCATCGGTAATCACCTTAAAGTATGCATGATATGCCTGTGTTGCATACTCTGGAGCAAACATTGGTGCAAAATTAAGGCCATTCGCTGTTAAAGTTGGAAATCCATTTTTCTCATTTGTTCCAATCTTAATAGAATCTGATAAATTGCTGGATAATACTAAAGTTTTCCAATCAGTACTCTCATTCTGTGCAGCCATAACCAATGGACCATACATTACACTTGCCACAGTTGACTTTCCAATCTTATCTGGCGTCTTGTCAAGATGCAGATCCCAAGGCATAGTAATCTCAATCACATCTCCAGCCTTAATTCCTTCTAATGTAACATAACTGCTGGTCTCTGCCTTTATATTCTGGGCAGTTCCATTTACTTTTACATCAAATCCTTTTGTTGCCCAGTAAGGAACACGCAGCTTCATCGTAAATTCCTGTGCTGTCTTTCCTTCCAAAGCGGAAACAGTCAGCTTTGTGCTGTCAGATGGAAAATTAGTCTCCTGTACTACCTTCACACCCTTCTCCTCCCAAGTAAGAGTGGTTGGCAGATATAATCCTACATATAAAGTGTCCGCAGTCTTGGCATATGCTGCTTCCTGATATTTTACATGGTTCTCCATTCCTGTGCCGTGGCAGCAGGAGAAGGAATCATAATCGCCGCCATAACTTCTTGTAGAACCTGGGCCTATTGGAAGCATATAAGTAGTTCCATTGTGCATGTCACTGGTGACATTTGGCGTCTGTGATGCCAGAATCTGATTATAGAGTGTACGCTCATAGTAATCCATATATTCTGCATTGTCTGGATCATAATTGTTTAACATCTTCGTAAGCTTAAGAAGATTGTATGCCGCACAAGTCTCACAGTTTGTAGTGCCTGCAATGCTGTTTGCCTGCTGATAAGGATCCGTAAATTTCTCTCCAGTACCTACGCCACCGATGGAATATGCATAACGGGAGACTACCATTTTCCAGAAATTCTGTGCGATGTCAAAATAATATACCTCTGGCGTTCCCTTTTTCACGGTTGCCTCATACATTTCCATCGCCCCGATAATCTGAGGAATATGCTGATTTGCATGCCGTTTCTGAATGTCGTCTACATTCTTTGCCAAGTTATTAAAGAATTTCGTATTATCAAATAATTTCGCACCCTTTAAGAAGTCTTCATCTCCAGTATATACATAGAGCTGTGCCATAGATTCATTAAATCCGCCAAACTCACCTGCAATATACATATCCCACATCTTAGTAAGCTGTTCCTGTGTACAGCCACTGAGACGGTTATAAGCCCATTTTCCAAGCGCTTTAGCTGTATCTAATGCTTCCTGATTGCCAGTATATGTATAAGCGTCAATAAATCCAGCCATCAATTTATGCAGTGTATAATAAGGCGCCCAAATCTGTGCATACGGCGTATATTTCTCTAACAATGCAAACTGATCTGCAGAGTAAGCGCTGACAAAACCCTCGCCCCATTCTTCTGGATTTGTACTCCACAGAGATTGATCTACACCCTTGGAGACAAATGCCTTGGGATCTCCCTTGGACAACTTCTGCAGTTCACGAAGCTCATGTACCATCTCATCCAGTTTTGCCTTAATTTCGGCATCACCAGTCGATGCATAAGCCAGAGCCAATGCTGACATATAATGTCCGGTGGAATGTCCGCGCAGAAGTCCTGTCGGTTCATCCCAACCGCCCATAGGTTCTACATCCTTGATCTTCTCTGTCTGTCCGAAGGTCTTGTAGAAATTGTAAAGCATACGCTTATTGTCCAGTAACTTCAAATACTCAATGTCTCTGTCACGATTCTGTGTTAAAATAGAACCATTTTCCCCAATCTTATCCAGAGAGATATCATTTAAATCAAAACTCTGGGAAACTGCTGTTTTTGCTTCCTCTGCCTGATCTAAAACAGTGACATTAGCTGTAATCTTCTTGGTCTCGCCGACAATCGTACCTTCCACTGTGAAAGTTCCTGCCGCTGCATATTTTGATTCTTCAATCAATTCCGGCCAAATTGTCTTTAATTTGTTGGTAGTATTATCAGAATATGTCACCTTTACATAGTTTGGAAGAACAGGGCTCTTTCCCTTCAATGTGGTAACATTGATCTCCTCTACATCCTTAATGGTAGCAGCTTCACGCTTTGCAATTACAGTAGTATCCAGTTCCAGAGTTTTCTTCTCTGTCCCAGAAGTGAGAACTGCCTTTAATTTTCCAACTGCATTCTGAGCGCCAACCTCTGGTCTGGTAACTTTGGCCACGCCATTTTCAATCTTAATTGCAGGATTAGCGCTCTCCCAGGTCACAGTAGAACCCCACTCCCCGGCAGATGGTAGTTCAAAATCCTTCATAATCGCTGTGAGATCACCTAATGATTTCCTAATTGCCTCTGCGTCATGATCTAAAATCTGCTGTTCTGTATATTCTGCAATTACTGTGACATCAAATTTTTTCACAGCCTTAGCCTGATTGTATGTAATCTCAGCAGTAATAGTTCCGCTGACATTTTCCTGACCCTTAGCAGGTCTTGTCACCTTAGCCAATTTGTTTCCTTCAATTACTACAGCACTATTCTCACTGCTCCAAGTAATATCAGATCCATTGACGCCCTTCTCAGGAAGATCAATATCTTCTGTTACAGAAGAGGTATCTCCCAAATCAAGATCTCCTTCATCCGCTGATACAATACCTGCATCATCCACATAATACATCTCTTTGATCTGCGCTGCTGTCAGTGCCTTATTGTAGATCTTTACTTCTGCAAACTGACCTTTTGTGGGAGCTTCTCCAAACTGGCCATAAGCAATATAATTATTGGTAGTATTCTCCAATGCATTTACAGTAAGTCCAGTATCCTTTGTCTCTCCGATCTGTTCACCATTTTCATACAGAGACATCTTGGCGCCGTCCATAACTACTGTTGTGAGCACCCAGCGATTTTTGTCAATATTCTTATCTGGTCCTTTTGAGATACCTTTCTCATTGTTCCATCCATTAACGGTGATCGCCGAGGCATAACCTTCAAACCCCTCATTTCCACCATCTGATAACAGATACATATACTTATCGGTACCTGTTCCAAAATCCCAGATTCTCTGATAACCTGTGTCTGTGGTCAGCTTCACCCACATACTGATGGTAACGGCATCCTTGTCACTCAAGATCCCCTTCGGCAACTGCAGATAAGAACCATCTGCTCCACCTGGTAATGACAAAGCCTTAACCTTCTTACCATAGATATTAACGTTATCAATAGAATAACTTCCTTCTACTGATCCGCTAACTCTTCTCAGATGACCGGAATTTAAATTTCCAGAAACATCATTGATCTCTGTGGCAAAACTATTCTGCAGATCGAAATCATAATACAGAATAAGCCCATCCTCTGTCTGCCCTGCTGCCTGAACAAAAGACATTCCTTGCGGAATTACACCAGTAAGCACAAGCGCCAACGAGAGAATAGATGCCAACAACTTTTGAATTAGCTGTTTTCCTCTTCTCATAAAATATAACCTCCTTTTTATTTGTGAGCCTCTATCCAAATTTTTTGAATGAACAGCTTCACCCTTAATAACTTTAAGTATATTTTTTTAGAAGTCATTTTCATATGGTAATTTTTTATGCTTACTCTCATATTTTAAACCAAATATTTATATTTATCTTAAAATTTCATCCCTATATTGCTGCCAAATCTGCTGCATATTATATTCACTGCCAAACATTTTATTGAGACTGTCGGAAATTGCACGGGAGACATTTTTCCAATCATTGACAGAAGTATTACTAATTCCTTTCTCCATCTGATTGATAAACACTTGATAATCAGGATTTTTCTCTCCAAAATCTGCTGCTAATTCTCGTTTAGGTGGAATATTTCGAGCAGCCTGACAAATCTTCCCCATCACTTGTTCCTGGTTATAATAATCCATAAATGCCATAGCCCCTTCCAGATTCTTGCCTTTCACTACCACCAAATTTTCTCCGCCAATCACAATTTCCTGGCAGGCATAAGCAGGAATCTCAAAAATCCCATAGTCAATTCCAGATTTTTCAATCTCTGGCAGCGCCCAGGGACCATTCTCAATCATTGCCACTCTCCCTGCCAAAAAACTTCTGGTGACGTCATTTTGACTCCAATTCATACAATCATTGGGCATACTCTTGTCCTTTAAAAGCTGATCGATCAGGTAAAAAGCATCCAACACTTTTTCATCAGCCAATTCTTGTCCGCTAACACCGGTAGAAAGAATCCAGGGCATAAACTGAAAGGCCGCCTGCTCTCCACTGGCTGCTGGCATCGCAAATCCATAACGAGCCCTGCTTCCCCCCTTGGTAAGTTCAAGCGCCACACGTTTAAAATCACTCCATGTCACAGGAACATTGAGTTTTTTTTCCCGAAACATCTGTTTATTGTAAATAATTGCCGTGTTATGACAACTAAAGGGAATCCCATAATATTGTCCCTGATATTCTACGGACTTCCATACTTCAGAATAATATTCCTCTTTAGAAATTTTTCCTGCCAAAGATTCTGTGAGATCTGCGAGCAGCCCAATCTTTATCAAACTCTCCATATCAGAATTATCTACTAACATCAAATCTGGGAAATCATCACGTGACTCAGAAAATGTTAATTTTTTATTAAAATCTGTCATAGGTACATACTCCCAAGAAATCTGGTATTTATCCTGAGATTCGTTGAATCCCTCAACTAATTTATCCAATCCTTCCTGTTGTGCTTCTGTCTCATAATAAGACCAGAGCATCAATTTTTGTACTTCTTCTGGCTCCTCCTGTTGTGCTTCTTCCATGTTTTTATCTCCACATCCCACGATTCCCATTAGGAATATCAACACAAAAAATTTAAATAAATCCCTTTTCATAAACATATACCTCATTCTACCGGTATTCTGCCGGTGAAATTCCAGTCACCTCTTTAAACACTTTTGTAAAATAATTTGAATTGCTATAACCACATTCCTGTGCAATCTCATATATTTTCAAATTTGTTGATTTCAACAGCCGTTTGGCCTGTTTCATTCGAAATTCCTTTAAAAATACTGAAAAGTTCATTCCCATTTCCCGCTTAAATAAGGTACTAAGATATTCTGGTGTAATATTCAATACCTCTGCCGTTTTTTCAAGTGTAATACCCTCTTTGAAATGGGTCTCAACATATTCCAATGTCCTGTTTATTGTATAATTACTGATCCCTTCTTTTTTACATTTGTCACAAACTAATTTGCCTACCTGATAGAGCGTCCTTTGCAGCTCCTCTTTGGTATAAGCCAATAACACTTCCTTAAGATAATCCTGTTCTTTCATTTTTTCATATGCTTTTTGATTGATCTCCTTGGCCATATCCATCATCCTGGTGACAAGCTTTAAGGCCGCACGCCTGATTTCCTTTGCGCGGTATTCCTCACGAATAATCTGCTGCAAAAATTGATCCATCTCTTTTTTTACCTGCGCATAATCTCCTCTCTCAAGAGCTGACAAAACCTTACGGTCTGCCTGAATTGGATAAGAAATTTCGCGATACTCTTGCTCAGAAAAATCCCCGGCGCTAAATAACTTAAAACATCCTTTTGACACACATCCAACAAGCATTTCTTTAATATTTTCAAAACAATCTTTGCAATTTTCAATCTGTGTACAACAGTCCATGCCCCACGGCAATTCTTGTCTTTGCATCTGATAATCAAACTTTACCATATTATCAAATGCCATTGTAAAGTCATGTATCTCAGACTGACTGCCCTTAAGGATTAAAATGCGAAAAGAGATCGATTCCTCCCAGGTATCCAGACAAGTGAGCGCTGAAAACTGATACTTGATACTGCGCAGAGGGTGTTCAATTTCTTTTAAATGTTCTTTTTTTACATTTCCAAAATAACCGGCAAAAATCCCATAAATCTTATTTTTTTCTTCTGGAATTATTTTCTTTAAGGCTAAAAGCGCCTCTTTTTGTTCTTCTCCAGTGCCAAAAAAATATTCACGTACATAATTTTCTGGTTTTTTGACCATCTGAATACTGCTCTTGGCAGCTTTTTGTTCTATTTTCTCCAATAATTCTTGTAATGCGTCTATAGAAACTGGCTTCAACAAATACTCTTCCACTCCCAGCCGCAGAGCATCTCTGGCATATTCAAATTCTGAATAGCCACTGATCACAATACTTAAAGGTTCTACCCCTAATTTCTTGAGTTTTGCAAGCATTTCTAAACCGCCCATCTGATTCATACGGATATCTGTTATTACCAGATCTGGTTGATGTTCCTGGATAAAGGAAATCCCTTCGATTCCATTTTTACAGGTTCCAATTACAGTATGGGAGGTATTGCCATTTATCATCTCCTTTAACCCTTCACGAATTGCACTCTCATCCTCCACAATCACGATTTTCATTTTATCACCTTCTCTTTAACATTTTCCTCCATATCCTCCAGCGGCAGCAGAAGCTCCATAATGGTACCCATCCCTTCTACACTGCTGATGTGCCACTCCCCCCGTTCCCCATAATAAAGTTGAATCCGTTCAAATATATTTGCAAGCCCAATCCGCTCTGTTCCTGTCCATTGACTTTCTCTTTGATTATAAATGTCGATTTTTTTCTTTTCCATACCCATTCCATTGTCTTCCACTATAATATGGATCCGTCCAGACTTCTCTTCCATACTAATATCCACCCGCAAAAGACCATCTTCCATGTCTTTGATTCCATGAAGAATTGCATTTTCAACAATAGGCTGCAACAAGAGCTTGTAAATTCTTTTCTTCTGAACCTGTTTTTCAACATAGATTTGAAATTCAAAAGAATAACCATAACGAAGCTGATACAGAGACACATAAGATCTAATCCACTCCTCCACCTCAGTAATTGTCACCTGTTCATTGCTATGATTCATACAATAACGCAAAATAAATCCTAGATTATTGATCATTCTGCTTATTTCATACTGTTCTCTGCGAACGGCCATCCAATTGATGGCGTCAAGTGTATTATAGATAAAATGCGGATTAATCTGAGACTCCAGCGCTTTGATTTCCGCTTGTTTTTTCTTCTCAGAAATATCAGTCATCTCAGCAATAAGAGATTTTACCTTTGCAGTCATATGGTTAAAATTGTTCCCGATCCGCCCAAATTCATCTTGACGGTCTACGACAATCTGTACATCCAAATTTCCCTTTTCCACCTGTTTAATGCCTTCCATTATTTTATTTAAGTAATTATTGAAATAATGGTTGATAGAATTGATAAATACCATTACCACAATGGCATCTACCATCAAAAGAAACCAATAGATCATTTGCAGCAAACCGACGTCTTTCATAATGTAATTCTGATCATACACATTATAAAAAATCCATCCTGACTGTTGATCTTGATAAGAACTACAGAGTAGATTTTTACTCTCAAAAATATCTGTTGATAACACAAATTCAACAGCATCCTCCTGACCAGAAAAATGGATTCCTACTTCTTTTTGATCTGGAAAAGAAAGTACTCTGCCACTGGCATCTGTAATAAATGTAATACTGCTTTTGGAATGTTCCTGTGTTCCATTACAAACTTGATTTAATACCCTTTCTTCAATACCGATAATCAATGTAGCTATCACACCTTGTTCCAAATTATCTGCATTATATAATTCTTTGCCTATAAAAAATAAAACATCCGTCTTTTCCTGATTGGGAATAATCTTTGTTGGAATTAAAACAATTTCATTTTTACCTTCTGTCTCCTGATATGGTTCTATGGTGCGTAAATCCTCATAATCACGCCAAATATTGTCCAGAGCAGAACCACTCTCACTATCATAAGTAACACCTTCCCCAGATTTGCAGATTAAACTGATTGTTCGTATTCCCTTTTTGCTTTCAGCCAGTTGTTTCATTCTCTCATTCAAAGAATAAAACAGATATGCACGTTCCATTTTCCCTGCCTTGGGGTATTTTTCCAAACTTTGAATCAATGCTTTATCTGAGTAAACTTGATAGACGATATCTTGATAAGATTCCACCTTCAAGGTGAATTTTTCAGAAATCTGTTCCAAGTTATTGTGAATCTGTTCCGTGATCTGTTTATTCATATTTGAAATGCTGACAACAGTAAAAATAATCTGTAGCATAAAGACAGGAAACACACAAATACCCAGACTAATACTCAATAGCTTTTTCTTAAAGCTCAGATCCTTATACCATTGTCTGATGTGCTTCCTGTCTTTTGTCATTGTAGTTCCACCTCAATTCATTATCTTTTTAAAGTCACCTTCTTTACTTTGCTCGCTTTTCCCATCACTTTGGCGCCTGTAGAATCAATTCTATAGGCATGTACTTTAAAATAATATGTACCCTTCTTTAAATTCTTTATAGTCATATTTGTTGTTTTAATATACTTCAGTTTGATGTCTTTGGAAAACTTAGCATTTTTTGCATAAATAATTTTATAACCGTCTACACCTTTTAATTTTTTAATCTTTACAAGAACTTTTCGGTCTTTTTGCACTTTTAAGGATGAAACAGAGGCTCTTTTTACTGTCACCTTCTGCCATTTTGCCTCTAAGGTAATGTCTTTTTTAACACTGGATCCGAAAGAATATTTCTTTTTTCCCAGATACCAGCCCTTAAAAATATATTTTTTCCTTTTCGGGCTCTGCGGTGATTTTACTAATTTGCCTTCCTCAACTTTTTCTATCCTATCCTTTTTTCCATTATTGTAAACAAATTTTACATGATAAAATTTTGGTTGTGGATCAACTGGCTCCGGTTCCGGTGTTGGTTCCGGTTCTGGCGTTGGTTCCGGCTCCGGCGTTGGCTCTGGTTGTGGTTGAGTTCCCGGATAAGTAGTATGATCAGGAACACTGCCATTCTCCCAAGGTGAGGGCAGATATTGGTCTGATACATAAACAGTAGACAAAAAATCATAAGCTGCTCTGTCGTAAACTTTCAGTTCTGCCCTTGTGTTGATTGGCCCACGCACACCATCCCAATTACCATCAAAAGTATCATCCATCGCATTAAACCAGATTGCACTTAAAGTTGCAAAATATTCATATTCATTGGATCCTGCATAAGAATTGGGCCATTTTCCATCTGCAATTGCCTGCTGATAAATCGTGGAGAGCTTTTGCTGTTGTGTCTGACTGAGGCCAAAGGAATGTACCGTGTGAGCAAACTCATGCGTTAAAATCGATTCATCTTTATATCCAGTTGTATAATCGCCAGTCTTTAAACGCAGGACATTAGCATCCCGAATGGAGGCTAGCTGTGTGCCGCCAAAACCTTCCACATATAAATAAGCCTCGTCGTACTCAAAACGATGTTCTGGAATATCATAGGCGATTTCACCTTCCCCATAAATACCCAGCATACAACCCGCTTCTCCCATACGTTTTGCAACATCTCGATTGGCAAGAAGAATCTTTAACATTGATTCTGCAGTGGTCATAGCCTCCTCTTTTACATTGGCAGTCCCTAAAATCTTCACGCCACAATCTAAAGTAATTTCTTTTTGATAGAAAGGCTGATAAGTATTTACGGTAATCGTCTGCTCCGGCACAGACACACCTGATTTACTTTTGATTCTATCTTTCTTAATCTTCACTTTAATCTCTGGCAGATCATTCAAATTTGTAATCGGATTTGTAAGGCGTATTGTCGTCTTTGGGCTGTCAGGATTCTGAGGATAGTGACTATTCCTTGTATTGTAATATACAACGCCTTTGTACTCATAATTGTTCTGATCTGCAAAACAATAATAATAGATGGGATTCTCTATGCCAGCCACAGTGACAGCATAATTCTGTTCCTGCATAACAAGACTCCCATTTAAACTTTTACTATCCACCCAGCCTGCTCCTGTCACTTCCTCACTCCAGTAAAGTTCAATATCTTGATTGTTAATAAGCTGAGCTTTGACAATTGATGGTACACGATCTGCAGCCTGGACATTTAATGAAAACAAAATACTAACCATAAAGATAAACAGAAAGATCCAGATTCCCTGCCCTAACATTTTACTTACAGTGTTGCTGTACTCTTTTCGTTTCTGCATCTTCCATTCCTCATTTCTTATTTTATAACACTTTTTTTCGATCTCTTTCCATTGATCAGGCTTTAGATATACATTGCATCTCTTTGTTTTGTCATCCCTGTATCTGCAATAATTTTGTCTTTAACTCCCCTTCCAGGCGATGAATTTCCTGTTCTGCTTCCCTGCGTTTTTCCTTACCTTCTTTTTGAATGCGCATCACCTCATCCAGTGTGGAAATCAAAGATTCATTGGTAATACGAAGTGTTTCCATATCCACAATCCCTCTCTCAGATTCTCGAGCGGTCTCAATGGTAGCCATTTTTAATTTTTCGGCATTTTTCTTCAATAATTCATTGGTAAGATCTGTCACTTCCCGCTGTGCTGCTGCTGCCTGGGCAGAATGTTCCACACCCATTGCCAAAACCATCTGACTTTTCCACAGAGGTATGGTATTTACGATCGTAGATTGAATTTTCTCTACCATAATTGTGTCATTATTCTGTACCAATCGAATCTGAGGCGCTGTCTGAATGGAAATCATACGTGTTAATTCTAAATCATGAATTTTTTTGTCAAATCTGTTGCAGAGCGCTTCCAGATCATTTGCTTCCTGTGCATCCTCTGGCAGACCAGAAATTCTCGCCTTTTCCACCAAAGCTGCCAATTCTGTACTCCTCACTTGCTCAAGTTTCCGTTTTCCGGCCAAGATATACATAGATAACTCTTTAAAATAGACTTTATTCTGTTCATACATCTTATCCAAAATCGCCGAATCTTTCATAAGCTGTACTTGATGTCCTTCCAACACCTTTACAATCTTATTGACATTGGTCTCCGCTTTATCATATTTGGTTTTTAAGACGCTTATTTTCTGTGTGGACTTTTTAAAGAATCCAAGAAATCCTTTTTCCTCTTCTGCGTCAAAACCTTTTAATTCTGTGACTACACCTGTAATCAGTTCTCCAATTTCCCCCAAATCTTTCGTCTGTACATTGATCAGCGCTTTCTCCGAGAAATCTGCCATTTTCTTCTGTGTGCCAGCCCCATATTGAAGGATAATATTTGAATTGTGTAAGTCAATCTGATTTGTAAACTGTTCCACCATGCGTCGCTCTTCCTCAGAGAGCATCGTATCATCCCATGCTGGTTCCGTATTTTGCTGTTTTATTTCCCTCGCAGGTTCTTTTTCCTCAAATGGCTCTAAGGTTAAAGTAGGTGTCTCTGTAAATTCTGTAAATTCTTCGCTCATGTCTTACTCCTTTCAAATTCATTTCCAACAAGCCCTTCTTGCGCTAACATTGTATGAAGCACGGAAATATCAGAAGATACATCCCATGCAACCTCTTCAAACAGGCTGTCCAACAACCGCTCAAACGCATCATTTAAAGTATCTAAAGTCTGTTCAATCTCAATCTTAGAAGAATAGATATTCTCTCCCTGTACCGGCTGGCTGTCAAGCTGCTGATAAGCCTCCAATAATTTGACTGTGGTAGGCAAATAATACTCAAGCAGCCTAGTAATGTCATCCAAAGAATTTGGATCCTGGCTTACTCTGTCAAATATTTTTTGAATCAACATTTCCATGTGAGAAATTTTTTTTGAAATTTCCTGACCAGAAATTTTACCACTGCAAAATCTAATTCTCTGGATGTATTGCTGCCCTTCCTCTATTACTTTCTGTAGTCTTTGATCTCCTCTGTACTCCTGTGCCCTGATATTATTTTGCTGGTTTTGTATTTGTTCCTGCCTTTGTTGTTCTAACCTCTGCCTTTGCAATACCTCATATTCATTATAAGTCTCATGGCTTACGATCAGACATGTTTTCTCCTGATTGAAATGTCCCTGACGAAACCACCCCTTTTCAATCATCTTTCTGACATCCTTTACCACAAAAGAGATAGATTTTCCACTCTGATCGGCAAGATCCTTGATATTGCAGTAAGTCCTTCCGCGCAATCCAGCAATATAATTATGATATCGTTTTAACGCCGACAACATACTGCTCCCTTGCCAAGTCATCATTGCACTGCCAATCAATAAAGGAAATAATATCGACAGTGCAATCTTTATTCCAAGAGGAAATACCCCCAAAAATAAACAGACCAGACACAAAACAACTACTGCAATTCCTAATCCTACATTTAAAATGCAGCCGCAGATTGTCAATGCCAAACCTCCTGCTTTTATAGATGTATTTTTCTGAAATAAATCCAGTCTTTTTTTGTCTACTGGAATAACCGAATTTTGTTTTTGCAAATTTTTCTCTATCTTCTTGCCTGTCCAATTCCCAAAATTAAAACTTTGATTGTTTTTCTGCCGTTCTGCTGCCTGATTCACAGCATCCCCTGCCGTGCGCAGCCCTTTTTGAATACTGTTTACTGCTTCATTGACAGTATTGCTGATCGTCTTATTCAACTGACTAAAATTCTGGGAATTTACCGCATCTTCCACAATATTTCGAATGTCCTTCCCGAGTTTTTCCCATTCTTGGTTCATTTGTTCCTCCATCGTCTATATCAATCATTTTGTAACACGGCGTCAATACGCCAAAAAAGTAATATAATATAGTATCATTATGTATCAAAGTCCTATCAAAATCAATATTTTTTTCTTTGATTTTGGTAGTTTGTCACAATAACATATCATGTCATTGTTTCATAATTCATGGTATAATATTGAAAGATTTCAAAAAAATGAGGAGGAAACATATGAAAACATCTGCAGAATTGCGTGAATTATTAAATCGAATTGACCATAAAGGCTATCCAGCTTACAAAGATACCAGAGGAAACTGGCAATTTGAGGGTTATACACTGTCAATTGATCATGTACAAGGAGATCCTTTTGCCGCGCCGTCTAAGGTTAGCGTTCATGTTCCTGGAAAACTGGCGGCTTTCCCCACAGAATTATACGACCAGAAACACAAACGGATCGCCTTACAGGACTACTTAATTCGTCAGTTTGCCAAACAAGTTCAAGCTTTTACTTTCAAGGCGAAAGGTTCAGGAAAAAGCGGTCTTCTCTCAGTCAGTCATTGTGGACAAGAGGTTCTAGAACGAACAGCATGTGAGCTTGACAAAAATGGTTCTGTGTCTGTGCGTATGGAAATTGGTTTTCCTGCCAATGGACGTACCATCAATGCCAGAGAATTGTGTAAAATTCTATTTGAGTTTCTGCCTGGCTGTGTAAAAAAATCATTGTATTACCGCTCTCTGGATGCAAAAGCAGTCCAGAAAAATCGAGAGTTATCGGAAGATCAAGCATTTATTCGTCAAGAACTCTCCCGCCTAAAACTTGCTGCTTTTGTGGCCAACGATTCTATTCTTCCCAGAGAGTCTGGAGTTTCTGACCGTCCTATGAAGAATGCGGTCCATTTCCGTTCCCCTAAATCAATGGCAGTGACATTAAAACTGCCTTATTACGGAGAACTTACCGGCATGGGTATTGCACAGGGCATTACTTTGGTGGTGGGTGGAGGCTATCATGGAAAATCCACCCTCTTAAAAGCTCTGGAACTTGGGGTTTACAATCATATTTCTGGAGATGGCAGAGAATATGTGATCACAGATGACAGTGCCATGAAAATCCGCGCAGAGGATGGCAGAAGTATCAAACAAGTGGACATCTCTATGTTTATCAATAACCTGCCCAATCAGAAAGATACTGTTCATTTCTGTACAGAAGATGCCAGCGGCAGCACTTCCCAGGCAGCAAATGTGATAGAGGCAATGGAAACAGGGAGCAAACTACTTTTGATTGATGAAGATACCAGCGCCACAAATTTTATGATTCGAGATGAGTTAATGCAGCGCGTAGTACATCGCGATTCAGAGCCGATCACCCCTTTCATTGATCGTGTGACAGAACTTTTTGAAAATTATGGAGTTTCCACGATTCTTGTGGCAGGCAGCTCTGGCTCTTATTTCCACAAAGCAGATTGTATTATTCAGATGGATCATTATCTTCCAAAAGACATCACTGATTTTGCCAAACAGGAGGCTGCTTCCTTCCCACTTGCAGAAGAACCTGCTTCTGTCAGTGAGAAACCTTCCTACATTAGAACTGTAAAAAAAGATCTGGCGTTCAGCAAAAATGACCGCATTAAAATTAAAACCCAGGGAAAAGATTCTATTGTTATCAATCGGGAAACCATTGACCTTAGGTATATAGAACAACTTACAGATACCGAGCAACTCGGCACCTTAGGACAACTTATGAAATACGCACAACTTCATTTCTTTGACGGTACTCACACTTTAGGCGATGCTGCAGAACAGTTATGGCAGATTTTAAACCAAAAGGGAATTTCTGGTATTTGCAGCGGCAGTTATATCCCCGGAGGATTTGCCCTTCCCAGAAAACAAGAAATCTATGCCTGTCTCAACCGCTATCGCGGTTTAAAATTATAACATAGATTATATGGAGACTTTTATATCTTTAAAATTGACAGATATTAAAAAAGGCAGATGTTGTATGAATAATATGATTCCCCTTAAGTAGACAAGGTATATAACCAAAATCTACATAAGGGGATTTTTTTATAACTATTTTCTTATTTCACAATAATCTTACACTTTGCTTTCACTTTAGGATTCGACTTACTGGTGACAGTGATTGTCGCTTTTCCTTTCTTCTTTGCGGTAACTTTGCCAGAAGAATTTACAACTGCCACTTTTTTATTGCTGGATTTATAGGTTACTTTCTTGTTGGTTGCATTTTTAGGTGCGATCACTGCTTTGAGCTTAAATGTCTTTTTCACTTTCAGCGTTTTCTTCTTAGCATTTAATTTCATACTCTTCACAGGATTTACTACCCGGATTGTTTTGCTCTTTTTCACACTGCCAACTTTAACCGTTACTTTTACCTTTCCAACTTTCTTCTTAGCTTTGATTGTTGCTGTCTTGCCTTTGCTCTTTAAAGTGGCATATTTTTTAGATTTAGAACTTATGGACCATTTTACTTTGCCCTTTACATTTTTATAACTTACTTTAAGTTTGATAGATTTTCCCTTTGCCACCTCAGATTTTCCGGTAATTGTAATAGAAGGCTTCTTCACTGTGATCTCGCAAACTGCCTTAATTTTGTTATTCTCCTTGCTCATCACTGTGATTTTTGCTTTTCCTGCTTTCTTGGCAGTTACTTTTCCTGTGGAAGCATTTACTGCTGCCACACTGGATTTGTCGGTCTTATAAGTAACTCCTTTATTTGAAGCATTGGCCGGCGCTACTGTGTGTTTTAACTGCAAGGTCTCTCCTACAGACAGAGATTTCTTTGCGGGGCTTACGGTTACACTTTTTACATGAATCACTGTTGGATCCATATTGCTATTTGTCTTGATAATTGTAAGTTTATAATCTGCCTTTGTCTGATGATCTTCTGCAAACACTCGGATATTAATTACTGTCTCTGTGTCTTTCAATACAATCTTTTTCATCTTGCTGTCATCAGTGAGAACATCATCCATATATAACAAGCCATATTTATTTGCCAAATCTGTCTTAATCTGCACCTGTTCTGTATCTACAGGTACTTCCAAGCGGTAATCTGCGGCTCCTGCCTTTTTCACAGTTCCTATGTTAGAGATAAATTTATCAATCCCTGCATTGTTGTCATAATTGGTACTTGTATAAGCTGATTCATACAGCTTAGGTGATTCTTCCCCTTCTGCCCCGCTAAACGAAATACGAATGACGTCTTGAATCTGTGTTTTACCTGTCGTGTTATCTTTTTTCTCGTATTTCACTGCCTGATCTATCGCCGCCGCTGGAATCTCATATTTCACTTTATAGAGCGTTCCCACATCATCATAATTTAATTTATCTTCTGCAATGACTGTATCTCCAACTTTAATTACCATTGTCTTGCCATTGTCTTCTTTGGAATATTGGCAATTGAGATAATTTGTCTTATTTTTATCTACTTTAAACAAGTAAGAGAAGCTTCCACCTGCCTTTGCATAACGGGTCAGTTTGCCCATATCTCCTACAGATCCTGTTCCTTCATTCTTAATATGAGGATAATTGCTGTCATCTCCCTCAGTCTGTGCGCCGTAACCAATACCGACACCCTCCAGATATACATTGGCATCACGGCCTTTCTCTTTGGTTTCTAGAATTCGTTTTTGAATCTCTGCTGGATCTTCACCTGTAAACAGCCAATAAATACCATATCTTTGATCTGTAATCTTATAGTATGGTGTAAACTTCAAAGGTTCGCTTCCGCCCCAGTCTATACCCTTGAGTATAAAGTTTAAAGAATTACCATCCCTTACCAGATAATCCTCGATGTTCTCCATAAATTCTGACACTGACACATCATTTTGAATATTTAAAGTCTCAGAGTTTAAGGTTCCCTGATTGGAAGTAGAGCCATAACCATTGTTAAACTTCCGCACCTCTCCATTTACAATCTTAGTCTCGCAGACATCACACTGTACACCAATCTGATAGGTACTCATCATATTATCTTTACCAAGCTCTGCCGCCAAAACGATCGGACCATACTTAAATCCATAGACGGTTCCAGCATTATCCGGCAGTGTATAGGCTTGTATTCCCAGTGGCAGTGAGATTTCCACAACATCTCCATTTTTCCAAGTTCTTTTCAACACTGCATAGCCGTTACTGATGATAACATTCTGCTTTGTTCCATTTATTTTTATAACGGCATCACCCTTTACCCAATCTGGTATTCTGAGGCGAAGATCAAATACTTCACTGGTCTTTCCACCCAGAAGTTCAACGGTAAATTTTGCCTGATTGCTGCTTGGAATATTTGTCTCCTGTTTCAGTGTTACATTTTTATCCTTCCAAGTAACATTGGAGCTGGTATATTGATTGACAATCAGTTTATCACCAGCATAATAATAAAAACTATCTCCCAACTTGGTAAAATTCTCAAGTCCTGTTCCAGTACAGCACCAGAAATAATTTTTCTCAAGATCAGGATTACAATATACTTTAAAGAAACCAGTTGCCATTGGCTGGAAGTAGGTGGTCATACCGGTCTTTTCATCCACAGAGGCCATAATTGCATTGATAAAGGTGGTCTCATAGTAATCTGCATATTTCTTATCGCCTGTAATGCGGTATAATTCTCTGGTTAATTTTAACATATTATGGGTATTACATGTCTCACAGTTACAGTGAGATCTCTCTGCGTCTAACACATTGTCAGCGCCGAAAAATTCACATTCACTGTTTCCGCCTGTGATGTAAGTATGCTGTTCTGTGATCAAAGTCCAAAAGGCTTGTGCATACTGCAGATATTTCTCTTCGTTTCCCTCATCCTTCAACGCTCGATAGCGGTTCAAAGCGCCCATAAATTTGGGAATCGTACAGTTGGCATGACGACCATTTAAATAATTTTTGGTTCCTGCGAGAATCTTCTCAAATAAATCTACTTCATCAAACCAATGCGCCGCTGTCTTAAAATGATCGGCATTTGCATAGCCATCTTTTTTTGCATACTTATATACTTCATAAAGACAGTCATTCATCCCGCCATACTCTACACCTAAAACTTTGTTTTGGATATTAGTGTCCCATTTAGAAGTCCTGTTATAAACCCATTCGCCCAAAGATTCCACTACGGTAAGCGCTTTTTTGTTGCCTGTCAATTTATAGGTTTCAATCAAACCATTGACAATCTTATGCATGGTGTACCAAGGTACCCAAGTATCTCTGGTCTCACCTTTTTCCAAAAGATTAAACTGGCGTTCTGGATCACTCTGGCTTGCCAAGGTTGCTCCAAAAATATATCCTGTGCCCAGCTTTTCCTGGCACACTTTTAATTCATCAATTATATAATTTAAACGTTGCTCTAAGGTAAGGCCATCTGCACCTTTTTCCTTGCCATAGCCATTTGCAATTGCCTGTGCTGCTGCTGCAAGATAATGTCCCAGAGTGTGTCCGCCAATTCTGCTGTTTTCCCATCCGCCCGGATAAGGAGAAGTGGCGCCTGTATTATTGTTATGTATATCAAATTGTTGGATCTCAGAAGCGTTATAACCTGCAGTGAGACGGAAATTATATAACAGCCTGTCTGGGTCAAATTTATTCAAAAATTCAACATCTTTCTCTGTCACATTATTATAATAATCTTCAGTAATTTCCACATCTGAAAGAGCAAATTCCTGGAGATCTTGCATATCACTCTCTGCAAGCACCTTAACACTAAACTTCTTATCCATAGAATACTTATAATCGCCATATTCATATGAGATCGTTGCAGTCAGAGTGAGAGGAATGTCTGCACTGCCCGCTGCTGGCCTTGTCACTTTACCAGTACTAGTCAATGCTGACTCATTAGAACTCTTCCAGGTAATCGTTGTCTCGTTTTCGCCTTCTTTTTTCAAGTTAATATCATCGGCAAGTTCTGTATGTTCCAAAGTTAAGGCAGCATGATCATTGGTCACTCTTTTCTTAGCATCCGCTTCCAGTTCTTCTGGTGTCATCTCCTTATATTTGCGAATCAGGATGTAGGCAAGATTGATGGCTCTATTATTATCCCCAGCAGCTCTTACATTTACCGTCAATTGCCCATCCTTTACATCCACTGTCTTTTTGACAACTTCATTTGAAGTCGCGTCCAAGCCTTCTTTCATTGTCACCTGATTTTCTTTGCCATAGTTCAGATAGACATTGGGAGATTGTGATACTTTCCAAGGATCAACACAACAGACTGAGACGTCATATTTATCATTTTCCAGTTCAAATTTATAATCTAGATAACGCTCTTTGATGCCACCCTCAAACTGATTTTTTGTATAACGATTGGAACTGGTCTTGGGAACATCTTTGTTTGCCTCATTGTTTTCAAAGGGCCATGTATTATCTGTAAAAGCGCCGCCTTTGTTGTGGCTGTCATTTTTCAATGGATCGCTGACAGTATCTACAATTCCCCATTGATAGCCTGTCTTTGGATCCTCCCCATAAACCTGGTCTGTGACGCTGTTATGGGTTCCAAACTGATCTCCTTTACTGACTGTATCTACCACATAATCACCGCAATCTACAAAATATATCACATAATTATCTTCTCGGTCTATAGGCTGATATTTTTTGGGGGCAACTTTGATGGTAAACTTTTTCTTCTGAGGCTGAGCGGAGCCAAAGCTTACAGTTGCTTCCAAGGTTACATTTACTTCCTGCCCTGTTTGTGGTCTTGTCACCTTACCATCATCTGTAATAATTGAGGTATTGGAACTTTTCCAAGTAATTTTACTGCCATTCTCACCTTTACTTGGCAGATTTAAATTTTCTGCCGCTTTTTCTGGTAATTCTAAGGCTTCCAGATCTTTTCTGATCTTTCTTTCATCCTCTGTCTCTCCTGCCTTGATAGATCGAATCAGGATATAAGCCAGATTGACACAAAGATTTTCCTGACCAGTTCCTCTGACATCCACAGTGAGCTTATCTCCACCTGCAGGCACATTTACAGTGCCTTCTGCCTCGGCAGTCCCTTTATTTGGTACGCTGAAATTATTTTCTGATAAGATGGTCTCTGATTTTTCCTTCTCCAAAACTGTCTTAACTACGGGAGTATTCGCACATCCCCAGGGATTGACGCATCCCACCGTTACCTCATAAGCGCCTGCCTCCAGCTCAAAAGCATAATCTACAAAACGTTCCGCTATGCTTTTTTCATAGAAATTTTTAGAATAACGATTTGTGGTTGTTTTGGGATAATCTTTTTTTCCTGGTTCAAGCTGTTCATATGCCCAGGTATTTGGTGTATAAACTCCGCCATTATCAGGAGTTACTGGATTTACAACAGTCTCACCTGTTTGTGGATGCTTTCCAGTATATTCATAATTGACATCCACAACTCCCCATTTGTAACCAGTCTGGGGATCTTCCTTATAGACTTGATCAGTAACACTATTGTGTGTTCCGAACTGTTCTCCCTCACCAACCGTATTTACCACATAATCGCCACAGTCCACATAATAGACAATGGATGGATCCTGCCGATTTGCCGGTGCCGCCGCCATCACATTGTCCAGACTGCCGGATGGAAGGCTTGTTACACACATCACTGCCGCTAAAATTGTGGCTGTTGTCTTTTTTAGGGAACAAAATCGTTCCTTTTTCCTTTTGTCAGTTCGGTATCGTGTACTAAAAAACTCTTTTTCTCTTTTTTCCATTCTGTTTCTCCCTTCTTGATAATAAACTTGATTTTCCGCGCTGATTCAAATGTCAAATGTAACTCATTTACCACATTACACTTTTGACAATCTCATCTGATATTCTTAATTATAAAGTAATGAAATTACAAATTCAATTTGATTTTTTATGTTTTTTGTATAAATTTTTATTTTTTTATCATATTAGCTATTATAAATTAGTTAAATTTTTAGAGATAAATTTTAAATATTTTTCATCTTAATCATTTTGTATAAAGAAAAAATTATAATTTAAGATTACTAGGATATTTTATCTAAATCCGATATTAGACTACAATGAGATAAATATGTTTTACTCACCTTTTGTAGAAGTGTGGGCTTCTTCGATTTGCCGCAATGAAATACTTTTTATTTTATAAGAAATCTAAAGGAATTTTCTATAAAATAAAAAGTATTGCCCAACCATTCTCATCAATAATTGGGCAATACCCTATTTTATTATTTTACTGTAATCTTAATTTTTGCTTTTTTCTTATTGAATGTGGTAGCTGTAATCGTTGCCCGCCCTTTCTTCAATGCCTTGATCTTGCCTGTTGCAGATACCTTTGCTACCTTCTTATTACTGCTCTTGTAAGTAATCTTATTACTTGCTGTATTCTTCGTCAATTTTGCTTTGAGCTGGAAGGTTTTGCCTTTCTTCAAGGTCTTCTTCTTGGCATTTAATGTGATCTTCTTAGGCGCAGCTTTTACAGTCACCGTACATTTTGCCGTCTTGCCATCTGCGGTTGCTTTAATTACTGCTTTTCCTTTTTTCTTTGCGGTAAGCTTACCATTCTTTACAGAGACAACACTAGATTTACTGCTCTTCCATGTAACTTTCTTGTTGGTTGCTTTGGAAGGAGACACTGTAGCCTTTAAAGTAATTTTTTCTTTCAGTCCCAGCGTTAATTTCTTCTTATTAAGTTTGACCTTGGTAACTGGAATTTTAACTGTCACTTTACAGGTTGCCTTTACACCACTATCTACTGATGCCACAGTAATGACTGCTGTACCTACCTTCTTGGCAGTCACTTTTCCTGTTTGTGATAATGAGGCAATCTTCTCATCACTGCTACTCCATTTTACATTTTTGTTGTTTGCGCTTGCAGGCAAAGAAGTTGCAATCAATGTATAAGTCTTTTGTGGTGCAAGTACAAGTTTGGTCTTACTCAATTGCACTTTATCTACTGGAACTTTCACCGTTACTTTACAGGTATCCTTAATTGTTTCATTGTCTGCACTGCTTACTGTGATTGTTGCTGTTCCTTTTGCTCTAGCAATTACCTTTCCTTCCTCTGTTACAGTTGCAATTCTATCATCACTGGACTCCCATTTGACATCTTTATTTTTTGCATTTTCTGGAAGTACTGTTGCTGTCAAAGTTTCACTGTTTCCAACATTTAAGGTAAGGCTGGTCTTATTTAATTTTACGCTCTCCACTGCACCAGAAACCTTTTTCCTTAAGACATATTTTCCACCCTTAGCAATGGCAATTGTTACTTTTCCATTTTCATCTATGGTGCAGGTGAGATCCTGATCTTCTAATTTTCCACTTTCAGCATTATAGTAACTTACTGTTACCACATCTCCTGCCTTAAATCCCATTGAGGACACATCAACTGTCACTTTTGCTCCTGGAAGTTTCCCTTGCTGTGCAAATGCAAGTATCACTGCTTCTTCCTCTGGATTGAGCAATGGTTTTATTTCTTCATCATTATCTACTGTAGTTTGCTGCATCGACAGATTGATATCTGTAAGTTCTGCAGAGGACAATTCTGATCCGCTAAATTCCCATTGATAGGATGTGCTGCCATTTACAGCTACACTGAGATCTTTTCCTTTCTCTTTTACTGCCTCAAGAATTTCTTTTGGCATATTAATTGCCTCAACCTTCTCATTTGGCAAATTTTCTGGTAGTTTCACATTGAGTGAAACTTGATCAGATTGACTATTTTTAATGCTGTCTGCCAGTGAACCTGGGAGTGGTATTGCAATAGCTGTATCTTCTCCTGGTTTAATTTCTGGAATTATTACTTCATAATTTCCCTTTCCATCATCCTTGATTTCAGGTTCAATTACTTCTTCGCCTGTTTTTGCTTTTACGGTAATAGTACACTCTTTCTTAATTTCCTTATTCTCTGCACTGGTTACAGTAATGATCGCTGTACCCTTTGCAATCGCTGTTACCAATCCATTCTCTGACACTGTTGCAATTTTATCATCACTGGATTTCCAACTTACTTCTTTATTGGAAGCATTGGAAGGTTCTACAGTACAGTCTAGCTGGAAAGTTTCTTCTACCGTGAGGGTTTTTTGTATAGCATTGAGTGTCAAATCTGTAACTTTAATATCTCCCTCCGAACCAGAATCTTTCTTTGCTATGGTAAGCTGATAATCTGCCTTTGTCTGATGATCTTCCGCAAATACACGAATATTTACCACAGTTTCTTTTTCATTCAGGGCAACCTTCTTTTTCTTGCTGTCATCAGTGAGAATATTATCCATGTACAGCAGTCCAAATTTATTGGCCAGATCGATCTTAAGCTGTACCTGCTTGGTATCTGCCGGCACCTCCAGACGATAATTGTTATCTTCGCCTTTCTCCACTGTACCTATATCAGAAGTAAATTTTTCAATTCCTGCATTGTTGTCATAATTGGTACATGTATAAGCTGATTCCCAAAGTTTTGGCGACTCTTCCCCAGATGCTCCGCTAAAGGAAATACGAATAACATCTCTAACCTCTGTCTCACCTGTAGTATCGTCTGTTTTCTCATACTCCACAGCCTGAGCGATTGCTGCGGCTGGAATCTCATATTTCACTTTATATTTTTCTTCTTTTCCTTCATAGTTCAATGTATCTTCTGCAATGACTACATCTCCAACTTTAATTACCATTGTCTTGCCATTGTCTTCTTTAGAATACTGGCAATTGAGATAATTTTTCTTACTCTTATTGACTTTAAACAGATAAGAGAAACTTCCGCCCACATTTGCATAACGGGTCAGATTACCCATATCTCCAGTAGAACCTGTTCCCTCATTTTTAATATGAGGATAATTGTTGTCATCTCCTTCCGTCTGTGTGCCGTAACCAATTCCGACACCATCTAAATATACATTGGCGTCACGGCCATTTTTCTTGGACTCTAAGAGCCTTTTTTGAATTTCAACTGGACCTTCACCGGCAAACAGCCAATAAATTCCATATCTCTGATCTGTAATTTTATAGTATGGTGTGAATTTCAAAGGCTCGCTTCCGCCCCAGTCTGTACCTTGCAGCGTAAAGCTTAAAGATTCCCCATCTTTTACCAGGTAATCCTCAATATTCTCAATAAATTCTGATACAGAAACCCCATTCTGCACATTTAAGGTCTCAGAATTTAAGGTTCCCTGATTGGAAGTAGAACCATATCCATTCGTAGAAGTTCTCTCCTCGCCATTTACAATCTTTGTCTTGCAGACGTCACACTGTACACCTACCTGATAAGTATCCATCTTATCATCTCTGCCAAGCTCTGCTGCCAAAACTACCGGACCATATTTAAATCCATAGACAATTCCCGCATTATCCGGCAGTGTATAGGCACGGATTCCCATTGGCAGTGTAATCTCCACAGTATCTCCATTATTCCAGGTTCTGTCCAATGCAATATAACCATTGCTGACTGTGTTATTCTGTACGATTCCGTTTACTTTTACAACTGCCTCTCCCTTAATCCAATCAGGTATTCTCAGGCAAAGTACAAATGCTTCACTGGTTTTTCCACCCTGAAGTTCCACTGTAAATTTTGCCTGATCAGTATTTGGAATATCTGTTTCTTGTTTTAATACTACATTCTTATCTTTCCAAGTAACATTGGAGCTGGTATACTGATTGACAATCAATTTATTATCAACATAGTAGTAAAAACTATCCCCTAGTTTGGTAAAGTTCTCAAGACCTGTTCCAGTACAGCACCAGAAATAATTTTTCTCAAGATCAGGATTACAATATACTTTAAAGAATCCAGTTGCCATTGGCTGGAAGTAGGTGGTCATACCTGTCTTCTCATCTACTGAGGCCATAATCGCATTGATAAAAGTAGTCTCATAGTAATCCGCATATTTCTTATCACCTGTGATACGGTATAACTCTCTGGTTAATTTTAACATGTTATGGGTATTACATGTCTCACAGTTACAATGAGATCTCTCTGCATCTAATACATTGTCAGCCCCGAAAAATTCACATTCACTGTTTCCGCCTGTGATATAAGTATGCTTCTCTGTAATCAATGTCCAGAAAGCTTCTGCATATTGAAGATATTTTAATTCATCGCCCTCATCCTTCAAAGCCCGATAGCGGTTTAATGCGCCCATAAATTTTGGAATCGTACAATTCGCATGACGTCCATTAAGGTGATTTTTCTTTCCGGCAAGAATATTTTCAAATAAATCTGTCTCATCAAACCAGTGCGCCGCTGTCTTAAAATGCTCTGCATTTGCATAGCCGTCTTTCTTTGCATACTTATAGACTTCATAGAGACAATCATTCATCCCACCATACTCTACACCCAGTACTTTTCTCTGAATATCAGCATTCCATTTGGAAGTTCTGTTATAAGTCCATTCTCCCAAATTTTCCACTACGGTAAGCGCCGTTTTGTTGCCTGTCAATTTATAAGTTTCAATCAGGCCATTGACAATCTTGTGCATGGTATACCAGGGCACCCAAGTATCATTTGTAGAACCTGTTTCTAATATATTAAACTGACGCTCTGGATCGGACTGGCTTGCCAGCGTTGCTCCAAAAATATATCCTGTACCCAGTTTATCCTGACACACTTTTAATTCATCGATCAGATAATTCAATCTCTGTTCTAGGTTAAGACCATCTGTCCCTTTTTCCTGGCCATAGCCATTGGCAATTGCCTGTGCTGCTGCTGCAAGGTAATGTCCTAATGTGTGCCCGCCGATTCTGCTGTTTTCCCATCCGCCCGGATAAGGGGAAGATGCACCTGTTCCATTATTATGTACATCAAACTGTTGAATCTCATCAGCGCTGTAACCTGCAGTAAGCCGGAAATTATATAACAGTCTGTCTGGATCGAATTTATTTAAAAATTCTACATCCTTATCTGCTACATTATTGTAATAATCTTCGGTAATTTCCACATCTGCCAGGGCAAACTCTTGGAGATCCTGCATATCACTCTCTGCAAGTACTTTGACCTCAAATTGCTTATCCATAGAGAATTTATAATCACCGTTTTCATATGAGATCGTTGCTGTCAAAGTAACCAATGCGTCTGCATTGCCTGCCGCTGGTCTTGTAACCTTACCATTGTTAGATAATACTGCTTCATTAGAACTTTTCCAGGTAATTGTTGTCTCATTATCACCTTCTGTTTTTAAGGTAATATCAGAAGTGATATTTGTTGTTTCCAGAGTCAATGCTGCATGATCATTAGTCACTCTGTTCTTAGCATCCGCTTCCATTTCCTCTGGCGTCAATTCTTTATACTTACGAATCAAAATATAGGCAAGATTGATGGCTTTGTTATCATCCCCTGTAGCTTTTAGGTTTACTGTCAATTCCCCATCTGTTACATCCACGGTCTTTTTTCCAACTTCTTTGGAAATGGCATCCAATCCCTCCTTCAAGGTTTTCTGGGTATCTTTACCATAATTCAAATAAACATTGGGAGATTTTGAACAATTCCACGGATCCACACAGCAGACGTAAACATCATATTTACCATTTTCCAGTTCAAACTTATAGTCCAAAATACGCTCTTCTATTCCTTTTTCCCAAAAATTCTTGGTATAACGGTTTGTCGTTGTCTTGTCATGATCTTGATTAGCGGTAAGAGTTTCAAATGCCCAAGTATTCTTTGTATATACCCCACCATTGTTCGGCACCGCCGGATTTGTTTTGTTATTTCCCTCATACTCATAGTCTACATCTACAATTCCCCATTTGTAACCAGTCTCTGGATCTTCTCCAAAAGCCTGATCTGTGACACTGTTATGAGTTCCAAACTGGTCTCCAGCACCGACTGTATTTACTACATAATCTCCACAGTCCACAAAGTAAACCACATAATTATCTTCCCGATCTATGGGTGTGGGCACCTTGATTGCCGGAACCTTTACATTAAATTCTTTTTTCTGAGGCTCAGCGCTTCCAAAACTGGCAGTTGCCTCTAAAGTAACTGTAGCATCTTCTTTTCCTGCTTCTGGCCTTGTCACCTTACCATCATTGGAAATCACTGCTTCATTAGAACTTTTCCATGAAATTATACTGCCATTTTCCCCTGTGCCTGGCAGTGCCAGATCCTCTTTTGTGCTCTCTGGCAGCTTCAGGGCTTCCAGATCTTTTCTAATATTCTTCTCATCCTCTGTCTCACCTGTCTTAATGGATTTAATCAGAATATAGCCCACATTGACGCAGGCATTTTGGTTTCCTGTTCCCCTGACGTCCACAGTGAGCTTATCTCCTCCAGCCGGAACGGCTACAGTCCCTTCTACTTCTGCACTTCCGCCATCTTTTGGGAGAGGGACAGTAAAATCTTCCGGCGATAATACAGTCTCAGAATTTGCTGTTTCCAGTATTGCCTTCACCACTGGAGAATTAGAACAGCTCCAGGGATTGACACATCCAACTGTCACCTCATAAGAACCCTCTTCAAGCTCAAAAGCATAATCTATAAAACGTTCTTCTATCCCTTTTTCAGTAAAATTCTTGGAATAACGGTTTGTAGTAGTTTTAGGATAGTCTATATTTGGGGTTGCAAGATGTTCAAATGCCCAGGTATTTGCCGTATAGACCCCGCCATTATTTGGTGGTTCTCCATTAGATACATTATTTCCAGTATATTCCTCCGCCTGATCTATAATCCCCCATTGATAGCCAGTTTCTGGATCCTCTCCATAAGCCTGATCTGTGACACTATTGTGTGTTCCGAACTGCTCCCCATCACCAGCGGTATTTACCACAAAATCCCCACAATCCACATAGTAAACAATGGATGGATCTGGTCTCTCTGCCGGTGTAGCTGCTTCAACAGTTGCAAGCCCTGTGGCTGGCAGAGAAGTCACACACATTGCCGCTGCAATACAACTGGCTGCAGCCCTTTTGACAAAAGCCACAAGATCCCACTTTTTGCCACTTGGATTTTCCTTTTGTTTCATCCTCACTTCTCCTTCCTTATAAATATTTTTAGTTATAAGTTTGTTAAAAGTAATTTTTCGGTCAATTTTTTACTTTTAACACCTTTATCCTATTCTTCAATTATATAATAACAAAAATATCAATTCAATTTGATTTTTTATGATTTTTGTATATTTTTTTATGATTTCAGAAACGCATTCGTTGGAAAATAGTTGAATTTTTTAGAATTAAGTTAAGATTTTTTATTAATTTTGATGATAAATAGATAAATTATAACACTTTTTCATTTAATATTATTCCATCAAGTAGAGCATACTTTCATCCTAATAGCCGCACGCATAGCGTATATTGCGTAAACAATAAATTTCCTTATACTCCCCTTTGCATAAAAAGGCATTAACAAATATAAATCTGCTAACGCCTTCTAATTTTTTATAAACTTTATCTGAATAAACCTTAATAAAATTTACATTTATACTATAATTGATTAATTTTTTTGCTAATATATCATCTCCTATATAATAAACAAGTAACCAATTTGATTTATTATGACATTTGCAATAATATGCCTGATTTTTACTCAAAAATTTTGCCCTATATTTTATATTCAGTAGTATCTTTACTTTTAATTTTTTTCTAACATCCTTCCATTCCATCCAACACATCACCTTAAATATTTGATTTATAAGTGTATTGTAATACCATCCTAGTATTTCAGTATGGTTATTCAACCATTTTGTTTATAAAGAATTATGCTCGATATTTTGTATTCTGCTGATTTTTACTTTCTAATTTAATTATTGATTGTGCTAGATGTCTATGCTACCAAAGGCAGCAAGACCTTTTGACACTATAATATTTCCTATTATACAAAATCGGGGAATTCAAATCATAGTTTAATTTTATTTCTTTACAATTTGCAATTCATATCCCAATGCATTGAGTAAATTACAAAATATTCTTAAAGATGGACTATTTTCTTTTTTTTCTATTCGTGAAATGACCTGCTGTTTATTTCCTGTAAGTTCTGATAATCTACTCTGTGTAATTTTTTCCTGTTTACGTAATCTAATCATTTCTTCTATCAATCTATACTCTTCTCGACTTTCATCCCATACTTTTTTAAACTTGGGTGAGGAACACTTTTCTTTTTCAATTTCTTCTGAGATATTTACTTTTACAAATGACATATGGCATCTCCTTCTAATTTCAAATTTTATTTATTAATAAATAATCTATTTAAATATGTAAAATTTCTCTACAGTAAGAATATAATTACTTACTGTAGGATATTTTACATAAATTGAGTTCTTTTTAATTAAAATATCTTTTGTATTGTTATATAATCATATAAATTTCTTTCCTAACATTTTTCCAAGTTCTTTTGCTCTTTTCATAATTATTTTACTATCCTTTTTCTCTGTTTTTTTTGTTTGTTTTCTACAAACATGTAATATATACAGATTCTTTTTATCTGCAACTATAAAGAAAATTCTATTATGTTTAAAAAAACGAACCTCATAAATTTTCTTCCTCCAACATTTATATTTAATTATGTCCCTCCTATCATTTTCTAAACTTTCTAATACTGAAAAACCATCCACTTTTTCTTCTTCTGGCAAAGATTTTATATACTCTAATATTAAATCTTTACCTGAACTAGACTGATAATTATGTATTATCATCTAAATTTCCTCCTTTTTAATTATTAACTTCTATTATAAAATACAACAAATTAGTTGTAAAGTCAATAGGATTTTAAATATCCTTTTTAAAACCAAAAACCCCGCAAAATGCAGGGTTTTTGATTTTAAAATATTATTTTTTTATTTCTCTATTTCACCTTAATTGAAAGTTTTGCCTTTTTTCCATTAAAAGTCTTTACTGTAATCACAGCACTGCCTTTCTTTTTGGCCTTTACCACTCCCTTAGAGGAAACTGTAGCAATTTTATTCTTATTAGAAGTATAGGTAAGCTTATTACTATAAGTATTCTTGGGGAATTTTACCTTAATGCGGAATGTCTTTCCTTTCTTCAAAGTCTTCTTCTTTGCATTTAAACTAATCTTCTTTGGAGCTTTCTTTACAGTAATAGTACATTTAGCTTTTTTATTATTCTTTGTCATTACTGTGATGACAGCTTTTCCAGGCTTTTTCGCTGTTATCTTACCATTCTTAACCTCTACAATAGATTTTTTACTGGATTTCCAGGTTACTTTCTGAGAAGCCTTCGCAGGTTTAACTGTTGCTTTTAAGGTTAGTTTTTCTTTCTGTCCAAGTGTCAGCTTCTTCCCAACATTCAGTTTTACACTGCTTGGAGAGGGTGTTGTCGGATTTAACTTCAAAGCATCCTTTGCCTGTTTCAGCTTATTATAAGGTATCTCCATATCCTCATACTGATCTGCACTGGCAAGCAGATTTTCAGCGTTAGCCAATGCATTCTGCAATGCTGCCCACGATTCCGTTGTATACTTAGACTTATCTAATTTCTTCACCTGATTTACTAATTCTTGCAGCTTTGCTTTTGTAATTTCAGGCCCTTTTGTCAGAGGCACCCGAATCACATTCACTGAATATGCAGGAAGTGTGTACAAAAGCTGACGATTTTGAATATTCTGTAAAACAGAAGATGTAGGCGCTACTACCTCATTGCCAATTGCATTGGCATCATTTAAATTTCCTGTCAAGGTTGTTACCTCTGACTCTGCGCCAACTGGCAAATTCTTAAAATTCAGTGTAATTGATTTATTCTTTCGATCTGGATTTACCAACTTAATATAGATATTCTCGCTATCTTTATTTACCACTTGGTAAATATCTGTCTGATACTGATTTAAGGCGCTTGAAAAATCATACTTTGCGGTATTGGTGACACTGTTGCTGGTATAATTAGCCTCTAATTTTCCATTTACACCGAAATTAAAGCTTACATGCATAGGATCATTTGTCTTTACTTTTACTAATGATTCTGTTTTGTAATGTTTGTTAGAATAATTATTTCCCAAACTCTTTGTTGTCAATTCTGTTTTACCGCGCTCTGGTCTGGTCACTTCCATGCATGTGCCTGCTCCATCTTTGCCCAGATGATACCAGTAATATTGTTTTTCATGACCGGTGCCAACCACCAGTCCGCCAGTTCCAGATGTCTTTACAGAACCTTCAATTTCAATCCTGAAATTTTTCCATTTGTTTTCTACAGCCTTTGGAAGATATACAGCATTTACACCACTCTTCTCATTAAATACAAGACGTCCGCCACTAATGGAGAAATCACTGCTTCCTGCCTGTGTGGAAAACTGTGTCCATCCATTGGAATTATCATTAAAATCATCCTCTAAAAGAACTTTTCCACTCTGATCATAAACCGTAATCTTGTCGATAGAGCCTCCAGCAGATACAGTTCCAAGAATTGGACTTCCATAATTACTGTAATCACTATCTGCAGATTTCAGTTCAGTACCAATCAATTCTGTACCATAATTGTTGGAAAACATCTTCTGTACATAATAGTTTGTGGATTTCGCTGTATTAAATTCATCAAAATAGATTAAGTCATGATCCCAGCTTAAACTGCCAATTTTGTACAGCAGCGGTGCATAAGATATATTTTTTACGACATCCGCGTTGCGCTCAAGACCTGTGATATAACATGCCTCTGCAAGCGCTGTATTGTATTTATTATTATTTCGGATTGCATACTCACCAACAAACACATCGCTTCCACCCTGATCGGCACGCTGATAGTAATCATAACGATCAGACTGATTATACATAAAGGATTCTGACTCATAATAATGCTCATCTACTAATGTCTGTCCAGGCATTGTCTGAGCCAAACGGTCATAAGCATATTCCAAGTCATTTCCAGTGGAAGTAGGCCCTGCACTGGATATAATCTGCAGCTCATGATCTGGATAATTTGCTTTCACATAACTCTCAACGGCTGCTTTAATCTCATCAAAATTATCAAAATATTTTGCCTGAAGATTTTCATTACCAATACCAAGATATTTCAAGTTAAATGGTTCTGGATGGCCGTTATCTGCTCTCTTTTTCGCCCATTCATTACTATTGGCATCGCCCCAGCAGTAATCCAAAAGCTGTGTGGCCATATCTTTAAAGCGCTGCAGCTCCTCTCCTGTCTTTGCATCCACGTTTTTTGTCTCATACTGGCAGAGTAAACCTGCACTTAAAATTGGAAATGGTTCCATTCCGAAGTCTTCACAGAGACACAATAATTCATGATATCCAAATCCATACGACTGCATATATCCCCAGGTACGATTCTTGTTGTTCCAATTTTCCCAACGGTTGGTAGCGCTTTTTCGTTCCTCCAGAGGCCCGATCGAATCTCTCCAGTCATACAGACCTTCCCAGTTAAATCCTTCCACAATACAGCCGCCAGGGAAACGCATAAATTTAGGATTTAAATCCATCATCAAATCTAAAAGATCCTGACGAATACCTACGCCGCAGGCATAATTTGGATTTCCATAACCATAACTGTCATGTGGTATTACTGAAACCATATCTAAATATAACTTTTCATCTGTGCCTGCACCTTTGACTGCAAGCATCAATTTTCCTTTTGTATTTACTGATACCGTCGAAGTCAATTCTGCTGTAACTTTTTTCCAGGTACCATTCCCGTCAAGAGAGATCTCCTGTTCATTGGTCAATGCACGATTATTATTATCAACCAATTTTACATTTAATTTTCCGCTGTAACCTTGTGGAGCTTTGGTGTAGGCAGAAAACGTATAGATACCAGTTTTTTTATCTGCATTTAGTGGTTTTACAGGCATTGCCGCACTATTTGGGTTATTTTGCGGCGCAAATCCACCATTTTTTAAAGTGACATTTCCAGTTAAAATTGCATAGTGAGGATTATTTTGATTCAAACTGTTTGTTGTATCTTGATCACTGTTTACCTCAAAGTTTTCTTCTGGAGAAGCCGTCCAATGGAGCTTGTAATGTCCAACAGTCTCATATCCATTCTTTTTAAAATATTCGCTGTTCTCATCCCCTTTTTGCATATAAGCATTCTCAAAAGAGTAATTTTTTACCATTTCTGGGTACAGCCCGCCATCCGCTGCACTGTTGATATCCTCATAAAACAATCCATAGAGGCTGTCACTGAGCTGTTTTGTGATATTACTTCCATCAATATCCATCGAATACTGTGCAACATTATCTTGAATTCCTGCGACTTGACGTACTTGTGCTTCACTGAGGGCATTTTTATAGACACGAACATCTTTAAAATCTCCCTGATAGAGTGGATCTGAGTAATTTGATTTTCCAATATAAGATTGCAGTCCAGTTCCAAAATCACTGATTTTTCTGGAAACTGTCTGAGTTCCAATGGAATATCCGTCAATATAGCAGCTCATGGAATCAGGGCGAATCACAATCGCATAATGTGTCCATACCCCTTTATAGGCGTCTGTCTGCTCACTTTGACGAAATCCTTTTTCTGTGTCCATTGGCCGTTGTTCATTGACAGAATCTGTCATTACCAACTTTAAGGTATTATGTTCTTTTTCACAAGGCACGAAATAATAATAATTGGTCGGATAACCATTGCTGTTTTTGGCGCTGCCAATAAAAAATGCAGCCAGCCATGAGGTTCTGGGATCATTATCTTTTAACCACATGGTAACAGTCAAAGTATCTTGTTTATCAAACATTCCTTCTGGCAAGGTGATAAATGCAGAACCATCTGCCCCACCACCTGGCAGAGAGGCAACTCCATTTGCAACTGTAACACCATTACCAATCACTGCATGATTGTTGTTACCAGAAGAATCCGTTCCTCCATCTGTAAACTCATAATGAGCTAACAACTCTGTACCTGTCAGCAAATCCTCCTCGGCTTTGACATTTCCCATTGGCTGCCAAAGTCCAATCAGCATCACTGCTGCCAGAAGCAGACTAGTAATTTTGTTACGTTTGTTTTTCTTCATAACTTTACATTCTCCTTCCCTTCTTGTTTTATTAAATAACAAATAGACTATGAAATCTATTTGTATTTAATTAAATTAGAAAATATCTGGGATTTTTATTACTCAGCCTATTTCATGCTGCTGTTTTTGCAGCAATTCAAAAAATTGCTTTTCTGGCATTGGTTTTGCATAGTAATATCCCTGTACCTGATCGCATCCAATACTCTGCAAAAGGTCAACCTGTTCCTTAGTCTCCACACCCTCCGCAAGAAGTCCCAGATCTAATTGATTTGCCATTAACACCACATGTTCCAATATCAACCTCCCTTTACTGGACACCATCATATTTTCTATGAATTTTTTATCGAGTTTTATCATATCAAAAGGCGTCTCTAACAAAATATTTAAAGAAGAATATCCACTGCCAAAGTCATCCATCAACAATGTGAATCCTTCTTCTTTGAGCTGATATGCTTTTCTGCTGATTTGTTGATCATCTGCCGATTCTGTTATCTCAAGTTCTAATAATTCTTTATTGATACCATTACTTTTAATTAAATCTGACAGTACCTGAATACATTCATTATCTCTGAGATGAATCCTTGAAACATTTACAGAAATAGGAAAAGATCTCAGTCCTTTCTGTTGACATTTCTTAATAAAACTACATGCTTCTGCCCAGATGTAATAATCTACTTTTTTAATAAACCCATTTTCTTCAATAATGGGAATAAATTGATTTGGAAATATCATTCCACGTTCTGGGTGCTGCCACCTTACTAAAGCCTCTGCACCAATAATCTCATTTTTTGCAATACTATATTTTGGTTGCAGATACATCATAAATTGCTTCTCTGTAATTGCAGTCTGCATATTTTCTTCGATAAATTTCCTGTTATACAAGGAATCTTTAAATTGTTCTTTATAAAACAAAATATTAGTCAAAATATTATTCTTAGCTGCTTTTCTAGCCATAGCAGCCCTGTCTTCCATCTGCCGGAACTCCATTTCTTTATCTTCCACTGTATAAACACCATAACATAATTGGATTTTTACATCTTTATAACAGTTTATCGTGGAATCTAAATGTTCTATAAAATCCACTAATTCCTGTTCTTCATCATATTCCATAACAACCATAAATACATCACTGCGTAGATTGACGAAAAATTGTTCGTCCAGACAATTTTTTTCTAATTGTTTCATAATAAATTCTAAAACCTGATCTCCGAATCTCTCCCCATATAAATCATTAATGATCTTAAATTTTCGAACATCAAACTGAATAAATCCAATTTCTTTTTTTGAGGAAAATAATAGATTATTGACATTTCTTCTAAAATGACGAAATTTTTGAATTGTTTTAAAGACTGTCTGCATCTCATCATTTTCGGGAATATCTTCTAGATTAAGATTACTCTCTATCATCCCATTAAAATGTTCCAATAACATATCTTCCAGAATCTCAATACTGATATTGATTGCTCCTGGGCATTTATGTAATATCAATCCCTGTTTGCGAATCTCTGCCATTTCATTTGGTTTCGAAATATCTTTACCCAAAATATCACGGCAATTGACCGCCCCATTCATGCGTTCACTAAAAAGTCTTATAAACTCTTCCGTTTTTTTATTGCCATATACTTCCTGTTCTCTATCCTGAGAATCATAAAACCCAATTGTCATTCCCAAGATCAGCAAAGATGCTGTAATACAGCCGCATGTTCCCCCTTGACGCATTCCACCTCCAAAACATGTGCTAATCTTAAACGCCGTCTTCAAATCTAAACCAAAATCTTCAGCAAATGCCCCAAATAATGCCTGAGAACAGTGATATTGTTGATGTAGAAGTTTTTCTGCCTTCTCTCTATGTGTCATATGGTACCCCACCTTCATTTGCAAAAACAAATACATAGGAACATTTTAACAAAAATTTTTTTAATTGTGAATCATAAAATAGTATTTTATACAAAAAATAAACCAGATCTAGAAAAAATCTTTCGATCTGATTTATTTTGTATGATATTTTTTTATGAATTAATCAAAACCTCAGCCATTTGCGTATAACAATTAGATGAAAGAATAAACTCCAATCTATTCAACAACACGCTTTACTCCTCTTGATCATCCTCTGCTCTTTCAATCAATTCCTGCAAAAGTTCTTGGTTTGTCTCTTCTACTGGACTGGTCATCTTTCTTGCCGCTTCTTGTGCTTTCTTTGCGCTTAACTTTTCTTCTTCATCTGTAAGAAGTTCGCTTTCCTCTGTATTTTCCATTAAAGACTTATCCTCGCGCACTTTGGCTATACTTGCCACTGTGATATCCTCCGAAAGATTCATTAGCTTAACACCAGAAGTCACTCGCCCAAGCACAGAAATTCCCTCTACCTTCATGCGGATAATAATTCCTTCTGTGGTGATCATCATAATTTCATTTTCCTGATTGACGGCCTTGACTCCAATAATATTCCCAGTCTTTTCAGTGATCTTATAACATTTCACTCCTTTACCGCCGCGATTTTGCGGTGTAAATTCCTCCATTCTGGTCAGCTTTCCAAGCCCTTTCTCAGAGGCAATCAACAGATATTCCCCCTGCGTATCCATCTGCATACCAATCACTTCGTCACGGTCAGACAGATTCATGCCAATCACACCCATTGAAATTCTTCCAGTACTTCTGACATCTGTCTCATGAAATCGAATACACTGGCCAAATTTTGTTACTAAAAGAATATCCTTGGTATTGTCTGTAAATTTAACTTCAATCAGCTCATCTTCCTCACGCAGGCTAATTGCTGCAAGTCCCTTTTTGCGGACATTTGCGTAATCAGTCACAGGCGTTTTCTTGACAATTCCATTTTTAGTAGCCATAAACAGATAATGGTCATCCTTATACTCTTTCATCGGAATCACTGCCGTAATCTTTTCTCCGGGCTGAAGCTGAAGCAAGTTAATAATCGCTGTTCCCCTTGCCGTTCTTCCAGCTTCTGGTATCTCATACGCTTTCATTCGATACACCTTACCTGTATTTGTAAAAAACATCAAATAATGGTGGGTGGTAGTCATTAAAAGCTCCTCAATATAGTCATCATCAATGGTCTCCATACCCTTAATTCCCTTACCGCCACGATTTTGACTGCGGAAATTATCGACACTCATACGCTTGATATAACCTAATTTTGTCATAGTGATCACTGTATTGGAAACTGGAATGAGATCTTCCATTGAGATATCATATTCATCAAATCCAATGGAACTCCTTCTGTCATCTCCATACTTATCAGAAATCAGCATAATCTCTTCACGAATTACTCCAAGCAGCTTCTTTTCATCCGCAAGAATGGATTTTAATTCGGCAATCAATTCCATTAACTGATTATATTCTGCCTCCAATTTGCCGCGTTCCAAACCTGTCAATGCACGCAGTCTCATATCCACAATTGCCTGCGCCTGCGCATCAGAAAATGCAAAACGCTCAATCAGACGTGTCTTAGCAAGCTGAACATTTTCACTTCCCCGAATTATATTAATAACTTCATCAATATGATCTAAGGCAATCAGCAGACCCTGTAAAATATGGGCGCGTTCTTCGGCCTTATTCAATTCATATCTTGTTCTTCTGGTGACAACCTCTTCTTGATGTTTGAGATAATAGGTCAGCATATCTTTGAGATTTAAGACCCTTGGCTCATTGTTTACCAACGAAAGCATGATCACACCAAAAGTATCTTGCAACTGTGTATGCTTATAGAGCTGGTTTAAGATCACATTTGGATTGACATCTCGGCGCAGCTCGACACAGATTCGCATTCCTTCCCGGTTTGATTCATCGCGCAAATCTGTAATCCCATCAACCTTCTTATCTCTTACCAGGTCTGCAATCTTTTCAATCAGTCTCGCTTTATTGACCATATAGGGAAGCTCTGTGACCACAATACGATTCTTGCCGTTTGCCATTGGTTCAATATCGGTCACTGCGCGCACCCGCACCTTCCCCCGTCCAGTACGATATGCTTTATCAATGCCAGAAGTTCCTAGAATCATGCCGCCAGTAGGAAAATCTGGCCCTTTGACAATATTTAAAAGCTCTTCAATCTCTGTATCACGATCCTCTAAAATACGATTGTCGATAATTTTCACTACCGCAGCAATCACTTCACGAAGATTATGGGGTGGAATATTTGTGGCCATACCTACGGCAATTCCAGTAGTTCCATTCACTAAGAGATTTGGAAAACGGGATGGCAGAACCAAAGGTTCCTTCTCTGTCTCATCAAAATTAGGCCCAAAATCAACGGTGTCTTTGTTAATGTCTGCAAGCATTTCCATCGAAATTTTGCTAAGCCTGGCTTCTGTGTATCGCATTGCCGCCGCACCATCGCCGTCTACAGAACCAAAATTTCCGTGTCCATCCACCAACATATAACGTGTAGACCATTCCTGTGCCATATTGACCAGTGCACCATAAATGGAACTGTCGCCGTGCGGATGATATTTACCCATAGTATCACCGACAATACGGGCACATTTACGATGAGGCTTATCTGGACCATTATTCAGCTCAATCATGGCATAGAGAATTCTCCGCTGGACAGGCTTCAAGCCGTCTCTTACATCAGGAAGCGCCCTCGATGCGATAACACTCATCGCATAATCAATATAGGATCTCTCCATCGTTTTTTTTAAGTCAACGTCATCAACCCTGTCAAATATTCTGTCATCCATCTAATTTCCTCCTAATATTCCATGTGTCAGAAAATCCAAATATCCCCTAATTTATGTTGTTACTATACCTTTCTTATACGTCAAGATTCTGCACATAGCGCGCATTTGCCTCGATAAACTCCCGTCTGGGTTCCACCTTATCTCCCATTAAAGTCGTAAACGTCACGTCAATCTCAGCCGCTGAAGCATCATCAATGGTAACTCTCTCCAAGATTCTAGTCTCTGGGTCCATCGTTGTCTCCCAGAGCTGTTCTGGATCCATCTCTCCCAATCCTTTATAACGCTGAATTTTGTTATTGCCATCTCTGCCTATCTCTTTTAAAATTTGATCTAACTCAATTTCATCATAGGCATACCATACTTTTTTATTCTTCTCAATTTTAAACAGAGGCGGTTTTGCCAAATAGACATACCCCTGCCGTATTAACTCTGGCATAAAACGATACATAAAGGTCAGCATTAAGGTACTGATATGTGCGCCATCCACATCTGCATCCGTCATGATAATTATTTTATGATATCTAAGTTTTGATATATCGAAATCATCATGAATACCTGTGCCAAATGCTGTGATCATCGCCTTAATCTCCGCATTGCCATAAATTTTATCTAATCTGGCTTTCTCGACATTTAAGATCTTTCCCCGCAGAGGAAGTATTGCCTGAGTAGCACGGCTTCTGGCTGTCTTGGCAGAACCTCCTGCGGAATCGCCCTCCACAATAAAGATCTCACAGTTCTTAGGATCTTTATCTGAACAGTCCGCAAGCTTTCCTGGAAGAGATGTTCCCTCCAAAGCGGTCTTTCTTCTTGTGAGATCTCTCGCTTTTCTTGCCGCTTCTCTGGCACGCTGTGCAAGCAAAGACTTCTCACAGATTGACTTAGCCACCATAGGATTTTGTTCCAGGAAATAAGTGAGCTGTTCACTTACCACACTATCTACAGCTCCTCTGGCTTCGCTGTTACCTAATTTCTGTTTTGTCTGACCTTCAAACTGCGGTTCTGAGATTTTTACACTGATTACGGCTGTCATCCCTTCACGGATATCTTCACCAGAAAGCGCTGTCTCGTTTTCCTTTAAAATCTTATTACTTTTTGCATAGGCATTAAATGTTTTGGTCAATGCATTGCGAAATCCTGCCAGGTGGGTACCACCCTCAGGCGTAGTGATATTATTTACAAAACTGTAGGTAGCATCATTATAGGAATCATTATGTTGTAAGGCAACCTCTACATATACGCCGTCTCGCTCTCCCTCACAATAAATGACATTATCATAAAGAGCTTCCTTACTGCGGTTTAGATAGACTACAAATTCTTTAATTCCGCCTTCATAATGAAATACTTTCTCCTGCTCTAATCCTTCCCTTTCATCAACCAGGCGTATTTTAATTCCTTTAGTGAGAAATGCCATCTCCCTAAGACGCTGCTTTAAGGTATTATAATCATAAATGGTATCTTCAAAGATACTGCCGTCAGGAGAAAATGTCACTTGTGTCCCTGTCTTTTCATACTCACATTCACCCACTACTTTTAAAGGATAGATGCTTTTTCCTCTTTCATAGCGTTGTTTATAAATCTTTCCCTCATGGAAAATCTCAACCTCCAGCCAATTAGAAAGTGCATTCACAACAGAAGCTCCCACACCATGCAGCCCTCCTGATACTTTGTAACCGCCGCCGCCGAATTTACCTCCTGCATGCAGTACCGTAAATACTACCTCTACGGCTGGAAGTCCTGCTTTATGATTAATTCCTACAGGTATTCCACGTCCGTTATCTGTCACTCGAATACAATTATCTTCAAGAATAAACACATCTATAGTATCACAAAAGCCTGCCAAAGCCTCATCCACTGAATTGTCAACAATCTCATATACAAGATGATGAAGTCCCCGCAGGGAGGTACTTCCAATATACATGCCAGGTCTTTTTCGAACTGCCTCCAGACCTTCTAAAATCTGAATCTGGTCTGCTCCATATTCTACATTCGTATTTGTACTTGTACCCATGTAATTCCTCCATTTTCTAAACACTATTTTCTGCGTTTACTGTTCCGTTGATCACTCGAAAGACTTTATTTAATTCAAATCGGTTTTTCACAAATTCATCTAATCCGGTACAGGTAATCACTGTCTGAATATCGTGAATACTATTAAGCAGATAATTTTGTCTGCCGCCATCCAATTCTGATAATACATCATCCAAAACCAAAACTGGCATTTCCCGAATTAGCTTTTTCACTAATTCAATCTCAGATAGTTTTAAAGACAACGCACAACTTCTCTGCTGTCCCTGAGATCCAAACTTTCTAATATCCACATCATGAATCAAAAAACAAAGATCATCCCGATGCGGACCAATGGTAGTCATACCAAATTTTAAATCCCGTGCTCGATTACGCTGCAATTCCTGCTCTAACAATCCCTGATCCACGTTAGGTTCATAGCGAATCAAAAGTTCCTCTTTGCTCCCAGAAATGTTTTTGTGTATTCCAAAAATAATTTCATTTAATTCCTGTACAAATTTCTTACGGGAAGAAATCAATTTTTCTCCACATTCCACCAATTGTATATCCCACACAGAAAGTGTGTCCTCCCATTCTGGCCGAAAATGAAGATCTTTTAATAATTTATTTCTTTGATTTAGTATTTTATGATATCTGGTTAAATGGTAAAGATAAATTCGATCCAATTGACAAAGCTCTACATCCAAAAAATGCCGACGCTCAGAAGGCCCATTTTTAATAATGTTGAGATCTTCTGGAGAAAAGAATACAATATTCAGAATACCAAATAGCTCCGATGCTTTTTTAATGGGAATTTTATTGATGGCAATTCCCTTGGAACGGTTTTTCTTGATATGCATATCAATTTGGTAATCCAAACCACCTTTTTCCACAACTGTCTGGATATGTGCTTCTTCTTGCCCAAATTGAATCAGCTCTTTATCCTTACTGCCCTTATGAGATCTGGTTGTTCCGCTTACATAGACAGCTTCCAATATATTTGTCTTTCCCTGTGCATTATCTCCATACAAAATATTAGTTCCCTGATCAAATTCCAGATACAAGTCGTTGTAATTACGGAAATTTTTAAGGGCAATAGATTTTAAAATCATTTTATAATTTTTATTGTCTCCCCTTCAAAGGACACAACATCTCCATCAACTAATTTTTTGCCTCTCTTTAGCTCTGTCTTACCATTTACTGACACCAAACCATCCTGAATCACCATTTTAGCCATAACACCAGATTCTACTAGATTAGCTGCCTTTAATGCCTGCCCCAGTTTAATATAATCTTCTCTCAATTTAATTTCCTGCATATTACACCTCTAATTTGTTGCCGCATTAAAATTTACTGGAAGAATAAGATAAATAAATTTTTCTTCATCATCCTTGATAAAACAAGGAGCTTTTGGATTTACCATATATAAAATTACTTCTTCCTCATCAATTACTCTAAGTGCATCAATAAAGAATTTTGGATTAAATCCAATTAAAATATCTTTTCCTTCTTTCTGAATATCAATATCTTCATTCATAGAACCGATGAAAGAATTGATCTTTAATTCCATTGTCCGATCTGTCACATGAATAATAATTGGTTTTTTATCGCCTTCTTTTACTAACAGCGTTGCTCGATCAATACAATCCAAAAGTTCACGTTTATTGATTTTAATTTTTGTCTCATAATCAGAAGAGAGCATCTGTTCTATCTTAAAATATTCTCCCTCAATCAAACGAGAAACCACTGTAGTGCTGTCAAATTCAAATACAATGTGATTATCAGTAAAAAATATATTCACAGACTTATTGGCATCTCCAGGTAAAATCTTGCTGACTTCTTGCAGTGTTTTACCTGGTACAACAACTTTGATATCTTGATAATTTTCTTTTAATTCTATCTTACGAATAGAGATCCGATGTCCATCCAACGAAACGACTTTTAATTGGTTTTCCCGAATCTCAAATAATTCTCCTGTCATCAGCTTATTGTTATCACTGTCTGCAATAGAGAAGATTGTCTGACGGATTACTTCTTTTAATGTGAATTGAGACAGAAGTACAGGTTGATTTCTTTCAATATATGGCAAATAAGAAAAATCATCTCCTGATTTACCAATAATATTAAATTTTGCCTTTTCACAGGTAATCAATGTTTTAAATGATGTATCTGTTTCAATTGTCACTTCATTATCAGGAAGTTTTCTCACAATCTCAGAGAAAATTTTTGCATCTAGGGCAATTACACCTCTTTCCTCTATTTTCCCTTCAATTTTAGTCTCGATTCCTAATTCCATATCATTTGCAGTTAATTTGATCTCGTTTGTAGATGCATCAATTAAAATACATTCTAGAATTGCCATAGTTGTTCTAGATGGTACAGCTTTTGATACAATATTTACTCCTTGTAGAAGATTTGATTTGGAACATACGATTTTCATGATGTGAATAACTCCTTCCTGGTATAGAGATATATTTATAGTAAAAGATTCATCTTCTTCATAATAGGGCTTGTTTATATGTGAATAAGTTCTGTAAGCCGCATTTTGTAAGGCTTTGCGAACTTTAAGTTCTTGTATAACCCTGTGAATTTCATCTTGAAATACCTTGGACAAACTGTGTATAAAAAATATAGCTTAAAATTAGGTTTATGTATCAAAGGTTGCAGTTGTGGATGAATCCTTTGTTTATCCAGGGATTTCAACAGCATTTGTGCATAACTTGTCCACAATTGTGGGATTGCCTCCCAAATGATATGGAAGGTTGTTCACAATCTGAAAAGTTTGTCTTTAATTGGGATTTATTTTCTTTTTAATTGTCTCAATTAAATGGTAGAAGTTCTCATTCTGGTCGTATTCCTTGGTAATTTTATTGATTCCATGAAGTACTGTAGAGTGATCTCGTCCTCCAAGCAGAGCACCAATTGTCTCTAAAGGTGCCGGCGTCATATTTTTGCATAGGTACATGGCGATTTGTCTTGGCCTTGAGATATTATTACTGCGATTCTTGGAAATCATCTGGTCAGTGGAAATATTAAAATGTTCCGCTACAATTTCAATTACTAGCTGAGGGGTAATTTCTTTTGGTTTGTCGGGAGATATAATATTTTGTAGTTCCCTTACAGCTACTTCCATTGTAATTTCTGTGTCTTCTAGGTTTGAAAAGGCTACTAGTTTATTAAGAGCGCCTTCTAGCTCTCGGATATTTGATTTAATGTTGGTTGCAATATAATCAAGGATCTCGTCACTTAAATGAAATTTGTCCATTTCTTCTTTGCGTCGTAAAATGGCCATACGTGTTTCATAATCTGGATATCCGACATCAGCTAGGAGTCCCCACTCAAAGCGGGAACGGATTCGTTCTTCTAAGGTTTCCATTTCTTTTGGAGGTTTATCAGAAGATAATATAATTTGTTTTCTGGCAGCATGAAGCACATTAAAGGTATGGAAAAATTCCTCCTGTGTACTTTCTTTACCGATAATGAATTGCACATCGTCGATCAGCAATACATCAACAGTACGATATTTATCTCTAAGTTTTGTCATGGCAGAAGCGTTGCCGTTACGAATGGAATCAATAACCTCATTTGTAAATGCCTCTGAAGTGACATATAAGACTTTTTTTTCTGGTTTTTGCTGCAGAATAAAATGTCCGATTGACTGCATCAGATGAGTTTTACCCAATCCAGGTCCGCCGTAGATATAAAGAGGGTTGTAAACTTCTCCAGGAGATTCCGATACGGCCAAGCTAGCAGCATGGGCAAATTTATTATTATTTCCAACTACAAAAGTATCAAAAGTATAGTTGGGATTCAGATTAGATATTTCTGAATCTGGACGAGATACAGAAGACTTACTTCTAAACGGTTTCACATTGGCAGTTTGTTCCTGTAAGATAAATTCAACCTCATAATCTATGCCAGTAATTTCAGCAATTGCCACTCTGATCGGCAGTGTATATTTTTTGGTAATATAATTTAATCCCATCTGTTCAGATGGAACCAAGATGTAAAGCTTTGATCCTTCAATGCTATATACACGTAAAGGCTTTAGCCAGGTATTAAAGGAAATATCTGTGAGTTCATGTTCTTCCTTTACAGTTCTGAGGATTTGTTCCCATTTTTCTAAAATAAGTTCCATACGCTTCTCCAAGTTTAAAAAATATAGTCCGTGCAGTTATTCAAAGTCTCCCCTATTCTATAATAACGTAAATTGTCCAAATAATCAATAAATTTTTAGTAAGGTATAGGGGATAATATGGTGGATAAATACTATAAAATGGGCGAAATATGGAAAATTGAGCCATTTTTCAACAAAATGGTTTATAAACATTATCTACAATAGCCATTTTTCTTGTGTTATCAAGGGTTTGAAGATGATTTTAAATGATTTTACACAAGATCTTAAATATTTATCCACAAGTTTTCCACAAATTATGGATAACTTTATTTGAATGTGGATAATGTGGATAATTTGTTGATAAAATGTGTTTCTTCCTTATTATAATGTGCATTGTGAATAATGTTGAAAGTATGATTTTGCAAATATTTTTATCCAGTAATAATCCACAATGTGGAAATTGTTGTGGATGCGCTGTCGAAATGATGTGGATGAGGATATTTTATATTTCATTTTAAAAAAACTTATGAAATATAGCTTGACTTAGAAAGATAATTTGATATAATAAGACATAATGCTTTGTAGTGTAGAGGAGGTGGATAGACATGAAAATGACATTTCAGCCCAAAAAGAGATCAAGATCTAAGGTTCATGGCTTTAGAGCAAGAATGAGTACCAAAGGTGGAAGAAAAGTTTTAGCTGCAAGACGATTAAAAGGTAGAAAAAGATTATCAGCTTAGGCCACAACATTTGTGGTCTTTCTTCTTACGATGGAAAGTTAGAATTTATTTGACAATAGAAAGATCTGGTTTATATGAAATTTTCAGAATCATTGAAGAAGAACAGCCATTTCCAGAACGTATATAGGAACGGTAAGTCTTATGCAAACCGTTTTTTTGTTATGTATGTTCTGGAAAATAATCTGGAAAAAAATAGGTTAGGAATTTCAGTCAGTAAAAAAGTTGGAAATAGTGTGGTTAGACATCATATCACCAGATTAGTGAGAGAAGCCTATAGATTGCAGGAGCAGAAGTTTTGCTGCGGTTTGGATCTTATTGTAATTGCAAGAGTATCTGCAAAGAATGTGACCTATAGTCAGACAGAGCAAGGAATCTTGCACCTTGGAAAGCTTCATCATATTTTGATCACAAAAGAGAAAGATTGAGTTTAGATTTATAGAATAAAAATTATTTTTGGAATAATGTTTGTATTACAATAGTAACTATTTAGAACTTATGTCACAGACATGTCAGATGAGCTGTCATATGCACTAAAGAGGTTTTGTCTGTAGATTTTGGGAGATCGCTTTCATGGAAATAGAAATTCAGCCCTTTTCAAATAAATTTGAACGGTCTGATTTTTATTTTCATAGGGTTCTGAATAGTTTACACAAAATAAATAATAAGAAGATGGAAAGTTTTGAAAAGATTATTAATTGCTTTAATTCAATTTTATAGAAAATATTTGTCCCCACTTAAGACTACAAAATGTCCTTATTATCCTACATGCTCTACGTATGGGTTGGAGGCAATTGAAAAGCATGGAGTTTGTAAGGGGTCCTTATTGGCGATATGGCGGATTTTAAGATGTAATCCCTTTTCAAAAGGAGGATATGATCCGGTTCCATAATTTAGGAGGTTTATTACATTGACACAGATAATATTGACTCAGTATCCAGGCAAGATCATCGGACCAATTGCAAGGTTGATTGGTACAATCATGAATGGTCTTTATATGTTTTTAAATAATGTATTTGGTATACAGAATATTGCGCTTTGTATTATTCTGTTTACAATCATTATTCATCTTATAATGACACCCTTAACGTATAAGCAGCAAAAATTTTCCAGATTGACACAGGAAATGCAGCCTGAAATCAATGCAATTCGAGAAAAATATAAGAATAAGAAAGATCAAGCTTCCATGCAGAAGATGAATGAAGAGACGCAAATGGTTTATGAGAAATATGGTGTGTCTACAATGGGAAGTTGTGTGCAGCTTTTAATTAATTTTCCAATTTTTATTGCTATGTATCAAGTTGTGCGTAATGTCCCTGCATATGTAAGTAGTGTGAAAGACGTATTTATTCCGTTGGTTGACAAGATTGTAAATGTAGATGGTTTCCAAAAGGTTATGGAAAATGTAGTTAAAGAATCTGGTACAGCGGGAATCAGTTTGAATTTTGATACAGCAGCGGCAACCTCTAATTCTATTATTGATGTACTCTATGCGCTTCCGAGTCATGGATGGGATATTTTGCGCGATAATTTTAGTGGTTTATCAGAGGTAATTAGCAGTACAGAAGCGACTGTTTCACACTTAAATAATTTATTTACAATTAATATTGCCAATTCACCGATGAATTTGATCTCATCTGGGTGGAAGAGTAAAGATGTAATCTTGATTATTGGGGCGCTTTTAGTTCCATTAATATCTTATTTGACGCAAGTATTAAATATTAAGTTAATGACATCTAATACAAATAATGCGGCTAATGACAATGATGCGATGGCAAGACAGATGAAAACTATGAATACGATGATGCCTATATTCTCTTTGATCATGGTATTTTCTGTTCCGGTCGGCGCAGGTATTTATTGGATTGCTGGTTCTGTGGTGCGGTCTATACAGCAGGTAGTATTGAATCACCATATGAAAAATTTGGATTTGGAAGTTATTATTGAGAAGAATAAAGAGAAAGCAAAGAAGAAAAAAGAGAAGCAGGGTATCCGTGAAAATCAGATTGCAAATGCTGCAAGGATTAATACTAGAAAGATTGCAGAGCCTGTCAGTACAGAAGAAAAAGAGCAGAAGATTCGTCAGACATCAGAGTATGCTAAGATGGCAAGAAAAGGCAGTCTTCTGGAAAAGGCAAATATGGTAAGAGATTTTAATGAACGCAAAAACAAGTAATTGGGACAGGGGGAATTTGGAATGGATAGTATTGAAATAACGGCTAAAACAGTAGATGATGCTATCACAGAAGGTCTGATTAAGCTTGGGACTACAAGTGATAAAATTGAGACAGAGATTATAGAAAAAGGAAGCAGTGGATTCTTAGGAATTGGAAGCAGACCTGCAGTTGTAAAAATCTGGAAAAAATTTACCATAGAAGATCATGTTAGAAATTTTCTCAGTGATATTTTTAATGCAATGAATATGACTGTAGAAATTAACATTACAAAGAGTGAGGATGATAAGAATATTAATGTGGATTTAAAGGGCGATGAGATGGGTGTTTTGATTGGAAAACGCGGACAGACTTTGGATTCCCTTCAATATCTCACAAATCTTGCAGTGGGCAAACAAGTAAATGAATTTGTTAAGGTTAAGATTGATACAGAAGATTACAGAAAGAGACGTAGGGAAACTTTGGAGAATCTTGCAAGAAATATTGCCTATAAGGTGAAGCGGACGAAACGTCCTGTTTCTTTAGAACCAATGAATCCATTTGAAAGACGTGTCATTCATTCTGCACTGCAAAATGATCGTTATGTAAGCACCCACAGCGAAGGGGAAGAACCATTTCGGCATGTGGTAATTACTTTAAAAAGAAATTAGAATTAAGAAAGGCTTTCTCGATGAGTAATATTTTGAGAAAGCCTCTTTTTTTCAATTATTAGCATGAGATAGGGAGGTTATGGATGAAAGGAGATACCATTGCGGCAATTGCAACCGCTATGACAAATTCAGGAATAGGTATTGTACGAATCAGTGGAAGAGATTCTTTTGAGATTATTGATCGAATTTACCAATCAAAAAATGGCAAGAAAAAGATATCTCAAATGCCCAGCCATACGATTCATTATGGATATATTTGTGATCATGATAAAATAATAGATGAAGTTATGGTTTTAGTTATGAAAGCTCCTAACAGTTATACCACGGAGGACACGGTGGAGATAGATTGTCATGGAGGAATACTTGTGATGAAACGGATTTTAGAGACAGTAATAAAATATGGAGCAAGACCTGCAGAGCCAGGGGAATTTACGAAACGTGCATTTTTAAATGGTAGAATTGATCTTTCTCAGGCAGAATCTGTCATGGATTTGATTCAAGCCAAAAATGATATTGCCCTGGAATCTTCTATCTATCAGCTTCAGGGTAGTTTAAAGAAAAAAGTCAAACGGATCCGTTCAGAGTTAATTCATGAAATTGCATTTATTGAGTCTGCGTTAGATGATCCAGAACATATTTCTCTGGAAGATTATGGTATAAAGTTAAATCAAATTATAATAGATCTTACTTCTCAAATTGTTGAGTTACTTCGATTTTCTGAAAATGGTGAGTTATTAAAGCAAGGGATTAACACTGTAATTATAGGAAAACCGAATGCGGGTAAATCTTCTTTGTTAAACTTATTGGCAGGAATAGAAAGAGCAATCGTCACTGAAGTCGAGGGGACGACTAGAGATGTGCTGCAGGAGCAGATAAATTTGAATGGAATCATTTTAAATCTTATTGATACTGCTGGTATTCGGGAAACAGATGATATTGTTGAAAAAATTGGTGTGGATAAAGCAAAGGCATATTTATTAGATGCTGACTTGATTATTTATGTAGTAGACTCTTCAACGAAGTTAGATGATAATGATAACGAAATATTACAGTTGTTGAGAAATCGCAGGGTAATTATATTATTAAATAAATGTGATTTACGACAACTTACCTCTGAGAAAGAAGTAAGGAGTGCTCTTTATGATATAGATGAATCAAAATTAAATAATGAGCATGAAAATGTAGAACAAGAAAACTTAAATGTTATAAAATATTTTCCTATTATTTCTTTTTCGACAAAAGAAGAGATTGGAGTAAAAAAATTACAAAGTGTGATACAAGAACTGTTTTTTGCAGGAGAAATTGAATCGAATGAGGAGATCTTTTTGATTAATGTAAGGCAGAAGGCAGCGCTTCAATCTGCATTAAATAGTTTATCATTGGTAAAGAAAAGTATTGAAGATCAGATGCCAGAAGATTTCTACTCTATAGATTTAATGAGTGCATATGAATCGTTGGGGAATATCACAGGGGAAACGATAGGAGATGATCTGGTAAATGAGATCTTTTCAAAGTTCTGTATGGGTAAATAAAGTTTAAACTAGTTTTAATTTTATAAGAAAGGAGCATTACTATGCCTTGTGTAACAGAAACTTATGATATCTGTGTAGTAGGAGCAGGCCATGCAGGGTGTGAAGCAGCTTTGGCATCTGCCAGATTAGGATTAGAGACAATAGTATTCACTGTCAGTGTGGAAAGTATTGCATTGATGCCTTGTAATCCAAATATTGGAGGAAGTTCTAAGGGACACCTTGTAAGAGAGATTGATGCTTTGGGCGGACAGATGGGTATCAATATAGATAAAACTTTTATTCAATCTAAAATGTTAAACAGTTCCAAAGGTCCTGCCGTTCATTCGCTCCGCGCACAAGCTGATAAAGCGGAATATAGCAGCATTATGAGAAAGACTTTAGAAAATACAGATCATCTTACCATACGTCAGGCTGAAGTCACAGAATTAATGATAGAGGATGGAATCTTAAAGGGAGTTAAAACTTTTTCTGGGGCAAAATATTATAGTAAGGCAGTGGTGCTATGTACTGGAACTTATTTAAAGGCAAAATGTCTATATGGTGATGTGGTGAATTATACAGGACCAAATGGATTGCAGCCAGCTAATTTTTTGTCGGAATCCTTAAAAAAGAATTTTGTAGAAATTTTCCGCTTTAAAACAGGAACTCCGGCAAGAATTGATAGAAGATCTCTTGATTTTAGTAAGATGCAAGAACAAAAAGGGGATCGACGAGTGATTCCATTTTCATTTACAACTAATCCAGAGGATGTTCAAATAGATCAGGTTTCTTGTTGGCTTACTTACACCAATCAGAAGACACATGAAATTATTAAAGAAAATTTAGATCGCTCTCCATTGTATTCTGGTATGATTGAAGGGACAGGTCCAAGGTATTGTCCTTCTATCGAAGATAAAGTAGTAAAATTTTCAGATAAGGAACGGCATCAAGTTTTTATTGAACCAGAAGGTTTATATACAAACGAAATGTATGTGGGGGGAATGTCTAGTTCTCTTCCAGAAGATGTGCAACATGAAATGTATCACAGTGTTCCAGGATTAGAGAATGCAAAGATTGTCAGAAACGCTTATGCAATCGAATATGATTGTATCAATCCCAGACAGCTTTATCCAACTTTGGAATTTAAAAAAATTCGAGGGTTATTTTCTGGAGGGCAGTTTAATGGAAGTTCTGGGTATGAGGAAGCAGCAGCGCAGGGGCTTGTAGCAGGAATTAATGCGGCAATGTTTGTTTTGAATAGAGAGCCGTTGGTTTTAGATCGTTCCGAAGCTTACATTGGTGTGTTGATTGATGATCTTGTGACAAAAGAAAATAGGGAACCCTATCGTATGATGACGTCCAGAGCAGAATATCGTCTCCTTTTGCGTCAGGATAATGCTGACTTAAGATTAACCAAAAAAGGATACGAGCTGGGATTGATTAGTGAAGAACGATATCAAAATGTGATTCAGAAGGAACAATTGATTGCAAAAGAAATAGAGCGTGTTGAACATGTAAACATTGGAGCAAATAATTTAGTGCAGAGAATATTAGAAGAACATGGGAGTACACCTTTAAAACATGGTACGACACTTGCTGAATTAATCAGACGTCCTGAATTAAATTATGAAGATCTCATAGAAATTGATCTTGGAAGACCAGATCTTTCTTATGATGTCATAGAGCAAGTTAATATACAAATAAAATATGATGGTTATATCAAACGCCAGTTAAAACAAGTAAAGGAGTTCAAAAAACTTGAAAATAAAAAACTTCCACAGAATTTTGATTATAGTCTAATCAAAAGTTTGCGCATAGAGGCAAAACAGAAATTAAATTTGTATCAGCCAATAAACGTTGGACAAGCTTCTAGAATCTCAGGAGTTTCTCCGGCAGATATTTCTGTATTGTTAGTTTATCTCGAACAAAGGAATCACAACCGAAAATAGTAAACAATTGATCAAGAATGCTTCAAAGTTTTGCGGTGGGTCAGATCAGTTTTGTTTACAACAACTAACTTACAGGGTAGTAGTGCGAGTGATCTCTGTCTGATATATTTATATGGTTGTAAATATTACACAAGGGAGTGTTGTAAAATAGTTGGTATATGCAAATATGGTACTCAGAACGAAAAAATTCCAACATATATTGTATATAAACTGTATTTTGCAGCAGCCTCAAGACACAATTATGGAGGTTGTATATGTCTTATCAATTAGATAAATTTCAATATGGATTAGAAAAATTAAATATTGATTTGTCACAAGAAAAATTAAATAAATTTTTAATTTTTTATCAAATGCTGATAGAAAGAAATAAAGTAATGAATCTCACTTCGATCACGGAGTTTGAGGAGGTGGTGGAAAAACATTTTTTAGATTCTTTGAGTATAGTAAGAATGGTCGAATTGAATCACAAAAAAAAGATTTTGGATTTAGGTACTGGAGCTGGTTTTCCAGGTATTCCAATTAAAATTGCCTTTCCTGATTTGGAAATTGTTTTGATGGACTCATTAAATAAACGAGTACTTTTTTTAAAAGATGTAATTTCTGAGCTTGGACTTTCTCAAATAGTTGCAGTTCACGGCAGGGCAGAAGAAATGGCAAGGAAGCCAGAATATCGAGAACAATTTGATTTGTGTGTTTCTCGTGCGGTTGCAAATTTGTCTTCTTTGTCAGAGTATTGTATTCCTTTTGTAAAGCAGAATGGTTTGTTTATATCTTATAAATCAGGAGAAATTGATGATGAAGTTAAGATGGCAAAAAAGGCGATACAGTTGCTTGGTGGAGAGATTCAACAAGTCGAAAAATTTGTGTTAACTGGAACGGATATATCAAGATCTTTTGTTAAAATCAAAAAGAAGCACCAGACGCCAAGAACATATCCAAGAAAGGCTGGTACGCCATCAAAAATGCCGATTCAATAAAAATTAAATCTTAAATTAAATATATTGTTAATAAAAACCCCGTAGCTGGCTAGTTACGGGGTTAAGTATTAATTCGATTCTAGATAAATATTTAATATTTCTAAAAGCTTTTCTGGAGTTTCCATCTGAGGAAGATATTTTGAATTAGAGATATAGGAAGCTTCGATGGAAGGATTATGGGAAATATAGGAATTGATAATTTCTTTCATTTCATTTAATTCTTTACTTCCAATCAGGAAAATACTGTTATTAATTTTTCTTAAAGCATGTACAATATTAATATTTGTATAGTTTGCCTTTATGCTGGACAGAAGATATTTTCCATGACTATTACTGATATGAGCAGCTTCATAATAACAATCTAATGTTTTGGTGGAAACTAAATGTTTCTTAAAATAGTATTCATTTGAAAATATCTTGCTGATATTTTTTTTCAAAAATACCAAATTATATACTAAAGTACCGATGATTGGTGTATCAATAAAAAATTTTAAGGCATTTTTTCTTTTGTTTGGAGTTCTGCTAAGATTAGTAAGATCGGAAGGATTAATAACAATAATCTTACCAAAATGGTTCGGTTCCATATTGCATGCCATTAAAGTAAAAGAGGAGGATTCTCCTGTTGAAATAATATCTGCTTTTGCTCCAATAATATTTTTAATAAAATCCGTGATTAATTGTACATATAGATAATTACTATAAGTCATATTTGGTTTTTCACTTCTGCCGCATCCTAATAGATCTAATGTATAGACAGTATGGTGTTTTGCAAGATGCTTTGCAATTTTTTCCCATTCATAGGAAGATGAAGCTGGATTTAAATCATGAATTAAAAGTAGGGGAGTTCCCTTTCCCTGTTTTGTATAATAGATATTTCCATATCTCCAATTAAAAAATTTGCCTCTTTCTGTCTTTAAAAGATTTTTCATACTGGAGGAAACACTTATTGCCTTATTGATACCATAAATACTGATTGTAGTTAATGTGGTAAGAATTAAAAAATTACGAACTTGTTTTTTCATTACAGTAATCTCCCTTCACTGAGTATGATTTAAATTATTCCTATCTATATTATAGACGAAATAATCTGGATATACAAACAAAAATGATAGTAATCTGGAAAAAATGTTTGTAACCATTTCTATACCTTATGACATGCCGATTGGAACGCGTGTCCTACAGAGTTTCATGGGTGTACTTGGATATACTTTCTAAACTTAATGTTAAGTGATTTGACAGTATATTTATAAGTTGATACTTATGAGATATATGGTTTGTAAATGACGAATAAAAATATAATTATTTTATGACTGCAATATTCTTAAATCAGAAGATAAAAATCTAAAATATCTCTTTTAATATTAAGAGATTTGAGATAAAATATTTATATATGTTAGAAAATATAAACAATTGATTGAAATTATAGTATAGAACAAATGTTCTGGAAAAGGAATAAAATATGGTTATTAACTATTTAGAAAATTTATATCAGGGACTTTACGAGAAAAAAATAAATTTAGAACGAGAAAATCAAAAGAAAGAAATATTATTAAGAGATAATATAAAGTTTGTGCAAACATTAGAAAATACTTTAGATGAGAATTATGAATCTTTTTCACCAAGAAAAGTTGATGAGGAGAGTCATCATAAGATTAATTCATTAATGGATGAGCAACGTCAACTTGAAGAAGAGATTAGACTCAATAAGATAGAGATCGTAGATTTAAGTATTAAGATATCAGAATTAGAGAACATAATGAAAGAGGCACGTGCAAATGAAAGGCTATTGTTCTCAAATCAAATAGAACAAAGTGATGATAAAATTTATAAAAGAAATATATTGGAAATTCAAGAAATGGAACGACAACGTATTGCTCGAGATATGCATGATACTGTAGTACAAAATCTTACTAGTTTAATACATAAAATTGAACTATGCGATAAAATAGGCGATGTGGATCCAGTACGTTGTAAATTAGAATTAAGATTTATGAAGAATATTATTCGAGATACCATTCAAGATCTCAGAGAAATTATTTTTGATTTACGTCCTTTTTCGTTAGAAGAAATTAGTCTAGAGAATGCGATTGAACGTGAGTTGTTAAAAATTCGTGGTTTTGGAATCGTCAATATATCTTATGAAGTCGAAGGAAAATCTGATAATCTTTCCCATATTATATCACTGACAGTTTTCAGAGTTATTCAAGAAGTATGTAATAATGTTTTAAAACATGCACAGGCGAACAATATATTTGTGAAGTTATCTTTTATGAAAGAAGAGTTGTTAGTTTTGATTAAAGATGATGGAAATGGATTTGATGTAAACGCGATTGATCATTTTGAAAGATTGGATAATTCAGGGTTTGGAATATCTATGATGAGAGAAAGGGTTTATTTATTGTCAGGAAAAGTTGAATTTAATTCAAAACCAGGAGATGGAACAGAAGTTATTATAAAAGTACCAATGCTAAAGGAGGAAAAATAAATGGAAGTAAAAATCATAATTGCAGACGATCATTCAATGGTGAGAGAAGGATTAAAACAATTATTGGAACTTGAAGGAGATATAAAGGTAATAGGGGAGGCAAGTGATGGGGAAGATTGTTTAAAACTTCTTCAGAGGGTGGTACCTCAAATTTTATTGTTAGATATTGATATGCCTAAAATAAATGGATTAGATGTTTTAAAAAAGATTAAAGAAAAGAAAATTGATTTGAAAGTAATTATTCTTACTGTACATAATGAAATAGAATATTTATTAAAAGCTGTAGAAATTGGCATTGATGGGTATATATTAAAGGATTCTGATTCGGCACAATTAAGAGAAGCTATCTTTACTGTAATTTCAGGTGAAAGTTATATTCAGCCAAGTATGATTCCTATGTTAGAATCAAAGATTGTAGAGAGAAATACAGATCAAGCTAAAATTGATTTATTGACAAAACGTGAGTTGGAAGTTTTAAAATTACTGTCTATTGGTCTTTATAATAAAGAAATAGGAGAAAAACTAGATATTTCAGAGCGAACTGTAAAGAATCATATTTCTAGCATTTTTCGAAAAATAAATGTAACAGATCGAACACAAGCAGCCGTTTTTTCTATAAAGAATAATTTGATTAATATATTTTAAAAAGCTAGGGGCTGTCGCACTAATATAAATTACAATTTATTGATTCGTTCAAAAGGTTTACATTGCAGAGCAATGCAAACAATATGCACAAAAATCATTCTGGGAAGCTAGGTTCCCAAGATAATTTTTGCGCATTCTGTCTTTGCCGCTATAGCGGCAAGACCTTTTGAACGAGCGAAGATATTATTGCGACAACCCCTAGTTTTTTGAATTTAATATATAAATTAGGATAAGCATTTTTAAAGAGAAATTAAAAAATAGATGATATAGTAATATATAAAATACTATTAAATTGTATAAGATTTATCTAGAAATATAACAGGAAGAATATTGATCATATAAAAATAGATCTTGCAAGAATTACAAATGTTTTTCCTTTTCAGATTAGTATCGATATCCCTGCTTTTCAGATTCCTTGTCAATTTGATGATTTCCGCTTCTTACGGAATGTTTCTTCCGAAGATCTATTATAATAAAACCGTTCAAGGTTTCTTCAAATTTGATATCCAATATAAATATTTATCTCCATTTTTGTAATTCATTTTATGTTTTTCTAGTCTAATCAGCCATTTCATATTTGGATATTGTTTAAAAAAGTTTCTAATCACGAGTCAATCTGATAAAATGGAGTCTGGTATCTTTGATATATTGAGGTCATCAATATGTATAGCTGCATTTGCCTATAAACGGAAATAGTCATGTAAAGAAGATTATCAAAAAATACGGAATACTCATTTCTTTGTATAGAGTTCAATGTTATTTCGGTTAGAATCATTTACAATATATGTTTGTGAAAATAAATATATAGGCGCATCATTTTCATTATCAAAAGTACAGAATCTGTTAAAGTCCAACCAAATTCCAGCTTATCTAGCTGTATGGCAACTTTGTATTTGTCCTGTTTGTCCGCAATATTCTTTATATAGATAAGGGGAGGTTTGGAACATTTTTCTATATTGTTTTGTCTATGTAGAAATATTGATTTCTTTGATTTTATCAAAAATATCTATTTATAACAAGGATGATTGGCAAATTGCTGGAAAATAATGAGATAGTTATAAGTAAATATAAAGTATATTGAGTTCAATGAAATTGAATAGTTATAGTATTCTATATTAGAAATTAAATAATATATATATTGATGATCAAATTTACAATATCTTGTTTAGGCTGTTTTTATTTAAAATGGATTCCAATTTTTAAAATTGTACTAGATATTTTAATAGTAGTAGCTAGAAAAAGTGAATAAAAAGAGATTTTTTTTTGCTTTATTGTCACCGAAAGAATCAACTTTTATTGGAAAATTTATATAATTAGCAATAAATATTATAAGTAATATAGCTATTGATATGTTTCACGTGAAACAAGTATATATTTGTAAATTTTAACTATAGAATTTCTTGTTTCAATTATAAGCTAATATTCTATAAAAAAGGTTTTATTTTTATATACAAACATCGTACAAGGTGAAAGTTGTTTTTATAAACATACATGTAAATCTAACAGTTTCAATGTTGTAATTTTTATAAGATAATACTTAATATGTCCATTTAATTATTAAAAATAAGCATTTATTATTATAAAACAGTTTACCAATATATTAATCTGTAACCAGGTACTAATATAAGTTATAATCTATATTATAAGCAATTAAATTTATTTTTAGTTAATTCTTTGATACCTAAAATTTTATATTATTTTTATGATTTTATGAGAATTATTCTATAACTAGCATATTTATACCAGTAAGACTTGATTAAGTAAATATATTTTTTGAGTAGTAAGTATAAGGGATATTGATATAATTAGCGTAATTATTGTTATAAGATTAATCGTTTTTTATTCCCATAAGTAATATAAATATGTAAAACTTAGTAAAATAAATATGTTTTATGGATATTAGAACAATTTCAGTCCTGGGTTCTTTTAATCACAAATAAAAACAAAGTAAAGATAACCACAAGGTTAAGTAGTTTTGCTTGCAACTATCGTGCCTCTTAGGACAAATTACTAATAATAAGCTGATATATTTCCTTTTAGAATCTTGTGGCATATTTGCCTAAATATTTAAAGGCTTTAATATAGTATTGTGTCATGGAAATAAGGCTGAATATTAAAAATATCATGGTGTCATAGAGGTATGTATATAAATATTTAGAAACATGAAACAACAAAACGGTCAAAACTGCATAAATAATTATTTTATCTTTCACAAATGGTACTCAAATTTTAACTTTGTGTTTATAACTGATTTGATTTATAATATAATTAAATAGGAAAGTAAAATATATAATTCCTAAAATTATTTATAATGTAACAAAATCTAGAGAAATTTTGCGATATTTATCGTTTTGTGTTTATTCTATGTAATACTATAAGAGAGTAGAAATAGAAATTACCTTGATTTGTCAGTGTGGTATAATAATTATTTTGATGAAACATCTGAGTACTTACTCAGTTTGACATATTGTAAATATAAAAACCTTTATATAGATACAAATAATAATATTATAGTATCTTTGGTCTAGGGGTTAGTTGTATTGGCCTATATGTGGAATAGGCATTAAGCAGAATAGATTATTATACTAAGTAGTAATTCTATTTAAATGATTGGTTTTTTATGGAATAGAATGCTAAAATATTTAACAGATCTAACATGAAATCAGTAAATATATTGTTTTTATAAATAATGTGGTTAATGTGAAATTGTTTAAAAAAATTTTTTAATTAGTTGTGGTTAATTAGATTACAAATATGATCTAGTACTATATTTTAGAAATCTTTTAAATAGAATATAAATACTTCTTTATATTTTAATATGTCAAAATGTTTTTTTGATTGTATTAATGGATATCATAAATAAATTATGTAATTATCAGATTTAAAAGTTAATTATTTTTAATAAAAATAATACAAAGTTTACAACTTTATTTATTTAATAATGTTTATAAGTATTCAAATAGAAAATTGTTTACAATAGTATTTATTAAGCTAATAGCTGGGAAAAAGTAAATATTATTTTGTAAGTTTTAAATATTTTACTTCTATTATCTTAACTACACTAATAAATAATGGATAATTTCTTTCAAAAATTTATAATATATAAATACTTATTTTTAAATAGATAACAAATTATAGTCTATTTTATTGACTTAGAAGTAATGTCTCATATTAATAATCTTCTTTATTTGCCTATTGCAATATAGGCAAATGCAGATATTTTAATAATCAGCTTTATTTGCCTATACCCGATATAGGAAAATGTGGTTATCCATGTTGATAGTCGGTTTTACATGCCTATTGGTGATATAAGCAGATGCAATTATCCATGTTGATAATTTTTATAATAAGAAACAGAATAGAAATTAAAGATAAGTAAATTAAATTATTGTTTTATAATAAGATGATTATTCTTCTTAAAATGTATGCGGAAAGATAGTAAAATATATACTATTATAATGATAGTATTCTATATCAATATTAGTATATTGGATGGTGATGATTCTACCTCCATAGTAGAGAGGTTATGTGTTAATATCCGTAATAAAATTTAATTTGCTATGCAAGTAAGCGCCTGTGAGATGCTGGTGTCACGAACATTCATTTAGCGCCAATTATAACAAAGTAAAGAAAAAGATGAGTGAGTGTGCATAGAGATCTTATTTGCAGGACTGCTTGTGCACTTCAGCTAGAATGATGAAAACTTCTTAATAAAATATAAATGGCTATTATTAAAAAAATTAGATAGATAAAGTGTTTTTGATAAATAATTTAAATTATAAGTTATATAAGAAAGTGTTACATTTACATGTTTCACGTGAAACGTTTTGTTTTAAATATATTTATTTATAACAAAAAATAGCAGTTGTACTAATAAAAAACAAAAAAGCAACATTTATAATTTGAAATATCAGAAATTACCTATAGTATTAAATTTAAAAAAGTGCTATAATAAAAATGGTAAATTCAAGAATATTTTACGGTCTATAATTTATACAATGTATGAAGACGAATAATGAATTAGTGTTTATTTATAAACAGATTAAAAGTGTATGAAAAAAAGACAGTCGCGAAGTGCTCGTAGCGATAAAAGTAGTAGACTCGAAAGAACCTCGTCAACAACATTTAAATGCATCGCACGTAAGCGACTAAAATACAGTCGCTAAGTGCTCGTAGCGATAAAAGTAGTAGACTCGAAAGAACCTCGTCAACAACATTTAAATGCATCGCACGTAAGCGACTAAAATACAGTCGCTAAGTGCTCGTAGCGATAAAAGTAGTAGACTCGAAAGAACCTCGTCAACAACATTTAAATGCATCGCACGTAAGCGACTAAAATACAGTCGCGAAGTGCTCGTAGCGATAAAAGTAGTAGACTCGAAAGAACCTCGTCAACAACATTTAAATGCATCGCACGTAAGCGACTAAAATACAGTCGCTAAGTGCTCGTAGCGATAAAAGTAGTAGACTCGAAAGAACCTCGTCAACAACATTTAAATGCATCGCACGTAAGCGACTAAAATACAGTCGCGAAGTGCTCGTAGCGATAAAAGTAGTAGTAATAAAAATACAATTTTCATAAACTAACCTGTTTGCAGATTTGAGCATATACAGGATGGAGGAAAATATGGGAAGAATAATAGCAATTGCCAACCAAAAAGGTGGCGTTGGAAAGACGACCACAGCGATCAATCTATCTGCATGTCTAGCCGAGGCAGGTAAGAAAGTTTTGACGATAGATTTAGATCCGCAGGGAAATACCACTAGTGGTCTTGGATTAGAAAAAGAAGAATTAGAAAATACTGTATATGAATTGATGATAGGAAATTGTACGATCAGAGAAAGTGTACAGAAGACAAAAATAGAAAAACTTTCTGTTATTCCTTCGGATATCAATCTTGCCGGTGCAGAAATTGAATTGCTGGATATCAGTGAAAAAGAATATATATTAAAAAATGAGGTTGATTATATACAAGATGATTTCGATTTTATAATCATTGATTGTCCTCCTTCTCTTAGTATGCTTACAATTAATGCCATGACAACAGCTAATACAGTATTAGTTCCCATTCAATGTGAATATTATGCATTGGAGGGATTAAGTCAATTGATACATACGATTAATTTGGTACAGCAAAGATTAAATCCAGATCTTAACATGGAAGGAGTAGTCTTTACCATGTATGATGCAAGAACAAATTTATCTTTGCAGGTAGTAGAAAATGTAAAGAGTAATTTAAATACTAATATTTACAAAACAATTATACCGAGAAATATTCGTCTGGCAGAAGCCCCAAGTTATGGTTTGCCAATTAATTTATATGATACAAAATCAGCAGGTGCAGAGAGCTATCGTTTATTGGCAAAAGAAGTGATAGAAAGAGGAGATGTATAATGGCAGCAGCAAGAGGACTGGGAAAAGGTTTAGATATTATGCTTCCAGATAAAATTGGTACTGCAAACGCCAAAGAAGCAGGAACCAATAAAAAGCCAGAAATTGGTAAGGATATTATATTTGTTAAAATAGGAAAAATTGAGCCAAATAAAGATCAACCAAGAAAAAATTTTGATGAGGATTCTTTATTAGAATTATCTGAATCTTTGAAACAATATGGTATGCTGCAACCATTATTGGTACAAGATAAAAAAGAGTATTATGAAATTGTTGCAGGAGAGCGAAGATGGAGAGCAGCAAAGCTCGCTGGTTTAAAAGAAATTCCAGTAATTATAAAAAAGTTAACAGATCAAGAAATAGTAGAGATCTCTTTAATTGAAAATATTCAAAGAGAAAATTTGAATCCAATTGAAGAAGCTATTGCATATAAGAGATTATTGAATGAATTTAATTTAAAACAAGATGAAGTGGCAGAAAGAGTATCTAAATCCAGGACAGCAGTTACAAATGCTATTAGGTTATTGAAATTGGATGAACGAGTGCAGAGAATGGTTATTGATGATCTTATAACTACAGGACATGCCCGCGCCCTTCTTGCTATTCCAGATCCTGAAAAACAATATATATTGGCTCAGCAAATTTTTGATGAAAAATTGAGCGTAAGGGAAACAGAAAAACTTGTAAAAAAATTGCAAAAGCCTAAGTCAGAATCATCAAAAAAGTTAGAAAATGATATGGCAGTTTTTTACGAGGATATGGAGCAAAAACTGAAAAATATTATGGGAACAAAAGTATCGATTCATCAAAAAGATAAAGAGAAAGGAAAAATTGAAATTGAGTATTATACAAGTGATGAATTAGAGCGAATTATGGAGTTATTTCAATCCATTCATCAAATTGAAAATTAAAAAAACATATGTTCTTATAAAAATAAGTAGTGGAGGAAAGTATAAAGGGAAGGAGCATAAAATGGAAACCATAAGTTCAGAATTTTTAGATTTATATTTTACAGTAGATGAGTTTCTATTAGCTATTGCAATTATGGCAGCAGTTACCATACTGTCGTTTATTTTATTATTGGTTAATATGGCAAAGACAAAGAAAATCCGTAAGAAGTATGAAGCTTTTATGCAAGGAAAAAATGCAGAATCGCTTGAGGAAACTTTGGTAAAAAGAATTCAGCAGGTGGAAGAGCTATTGGAATCTGAAAGCAGAAATCGAGAAAATATTCAAGAAATTTCGGATGCATTGAATTGTACCTTCCAAAAAATTGGTATGGTAAAATATGATGCCTTTCATGAAATGGGAGGAAAATTAAGTTTTTCATTGGCATTATTAGATCGTAAAAATGATGGTTTTATTATCAATGCTATGCATAGTAGAGAGGGTTGTTATACTTATATCAAAGAAATTTTAGATGGAAATTCTATTATTGTATTAGCGGACGAAGAAAAAGAAGCATTGGATATTGCAATGGGAACAAAAGAGGAAAAAATAGAAAAAACGGAATAACTTAATAAAATTTAATTTAAATGGCAAAGTAAATTGCAAAAAACTGGTTTATATTATATAATCTCGTTTTTGACACTTTAAGAATCAAGTAAGTGCCACAATCTCTCATAAATACTGGGACGGTGGCACTTTATGCTGTATACATGAAATATAGTAATGTTTTATCTTCGCTTACTTTTTTTCTGAATTCCTTTCATTTTCCGTTTTGTTATAAACTGATAGTCCGTCCGGA
>CAJTIR010000006.1 GCA_910576385.1 Lachnospiraceae bacterium
GCTTACCGGCTGCGCCGAAATGAAAAGTGCTTTTTTAATTAAGAGGCGCGAAGCGCCGCATTTTTAGAATGATTTGTCAAGTGTTTTTGGCAAAAAGTGGGGGAATTTTTATAAAACTGGATTTGAGAGCCGCAGACAATAAGGGCTGGAGAATCCGAGAGGCTATATAAAAGCTAAGGAGGAAAATAAGAATGGATTGGAATTTGCTCTATTCAAATGTAACGCCGCCTACGTGGGAGCAGATCACAGAATATATAGGTAGCCCGTTATGGGCGGACTTCAATGAGCGTATCCAGTCCGCCTACCAGATCAAGCCCTGCATGGAACACAGCCGCTGTTCCATGCAGGCAGGCTGGAATATTAAGTATAAAAAAGGTGGAAAGTCTCTTTGTACGCTCTATCCGATGCAAGGCTATTTTATCGCTCTCTTGGTTGTAGGAAGTCGTGAACTTACGGAGGCAGAGCTTCTTATGCCGCTATGTTCCGACTATGTGCAGACGGTATTCAAAAACACGAAAACCGGAAATGGACAGAAGTGGTTGATGCTGGATGTAAAGGATAGAGGAATTATGAATGATGTATTTAGCCTCATCAATCTCAGGAAGCGTATACCGTCATAACAGGAAATATTATGGATTAACCTGCCATACACTTGTCAAGTTTCTTGCGTTATAATAAAGACGGAGGTGTACGGTATGCAGATGAAAAGGCTGTTTCAAATTGTTTACTATTTATTGGAAAACGGAAAATCCTCGGCTCCTGAACTGGCAAACAAATTCGAGGTTTCTACTCGGACCATTTACAGAGATTTAGATAGCATTAGTGCGGCAGGAATCCCAATTTATGCTACACAGGGAAAAGGCGGCGGTATCTCTTTGATGGAAAATTATGTTCTGGACAAGTCTATATTTTCAGAAAAGGAGCAGGAACAAATACTGATAGCCTTACAGGGCATTGCTTCCACAGAAGGTGAAAATGCGGATGAACTGCTTTCTAAATTGTCAGCACTCTTTCAAATTAAATGGACGGATTGGATAGAAGTTGATTTTTCTGACTGGAATAAAAATAAGGCGGATCAGATATTTAGTGAAATTAAAAAAGCTATTTTTGACAGAAGAATCGTCACATTTTCTTATTTTGGCAGTAACGGCCAGTATTTATCTCGCTCTGTGAAGCCGCTTAAATTGATCTTCAAGGGCAATGACTGGTATTTATACGGATTTTGCCTTTTAAGAAATGACTACCGCTTTTTTAAATTGACGCGCATAAAAGATTTGGTAATTTCCGCTGAAACGTTCATAAGGGACGTGTCGGACTTACCAAAGAATAAAATGGAACTACCCTATTACAATACGGTTTCTGTTACTTTGAAATTCTCTCCGCAAGTTGCTTTTCGCGTGTATGATGAATTTGCCGAAAACATTACAACAGACGGGGAGAATAATCTATATGTAACCGCAGATTTACCGGATCATCAAGTATTATATCATTATCTGCTTACCTTCGGGGATAATGTTGAGGTGATTTCCCCGTCGCATATCCGGGCTGGGATAAAAGAAAAGGTATGCTCCATTCTAAAAAAATATGAAACATGACACAGGATTTCAGGTCTTGTTTGTTATACTTTTTTTAGAAACGGAAAACTTTTAGTATACAGTCGAAATGAAGGCACAAATACCCATACTGACGGAGGGGGTGATAACATGGGAAATTAGCTGTATTTGATATATCTGAACCGGGCGGTATAATTGCAGAAAAGCTGCTCATGCTGTTAAACGCCCGTCAGCGTCAGGAATTGGTAAACTATCTTTTCGATTCCCAAAAACAACAAAATAATCTGGCCGACAGCCCATGCGTCATTTCCGAAACTTATAAGGTGCGAACAGTTATTGATGAACCGTTTACAGAGATTCAAGTGGACAATTTACATTTCTGCCAAGAACAACGGCTTGTATGTATTAGCGAGCAGGTAATTGAATTAACCGCTAAAGAATTTGACATTCTTGCTTTGTTAATCACTCACCCGAAGCGAGTATTTACTTATGAGTTGATTATGGAATTGGTTTGGAATGAGGATTATTCCTACTACTCCCGCAAGGCAGTCAATAATCATGTAAGCAATCTGCGGAGGAAGCTGAAAGTTACGCAGGATTCCCCGGACTACATCAAAAGCGTTGTTGGTATTGGTTATAAATTTGAAGTGCCATAATATAGGTTCCCGGCTATCGCTGAATTTATCATCAACACATTAGGTAATCTGAACTATTCCCACCGACGGTACACCACAAGCTAACAGTCGGCGGAACTTCGGGCCTAGTTGGATCGAATGTTGTCAGATTGTTCTAGCTATTATGTATTTGTCTTTATACCAATATGCTTTTGCGGAAAAGCGAATGCAAGTTAATGCAAAAAGGCAGCTAGAATAAAAATCTAAGGAGAGAAAAATGAAATTCAAAGTAACAAGAATACTCGCATTTGTTATGATTCTTATGCTGTTATCTTTAGCAGCTTGTTCTAACAAACCAAAACAGAATGATGCAGCCACAGACTCAGTACTCTCGGACTCAGAAGCAATGATCTCCGCAAAACCATCACAATCTCCCAATAGTGCAGCACCAGGAAATACCTCGTCATTGGCGCAGTTTGCAGATGTTCGCGGTGGTTTTTTTACAGGAGATAACGTGCTATCACTAAGTGAGTATAAGGCCAAGGATATGTACACATATCAATTCAACGAGCATACTGTTTTTACAGGTAATGAAACACTTCAGCAAGAAATTATGGAAAATGGCAAAAACCCCGGACTTGGCATACGTGCTTTGCATGGGCAGGGTATCACTGGCGAAGGTGTATCAGTTGCAATTATTGACGAGGCTATTTTTTTAGAACCGCCTGAGTTTTCAGACAGAATTGTGGATTACTATGAATGTTATGATGTACAGTCACAGGGGGGGATGCACGGCAATGCCGTTATCAGCATATTGGCAGGAAGAACCTGCGGCGTTGCTCCTGGCGTGAAGGTTTATTATGTCGCAGTTCCTTCGGGGCTTTCTGATTCGGCTTATTGGGCGGACGGCCTAAATTGGATTATAGATAAGAATGAATCCCTACCGGAAAAGGATAAAATACGTGTAGTTTCGGTATCTGCAAATCTGTCAGGGTCGGACTGTGATTTTGAAAATCAAGAAAAGTGGGAAGATGCGGTTGTGCGCGCAAAAGTGGCGGGAATTTTAGTGATTAGCTGTAGCGTTGGAACGGATACTCATTTTACATCGGGTGGATATTACGATTACACAGACCCCGATAATATTAAGAAGGCGCGCAATGGTTGGTGGAGCTACGGACAAAGCAAATCGGAACCGATGCAAGAAGGGTTCATTTCCGTACCTGTCAATTTCCGCACAACGGTGGAGCAGTATGATGCGGGAGATTATTTCTTCCGCTATGGAGGACAGGGTGGTGAAAGCTGGGGCGTTCCATATGCTACTGGGGTGCTTGCACTTGGATGGCAGATAAACCCTCAGCTAAGTCCAGAAGAAATAAAGAAAATTCTTATTGACAGCGCCTACGAAAATCAATACGGTGAACATATTATTTATCCCTCCGCATTTATTGAAATGGTAAAAAATACCCTATAATCATGCAATGAAAAAGCGGATACCATTAATTTTGCGGGATGGTTTGCTTTCGTTTTTTGGTAAAAGGTGTATCAGAAATAGAGCATATATGTGCTGCTATTTGGTTGAAAATAGAAAGCAAAAATGCTACAATAAATTTATTCTAACGAAAGGAGCGTATTATAATGGCTGTAAATAAATTTTGTGCATAGCAAAGGCTATTGCACAGAACAGTGTATATAACTATCAGTCATATAGCCTTTGCTAATCCTAATAATAGACGGTTTTTTTATAATCTTTACTTGCTATACTTATATTAGAAACTCAGAAAGGGAGGATTATATGGCTTATTTCAGTTATGATAATAAAAAAATCTACTACCAAGAAATTGGTAATGGCAAACCACTTATATTTTTACATGGCAATACTGCTTCATCTGCTATGTTTCTTGAAATTATCAATCATTACACCGATATTTTTAAGGTGATTTTAATTGATTTTTTAGGACATGGTAAATCAGAACGACTTAAAGTATTCCCGACAGATTTATGGTTTGATGAAGCCATGCAGGTTATTGCTTTTTTGAAAGAACAGCAATATGAAAAAGTAAATATTATAGGTAGTAGCGGTGGTGCATTAGTCGCTATTAACGTAGCCTTAGAAGCTCCAGAACTTGTATCAAAGATAGTTGCTGATAGTTTTGAGGGCGAAGTGCCCCTAAAAGAATTTACAACAAATATCACAACTGATAGAGAATTATCTAAAAAGAATGATGCTATGCGTTCATTTTATCAATATATGCAAGGCGAGGATTGGGAAAGTGTAGTTGATAATGATACCTTGGCTATTATTCAGCACGAAAAGAATATAGGAAAATTTTTCCATAGAAACTTACAAGATTTAATACCCGATATTCTTATGACGGGTAGTAAAAAAGACGAGTTTTTTGTTAATGTTTCGTCTGAATATTTGGAAAATGTTTACAGAAAAATGCTAAAAAAAATAGGGCATGGAAGAATGTATTTATTTGATTTTGGCGGACACCCTGCTATGTTAACCAATGCTAAAAAATTTGCGAATTTAGTAAAAGAATTTTTAAAGTAAAATAAACAGAACTATCTTTATCGCCCAACGGGAAATAAAAAAAACCGTTGTTTGGCGGCAAAGTTTTCATGCGCCTAACAGAATATAAGTGACCTAACAGCGGTTTTGAAATAGTAATCAAAGCCGCTGTTTTCTTTTTTCAAAAATGAGAATACGGGGGGCGTGTTAAAGTTACCCTTTTTCGAGGATATGGCGGTATCAAGGAGGTATTGCCATGTTCTTTTTTGTGTATCACTCCCCACCTAATAATTACGGCTCATTAAAAAAAGCCTATGCCTAACAGCGGGGTATTCCGGCTATATAGATGAACTGTATAATCAATTACATACTGTTGTTATTTCCTGTGCGTCTATCTGCATTTTGCAGACGGGCGCATTTTCTTTTCCCAAAAAGTTTTTTCAAAAAATTTCCAGCTGTGCGGTTGGATTTTTTAGCTTATGGCCCTTGTCTTTTTTGACAAGGGTAGTATTATGCCCTTTGGAAGGGCACTCTGTAGTCAAGAAAAATACATGTATAATTCCTTGATTTTACCGAAATCTTTTTAGAGAGGAAAAAGCGTTTTGGCTTTTACCTCTCTTTTTACATTGCATAGTGGGAGTTTGAAGAAATAGTAATAACAAGATAAAAAGGTTTTCCGGCAACGTACAATACGCCTGTCTGCGATTTTGCAGATAGGCGTATTGTACGTGTAAGGTTGATTGGAGGTAGCCTACATTGTGGATAGGCTTTTCACTCACAATAATTCTTTGGAAAACGTATTTTATACCTACCTTACCAAAACCATGATGGTTCAGGAAAGAATATAGAATTTACCCCTATATAATTTCCCCAAAAGGAGGCTGATGAAGGATAAGCCTTCTGCGCTTCCTTTTCAGGGAGGGCTGATAAATGTTGCCAAAGGGGAATATTCAACAGAAAGGTTATTTTGCATATAGAGCTTTATGCGCCGTAATCCATGTGGTGTGGATTGCGGCGTTTTTAAGTTTGATCACATTTGAAAAAATACATTATTATACATCTTCTTGCGCGCCCAATCTTTTGTGGGCGCGTATTTCATATATAAGCGGCTGTTACAACAAGGGGGATCCGCACTGCCGATCCCCACCCTCCGATTTCGATTTTGTCTGTCAACTAAAAAATCGAAATCGGAGGAATTTATCGTGAAGAAAATCAATCTTAAAGAATATTACCCATATTATACACAGGACGCCATTGTTGAGGTACCGGACGAAGTGGCGGATCTGCTTCGGGAATACAAACTGGCGGAGGCTTCCTATATCCTGCGTACATACCGGCATAAGGCATATTTTTCATTGGACTACGATACCAGCGTGGAGCATGACGCTCTGGTAATCATCCTGACCCCGGCTGAAATCCTGGAACAAAAAGAGGAAAATGCCAGGCTGTACCAGGCGCTTGCTTCCTTGCCGGAGAAACAGCGAAACCGGATCACTTCCCATTTTCTGCTTGGAATGAGCCTTTCAGAAATTGCAAAAAGCGAAGGCTCCGCTGTTAGTTCCGTGCATGAGGGAATCCAGCGGGGAATTCGGCGACTGAAAAAAATTTTAGAAAATTTGGAGGCAGACCCCGAAAATAACGCCCAAAAATGAAATGTATAGTAGAGGGACATATCCGGCGGGACAAGCCTGAAGGGTGTGGCGGCGCACATGCGGCCGCCCGCCTCAACTGAAATATTGTTATAACTGCCATGCCCCTCGCTTGTTCCTTGACAACTGAATATACGCTGTTACAGGTACTTCATTCTGTGTTCCGAGCGGCAGATGGGGCGGCGCGGTGACAGGCAGCCTAAGGAGGTGATGAATCCAGGCTGTCCGAGCGGTCAACGCAACCCACGAAACCGGCTGTGGCAAGCCAGGCGCGATAACGACGCAGATCATAATGGTACTTCCTCACGGCTCCCTAAAGACTTTGGGAGAGTCCCTGCGGCGTGCGCCTGCTCTGGCAAAGCGGCGGCGTATGCGGGGCTATGATGCGGCGACGCTATCCGCAACCTGTAACAGCCCCTTCCTTATTCACATAAGGGCTTGCCGGGGGGCGTGGCAAATACGGTAGTAAAAATCGAAATCAGATACAATGGGCCGGGTCTGTGACTGTAAGAGCGCAGGTCCGACCTATTCATGTGGTTTTGATAGTGAAGCACAGAAACTATAAAGGGAGTGATTGGCGAAATGGATTAGGAAGAAATGAAAATAAAACGCTGAAAGTATTCCCGCCGCATGGTATAATCATTGGGAGCAAATTCTTAAAGGAGTGATATGCAGCATGAAAATACTTTATGTTACAGATTTGCATGGGGATAAAGAGAAATATAGAAAGACATTGGAGCTTGCCATAGAAAAAGAAATCAACGTCATTGTAAATGGCGGCGATATGCTCCCAAAATTGGGAGAACGGCATTTGGAACAACCAGAATTTATCAATGGTTTTTTGCGAGATTATTTCGGGGAACTTCAAGATAATAATATTACCTATCTCACTATGTTGGGAAATGATGATTTGTTGACAGTGGATGCTCTGTTTGAGGATGTCTGCGGTGAATTTGAAAATGTCCATAATATAGCCGGAAAAAAGATTTATATTGACGGCTATGAAATTATCGGAATGAATTACATCCTGGATCATCCCTTCGGCTGTAAGGACAGAGTGATTACAGAAAAACGTTACATTCCACAAAGACAGTTAAGTCCATTTGCAGGCATTTCTAATGAGTATGGATATGACAGAATCTTTAATTGGTTTGAGTATTCCAGAACAGAGCTTCCACAGATGTGTGATGTATTGGACGGACTGCCAGCGCCGGAAAATCCACAGAGGGCAATTTATGTTATGCACATGCCCCCGGCTGGATTAAAATTAGGGCAGCTCCTGTACCAGGATTTGGATATAGGGTCGGCGGATATTTATGATTTTCTAAAAGTGGAGCAACCGCTGCTCACCTTGCATGGACATATCCACGAAAGCCCTGATACAGAGAAAGGAACATGGATCAATCAGATAGGGCGTACTACTTGTATTCAGCCGGGACAGACAGAACGCTATAACAGTAAAATGGTATATGTGGAGTTGGATCTTCGGAACAAGAAGTATTTGCGGCAGATTACAACTATATAAGGACGAAAAACACCAGCGATGGTGTTTTTTTGTTACCCGGAAATGAGGTGAATACATGGAGAACACAAAGCAGGAAAACACAATCCAGATTGGGAGTACAACCTTTTATGTAACTGCGGTCTTTTCTGGCACGGTTCAGTTGGAGCATTTGATTAAAAGGTTGATCCAGAAAGAAATCGAGCAGGAAAATAGTGCCCGCTGACAGAAAAAACAGTGTAACAAATGGCTGAAAAGCGTGAGCAGACGTGGTATAATGGTAGCGTACAAAGCAGTTTGTTTGCTGTTGGAAAGGAGCAGAAATGTTGAAACAGCAGACAAAACTAAGAGTCAGATTATACGCACGTTTATCAAAAGACGATGGAGATGCCGATAAGGAAAGCAACAGCATTACCAACCAGTTGCAGATGTTGAGGTATAACGCGAAAGAAAAAGGATTTGAAGTGATAGGCGAGTTCGTGGACGATGGTTATTCCGGGACAACGTTCAATCGCCCGGATCTGAACCGCATGATAAAAGAGGCTATGGACGATCCAGAGCCGAGCGGTATCATGGTAAAGGATATGTCACGTTTCGGACGGAACAATGCCATGTTCATGTATTATGTGGAGGAAATCTTCCCGAACAATGACATCCTGTTTATCGCTTTGAATGACGACGTTGATACAAGATTTGATGAAAACGAGATGATGCCGTTCAAGTCGATTATGAACGAGTATTACGCCCGTGATACATCAAAGAAAATCCGAAGCGTTAAGAAAACAATGGCTTTAAGCGGTGGCTTTTGCGGATCCTTTGCTCCTTATGGTTATGTAGTTGACCCGGAGAATAAAAGGAAGTTATTGGTCGATCCTGATACGGCGCCTATCGTCAAGCGGATTTTTGAATTATCGAAGCAAGGCAATAGTGTTCATCAGATTGCGAGAACCTTATGCGAAGATGGGATTTTGGTTCCGCGGGCATACCGGGCAATGAAAAACGGCACGTGGGAGACGAGCACAGGATTTAAGTTTCCGACAGACTGGGTGGCAAAAAACGTAAAGATGATCCTGGAAAATCAGGTGTATCTGGGGCACATGGTGTCTCACAAGACACAGACAAAATCCTTCAAGAATAAGAAACCGGTTGCGGTTCCGAAAGAGGATTGGATCATAGTGAGGAACACCCATGAAGCCATCATTGATGAAGAAACCTTTGAACTGGTGCAGAAATTCATCAGTGTAAAGAAGCGGCCCAATAAAACCGGGCGTCCGAATATGTTTGTAGGGCTGGTGAAATGCCCGGACTGCGGACGTAATATGGCGTTCTCAAATCCCAACGGACGGGAACCTCGCTTCCGCTGCAGGACCTATGCGAGAAATAGTAATCTCTGTACGACCCATGCGATTTCGTATGACGCATTACAGCAGATTGTTATGAGCGATATTCAGAAACACATCAGGAACATGGAGGCCTTAGGCGACCAGTTTATCGAGGAAATGCACGAATTGAGTGAAAAAGGCGGCGGCCGGAAAATCCAGCAATTCAAGCAAGACCTGGAAGTGACAGAAAAACGGATTACAGAAATTGACAGCGTGATTATGAAGCTCTTTGAGCAGAATGCTTTGGGGAAGATTTCAGATGAACGTTTTGAGAAAATGTCCTCGGCTTATGAAAATGAGCAGCAGGAGCTTAACTATAAGAGAAACGAGCTAAGAGCCAAAATCAATGCCGAGGAAAAGAAAACGCAAAGTACCAATCAATTTCTGGAAACCATTCGTAAGTATGAAACCGTAACCGAGTTGAACCGTTCTATGCTGGTGGAGCTGATAGATAGCATTTATGTGTATCAGGCAGAGGGAACCGGTAGAGATCGTAAGCAGAAAGTAGAAATTAACTATCGTTTCCTTGCGGGGTCTCAATGTGGTATTGCATGACGGAAATGGCAGAACCGGAAGGCTGCTTGTAAATTTGGAATTGATGAAAGCAGGATATCCGCCAATTGACATTAAATTTGCAGACCGGATTTCGTATTACAATGCATTTGATGAATACCATGTAAAACATAATCTTGGTGCAATGGAAAAGCTGTTTGCGGGTTATGTGAATGCATGGCTGGACAGTTACTTGAATATGTTGGAGATATTGTAAATTCGAGAAACGTTATTGACTTTGTTTCAGAAAAAATATTTCAAAGAAAAGATACAGAATTATATGGGACGAACATTGAAGTATTTTTTCAGAATAAATGTTAAGATTTTTTGAACCAGTTAGGGGTGAACATGTTTATCGTACAACGCAGATTATTTCTGATTATTTAAGGAATACGGGTGTGGATGGAATTAAATATAGAAGTACAGAGATGCGAAATGGCTTGCTTATGAGCAGGGTATTGCTGAAAAACACAAAAAGCATTTATGTCAAAGATTCAGAACGATAAAAGAATCTATAAACAATTAATTTGTCAAAATTGTTTATAATATCGTTATATGCATGATTATGTGTTTATAGGGAGGAGTAGTTACCCTTCCCAATTCCTACTACGTTTTTACTACTTTTGACGGCTTCAACTTGCCACATTTTGACCCGTTTTGCTTATTCTGTGACTTTTTTAACAATATTTATCAGAAAAATAAACCTCGCAAAACGTGCCAAATATAAGCAAATCAACGCAATTTAGGAGGAATTTTTATTATGATTAAAATACTTTTTGTTTGTCATGGAAACATTTGTCGTTCCCCAATGGCCGAATTTGTTATGAAAGATTTAGTAAATAAAAAAGGCATTGCAAGTGAGTTTTATATTGCCAGTGCAGCTACCAGTACAGAAGAATTAGGTAATCCAGTCCATTATGGTACCAGAAATAAGCTGGCACAGGTGGGGATTTCTACCAAAGGGAAATATGCAGTGCAGATGAAGCGCAGCGATTATCAAGAATATGATTATATTATTGGCATGGATAATTGGAATTATCGCAATATGCTTCGCATTGTGGGGAAAGATAAAGAGCAAAAAATCAGTCTGTTACTGGATTATACCGACCATCCCAGAGATGTGGCAGATCCCTGGTATACGGGAGATTTTGAGACAACCTATCAGGATGTGCTGGCAGGCTGCCAGGGATTTCTGGCATATTTGCAGCAGCAGGGAAAACTGGATCCGTGATATTACTTTGACGGTTTCTATCAATGATGTTTACTCCCACGAGCCAAGCAGTCGCGCGGCACGGATAAATACTCTGCAGCTCTGCAGTGCTGCAAATTTGATGCCCCGTCAGCTTGCTGGCGCGGATATCTGACTTCTTTAATTTTTTGATATTTAACTGCCAGAGTATAGAGTGAAAACATTTTTCTGGGATTTGGTTCACAAACAGAATCAATCTTTGCTGTGATCTGTTTGTCCAAATCCCTGCGTATTTTTGTAAAACAATATTTTTTGTAAAGACATGTTTTTGCAAGAGAATATACTATTCTGTCTGGGCATAGACTGCAGCTTCTGCGATATAATGGGCAGCATTTTGCTGGTTGTGGGAAATTTCTTCTGCGGTGACAGTGCGTTTTATTTTGGCAGGATTTCCCATAACTAAAGAATTATCTGGGATTACAGTGTTCTGAGGAACCAAAGCCCCAGCAGCGACTATACAATTGTCGCCGACCACTGCATGATTCATGATAATTGCGCCCATGCCAATCAGCGTATTGTTTCCTATGGTACAGCCATGAATGGTGGCATTGTGTCCAATGGTAGTTTGACTGCCAATGGCCACGTCTGCGCCTTGGTCAACGTGAATGACACAGCCGTCTTGAATGTTTGTGCCGCTGCCAATGACTACAGAACCAGCTTCAGCGCGAATCACAGCGTGAAACCAGACATTTACATCTTCCATCAGCGTGACATCCCCACGGATAATGGAGCCAGGGGCAAGAAAGACATTTTCAGCAAGAACAGGTTTTTTTAAAGTTTGCATCATATAATTCCTTTCTAGATTCTTTATCATGATTTTTGATCAAGAAAAAGCTTCCAAATAACATATATTTATTGGGCACATCTCAATCTTTCTAATCTTAATATACCCTATAAAATAATTTAGAGCAAAATATTTTGAATTTGAGTTCCCCATTTTTTATAATAGCCGATATTATAATGCCAAAAGGTCTTGCACAAAAAACGTTTGGAAAGCTAGCTTTCCATAGCGCTTTTATGTGCAAAGTGGGGCTGTCGCACTAACATAAATTTTTGAACGAGCGGAGATATTACTGCGACAACCCCCTTTTGGCACTATGAATTACAAAATGGGGAAACTCAAAATTTTGAACCAAAAAAGAAATTATTACAATGTATGAGTGAAGGGCAGGAAAACACATTGCATGTAATGTTGGAGGAAGTCATGAACAAAGTACAGCTTGAACAGTGCATTTATGAATATGGAAAAGATATCTATACATTTTGCACGCAGATTACTGGAAGCAGGCAGGAGGCAGAGGATCTATACCAAGATACTTTTTTGAAAGCAGTGGAACTGGGAGAACGAATTGACTATAACCAAAATCCCAGAAGTTATCTGATTTCAGTGGCGCTTCGTATCTGGAAAAACCGAAAGCGAAAATTTGCCTGGCGACAGCGGATTGCTGGAACTTGTGCACTAGCAGAGGAAATAGAAACTGGTGGGATGTCGGGTGAAGAAAATTCTGTGGAAAACACGATATTGAAACAGGAATTGGAGATACAGGTCAAGAATGCTGTCAAAAATTTGAATCCGAAATATCGTATTCCAGTCTATCTTTATTATACGCTTCAGCTTTCTGTGGAGGAAATTGCAAAGATAATGAAAATTCCACAGGGCACCGTAAAAAGCCGGCTGTACAAAGCAAGAACCTTATTAAAAAAAGAATTGGAGGTTGTTTTGGATGAAACATGAGATTGATCACTTATTAAAAGATGCCCTTTCTTATAAAGAAGAGCCGGATGACCGGTTAAATCAGAGGATCATTAAGACAGTACAGCAAAAGGAGAGAGCGCATATGGATAAAAATAGCAACAGAATAAGAGTTCCGGCGGCAGCATTGTTGGCAGTATTGGTAATTTTTGCAGGCTCTGCGACGGTGTATGCGGCATGGAAATATCTGACTCCAGATCAGGTGGCCGAGGTAGCAGAAGATTTAAAGCTGGCAGAAGCCTTTCGTGGAGAAGACGCGGTGGCAGTCAATGAAGTTCAGGAATGTGGAAAATATCGAATTACATTATTAGGCATAGTATCAGGCAAAAATCTCAGTCAATATATCAGTACAGATTATGCTGGAAATCTGCAGGACAACAGAACTTATGTGGTGACAGCCATTGAAAATGCTGACGGTACAAAAAGACCTGATACCAGTGATGATGATTATGGTAAGGATCCCTTTTTGGTATCGCCGCTGATTCAGGGATTGAATCCCAAAGATTACAATATTATAACCATGAATGGGTCATATTTCGAGATGGTCGAGGATGGTATTCAATACCGGATTGCAGAGTGTGATAATGTGGAAATGTTTGCAGATCGCGAGGTATATCTCTGTGTTAGTGATGGAAACTTCTATAATATAGAGGCATATCAGTATGACGAGAATAGTGGAGTGATCAGCAGAAATGAATCTTATCAAGGAGTCAATGCATTATTTACGCTGCCTTTCGATCAGGAAAAGGCAGACAAACAAGCAGCAGAGGAGTATTTAAAAACCTTGCAGTCAGAATTGTCTGGGCAAGAAGCCAAGGAAGAGGAAAGTATCTCAGAGGAGAGTTTATGTAACAAGGTCTCAAAGGAAGTCAGCGAGTGGAAATTGGCAGATTTTAATGAGAAAACGAAGTTGATAACAGAGATAGAGATTGCACCGAATGCCAAAGGAGCGTTTGAGTATGATTATACCATAGGAGAAAACGGGATGGGTTCTTCAGGAACCATCATGCCAGAATTTATCTCTGAAAGAGATGAAGAAGGATTAGCTAAAGTACGCAGCGTTAGCAGTGGAGATGATGAAGATACCGCGTATATTGAGACTTATACGTTACAGGATAATGGTAGGTTGATTCTTCGAACCTATCAGTATACAGAGAGATAGTTATAATATTAAAATTGCTCTTGCTATTTCTTTGCTGGATTCGTATAATGGGCAGTGAATATCGCTGACATTTGAACTATTGACAGAGGAGAAATAGCATGGAGCATAAGGTAGAAGAATCAGAAATTAATTCTTTGCGGTCACAAAGATTAGAAGAAAAGACAGCAGAGGAAATAGAAAAAAGTATTCGCAAAAAATTTCATAAACAGCTATTTTCCCGCTTTGCCAAGGCAGTGCGGGATTATCAGCTTATACAGGAGAGAGACCGGATTGCAGTCTGTATTTCCGGCGGCAAGGATTCTATGTTGATGGCAAAATTATTTCAGGAATTGCAGAAGCACCGCAAAGTATCCTTTGAACTGGAATTTCTGGTGATGGATCCTGGCTATCTGCCCAGGAACCGAAGTCTGATTGAGGAGAATGCAGCAAAAATGGGGATTCCGATCAAGGTTTTTGAGACAGAGATTTTTGATGCAGTGTATGAGATTGAGAAATCTCCCTGTTATCTTTGTGCCAGAATGCGCAGAGGACATCTCTACCATCAGGCCAGAGAATTGGGCTGTAATAAGATTGCATTGGGACATCATTATGATGATGTGATTGAGACGATTTTGATGGGAATGCTCTATGGGGGACAGGTACAGACGATGATGCCCAAATTGCACAGTACGAATTTTCAGGGTATGGAATTGATTCGTCCGATGTACTATATCAGGGAGGATGATATCAAACATTGGCGTGATTACAATCGTCTGCATTTTCTTCAGTGTGCCTGTCGATTTACAGAAGCCTGTGCAGTCCGTGAGCCTGAGGATGAGAACAAATCAAAACGTATGGAAATCAAGCAGTTAATTGCAGAAATGAAACAGAAGAATCCATTTGTGGAGGCAAATATTTTTAGAAGTGTGGAAAATGTGAATTTAAGTACAGTAATAGCCTATAAGGAACAGGGAGAACGCCGCCATTTTCTGGATTCTTATCAGAGGAGCGAATGATGGAAGTGTTGACAAAAGAACAAATAGAGCGTTATGCAAGACATCTTGTACTTGCAGAAGCAGGCATGGAAGGACAACAAAAGTTGCTGCAGGGCAGAGTGTTGATTGTTGGCGCCGGAGGATTAGGTTCACCAGTGGCGCTATATCTTGCTGCTGCCGGAGTGGGAACAATCGGTATTGTAGATGCAGATGATGTAGATCTATCCAACCTGCAGAGACAGATTGGCCATACAACTGCAGATATTGGAAAGGCTAAGATCAAATCTATCCAGGAAAAAATTCACAAAATGAATCCAGATGTGACTGTCCATACATATTCTGTATTTGTGAATTCAGAAAATATTTGGCAATTGGTGACAGATTATGACTTTATTGTGGATTGCACCGATCATTTTTCAGCAAAATTTTTGATCAACGATGCCTGTGTTTTAGCAAAAAAGCCGTTCTGTCATGCGGGGATTAGCCGTTTCCAGGGACAGCTTATGACATATGTTCCAGGGGAGGGGCCTTGTTATCGCTGTGTCTTTCAAAGTCCTCCGCCAGAAGACGCCGTGCCAAACTGTAAACAGGTGGGAATTATTGGGGCGATGGCAGGGGTGATTGGCAGCCTGCAGGCGATGGAAGTCATGAAATATTTGCTGGGAACAGGAGAACTTCTGACGGGAAGGCTTATGACGTATGACGCCTTGAAGATGGAATTTCGTAACATAAAATTACCTGGACAGGTGCCAGGCTGTGCTGTCTGTGGGGAACATCCCAGTATTGTGGTGGAAGACAATGTTATATGTAACAAAACAGGATTATAAAACGATTGTGGCATATTGTCAGCAGCAACTGCCCTTTGAAGCCTGTGGTTTATTAGGGGGCAGAGTAGATGGTGTGGATGGCTATGTGAAGAGCGTACTTTTTCTTACTAATATAGATTACAGCGAGACACATTTTTCGATGAATCCGAAAGAGCAGTTTGCCGCTATCAAAGATCTGCGTTCCTGTGGCTTTGTGCTGTTAGGTAATTTTCATTCTCATCCCAAGACGAGTGCAGAGCCTTCGAAGGAAGACAGGCGATTGGCAAATGACAGAGGTTTTCGCTATCTTATTTTATCGCTCATGGATGCCAAACCAGTGTTAAGGGCGTTTTCTTTGAATGAAAAAGGAAGGCTAGAAGAGGAAAAACTGGTGGTTGTGTAAGATTACTGTAGTGGTTAAATATATCATGATACAGTTATTTTTAATATAGTAATACAAGATTTTTTCTTAAATTGGTTATTCTTATATGAAGGGAGAGGGTAACTGAAAAATAAGTGGTTGACACTGTTGAGAAAATGAGGTATAGTATTTTTATACTTAATAACCAAGTAAACCTGTAGGGAAAATAGGAAAAGGAAGTGCAAAGATGAGATTAAGTTGGAGAAAAGGTTATAATATGAGAGATGTTCGAATGTGGAGCTGCAAAAATGACAAGCACGATGGTTGTAGGAGAGATTGTTAAGGAACAAAGGAACAGATAAAGCGAAAGTATCACTGAATTAAGATAAAGGAGAAATAATTATGGCAAAAAAAGCATATACCGATAGAAAACTGAAATTTGAAACCTTACAATTACACGTGGGACAGGAACAGCCAGATCCGGTTACGGACGCCAGAGCGGTACCTATCTATGCAACTTCTTCTTATGTGTTCCATAACTCTGATCATGCGGCGGCAAGATTTGGGCTTCAGGATGCAGGTAATATTTATGGAAGGCTGACCAATCCCACGCAGGATATCTTTGAACAGAGAATTGCAGCGCTAGAGGGCGGAGCGGCAGCCCTGGCGGTTGCTTCTGGGGCAGCGGCTGTGACCTATACAATTCAAAATCTGGCCAAGAGTGGCGAGCACATTGTAGCAGCCAATAATATTTATGGCGGCAGTTACAATCTGCTGGAACATACGCTTCCTGACTATGGAATTACGACGACATTTGTGGATCCTTCCGACGTCAGTCATTTTGAGAATGCCATCCAAGAAAATACCAAGGCGGTTTATATTGAGACTTTGGGCAATCCTCATTCCGATGTCAGCGACATAGAAGCGATTGCTAAGATTGCACATGCTCATAAGATTCCTTTGGTGGTTGACAGTACTTTTGCAACTCCATTTCTGGTAAGGCCGATTGAATATGGCGCTGATATTGTGGTACATTCGGCAACAAAGTTTATCGGCGGACATGGAACTGCGATTGGAGGCGTGATTGTGGACAGCGGAAAATTTGATTGGGAGGCTTCCGGTAAGTTTCCTGCGCTCACTGAGCCAAATCCAAGTTATCATGGCGTAAGTTTTACCAAGGCGGCAGGAGCGGCAGCTTTTGTGACCAAAATCCGCGCGATTCTCTTAAGAGATACAGGAGCGACACTCTCGCCGTTTCATGCATTTATCTTTTTGCAGGGATTGGAGACCCTATCTTTGAGAGTGGAGCGCCATGTGGAAAATGCTTTAAAGGTGGTGGAATACTTAAATCGTCATCCGCAGGTGGAAGCGGTACACCATCCTTCTATAAGCACAGATCCAAAGCAGCAGGCCTTGTATCAGAAATATTTCCCCAAGGGAGGCGGTTCTATCTTTACGTTTGAGATCAAAGGCGACGGCCGCACAGCCAAGGATTTTATAGATAATTTGGAAGTATTTTCCCTGTTGGCAAATGTGGCGGATGTAAAATCTCTTGCCATTCATCCAGCTTCCACGACACATTCACAGCTGAATGAACAGGAGATGCAGGAACAGGGAATCGCCAAAAATACCATTCGTCTTTCGATTGGGACAGAGCATATTGATGATATTATTGAAGATCTGGAAGAGGCGTTTCAGGCGGTAAATTTAGAATAATTTTTGGAATAGGAGGATGTCAAGAATGTCTGGGATATATCAGGGTACATTAGATTTAATCGGTAATACGCCTTTGGTAGAGGTAAAAAATATAGAGCAAAAATATGGCCTTAAGGCCAGGGTGCTGGTAAAATTGGAGTATTTAAATCCAGCTGGAAGTGTGAAAGACCGTATCGCCAAAGCTATGATTGAGGATGCGGAGGAAAAAGGAATTTTAAAGGAAGGTTCTGTGATTATAGAGCCAACATCAGGAAATACTGGGATTGGTCTTGCTGCCATTGCCGCGGCAAAGGGCTACCAGGTACTGCTTACTATGCCAGAAACTATGAGTGTAGAGCGCAGAAATATCTTAAAAGCCTATGGCGCACAGTTAGTACTTACAGAGGGCAGTCAGGGGATGAAAGGGGCTATTGCTGCTGCCAAAGAGCTGGCAAAACAACTGCCCAACAGCTTCCTTCCAGGGCAGTTTGAAAATCCAGCCAATCCAGAGGTTCATAGAAAAACCACTGGACCTGAAATCTGGAGAGATACCAAGGGCGAGGTTGATATTTTTGTGGCTGGCGTCGGCACCGGGGGAACCATCACTGGAGTTGGAGAATATTTAAAATCTCAAAATCCAGAGATCAAAGTTGTGGCTGTGGAGCCTTTAGATTCGCCGGTGTTGTCTGAGGGTAAGGCCGGCCCCCATAAAATTCAGGGAATTGGCGCGGGATTTGTGCCAGACACTTTAAATACCAAGATATACGATGAGATTGCTGCCGTGTCGAGTGAGGATGCTTTTGAGATGGGTAAGGAAATTGCCCAGACAGAGGGCGTATTAGTGGGAATTTCTTCTGGTGCAGCGTTATATACTGCATTGGAGCTTGCAAAACGTCCAGAGTACCAGGGCAAGACCATTGTGGCATTGCTGCCGGACAGCGGTGACAGATATTATTCTACACCATTGTTTGTGGAGTAAGAGCATGAGGAAAAAGGAATTGTCATACTATTTTTAGTGTGGCAGTTCTTTTTTTATGATGCAAACTTGCACATAGAAGGGTGGCTAATATGAGTTTGTTCTGGGAGCTAAAAGTGGTAATAAATTTATAGAATCTGGTAATTTTATTCTATATTTGGCTGAAAACCTCCATGCTACAATAGAAAGATAAAAATGGCAAGGAGGAAGGTAACATGAAGCGGGAGAAATGTAAAAAAGCAGTATCTATCAAAAGAATCTGCCTGTCTGTATTGCTTACAGCCAGTTTAGCTGTTTCTGGTATCGGTGTTCGTCCGGCATCAGTCAGCCATGCGGCGAATGAGACGGACACGGTGTCTTGGGTGATGTCTGAGGATGGGAATTATATGCAAAAACAGGCAGATTTGACCGTCACAGAGTGGGACCCAGACAACCACAGCGAGCTCTATATTGATGTGGATCAAAACATTACTTATCAGGAAATGGCTCAGAATGTATGGGGCGGTTGTTTTAACGAACGGGGCTGGGATAAGCTGATGCAGTTGACAGAAGAAGAACGAAATCATATCCTTGATCTTTTGTTCCAACCAGATGAACCAGACGGACTTCATCTGACAATGGCGCGAATGCCAATTGGTTCTAGTGATTATGCTATGGATATGTATTCACTGGATGAGACGGAAGATGATTATGAGTTGCATGATTTTTCTATCGCCCGTGATCAGGAAAAGCTGATTCCATATATAAAAGCGGCTTTGGAACGCCAGCCGAATTTAAAGATTTGGGCGTCGCCCTGGTCTCCGCCTTGGTGGATGAAGCAGACAGACAAAGGTGTTCCGCACACAGTCGATCAGAAAAATGGTGGTTTTATTGAATATACGCCACAAAATATGGAGACATATGCACAGTATTTTTGTAAATTTATTGAAGCCTATGATGCGGAAGGTATTGAAATTTATATGGTTTCTCCACAGAATGAGCCGACCATGAATACACCATATTCTTCCTGTGTTTGGTCTGGAGAACAGCTTCGGGATTTTATTCGCGATTATTTAGGGCCCAGGATGCAGGAACTTGGCGTACAGATTTATCTGGGAACTTTTACAGATTCCAATGATAAATTGATGGATCCGACGTTAAATGATGTAGAGGCAAGAAAATATATCTCTGGTATCAATTTTCAATGGTGGTCTTATAACAGTGCCCGTGCTTTGTACCGAACTGGTTTTCCTCAGGGGATGATGCAGTCAGAAACTATGTGCGGAGATGGAAATAATAACTGGCAGTATGCAGAAAACCAGTTTGATTTGATGTGGATGTATCTGTCTAACGGTATCTCAGCCTATAATCTGTGGAATATGGTTTTGGAATGGAATGGGGTAAGCCCAGGCGGAAACAATACCGCCCCAAATCCCTGGCACCAGAATGCACCGATTACGGTAAATGAGACAACAAAACAGTATAGTATCAATCCGCAGTATTATGAGACCAAACATTTTACAGATGCGGTAAAACCTGGGGCACGCAGAATTGAGAGCGGCGGAACTTACGATATGCCCTATACGCTTTCTGAAAATTCAGATAAGCAGGAGGATTCGGTATATTGTGCCCCTCTGCGTGAGATTGCTTTCCGAAATTCAGATGGAACGATATCTTTGTTAGTAAAAAATGGCAGTGATGATGTCAAAAATGTGGATATCAATTTCAATGGACGAAAAGTCAGTGCAAAGCTTCCAGCACATTCTATACATACTTTTACAGCACAGGGAACACCGTTGACTGGCACTGAGACAGATATGACAGAGAAGATTTCTCAGGAAAATATTGTCAAACTTATAAATAAAGTACCAGGAGCAAATAGTGCAGAATTAGGGCTGTGTATCAATGATGGAGGTGCGAAAACGGGAGCGCAGGTACTGCGCTATAATTACAGCGGCGAGATGAACCAGAAATGGTATATCAAAACTGTGGACGAGACAAATCATTTAGTAAAGTTGGTAAATTTGAAAAGTTTTAATGTGGCCTCAGCCGGTGGAAATCAATTAGATCAAGTGACGATTCAGCCAGAAAGTGATGATGTCAGCCAAAACTGGGTGATGGAAGATACAGGGGATGGGTATGTAAGGTTTAAAAAAGCAGGCACGGAACTTTATATGGCGATCAATGCCAGTATCAATCCGAATCCAGCGATTTTATGGAGTTGGGAAGAGGGCAAAGATGATAAGTCTTGGAAGGTAGAAAAGGCTTCTGTTGATGCTCCGATAATAGATTCTGTCAGCATTACCCCTGGAAATCTTACCATGCAGACTGGAAACAGCCAGCAGTTTACCGCCGCAGTGACAGGCGGAAGCGGGGCGCCGGAAACCGTAAACTGGGAATTGGAAGGCAGTCAGAGTGTCGGTACAGGAATCAGCAGAACGGGTCTTTTGACGGTAGCAGCGGACGAGACAGCTTCCACGTTGACTGTCAGGGCTGCCTCTACCTTTGACACAGGTAAAATAGCAAAAGCAACTGTGACGATAGAGAAAGCAGCGACTGAAGTAGTGTCTGTAGATGTGACGCCTAAGACAGCAAATGTACAATATGGAACTACCAGGCAGTTTACTGCGAAAGTGGAAGTAAAGGGCGGAGCAAAAGAGACTGTAGCCTGGAACGTCAGCGGAAATCATAATAGTGGCACTACAATCAGTGAGAAAGGATTGCTGACTGTGGCAGAAGAGGAAACGGCAGAGAAGATTACAGTAAAGGCGGTTTCCACGGAGGATGTGACCAAATATGGCGAGGCAGAAGTGACATTGACAGCAACAGAGAGTACAGATCCGATGGTAGAATCCGTAAGTGTGACACCAAAGACGGCAACGGTAGAAGCTGGAAAAACACAGCAGTTTACCGCAGAAGTAAGTGTAAAAAATGGCGCCGCCCAGACTGTAACCTGGAGCGTCAGCGGCAATAAAAGCAAAACTACAACAGTCAGTACAGCAGGGTTGTTGACAGTTGCAGATAGTGAAACGGCTAAAACTCTGACCATAAAGGCTGTTTCCACGGAGGATGAGAGTAAATTTGATCAAGCAGCCGTGACAGTTATGATACCAGAAAAACCAGTGGATCCGCCACAGGAAGGCGATGTGAGCTGGGTTTTGTCCGAGGATGGAAAATATTTGCAGGATAAGGGCACTTTGAAGAGTACAGATTGGGATGAGAATAACCACAGTGAACTCTATATTGATGTGGATGAAACTATTACTTATCAGCAGATGGCAGAGAATGTCTGGGGCGGCTGCTTTAATGAGCGTGGCTGGGATAAGTTGATGCAGCTCACAGAAGCAGAGCGGAATCATATTTTAGATCTGTTGTTTAAACCAGATGAGCCAGAGGGCCTTCATCTGACAATGGGAAGAATACCAATAGGCTCTAGTGACTATGCGATGGATTTATATTCACTCAATGATACCGAAGATGATTATGAGATGGAACACTTCTCCATTGCCAGAGATCAGGAAAAATTGATTCCCTATATCAAGGCAGCGCTTGAGCGTCAACCTAATTTGAAATTATGGGCTTCTCCCTGGTCTCCGCCTGCTTGGATGAAAAAGGCAGAGGATGGTTCTGCGTGGAATAGTCTGATTGCTGGTTATTTTGACAGTACGCCAGAAAATATGGCTGCATATGCCAAGTATTTCCGAAAATTTATTGAGGCATACGAAGCAGAAGGGATTGATATCTATATGGTATCGCCGCAGAATGAGCCGACAATGTGGACGGCATATGCTTCTTGTGTTTGGACAGGTGAACAGCTGCGAGATTTTATCAAGGGCTATCTGGGGCCGGAAATGAAGGAATTAGGCGTACAGATTTATCTGGGGACTTTCACCAATTCAGATGACAGTCTGATCGATCCCACACTGAATGATCAGGATGCCAGAAAATATATCTCTGGAATCAATTTTCAGTGGTGGTCTTACAACAAGGCGCGTTCTTTGTATCATACAGGATTTGATTTGGGAATGATGCAGTCCGAGACCATGTGCGGAGACGGCAATAATAACTGGCAGTATGCACAATATCAGTTTGATGAAATGTGGATGTATCTGTCAAATGGTATTTCAGCCTATAACCTCTGGAATATGGTTTTGGAATGGGATGGTGTAAATCCAGGCGGAAATAACACCGCAGAAAATCCCTGGCATCAAAATGCACCAATTACAGTAAATGAGACAACAAAAAAATATACTGTCAACCCTCAATTTTATGAGACAAAGCATTACACGGATGCGGTGAAAGCGGGGGCACGCAGAATTGAGAGCGGCGGCACTTATGATATGCCCTATGAGCTGACACAAGATTCTGATCAGGAAGCAGATTCCGTATATTCTAAAGAGCTGCGTGAGATTGCTTTCCGTAATCTGGACGGAACCATCGCCCTTTTAGTAAAGAATGGCAGCGATCAGACAAAGAATGTGGATATTAATTTCAATGGACGTAAAGTAAGCGCAGAGCTTCCAGCATATTCTATTAGTACCTTTACCACACAGGGGACGCCACTGACTGGAAATGAGAAGGATATGTCAGAGACGATCGCAGAGGACAAAATTGTGTCCATACAGAATGCTAAGACAGGGCAGGCGCTCTGTGTGGAGGGCGGAGGTGTGAAATCTCTTGCCAATGTTATTTCCTGGGATTACAGCGGCCAGGCCAATCAGAAATGGTATTTAGAATCCAGTAAAGTGGGAGACACAGATACCGTAAAGCTGGTAAATATTAAGAGTTTTAGCGTGATCGCTGTAAATGGCGGAAACTCCAATGAGGGGGAACGCCTGATTATCTGGCCGTACACTGGCGGGGAAGATCAAAATTGGATTCAAGAACAAAGCGGCGAGTATGTGAAATTTAAAAATGCTAAGACAGGATTGTATTTGACCTTGGAATCAGAAAATCCGGCGGCAAAAGCAGTACAGAAAGCAGCCAGTGACTCTAAACTTCAGTTATGGAACGTGGAGGCAGTGGGTAATTCCAGCCCCTCAGAGGGTACGCCAGAAGTGGAAAGCGTCAGTGTAACGCCCAAGACAGCAACGGTACAGACTGGAAAGAGTCAGCGGTTCAAAGCAGATGTAAGCGTAAAAAATGGCGCAGCAGAGACCGTGGACTGGAGTGTGTCTGGAAATAGCAGTGACAAAACAAAAATCAGTACAGATGGACTCTTGCACGTGGCGGAGGATGAAGCAGGGAGCAAGCTTTTTGTGAGAGCCGCCTCCACAGAAGACCCAACCAAATATGATGAGGCAGAAGTTACTGTCACCAAGGATGATACACAGGAACCGGAATTGGGGATTATCTGCATTACGCTGCAGCTTGAGGCAGGAGCGAGCCAGCAATTTACGGCAGAGGGAGAAGAAACTGAGAATGTAGTCTGGAGTATCGAGGGCAATAAGAGCAGCAAGACCACGATTAGTCAGACGGGATTCTTAAAGATTGGCCAAGATGAGACAGCGCAGAAACTGAAGATAAAAGCTGTTTCTAAGAGAGATGAGTCCGTGTATGCCCAGGTATTTGTGACTGTGATTGCGAAAACCCAGAATCCAGAAGTGGAAAGTGTCAGTGTAACGCCCAGGACAGCAACCGTGCAGGTTGGAAAGACCAAGCAGTTCCAGGCCAAAGTGACAGGCAAGAATAATGCTCCAAGTACTGTGACTTGGAGTGTAGAAGGCAATAAGAGCAGCAAGACCACGATCAGCAGTAAGGGTCTTCTTACGGTAGCCGCAAATGAGACGGCCGCAAAGGTCACTGTAAAAGCAGCTTCCACATTGGATAAATCCAAATGTGATAAGGCCGTCGTGACTGTGAAAAAGGCAAGCGTGCCGAAGAAAGGTACTGTCTGCAAGGTTGGAAAATTCTATTATAAAGTGACCAAATCGGCGGCAAAGAATGGCACAGTTGCCTTGACAAAACCGGCAAAGAAAACGTATACTTCTGTAAAGATTCCAGAGACGATAACGATCAATGGCTATAAGTTTAAAGTTACAAGTATTGGTGCAAAAGCTTTTTACAATCATAAAAAGCTGAAAAAAGTTGTGATTGGCAACAGTGTTTTAAAGATTGGCGCTTCTGCATTTGCCTCTGACAAACAATTGATCTCTGTGACTATGGGGACAGGAATTACAGAGATTGGCAGTAAAGCATTCTATCAAGATTCAAAGCTTAAGACAGTAACCTTAAAGTCCAATAAATTAAAAACGGTCGGGAAGCTTGCATGTAAGGGGATTGCAAAAAAGGCCAAGATTGACGTACCGAATAAGAAAGTCAAGAAATATAAGGCATTATTTAAAAAGGCAGGTCTTCCTGCGGCAGCTTCTGTAAAATAGTTTTGATAAAAGGAAGAATCCTTGAACTGTGTTGTCTCACGGTTCAAGGATTCTTCTTTAATTATTGGAAAATGCTTTATATTTCCTATGTTGTAAAAAATTATTGCATCCAGTAGGCCATTTATTGTCCTTGCGGTTGTTCTCAAGCGAAAGTAAACCTTTTGATACTTTAATAGAGTTTATAAAAAATCGGTTTTCGCGCTTGAAATACGGTATAGTATTTAAAGCCAGCCTCCTGTAAGATGTCAGGCACTTTCTGGAAATCATATGCCACATGCTCTGGTTTATGGGCGTCAGCGCCAATGGTAATAATTTCTCCGCCCAGTTCGCGATAGCGTCTTAAGACTGCTTCTGTGGGATTGGGATGTCCAAGCCCATATTTAAAACCGCCAGTATTGATCTCAATCCCTTTGCCCTTTTGGATTATAGCGCGCAGTATTTCATCCAGCAGATCAGCGAATTTCTCATAAGTATAATATTGATTTCTGTTTGGTCCATAGCGTACCACATAGTCAATGTGTCCATATACATCAAAACAGTCAAAGACAGCCAGATTTTCAAGAATGGATTCAAAATATTCTCGGTATGCCTGATCTTCACTTCTTCCCTGGTAATATTCTGGGTAATAGGGATCTATGCCATGTACCATGTGAGAAGAGCCAATGATAAAATCAAAAGGGTAATTATCTGCAATTTCTGATAATTCTTGTCCAAGATGGGGCTGTAATCCCAGTTCTACACCGATGCATATGGGGAATTTATCTTTCAATTGCCTCTGTATGCTCTGCATCTCCTTAAAATAAGCAGGAAAATCAATCAGGTACTTTTCTGGCGCTTCATCCAGGTAATCTAAATCCATATGGTCTGTAAAACAAATTCCCTCAAGGCCCGCATTTATGGACGCCTGTGCCATCTCAAAAGTGTCTGCCTCGCTGTCACCAGAGAAATGTGTGTGCATATGTGTGTCCCAAAGCATAGCGAACCTCCTTATTCAACGTTTTCGTTAATTGGCAGATATGCATATCCAAAATGAAATTGGGATTTGGTGATCGCTCTTTTTACGCTGCCATCGCCATTTCGGAATTTCAGCATATCCGCTTTTATGTTGTTTTCTTCTTTTAAATCGGTGAGTTTAAACCAGATTTTTCCAGTTTCATCGGGTCCAAATTCTTCTGGAATAGTCTTTGGATCCCCAGGACAAGTAAATTCCTCTCGTTGAGATTCGATTTCGGCGATCGTGGCTGAGTAGCGGATCTCATTGATACCCATACCAATGACAAATAAAATTTTAACCGTTTCACCCTTTTGGATGGCGTTTTTGTAAAACTTGATTTTCTGTTCTGCCATCCCAGAGTGAAGGCTGATCGTGCTAAACCACGAATAACCATATTTCTCGATCATTCTGGCATAAGCTTGCACAATTTCTTCTCCGTTCAGTTCTTCCTCGTCGATGGTAAAAGATGTCCCAAGTTTCATAATGATAAAATCGTTAAAGGGAGAAATATCTTCCCGCTGTAATAAGAGATCTCTGGCATAATCACTGTGTAAAGATTTCTTTTTTAATGTCAGATAGAGATCTTCGTCTTGAGCCAACATATAGATTTCCATCATCTCTGTGAGGGCTGTTGATTTGCTGATGCCCTTCAGTTTTACAAATTCATCAAAAATACTTTGTGTGCGCTGATCTGCATAGACAGATAAATAACCAGGTCTGGCCATAGTCATTCTCCTTTCATGTACCGCATTACTCTATTGATTGTTTCTGAGACAAGCATAGCATAGAAAGTTTCGTTTGTCAACAGTTTGTACCGCAAAACTTTATTGACTGTTTGGGACATAGATTATATCATTTTCCATTTATGTAAACAGCAATCGTCCATAATGTCGACTATGGCCGAACTGTTGTTAAAAAATCGAAAAAGCCCCTTGAATTTTTTCCTGAGATTAGTTAAAATGTAACTAGATTGGGTAATATATCCAAAGAAATATAAATTCATTCAAAATTAGGAGGAATTATCATGTCAGTAAGAGTAGCAATCAATGGTTTCGGACGTATCGGACGCTTGGCTTTCAGACAGATGTTTGGGGCAGAGGGATACGAAGTAGTAGCAATCAATGACTTAACAAGCCCTAAAATGTTAGCACATCTGTTAAAGTATGACTCTTCTCAGGGAAAATATGAATTAGCAGATAAAGTAACAGCAGGCGAAGATTCCATTACAGTTGATGGAAAAGAGATTAAGATCTATGCGTTCCCAGATGCAAATAACTGTCCTTGGGGAGAGTTAAAAGTTGACGTTGTTCTGGAGTGCTCTGGATTCTATACCTCCAAGGATAAGGCTCAGGCTCACATCAATGCTGGCGCTCGTAAGGTTGTAATCTCTGCTCCAGCAGGCAACGACCTTCCAACCATCGTGTTCAATACAAACCATGAGACATTGAAGGCAGAAGATACTATCATCTCTGCAGCTTCTTGTACTACAAACTGCTTGGCGCCAATGGCAGATGCTCTGAACAAATATGCAGCAATCCAGTCTGGTATTATGTGTACCATCCATGCATATACAGGAGATCAGATGACATTGGACGGACCTCAGAGAAAAGGCGATCTGAGAAGATCTCGTGCAGCAGCAGTGAATATCGTTCCAAACAGCACAGGTGCAGCTAAGGCTATCGGTCTTGTTATTCCAGAGTTAAATGGTAAGCTGATCGGTTCTGCACAGCGTGTACCAACCCCAACAGGTTCTACTACCATCTTGACAGCAGTTGTTAAGGGTGCAGATGTAACAGTTGACGGAATCAATGCAGCTATGAAGGCAGCAGCAAATGAATCTTTCGGCTACAATGAGGATGAAATTGTTTCTTCTGATATCGTAGGAATGAGATTTGGTTCTCTGTTCGATGCTACCCAGACTATGGTTTCCAAAGTATCTGATGATTTATATGAAGTACAGGTTGTTTCTTGGTATGACAATGAGAACAGCTACACCAGCCAGATGGTTCGTACAATCAAATATTTCAGTGAATTAGCATAAGCTCCAAGTAGGGACAAGCCCTAAGGTGCGGATAAGACTCAACAAGGGTCCGGTCTTTTGAGGACCGGACCTTTGTTTTTTTCTTAAAAAATTTTCAGGAGGGAATTAATATGTCTTTAAATAAAGTTTCAGTAGATGATATCAATGTAAGTGGAAAACGTGTATTGTGCAGATGTGATTTTAATGTGCCGCTGAAAGATGGCAGCATTACAGATGAAAACCGTTTGGTTGCAGCTCTTCCGACAATCAAAAAGTTAGTAGCTGACGGTGGGAAGGTAATTCTTTGTTCTCATCTTGGCAAACCTAAGGGAGAGCCAAAACCAGAGTTATCTTTAGCTCCAGTTGCAAAAAGACTTTCCGAACTGTTAGGGCAGGAAGTAAAATTTGCTGCAGATCCTGAGGTGGTTGGACCTAATGCAAAGGCAGCAGTGGAAGCTATGAAGGACGGCGAGATTGTATTATTGGAAAATACTCGTTATAGAGCAGAAGAAACCAAGAATGGCGAGGCATTCTCCAAAGATTTGGCTTCTCTGTGTGATATTTTTGTAAATGATGCATTTGGAACAGCACATAGAGCACATTGTTCAAATGTTGGCGTCTCTGAATTGGTAGAGACAGCAGCAGTTGGTTACTTAATGCAGAAAGAGATTGATTTCTTAGGAAACGCAGTTGAAAATCCAGTCAGGCCATTTGTGGCAATTTTGGGCGGCGCAAAGGTTGCTGATAAACTGAATGTAATTTCCAACCTGTTAGAGAAATGTGATACCTTGATTATTGGCGGCGGTATGGCATACACCTTCTTAAAAGCACAGGGATTTGAGATTGGAAAATCTTTGGTGGATGACACTAAGTTAGACTACTGCAAAGAGATGCTTGCAAAAGCAGATAAACTGGGCAAAAAATTATTGTTGCCAGTAGATTCTGCCACCATTACAGATTTCCCAAATCCAATTGATGCCCCAGTAGAAGTAATTGTATGTGATTCTGAGAATATGCCGGCAGATCGTGAAGGCTGTGATATTGGACCAAAGACAGCAGCAATGTTTGCAGAAGCTGTAAAATCTGCAAAGACAGTAGTATGGAATGGACCTATGGGTGTATTTGAGAATCCGACTCTTGCAGAGGGAACGATTGCCGTAGCCAAAGCATTGGCAGAGACAGATGCAACTACGATTATTGGCGGCGGAGATTCCGCGGCAGCAGTTAATCAGTTAGGATTTGGCGAGAAGATGAGCCATATCTCCACTGGCGGCGGGGCTTCTCTGGAGTTCTTGGAAGGAAAAGAGCTTCCTGGCGTTGCAGCAGCAACAAATAAGTAAGATCATAATGAATCCGCTAAGTTGGTATGCGTATGGCTTAGAGATCTAAATAACTATGTAATATTATAAACAAGGGTGAGAGAAAAATAAAAGAAAGGAAAATGTGCGAACACATCTTTCACCCTTTCAGTTTGCGTTTCGATTGAAATTCAAGAACGCCATCGGCGTTCTTGTTGCGGGGTGCGGGTCAGCTTTGCTGACAAAAACAATTCCGCACCCCTGCAATCCGCCGGAGGCTTTATCTCAGTCGGAGACCTAACTCCCACTGAGACAAAGTTGTTTACGCACCATTTTTAGAAGTGGGAGTTTTCGCCGGTGAGATACATCGGAACTTGGTGAAATTATGGCTAGAAAGAAAATTATTGCAGGGAACTGGAAAATGAATAAAACCCCCAGTGAGGCAGTGGCTCTGGTAAATGAATTAAAGCCGTTGGTGGCAAATGATGAGGTTGATGTAGTATTTTGCGTGCCCGCAATTGATATTATTCCAGCGATGGAGGCTGCAAAAGGCTCCAATATTCAGATTGGTGCTGAGAATATGTATTTCGAGGAGAGCGGCGCTTATACTGGAGAGATCGCTCCTAATATGCTGGCAGACGCTGGTGTAAAATATGTCGTATTGGGACATTCTGAGAGAAGAGAATATTTTGCAGAGACAGACGAGACTGTAAACAAGAAAGTGTTAAAGGCATTTGAGCATGGTATTACTCCGATTATCTGCTGCGGAGAATCTTTGACACAGAGGAAACAGGGAATCTATATTGATTGGATTCGTATGCAGATTAAGATTGCTTTCCAGAATGTGACTGCAGATCAGGCAAAGGGCGCAGTGATTGCTTACGAGCCGATCTGGGCGATCGGTACAGGTGAGACGGCTACTTCTGATCAGGCAGAAGAAGTATGTGCTGCAATTCGTGCATGTATCAAAGAGGTGTATGACGAAGCGACTGCTGAGGCCATTCGCATTCAATATGGCGGTTCTGTCAATGCTGGAAATGCAGCAGAACTGTTTGCAAAACCAGATATTGACGGCGGATTAGTTGGCGGGGCGTCCCTCAAACCGGATTTTGGGAAGATTGTATGTTATAAATAATAAGAAACGTGCAAAAATCTGATCGTTAGAAAATACAGTAAAATAAGGGTATCAAGGGAAATGTAATCCTTTGATATCCTTTTTTTATCTTATAGGAAGAAAGACCTTGTTACGCTGATGCGTGAAAGTGTCTTTCCTATAAGATAAAAAACAATTATGCGCATTCGTGCATGGGGTATTAGTCGCTAAAGCGACTGCACTCGGCGCAGCAAACCGTCCAAGTCCCTCATGAATGAGGGATTTAGGGAGTTGATGCGGACTTGTCCGCTTTATTCTGCACAGAGGCGCATAAGGAAATTTACTGCTTACGCAGTATGCGCCCCGCACACAGCGAGTAGGGGAAGAAAATCTTCTCTACTGGATTATATTGTCAAATGTCAGAGTAAAGTTACTTGAAACTATTCTTTTACTCTAATATAATAGAAAGAAGGAAGAATGTTGGATGATGCCATCAGATGTAAAGAACTAGAAAATCCTTGAATAAAATCAGAATAAAAGAATTAAATAATAGAAAATAGTGCTTATAGGCGGAGGAGTAAATATGTTACCAGAGAGTGCAAAAAATAAAATAGAACAAATATGGCTGGATGTGATAGCAGGCGGCGTATCACAACCAACAGAAGTAATAGAGCAGCTAACATATCTTATGTTTGCAAAACAGTTGGATGAAATGGAAGCAGATATTGAAACTTCAGAATTATTATCTGGAAAAAGCCAAGAGCATTTGTTTGGTGAATCCGATGATGAACAGTCATTACGTTGGAGAAATTTTAGAAAACTAGAAGCAAGACAGCTCCATGCTGTTTTTTCTCAGAAGGTATTTCCTTTTATTAAATCGGTGAATAGAGATAAGAACTCTTCTTTTTCGCGTTTTCTAGCAGATGCAATATTTAAAATTAATGAACCACTGGCATTACAGAAAGTAGTCTCGGGATTGGATGATTTATTTGAACACGATATAAAGGGCTTAGATATGCAAGGGGATCTGTATGAACATATGCTTGCAAAATTAAATTCGGCTGGCAGACTTGGGGCGTTTCGAACACCGAAGCAGATCAGAGACTTGATGGTAAACCTTATGCAGCCGACGGTAGACATGCTGATATGCGATCCTGCTTGTGGAACCGCTGGATTTTTGATTTCATGTGCTGAATATATACGTGAGCATTACGAAAGAAAAATGTCAGAGGAACAGTGGAAATATTATCAAACTGAATTATTCACAGGATATGATACAGATGCGACAATGTGCAGATTATCATGTATGAATTTGATGCTGCATTCTGTCAGCAATCCTAAGATAGAGAAGCGGGATAGCGTGTCAAAAGATTACCATGAAGAGGAGAAATTTCACTTAATTCTGGCAAATCCTCCATTTAAAGGGACGTTGAACAAAGAAAATATTAGCGATAAGCTAAAAGGAATTACGAACACAACGAAATCGGAATTACTCTTTGTGGGGTTGTTTATAGAAATGCTCAAGATTGGTGGAAGATGCGCTTGCATTGTGCCGGATGGGGTTTTGTTTGGAGCTTCCAATGCACATAAAAGTCTTAGAAAGGAATTAGTGGAAAACCAGTATCTTGAAGCTGTTATTTCTCTTCCTTCTGGCGTCTTTAAACCATATGCGGGTGTATCGACAGCTATTTTGGTCTTTACGAAGACAAATTCTGGAGGTACAGATCATGTATGGTTTTATGACATGAAAGCAGACGGATATAGCCTGGATGATAAGAGACAACCTATTTCTGAAAATGATATTCCCGATATTATACAGAGATTCCATAATCTTGAGGGAGAGAAGGAGCGAAGCAGGACAGAGCAAAGTTTCTTTGTAAAGAAGGACGAGATTGTAAAAAACAGTTATGATTTATCAATCAATAAATATAAAGAGATTGAGTATGTGGCAACAGAGTATCCGCCTACAAGTGAAATCATTGCGGATATTGAAGAACGCCATAATAGAATTGGCGAACAAATAAATGCCATCAAAGAGCTGCTTAGTAAAGAGAACGATGAATAAATTTGGAGTTGTGGGGATGAATAGATGGAAATTTACAAGTTTACAGATTGTGTAGAGGTGGTGGGTAGTGCCTGCCCATCATTTGAAGGCGAAAAACATTATATCAGTACAGGTGCAGTAGAGAAAAATATGATTGATGAAACAAAAGTCGAGATTGTATCATATGATGAAAAACCGTCAAGAGCTAACCTTGTAGTGGAGGCTGGCACTCTTCTATTTGCAAAGATGCAAGCGACGAAAAAAACAGTTTTAATAGATGATGTAAGTGAACAATACATATACTCTACAGGTTTTTGTGCCATTAAACCTATAGAAACGATTATTAATCAGAACTGTTTATATCACTTGCTTATGTCAGATATGTTCTTGAAGCAAAAGGACAAGAATTGTTCGGGTGCCACACAAAAAGCAATTACCAACGCAGGATTGAAGAAGATAATAATATCTGTGCCTCCACTTGAACAACAAGATTCGATTGCAGAGAAATTAGATTTGATTTCTGAACTTATAAAGAATCAAAGAAAGGGATTGCAAAAGTTAGATGAACTTATTAACTCTCGATTTGTGGAGATGTTTGGAGATCCTGAGTATAACACAAAAAATCTTCCGGTGTTCAAGTTGAGTAAATTGTGTAAGGTGGGTTCCAGCAAACGGATTTACCAAAGTGAACAAAGTACTGCAGGAATCCCCTTTTTGAGAATATCTGATTTGAATGAACGGATTGACAAAGGGAGAGAAACATCTGAATTATTTATTCCGTTTGAAAAATATACTGAATTACATGAACAAGGATTAGTTCCTGAATTTGGTGATATTCTTGTAACTTCAAGAGGAACACTTGGGAAATGTTATATTGTTAAGAGAACGGATAATTTTTACTTTCAAGACGGAATGATCAGTTGGCTTTCCGAAATGGACGAAAATGTAACAAGCTTGTATATCGCTCACTTATTTGCTATGCCAGGTATACAAAAACAGATTGCAAATCTTCAAGCAGGATCAACAGTAGCGTATTTGTCTATTGCGATGTTAAAAAAACTTGATATTATGCTGCCGCCAATAGAGATGCAGCATCAATTTGCCGCTTTCGTCCACCAAGTAGAAAAATTAAAATCAGAAGAACAAAAAAGACTAGAACAGACGCAAACTTTATTTGACAGCCTTATGCAAAAATATTTTGGGTAAGTAATAACAATGTTTGAATCTACTAATTTGTGCCAGTATAATTTTAAAGAGGGAATGTAAATGATGAATACGAATTTTTCATATTTAAAAGGAAAAACAGAATACGCTCTTTTTGGGCCGGCGTGCATTGACGCCGAGAATGTTCTGTCTACTTCTCCTGTGATGAGCGCTGTGGCGTCCCGCAAGGCGTTAGAACTTTGCGTGAAGTGGGTATACTCTACGGATGAGACACTCTTAAAACCTAGGGAAGATGGTTTACAGGCTTTATTACATAATAATGGTTTTCCATCCTTGATGGATTATAATTTGTGGAGAAGATTTCAGTATGTTGTAAAGAATGGTAATATGTCTGTACATACCGCAAAAGTTCTTTCAAAAGAAGATGCTATCCTTTCTCTGAATATTTTATTCGATTTTGTACAATGGATCGAGTATTGTTATGGCCAGGAGTATACAGAGAGAACATTTCATGCCAACATGATTCCGAATGAGAATGCTGAAAGCAAAAGAATAGAGGCAGAGTATACGCGTGTGATTCAGGATATACAAAAAAATGCTGATAAAATTGTTGATGAAAAGGACAAGCAGATTCAGGAACTACTGCGCATTAATGCACAGTTGAGCCAGGAGAGGACAGAAGCCAAGAAAATTCATGAGCAGCAGCGAATATATTCTTATGATGATAATATGGCGGAATGGGAAACCCGTAAACGGTATATCGATGCTGATTTGAAATATAATGGCTATACATTTAGTCAGACTGAAAAGAGAAATTGTATTGAGACGGAGTACCCTGTTGTGGGGATGCCGAATGCTTCTGGTACAGGGTTTGCAGATTATGTCATATGGGGCGACACTGGAAAAATTATTGCTGTCATTGAGGCAAAGAAAACTTCTGTGTCTGCCCAAAAAGGAAAAAACCAGAGTGAACTCTATGCAAATTGTATTCAGAATATGCAGGGATTTCGGCCTATTATATTCTATACAAATGGTTTTGAAACATATTTATGGGATGACATGATGGGAGTGCCCAGGATGGTCAGCGGTATATTTCAGCGCTGCGATCTGGATAAGATGATAGAGAGGCGTTATAACCGTAAGCCGCTTAACGCTATTAGAATTGATGAAAATATAACAAACAGGCATTATCAGCTTCGTGCAGTATCAAAATGCTGTGAGAATTACGAAAAAGGGAATAGAAATTGTCTTTTGGTTATGGCGACAGGTACCGGAAAGACAAGAACGGCTGCTTCCATTGTAGATGTTCTGACAAGGGGAGAGCATATTACGACAATGCTCTTTTTGGCAGATCGGAAAGCCCTTGTGGAGCAGGCGAATGAGGCATTTCAAAGATACCTACCACATACAACTACTTGTAATCTGGTAAAGAATCGAAAAGGGCGTAATGCTAGATTTATATTTTCGACATATCCAACGATTCTCAATGCAATTGATACGGAATTAAATGAGGATGGGAGCAAATTTTTTTCACCAGGTCATTTTGACCTGATTGTGGTGGATGAGGCACATAGAAGTATCTTTCATAAATATAGGGCTATTTTTGCATACTTTGATGCTTGTAAATTGGGTTTAACAGCTACGCCAAAGAATACAGTACATCAATCTACCTATGATTTTTTTGAAATGAAGAATCATATGCCCACAGATGTATATGAGTATGAGGAAGCAGTTCAGTCAGATCATGTACTTGTACCATTTTATTTAATAGAAACAAGCACAAAGATACCAGAGGAAGGGCTAAAGCCACAGGAAATGGATGATAAAGAGCGGGAATACTATGAGGATGAATTTACAGAGGAAGGAGAGACGCCTGAGAGGATTCCGCCTGAGAGAATCAATAAATATATATTCAATAAAGATACTGCTGATCAGATGATTAGCGACTTGATGAACAATGGAATCAGACACAAAAATGGGAATCATGTAGGAAAATCAATCATCTTTGCACAGACCAAAAAACATGCACAATTTCTGGTTGAAAGATTTGATCAGTTATATCCAGAGTATAGAGGGCAGTTTTGTAAATTGGTTATCTGTGATGAACCATATGCAGATAAAAATTTAAAAGATTTTAAAAAGGCAGATGGTATGCCGTTTATCACAATCACTGTTGATATGCTTGAGACGGGTATTGATGTGCCAGAGCTTGTAAATCTTGTATTTGCCAAGAAAGTATACAGCCGAATTAAGTTCGATCAGATGATAGGCAGGGGTACACGCTTGTGTGAAAATTTATTTGGGAGTGGAAACCATAAGAAGGAATTTTATATTTTTGATTATGTGAGAAATTTTCAATATTTTGATGAACACCCCAAGGGCAAAGAAGTGAGAGTTATCCTGTCTCCTGTAACGGAGATTTTTATAAAGAAAGTACGCATTGTCAAATTATTGCAGAATGCAGAATATGCGGCTGATGAGTATCAAGAATTCAGAAGTGAATTAGTAAAGGATGTCCAAGAGGGAATCTGTAGTTTAAATCCAGAGAGAATAGAAGTGAAACTGAAACTTCGGTATGTGGAAAAATACAAAGATGAAAAGTGTTTTGAATGTATGACGGATGCAGACAAGGAGGACATTATAGAACATTTAGCCGCTCTGATAAGTTCTTGTGAAACGGATGAAAATGCGGTTAATTTTGATAATTCTATGTATGGTTTGATTTTGTCGGCACTTGAAAAAAACAGGAACTTGAACAGAATCAAGAACCACATACAGAAAAATACTAAAACATTGTTGACAGAATGTGCAGCAATTCCAGAAGTAAAAGAAAAAATCCCAAAACTGCGAGAAATCCAGTCGGAACAGTACTGGAACGAAAAAGACATTTTAAAATTTGAAAAGACAAGGAAAGAGCTGCGGGATATTATGAAATTTCTGTCGTCTGAGAGTATAAAAATTCATTATGTTGATTTTAAAGATGAAATACTCTATCGGACAGAAGGCAGAGAATTTAGTATGTCTACGGATAATTTTGAGGATTATAGAAAAAAGGTTCATGAATATATTGAAACGCATAAGCAACACCCAGCGATTAAAAAATTGATATACAACGAACCAATTGCACAGGACGATTATAAAGAACTGGAACGTATTTTCACAAAGGAATTGGGGACAAAAGAAGAGTATGAAAATAATTATAATGATTCACCTTTTGGAATCCTAATCCGCAAAATTGCAAAGATGGACAGAGAATCTGCATATGCAGCTTTTTCTTCCTTTATTGCTGAGGAAAGACCGAATGCTGAGCAGATATACTTTATTAACCAAGTGGTGGATTATGTGGTTGAAAATGGATATGTGAAAGATGTGTTGGATTTGATGAAAGCGCCATTTGACAGGCCATTTAAGTTTAGTATGATTTTTACACGTGATGAGCAGATTAAATTGGTGCATATTATAAATGCGTTCAAAGAGAACGCGATGATTACATAGATAATACTATGAAAGGCAGGGTCTACGTGAGATGCACCCCAAAAGTTAGACTTTTAAGCGTAGTAGTTTTATTGGCTGTTACGCTGTTATTATATAGAACGAAGAATTGAAATAGCGATACTGACATTTTTTTCACAGCAGGCTCTGCAGTTAAAACGATATTTTAAAGAATCGGCATGGTCTTTCAGATACGGATATAGACCAAAAATAAAGCGTTCTTGTTCTGTGTAAGCTTTCATATTTCGATAATTTACGTTTGTAGAATCAAATCTGTTAGCAGTGGCAGAATCTGGGTACATAAAAAGGGGCTTTGCATTTGGATTTTTTATTTTAACGGCTGGGGTATTGGTATAGTAAATGCTAGTTTTCGTAGAAATGTATTTTTCTTTCTCCTCAATATGGGTATAAAAATGGGCGGCAAATTCTTGTGTGTGGATAATTGATAATTTTGATTTTCCTGTGGAGGAAGAGACAGACATTTGTTATAGTAAGGCTACCATGATTTGAGGCATCTTGATATGGGGATAATCTTTACAACCAAACGCTGTCCTACAGAGGCGGAAGCATGTGTGAAGCTTGGTGAGATGAGTGAGGATGAGCTTTTAAAAATCATGTATGCGTATCACAAGAGGATAAGCGGCCGTGGCAATGAAGAAATTATTTCAGATTTATCAGGTTTCTGGAAAGTCAGTACCGCACTTTGAGCACTGGCTGTTGGGCCAGTTTCAAATATTTGGAAGGAGAAAGCGATGAAAAAAATTCTTGTGGTGGATGATGAGCCAGATATTCGCAGTCTGTTAAAGGAATCCCTGGAGATGGAAAAGTATCTGGTTTATACAGCCAAAAACGGCATGGAGGCGATGGAGAATTTAAAGCATCAGCCAGATTTGATTCTTTTGGATGTCAATATGCCAGATATGGATGGTTATACAGTCTGTGAGAAAATTCGCGATTATGTAGATTGTCCGATCTTATTTCTGACTGCGCGGACAGAGGAACAGGACAGGGTCAATGGCTTTAAGTCAGGCGGAGACGACTATATTATTAAGCCTTTTGGCATGGAGGAGATGCTGGCACGCCTGGAGGCACATCTGCGACGCGAGGAGCGCCGGCAGACAAACAGTAATATTTATATAAGTAAAGATCTTACCATAGATTTTTCAGGACGTCAGGTACTGTTGGAGGGCAAAGATATCGGACTGACAAAGACAGAGTTTTCTATTGTGGAATTGTTAATTACCCACAGCGGACAGGTGTTTGAGAAAGAACAGATTTATGAGCGCGTACGGGGATTTGACGGGGAGGCGGACGCTTCAATTATTGCAGAGCATGTGCGCAGGATTCGCCAGAAAATAGATAAAAATACAAAACATATTGAGACAGTTTGGGGCGTGGGTTATAAATGGATTGGTTAGAAGAAAAAATAGAACAATTTCGAAGGTATCTAAAGAAGAAATCTCTGGTAATGTCATTGGTGTGTTATTTGTGCATTGGAATGCTTGGCGTGGGAACTTTGTACTGGATTACCCGAAATGTATGTCAAGCATGGTTGGAAGTATTCTCAACGCGCCATCAGACTATTCCAATGATTTATCACACATGGGGTGGATGGAGTGGGTGGAGTCGGCAGAATGTGAGCGGTAAAGAAAAATGGATTTTGGAATTAGTCAATTTTTTATATGTTTATTGCCTTTATATTTATACATTGATCTGTTTTTGTCTGGTGGGAAAAATTTTTCTTGATAAAAAGGTCAAACCTGCATTGACAGCAATTGCGCAGGGTCTGAATTATATCAATATGGGAGATTATAGTCATGAGATTTCCTGGCATAGTGAAGATGAGGTGGGAAAACTCTGTGAAGAGATGGAACAGATGCGAAAAAACATGCTCAATCAAAGAAAAGATCAGTGGAGGCAGCAGGAACAGCAGCGAAAAATCAATGCTGCGTTTGCCCATGATATCCGTACGCCACTGACTGTGATACGCGGCTATACAGAATTTTTACAGAAATATGTTCCCAAGGGCAGAGTGACGGAAGAATTGTTGTTGGAGAAGCTAAACACGATGCATCAGCAGGAGGAACGGTTGTTTCGCTTTTCTACCACAATGACTACCATTCAGAATATTGAAAAATGGGAGCTTTGCAGCAAGTGGTATCAGGTATCAGAGATTATTGGGGAGCTGAATGCGGTGATACAGGGACTAAAACAAAGTACAGAAAAAGAAATCTGCCTTCATACAGAGATACCAGAACAAAAATTGCTGTTGGATAAGAATCTTATCACAGAGGTATTTGAAAATCTGTTGAGCAATGCACTGCGCTTTGCCAGAAATTGCGTGCAGATAGAAATTACATTGCAAGGAAGGTCGTTTACGCTCTATATCAAAGATGATGGGCCTGGTTTTTCTAAAAAGGCACTGCGCAGTGGTATGGAGGCATATTTCAGCGAGGAGGAAAACAGTATGGAGCATTTTGGAATTGGCTTGTCGATTTGTAGAATGCTCTGTGAAAATCACGGCGGTAATCTCACCTTGCAAAACAGTGTCCTGCAAGGAGCCATTAGCGCAGCCACACTTATAGTGGGTGTACAACGCGATAAATAGTATAGTCTTCAGACAGATTTTATGGAAAATCTTCTGCTGCTACGCAAGAAATATTAAGAGAATCTTTTTTATTAAGTTAATTTTATAGGAAATTCATAGATAAATTTACTTTATATTGTAACTATTCAGAACCGCTTTGCTGACATGACGGTAGTTTGGGGGGCTGAATAGTTATTTTATTCTAAAAATTTAGAAATACCTTAATTCATGGAATCAATGATAAGGTATTTTCAATAGAAAAGAGAGGATGATCATATGGGCATTACGATTGAGATTAAGGATTTATCTAAGAATTTTGGAAAAAAACAGGCATTAAAGCACGTGGACTTACAGATAGAACAAGGGATGTTTGGGCTTTTGGGACCGAACGGAGCGGGAAAGACTACCTTGATGAAGGTTCTCACTACATTGACAAAAAAGAGCGGCGGCCAAGTGCGGCTCTGCGGCATTCCAGTGGAGCAGTGCGGCCAGGTCAGGAAGATGATTGGTTATCTGCCGCAGGATTTCTCTATGTATGGAAACATGGGAGCGTATGAAGCGTTGGACTATCTTGCGGTATTGTCAGGGATAGAAAAGAAAAAACGGGCGATTTTGGTGCCGCAAATGTTAGAGAAAGTAAACTTGAATGATCAGCACAAGACAAAGGTAAAAGCAATGTCTGGCGGTATGAAGCGCAGACTGGGCATTGCGCAGGCAATTATTCATAATCCGAAAATAATTGTTGTGGATGAACCAACTGCTGGATTGGATCCCGAGGAGCGTGTGCGTTTCCGCAATCTTCTCTGTGAGATTGCCAAAGACCGGATTGTGATTTTATCAACGCATATTGTGGGGGATATCGAGGCAACTTGTGAAAATATTGCCGTTTTAAATTTGGGAGAAATTTTATTTCGAGGAACTGTTTCAGAGCTTTTGCAGGCAGTGCGGGGGAAAGTGTATACACTAGAAGTCTCTACGCTGGAGCTTCCGATGATGCAGGAAAAATTTCTGGTGACAGGCATTCTCACCAATGGCAGCACTGCAAATATTAAATTGATTGCTGATCAAGCTCCCATGCGGGAAGCGAAACAAGCAGAGCCAGATGTGGAGGACGCCTATATGTACCTGATGAATCATACTTCTGCCTCTAAGGGCAGAGAATAGGGGGTGTAAGTATGTTTGGGACATTGTTGATCAAAGAGTGTAAGCAGATTTTAAAAAGCATGGTCTACTATATCTATGTGGTAGTATTTGTACTGTTTCTCTCCAGTCAGCTTGGCGGAGATATCACAGAAAATTTGCAGCGGCCACAGCCAGGGCAGGAGAATTATGGGATGACAAACAGTCAGAAGGAATCTGATATTATGGGAAAAATGCTGGCAGAATTGGTACTAGAAACAGAACGTAATTCTTATGCAACTTATCCTATGGGATTTTATAAGGGTGTTATTTTGAATGAAACAGAATTAGAGAAGGTCAAAGCGATTGTGGAGGAGTGTACAGGGAAGAACTGGCAGCAGGTGACAGGGGAGATAACAGAGCATTTTAACAGCTATGACCAGAGCAGTATGGAGGGTGCAATGCAGGCACAAGTTACCTTTTCTGTTTTTCCAAGAGATGATTTAAGCTATGCAGAATTTTGTGAACATATGGAAGAAATCTGTCGTTTGGTGGGGGCAGGAAGTTCTTATCAAAAGGAAAAATGGTCACAGGGTGTCTCCGTGCCTGGGACTTATGAACAGGCAGTGGAAGAGTTTGAGGCCATCTGTACCAAAGACAGGATCACTGGAGCGATAGCGAGGCTTTTTTGTGATTATGCAGGGATTGTCTTAGCGATACTGCCGATATTTCTGGGAGTAACACGTTGTCTTAGAGATAAGCGGGCACAGGTGGTGCAGGTAGTGTATGCACACAAGCTTTCTACTGCAAAGATCATTGGCAGCCGATATCTAGCCAATGTATGTATGGCATTTTTGCCCGTGATCATTACATTATTGATTATGCAGATGCCGTATCAATATCATGCCAGGACAATAGGCGTTGCTCCAGATTTGCTGGCATTTTTAAAATACAGTTGTATTTGGCTGCTGCCAGAAATTATGGTTGTGCTTGCGGCAGCATTTTTTCTTACAGAGCTTACCGAAAATGTGATTTCTATTTTTGTGCAGGTATTTTGGGCGATTGCCAGTTTATTCAGTTCGATGACATTAAAGGGCAGTTTTGGCTGGAATTTGATAGCCAGATGGAATACCTTGGGAGATACCACAGCGTTCTGGCAGCAGAGGCAGGAGTTATTGTGGAATAGAGGGTTTTATCTTATTTTGTCATTGGTAATGTTTGTGCTCACTATTGTGATCTATGAGAAAAAGCGCAGGGAAGGAGAAACCATTTATGGAAAGATATTTAAACGCAGGAGGTAGTTTTATCCGCAGACAATACGCACCTCATATTCTGCTCACAGTATTGTTTTGTGTTATGTCTGGATTTTTTGTGAGTTTTCGCAATCTGGATGCTTCCCAGGCCGCCAAGGTAATGGAAATGTATATTGCTTTTACGGGTATTTTGCTGTTGACTCCATTGTTTATGCCAGAACAGAATCGAGAGATTTGGCTGTTGGAGCGCTCCAAAGCAACTCCTCTGTGGCAGTTATATTTGATTCGGGTTTTGGAGGCTATTGTGCTGCTTATGGCGATTGTCACAGTGTTTGTATTTTTGATGAGGCAGGGCGGCAGTGTGTTTTCTGTGGGCAGCCTATGGCTTGGTTCGTTTGCTGAAATTTTCTTTTTGGGAAGTATTGGCTTTTTTGTGAGCGGCATTACCAATCAGGTGATTTTGGGATATATGGTTTCTGTGCTCTATTTTATGGTAAATATAGGAGGCTCCAAATATTTGGGGAAATTTGCCCTGTTCCAGATGATGAAAGGATCTTATGATTTTGCAGCGCTGATGCTGCCGGTTGCGTTTTTGCTGCTGGCAGGAGGGATCGTCCTGCGGGAGAGGAGGTAAGTATTGGAATTTAAAAATAGATCTCCAAAATAACTTGACAGAATGGATAGATATTGCTATAATGAACCGACGTTGTATAACAGTAGTTTAAACCAGGGGTTGTACTGGTTTCGACGGGGGTTGTGCAGCTATGGAAGCCATTGGCGGCTCCTGACCGCCTTAAAACGGGAAAAATAAATATAAACGCTGAAGACAATTTAGCTATCGCTGCCTAGTTGCAGCAGTCGGCCTTAGACCACCCACAGTTTAAGAAACCGGCTTCGACGATGTGGGAAACGACATATGCAAAGCTTTGCGCATATGGGCGTAGAATGAAGCTACTGAAATCGTAAGCCTGTCATTAGGCGTTCGACAGAGGGAATGATAAACTAATGACTGTAATGGGAGATGCCATAGTGAATTGACTTTCGGACAGGGGTTCGATTCCCCTCAGCTCCATTTAGCTGGGATTGAATTTGAGCAATTGTGCGGGAACGTTTGATTTGGAGTACAATTGGAATAGCAATTGCAGAAAGAGGGCAGAAGAGCGGGAGTCTCGTCTGCCCTTTATGTTTTTAAGTATGTAAAAATAATGTACTATTCATAACTTTTAATACATAGAGCTGCCATAAGCCTCTAAAGAGACTTTTGTCTGCGGCTGGGGGAATGATCATCCTTACAGAAATGAAAAATCGGGCGCTTTCAAATAAATGAAAAATCCTAATTTTTCATTTTTACAGTATTCTGAATAGTTACAAATATTTGAGTTTTCCCATTTTGTATAATAGCCAATATTATAGTGCCAAAAGGTCTTGCTGCCTTTGGCAGCATAGACATTTGCACAAAAAGCATCTGGAAAGCTAGCTTTCCATAGCGCTTTTATGTGCAAAGTGTTTCCATCACTTTGTGCTGGAAACCTTTTGGCACTTTGAATTACAAAATGGGGTAACTCAAATTACAAATAATATTGACATATACCGAAAAACAATAAATAATAAGCATATAATATAGAAAGGCGATATACTTAGAAAAAGCGAGGTTTATAAAATGGGGATTGGAATGACAAAGAATAAACTGGTAAAATCAGTGTCAGAGCTGAAACAGGCTGATTATTCTGGAAATCCAGAATTGAATGGTATTTATCAAAGATTAGTACAAGGAAGGGAACAATTTGCTCAGATTTTTGAAAAAAACATCAAAGCTGTGATGCAGATTAGCTCTCTTGATTTGATGCTACAGCATGAGAAGGATAAAATTTTTGATATATCCCGCAATGTTGCCAGGGCTACAGAGGTTATTTTTGGCACAAATGGGGGTGCGGCAGGCAATAATTCTCTTGAGGAATTGACAAATACGATTATTAAGGTTTCTGAGGATACAGAGGAAGTGTATCGCAAGATCGAGACTGGCCAGGGAGAGCTGACAGCAATCCGAGATCTTTCCGGCCGTGCTATTGAGGTTTCCAAAGAAATGCGCAGCGATATGGATCATCTTTTGGAAGTAATCAATCATATGAATGATGTAATTGCAGGAATTGAATCTATCTCCCGCCAGACCAATCTTCTGGCATTAAATGCGTCCATTGAGGCTGCAAGAGCAGGCCGGGCAGGCCGGGGGTTTGCGGTGGTAGCAGATGAGATTCGTTCTCTGGCAGAAGAGACACAGAAATTGACTGGCAGTATGGGAGAATTTGTGGAAGGGATTGAGAACGCCTCACAAAAAAGTGCTACCAGCACAACCAATACCATTGAGGCGCTTGGGAGCATGACTGAAAAAATCGGCAATGTATGGAAGATAAATGATGAAAATCAGAATCGTGTATCGGAAGTCAGCCAGTCTGTCACATCCCTGGCGGCAGTCAGTGAAGAAATCAGCAGTACAATGGCAGAGATGGAAAATCAATTGACAAGCAGCACAGAGTTTATGCACCAGATTGGAGATGAGCTTACCAAGGCGGCGGAACCAGTAGTGGAGATTGAGGGAACGTTAGATGAAGTGTTAAAACAGATGGGAAATATGACAAATGATGCATTTTTCCATCTGGAGAATTTGGAATTTGCTTCTTATATGCAGAATGCGATTACAGCACATCAGAATTGGATTCGAAATCTGGAAAAAATGGTTCAGGAACAGGTGATTGTACCTCTGCAGTTAGATTCCTCCAAGTGTGGATTTGGGCATTTCTATTATTCTATTACGCCGCGAAATCCAGAGATTCGTGTCATTTGGGATGCGCTTGGCGAGAAGCATAAGAAATTTCACGGATATGGAGCACAGGCAATCCAGGCATTGTTTGATGAAGATTATGCAAAGGCACAACAGATTTGCAGAGAAGCAGGAGAATATTCTAGAGAGTTGATATCAGATATGGAGCAGATGTTACATATTGCACAAAGCTAGTGTACTAGTTATTTTTGGAGAATTAGAGCGTGTCTGAAAGATTTTTTTCAGGCACGCTTTACAAATATAGGAATTAGGAAGATGCTCCTGTTTTCTGAGAGGAGGAGAAGATGGACAATTTTAAGATGGTTGTGGAGGGATTTCTATTTACGGATGAACGAATGGCACAGGCTGCCTGCCAGGAGGTTGAGGGCATTAAATATGTCAGAGAAAGACTCGATATGGAAAATCCTCACATGGTGTTGGAGATGTATCATAAGCTGCTGGCTGAGCAGGTATTTGAGACGCCTGTAGGTATGATGTATTTAAAAGAATTGCAAGATTATCTTTTGGTGGAGCCAGAACTGGCAGAGGAGGAGATTGAGCCAATCGAAGTATTTGAGAGAATGCAGTCCTTTTTTGAGCAGACACAGGTGGCAGAGAGTGGAGATAATCAAGGACATCAGAGCGAGCAAGCAAGTGAAGAATTAATTCAGAGTCAGCAAAATTGGGAGCAGCAAAAAGAGTCATCCACAGTACAGCAAAGTGAAGGTCAGAAAAAAGAATCCGTTCAAGCACAGCAGAGTGCAAACCAGATAAAAGAATCTGTTCAAGCACAGCAGAGTGCAGATGCCGCAAATAAGTTATTTCAGGAAAAACAGTTACAAGAGCCCAAAACGCCGCCAATGGAGGAGGGGACTTTGGATTGGTATGTGGAGAAACTGGAAGAATCAAAACGCAAGGAGCGGGATTTGGATTTCAGGCGCAGACGCGCGGAAGAGCGTACCAAGCAGAGCCGTAAACATTTATATTTTAGCTTGTTGGGGAGTTTGTTTCTGTTTCTTGTGGCAGCGGGCATGGTGGCAATTACTTTCATGGATCAAAATCCTAATATTCTCAATTATGAGAATCGAATTATTGAGAAATATGAGATGTGGGAGGCAGAACTGGAAAACAGAGAGCAGCTTCTCAAGGACAAAGAATAGTGAAAGCGTTCTTGAATCGAAAATCGTTTCACAGATTTAACATAATTATATGTTATTGTTGTGAAAAGAAAAAATTGTCTTTGCCGGAGGTTCTGCGGCAGGGCGGAAGGTGTGAAGAGAATGGAGAAGCTAAAAGTACTTGTAGTGGATGATGAGAGCCGGATGCGCAAATTGGTGCGGGATTTTCTGGTCAAGCAGGATTATGAGGTTGTCGAGGCAGAGGATGGAGAGGATGCTCTGAATAAATTCTATGAGCAAAAGGATATTGCGCTGGTAATTCTAGATGTGATGATGCCTAAAATTAATGGCTGGGATGTATGCAGAGAAATCAGAGATAATTCTAAGGTTCCCATTATTATGCTGACGGCTAAGGGAGAAGAGAGTGATGAATTACAGGGGTTTAGTATTGGAGCAGACGAATACATTTCCAAGCCCTTTAGTCCTAAGATTTTGGTGGCCAGAGTGGAGGCAATCTTGCGGCGTACTGGAAAATCTGAAGAAGAGGTGATAGAGATCGGCGGAATTTCCATAGACAAGCTTGGACATCAGGTACTTGTCGATGGCAGAGAGTTAGAATTAAGCTATAAGGAATTTGAACTGCTGACCTATTTTATCGAGAATAAGGGCATTGCCCTTTCCAGGGAAAAAATCTTAAATCATGTCTGGAATTATGACTATTTTGGAGATGCCAGAACGATTGATACCCATGTCAAGAAGCTGCGCAATAAGCTGGGTGGCAAGGGAGATTATATCAAGACCATCTGGGGCATGGGCTATAAGTTCGAGGTGGAAGTATGAAATATTCCATTACCAAAAAAATTACAATGATTATGATCAGCATAGTGGCCGGAACCGTGCTACTGTGCTGGTTTATTAATACGACGCTTTTGGAATCTTATTATGTGGAACACAAACAGAAAATATTGTTGGATCTCTTTGAGATGGTAGATCAGGAGAGTGCAAAAGGGAGGACAGATGATGAAGATTTTCTAATCCGCTTAGAAAAGCAGAGTACCAACAGCAATATTAGTATGATGATTATCAGTTCTGACCGAACGATTATGTATACCAATGTCGGAGACGATGAGCGGATGTTGGTGCAGTTTTTGGAGTTGATTTTTCATACCCAAAATCAGCATACCAAGATTTTGGAAAGTACACAGCAATACACTGTGGAGAAGACGATAGATAACAGGCTGCAATCGGATTATCTGGTACTTTGGGGCAACTTACAGAATGGAAATATGATATTGATGCGCTCGGCGGTGGAGAGTATCAAGGAGAGTGTAGCGATTGCCAATCGTTTTCTCAGCTATGTAGGGGTAATTGCTGTAATTATGTGTGCAGTGATTATTTATATGGTGACAAAAAAAATTACCAATCCAATCCTGCAGCTCGCAGCGATTTCCAGGCGGATGACAGATTTGGAATTTGATGTCAAGTTTCAGAGTAAGGGGAAAAATGAGATTGACCTCTTAGGTGAACATATGAATCAAATGTCGGAAACCTTAGAAAAAACGATTTCTGAGCTCAAAAGTGCCAATAATGAATTAAAGATTGATATTGAGAAAAAGACAGAAATTGACAAGATGCGCAAAGAATTTATATCCAATGTATCTCATGAGCTGAAAACGCCGATTGCCCTGATTCAAGGCTATGCAGAAGGGCTGCAGGAATGCATCAATGACGACCAGGCAAGCCGTGACTTTTATTGTGAAGTTATTATAGATGAAGCGGATAAGATGAATCAGCTTGTAAAAAATCTTTTGACTTTGAATCAATTGGAGTCAGGCTGCGACCATGTGGTGTTTGAGCATTTTGATGTGATGGAAGTAATTCAGGGAGTGATCAATGCCACAGCCATTCTCAGAGAACAGAACCAGATTGATCTTACCGTGTATGGCCAGGAGCCGGAATATGTATGGGCAGATGAGTTTAAGACAGAGCAGGTACTTACCAATTATATTAGTAATGCGATTCATTATGCAGCGGGAGAAAAACAAATTTCGGTCACAGTAATTCCTGGAGAAGAGACGGTAAGGGTGGAGGTGTTTAATACTGGAAATCAGATTCCAGAACAAGAACTTTCCCATATCTGGGATAAATTTTATAAGGTAGATAAGGCTAGAACGCGGGAATATGGCGGGAATGGCATTGGATTGTCAATTGTAAAGGCAATTATGGATTCTTTTCATCGGCAGTGCGGCGTCAGAAATGAGGAAAACGGAGTCACCTTTTGGTTTGAACTGGACAGTAGGAGCAGGTAATTTTTGGGGCATAAGGAAAATATAGTTGCCCTTAGGAATAAATAATGGTAAAATAGCAGTAGTTATAGGAAAAGGAGACGGACTTATGAGAAGAGCCATTAAAAAGGGAACAGTACTGATTGCGGCAGCAGTGCTTCTTACCGGTTGTGGAGAAGAGATGGCGCCTTTGACAGAGAGTGAGGAGGCCATTGTGATCCAATATTCTGCTGGAACCCTTGCAAAGCACAATAGTTATCAACAGGAGGGTATGACAGCGTTATATCCAGAAGAAGAGGAAGAGCAGGAAGAGGAGCAGGAGCCGGAAGAGAAGAAAGAGGAGAAGAAAACAGAGTCCGAGGAGAAGAATAAGAAGGAGGAAACAGATTCCAAGGATAAAAAGGAAGACAATAAAGAAAAAGATACAGCACAGACAGAGGAGGCTGGGCAGCTTACTTTATCAGAGGCGTTGGCAGTGTCAGGAGTGGAAGTTTCATATAAGGATTATTCCGTCAGCAGCAGTTATAAGCAGGGAGAGTATTTTTCTTTGGATGCGGCAGCGGGCAATACTTTTTTGATTATGAATATGAATATCACAAATACTGGAAGCCAGGCGGTGGACTGTGACTTGTTGACAAAACAGCCAATATTTACCTTAAAGTTGAATCAGGGGGCAGGGGTTAAAAATGAAGTGACAATTCTGTCAAACGATCTCTCCACCTATGTGGGAAAGCTAGAGCCAGGCCAGACAGATACCGCTGTTTTGCTGTTTGAAGTGCCGGAAAAAACAGCAGAAAGTATTTCTTCTATACAACTTAGTGTTCAGATGAACCAGAAAACAAATCAGATCAAGTTAAAATAAAATGTGGTAAATAAAAAAATATTATGTATTTTTCAGAAAGTATATGCTATAATAGAATAGCTGAATAGAAACGGAAATATACCGGAGAGGAGAGAGTGACAAATTATGGATACAAATATTCTTTTAGAGAATGGCACAAACGAGCTGGAGGTATTGGAATTTACCTTGGCTGGGCATCATTACGGAATTAATGTTGCAAAAATTAGGGAGATACTAACTTATCAGCCAGTTACTCCGATTCCGAATGCGCATCCCAGCGTGGAAGGTATATTTATGCCGCGTGATACGATGATTACAGTGATTAATCTGCGTAATTGTCTGGGTCTTCCAGAGGTAAACATAGATGGATTGTTTATTATTACTAATTTCAATAAATTGAATATTGCGTTCCATGTGGATGAAGTTTGTGGAATCCACAGACTTTCCTGGGCTGATATTATTAAGCCGGATTCTACCATCAATGTACAAGAGAGCGGCGTGTCTACCGGAGTGATTAAGCTAGAGGATCGATTAATTGTTATTTTGGATTTTGAGAAGATTGTTACTGACATCAGTCCAGAAACTGGGCTTCAAGTCTCTGATATTGAGGGACTGGAGGAGCGCAACAGAAGCGATGCTCCAATTATGATTGCAGAGGATTCTCCTTTGTTGTGTAAGTTGATTACAGACTGTCTGAAGAAAGCTGGCTATGTGAAGTTAAATATCAACAGCAATGGTCAGGAAGCTTGGGACAAACTTTGTGAATACCGCAAAGAGGGAGATTTGGATGAGAAGGTACATATGGTGATCACAGATATTGAGATGCCTTTGATGGATGGACACCGTTTGACAAAGCTGATCAAAGAAGATGATGATTTAAAACATATTCCTGTGATTATTTTCTCCTCTCTGGTAAATGAAGAAATGAGACGTAAAGGAGAGATGCTGGGCGCAGATGCACAGCTCACAAAACCGGAGATTGGTAAATTAGTAAGTGCAATTGACAATCTTATGGATAAGAGAAAAGAGGCTCTAGAACAGAAATAAATAGTTCAAGGTCTGTTCATGAACGCCACCGCCGTCAAAACGCCGGTGGCGTTTTGGATAATAAAATTCTATCAATTTTTTTACAGAGTTTAGGTACAGCCTGCATAGACAAAAGTCTTATCAGAGACGTATGACAGCTTAATTGGCATTCTGCGTCTTGGGGGTCTGAATCGTTATCTTTAAATTATAACAAAGGAGGAAATAGTGTGAATAGTGTATCATTGGAAACAGAATTAAAAGGGAATTCTTATCCCGGAAGAGGAATTGTAATTGGAAAATCTGGGGATGGAAAATATGCGGTGACTGCTTATTTTATTATGGGAAGAAGTGAAAACAGCAGGAACCGTATTTTTGTGGAGGAAGGGGAAGGAATTCGCACCCAGGCATTTGATCCGTCTAAGCTGAGTGATCCCAGTTTAATTATTTATGCTCCAGTACGTGTACTGGGTAATAAGACGATTGTAACGAATGGAGATCAGACAGATACGATTTATGAATTGATGGATAAGCAGCAGACTTTTGAGCAGGCGCTGCGTACCAGAGAATTTGAGCCAGATGCTCCCAACTATACACCAAGGATTTCTGGAATCATGCATTTGGAAAATGGTTCCTATAATTATGCTCTGTCCATTTTAAAGAGCAATCATGGAAATCCAGAAGCCTGCAGCCGTTATACATTTGCCTATGAAAATCCATTGAATGGTGAAGGTCATTTTATTCATACTTATATGGGGGATGGCAATCCGTTGCCTAGTTTTGAAGGTGAACCAAAGTTGGTGGAGATAGATGGAGATATTGATGCTTTTACTGAGAAGATCTGGGATAGTTTGAATCAGGAGAATAAGGTATCTTTGTTTGTAAGATATATTGAAATTGAGACTGGAAAATATCAGACAAGGATTGTCAATAAGAATCAGTGAGATGGAGGTAAAGGGTGAAAGAAAAAAAGAAGAAAGGACAAAATGCAAACACGCATCTTTCACTCTTTGTGTTTGCGCCTCAAATGAAAATGCTTGCATTTTCGCTTGAGGCTTGGTGCAAGTTATGCAGGAATTAGAATTGAAATATGGATGTAACCCAAATCAGAAACCTTCCAGAATCTATATGGAAAGTGGGGAGCTTCCCATTAAAGTGTTGAATGGAAAACCAGGTTATATCAATTTTTTAGATGCATTCAATGGCTGGCAGCTTGTAAAGGAATTAAAGGGTGCTACTGGGCTTGCAGCGGCAACTTCTTTTAAACATGTTTCTCCGGCTGGGGCAGCCGTTGGTCTGCCAATGACAGACGTAGAGAAGAAGATTTACTGGGTAGATGATATGGATTTGGAGTTTACGCCGCTTGCCAACGCATATGCAAGAGCCAGAGGAGCGGACAGAATGTCTTCGTTTGGAGATTTTATCGCTTTGTCTGATATCTGCGATGTGGCAACGGCAAAGATTATCAAACGTGAAGTTTCAGACGGTGTGATTGCCCCAGGCTATGAACCAGAGGCTTTGGAGATCTTAAAGGCCAAGAAGAAAGGCAATTATAATGTAATTGAGATTGATCCAAATTATGTGCCGAATCCTATTGAGCGCAAGGAAGTGTTTGGCATTAGCTTTGAGCAGGGCAGAAATGAATTAAAAATTGATGACAATTTCTTTGGCAATGTAGTCACAGAAAATCAGCAGATTCCAGAATCTGCTAAGATTGATTTGGCAATTGCCATGATTACCCTCAAATATACGCAGTCTAATTCTGTCTGTTATGCAAAGGGCGGGCAGGCCATTGGCATTGGCGCTGGCCAGCAGTCACGGATCCATTGTACCCGTCTTGCAGGTCAAAAGGCAGACAACTGGTTTCTGCGTCAGGCGCCAAAGGTATTGAATTTACAGTTTGTGGACGGGATTGGACGTGCAGACCGTGATAATTCGATTGATCTCTATATTGGAGAAGATTATATGGATGTATTGGCAGATGGCGCCTGGGAGAAGATTTTTAAGGTAAAACCAGAAGTATTTACCAGGGAGGAGAAACGTGCATGGCTTGATCAGATGACAGATGTGGCTCTCGGTTCCGATGCATTCTTCCCCTTTGGTGACAATATTGAGCGCGCTCATAAAAGCGGTGTAGTCTATGTCGCAGAACCAGGTGGTTCTATCCGTGATGATCATGTGATTGCTACTTGCAATAAATATCATATGGCGATGTGCTTTACAGGGATTCGTTTGTTCCATCACTAAGAAGTAACGCTGTGTTCCGTTGTTAGGAGGTTTATCTATGGCACAGATTGCAGATATTATTAAATATGAGGGAGATAACAGTACTTTTATATGGAAGCATCCCAGCGAAGATTTTAATATGTTTTCTCAATTGATTGTACATGAATCTCAGGAAGCGATCTTTTTTCGGGATGGTCAGGCGTTAGATTTATTTCCAGCAGGCAGATATACGCTGGACAGTCAGAATATTCCACTGTTGGGCAGGCTCTTAAACCGCCTGACAGGGGATCAATCGCCGTTTCATTGTGAGGTTTATTTTATCAATAAAACAGAGCAGATGGCTCTGAAGTGGGGAACAGACAGCAAAGTCCAGTACATAGAACCAACTTATGGTTTTCCAATTTCAATTGGCGCGTGCGGGGAAATGAGTTTGCGTGTGGCAGATTCTAAAGAGCTGTTGCTGAAGCTGGTGGGGACAGAGCATACATTGGGACAGCAACAGTTAATAAATCATTTTCGGGCCTTTTTGATGACGCGGGTGAAAACTTATATCGCTCGGTTTATGAAGGAGAATGCTGTCAGTATTTTTGAGATTGATGAAAACCTGACAGAGTTTTCTGAGGAATTAAAGAAAATGCTGACCGGAGATTTTGCAGATTATGGCATTTCTCTGGAACGCTTTTTTGTGACGGCGATTTTGAAGCCAGATGGAGACGTCCAATATGAAAAATTCAAAGAACTGCATTTTCGCCAGTATTCTGAGGTGGCTGAGGCCAAGCTGCGTCAGCAGGTGGGGATTATTGACCAGCAGACGCAGGCACAGCAGATGGTGATTGAATCTCAGGCAATGGCCACAAAGCGGGCTCAGGAAGGTTATACATACCAGCAGGAGCGAGGATTTGATGTGGCTTCAGAGGTAGCACAGAATCAGGCGGCAGGCCAGTTTACCAATTTGGGACTAGGAGTTGGAACTATGGCAGGCGTTGGCGGTGCAGTGGGCGGCATGGTTGGCAATATGATGGGCAATGTTCTTAATCCTGCAGATCAGGTGTCTGAGCCGCCGGTTTATGCAGCAATGCCGTGTGTCAATTGTGGAAAACCACTTCCAAAACAGGCAAAATTTTGTCTGGAATGTGGCGCGAAGGTAGAAAATCATAATGATCAGGAAATGACTTGTTCTGTCTGCGGCAAGGTCACTGTGAAAGGAAAGTACTGTGTAGAATGTGGGGCTCTACTTGTTTCTCAGTGTCCAGAATGCAGCGCACAGCTTCCAAACGGTGCAAAATTCTGTTTACAATGTGGCCATAAAATAGAAGTTTAGTGTCTTCCTAATATATAGACGAGTGAATTGGGAGACGAAAGACAGGCCAAAGGAAAAGGGGAAAGAAGTATGCTGATGTTTAAGTGCAAAATGTGCGGCGGCACATTGTCGATTCAGCCTGGAATGACAGTGGCAGAATGTGAGTATTGCGGCACCAAACAGACGCTGCCCAGACTGGACGATGATAAGAAAAAGAATCTCTATGATCGGGCAAATCATTTTCGGAGAAATAATGAATTTGACAAGGCAATGGCGATCTATGAACAGATTCTCAATGAAGATACGACGGATGCAGAGGCTTACTGGTCATTGGTGCTGGGGCGTTACGGAATTGAATATGTGGAGGATCCTGCCACTCATAGACGGGTGCCTACGGTAAACCGTGCCCAATATACTTCTGTATTTGCAGATGAAAACTATAAGGCGGCGCTGCAGTATGCAGACAGCTATCAGCGCAGTGTGTATGAAGCAGAGGCCAGGACGATTGATGAGATTCAAAGAGGAATTTTAAATATTTCGCAACAGGAAGAGCCTTTTGATGTATTTATCTGTTATAAAGAGAATGACCAGCTTGGACATAGAACACCGGATTCTGTTCTTGCTAATGATCTCTATCACGAGTTGACCGAAGAGGGGCTTAAAGTTTTTTTTGCCAGAATTACCTTAGAAAATAAGTTGGGCTCTGCCTATGAGCCATATATTTTTGCGGCGCTTAACTCGGCAAAGGTTATGGTGGTACTGGGCACAAAGCGGGAATATTTTAATGCAGTATGGGTAAAAAATGAATGGTCAAGATTCCTGTCTTTGATTCAGAGCGGGGCAGATAAGATCCTGATTCCTGCTTATAAGGATATGGATCCCTATGATCTGCCAGAAGAGTTTTCACATTTGCAGGCACAGGATATGTCACAGCTTGGATTTTTGCAAGATTTAATACGGGGAATCAAGAAGATCTTGGAGGTTGACAAAAGAGAGCAGCAACCGCAGGCGGTTTTACCAGCCACAGGTACGACAGCGATTACACCGCTGTTAAAGCGTGTGTTTTTATTTTTGGAGGATAGAGACTGGGCGAGCGCCGATGAATATTGTGAAAAAGTGCTGGATATGGATCCAGAGAATGGTCAGGCTTATCTGGGAAAGCTGATGGCAGAGCTGCATGTTTCCCATCAGGAGGATTTGGCAAATTGTGATAAGTCCTTTAAAAACTGTAATCACTATCAGAAAATTTTGAGATTTGCAGATCCGCAGCTAAAGGAGACCGTAGAGGGGTATCTGTCTCAGATTCTAGAACGAAAGGAGAATGCCCGAAGGAAAAAGATTTATCAGAAGGCAAATGATAGGGAAAAGCAGGCTTCAAAGGAAAGTGAATACAGGGAAATAGCACAGATATTTCAGGATATCTCCGGTTATGCTGATGCAGACACAAGAGCGCAGCAGTGCCTGGCAAAAGCAGAACAGGCTTACAAGGAGGAGCGATATCAGGAAGGCTGTGAAATAATGGAAGAATACCATGCGTATATAACAAAAAATGGGTATAGTTGTTATGATCAGCAGCCGCTTATGATGATAGAAGATGCCATAAAGATTTTTATTGAAATTCCAGATTGGAAAGATGTTAGTGAGAAGAAATTATACTGTGAGAATGAAATTGAGGAGATCAAACGCAAACAGGAAGAAGATCGAGCAGAGCGGGAACGTTGGAAAAGGATGAGGGAGCTTGCAGCTCAGAAGCAGAAGAGGAATCGCAAAATTTGCAGGATTATCATAGCAGCGTTTGTTGCAGTTGCGCTTGCAGGCACAATTTTTTATTATAAGGTAGCTGTGCCAGAACAGAAATATCAGCAGGCGATGAAAGCTATGGAAGAAGAAGACTACTGGGAGGCCTGTTGGCTGTTGGAAGAGATCAAGGACTATAAGGATAGTGCGGAGAAATTCAAGATTGCAGACCAAAAAGAGGAAGCACGGATGAATGTGGAACGCTATAAGATGATTCTTTCGGCGAAAATAGGGGATTCTGTGTCATTTGGAAGGTATGAACAGGATAATAATTTGGATAATGGGAAAGAAGGAATTGAATGGCGGGTACTTGATAAGAAAAAAGATAAAGTTCTTCTGATTAGCCAATATTGTCTGGACAAGCAGCCATATCATACAAAAGATAAGGCTGTTGAGTGGAAGAAGTCTTCGATCCGAAAATGGCTCAATGAAACTTTTTTTAAGGAGGCATTTAGCGAGGATCAACAAAATAAGATACTTTCCATGAAAGTGAAAAACCCTCGTGACCGCAAATTTGGAACGAAAAAAGGAGAGACTACGAAAGATCATATATTTTTACTCAGTGTAAAAGAAGCTGAAAAATATTTTGATAAATCCAAAGACAGAAAGACAGATGGAACGATTTATCTCGATATAAATTATGTAGGCGATGATACCATAGATCAATGGTTACTGAGAACGGTCAGAAAAAATAAGAAACAGGCGGCGCGTGTTTTTAAGAACGGCAATATAGATTACAGTGGTGTTTCGACTACGAAAAGTTATGGCATCCGCCCAGCACTCTGGATAGATTTAGAAAAGTTAAAGTAAATATTAATTCAAAATATATCAGATTGGATATGATTTGGTTAAAAACCCTTCTCAGAGCAGAATTGCTCTGAGAAGGGTTTTTAAGTTTCCATTGAAGTAAAACAGCAAGTTGTCTCGTTATATTAAATGGTGGATAATTTCTACCATAATAAGTAAAATATTACAAAATCGTAAGAAAATCTTTTGTTTTTTGCAAGAAAGATGAAAGAATGGAAGGTTATACTATCCTCAAGGAAATGCCTATCAAAGAAATGAATACGAAAGGAGAAGAGACATGAGTATTGAGATGATTAGCGGATATTTTGAAAATTATGGGGCAATTGCTGTTTTTGTGATTGTGCTGCTGGAATATTTAAATTTACCTGGATTTCCAGCAGGAGTTATTATGCCGCTTGCTGGAATATGGGCTGCAAATGGGAAATTAAGTTTTCTTTTAACAATGATTGTGTCGGTTTCGGCAGGATTGTTGGGAAGCTGGATATTATATTTCTTTGGGCGGTTCGGAGGTAAAGTTTTTTTAAATGCCTATGTCAAGAAGTTTCCTAAGCAGCAGCAAGCTATTGACCGTAACTTTGAGATGATACGGCAAAAGGGCTGTGTGGGGATTTTTATCAGTAAATTGATTCCTGTGGTGAGAACCTTGATTTCCATTCCGGCTGGTGTGCTGCGAATTGATTTTCTAAAGTATACCATCAGTTCTGCTTTGGGAATCTGTGTATGGAACTTTTTCTTTGTGGGAGCTGGATATCTGATGGGGGAAAAAGTGTTTGAGTTATTAGGGTAAGGAGAAGAGGAGGCTGCTTATGAGAATTGCAATGATGACTAATAATTATAAACCGGTAGTTGGCGGCGTGCCGATTGCCGTTGAGCGGCTGGCAGAGGGGCTGCGGGAGCGAGGACATGAGGTATACATATTTGCACCACAGTTTGAGGGCTATGAACAGGAGGAGACTTTTGTGATACGTTACCATGCATTCCACAAGAAGGCGGGCGGCTATGTGCCTCTGATGAAACCTGTAGATTTGGAGATGGAACGGACATTCGAAAAGTTAAATTTTGATATTATTCATGTACATCATCCAGTATTAATTGGATGGCGTGCACTTTATCTCGGAAAAAAGTATCATGTTCCAGTAGTTTTTACATATCATACACAATATGAACAATATCTGCATTACTGGAAGCCTTATCGTTGGTTGAAGGAACGTGGCAACAGTCTGGATGATAAGCTGGTGGATTTCATTGAAAATCAACTTGTGTTGGCGGTGATTCGAAGGTTTACTGAGAAATGCAGTCTGGTGTTTGTGCCTACAAATCAGATACAGACTATGTTAAAAGAGAGAGAATGGGAGGTTAATACCACAGTGATGCCCACTGGCCTGCCAGAAAAAGCTTATTTGAATTATGTTTTAATGCATTCGGAAGAAAAATGGAATAAAGAGGCGATCAGAAATTTATATGGAAATGGGAAAAAATATCTTTTATGTACAGCGTCAAGGCTTTCAGCGGAAAAAAATCTTAAATTTTTATTTCGGTCTCTTGCGATGTTGAAGGAGAAGATGGGGGATAGGTTTCAGTTTTTAGTGATTGGCGATGGACCTCAGCGCCAGGAGCTTGAGGAGGAGGTAAGACAGATGGGACTTGAAAGTAATGTAACTTTTATGGGTATAGTGCCCAATGAGCAGATTGCAACTTTTCACTGTGCAAGTGATTTGTTCTTGTTTGCCTCTAAGTCAGAGACACAGGGGATTGTATTGTTAGAGGCGATGGCAGGAGGAAGTCCGGTTATAGCAGTGCAGGCGGCAGGTGTCAGTGATGTTGTGCAGGATGGCAGAAATGGTTTTCTTTCTTTAGAATTGGAAGAAGTATTTGCGTGTTTGACAGAACATCTGCTGTTAGACACGAAACTCTATCAGAGATTGTCAGAAGGAGCAATGGAGACTGCAGAACATTATCGAAATAGTTCCATTGCCTGGATTGCTGAATGTAATTATGAGAGGGTTTTATCCCATCAAAGAACGCTACCACTTTTACAAGTGATGAGTAAAACAAATTTATATCAGTAGAAGTAGGTCTACTGATATAAATTTGTTTACAGTGGGTGGGTAACTATCTGTCGGCGGTATTCTCTTTTCATACTGTAGTCGCCTTTGGCCGTCAGTCCCAGACGATACAAATCAGCAGCACGCAGATCAATTTCCCAAAGTTTCTGTCCCTGTGTAGAGAGCAGTGTCCGCGCTTTTTTGGGATCAGTAAGAATCGGAAGTTTGCTATGTGATTTTAGTGTAGAGAGCAGCGGGCCGGCCGTTTTGCGAAATCCTAAAATACGCAGATAAGAGGGCACAGGGAATGTCTGGTAGTCTGACTGTTTAATGTCTAACAACATGTGAAGACACAGGCGGTTTATTCTGGTATGAGTGATATTTTTTGTTTTTATACGTTGGCAAAATTCGCTCCAATTTGTAAAATACTCTCGTTCGCGAAGCAGACGGCGAGCCAAGGCGGGAGAGCTGTCACCCCAGGCTGCAAGGAGATCGACATCGCCCAAGAGCAGTTCATAGTGGAGTAGTGTGGAAAAGTCATCCTCAAACAGAAATGGATGAGGATATTCTTTTAAAATTTTATAAGAATCCAAGGGCATGGCAGTTTTTAGTAAGTCAGCAGAAGTACAGGAAGGATCTAAATAATTGTCAGAATCGTTTGGGGTGTTTTTCTGATAAGGCTCTCCTTTTAGATAGGTGCGAATGGCAGAAGCCGAGCAAAAATCTTCTGTGATTGTGGTGTCATGATAACCATTGCCTTGTCGCAAAATGGGAATCGGTATCAGGCCGGAGACAGTGGTGTTCAGGGCTTTTAAGTATTCCAGAGCGAGGATATTGTTGGGACTGGCGAGGATTTCTTGCAAATTGTTGTCAGAGGTGTTGAAAAAACAATCTGCGTTTTCAGAGAGGGGCGAGGGGTGCGATAACAGATAAGTTTCCAGCGCCTTGGCGCGGGCAGCCGGAAAGGAATTGCCTGTCTTTAATTCTCTGTGCAGTGCTTCTCGATAAGGTTCTGGTTGTAAACAGAGGAGGTTCGCAAGTTCTGAAAGAATCCTGATATTGTCAGTTTCAGCTCCAAAGCCCAGATGAGTGACAATGCCAGTGCTGTTTAGCAGAGAAACACCGCCGCGGGCAAAAGTTTCCGCGCTGGCAGTTGCAAAGAGAGTGGGAAGTTCCAGCACCAGATCAGCGCCGCAGTGCAAGGCCATCTCTGTGCGGCTGTATTTATCCATCAGAGCAGGCGCTCCCCGCTGTACAAAATTTCCACTCATGGCAATGATCACATAATCTGCATGGCAGATTTTTTTTAATGTTTCAATCTGATAGGCATGTCCCCGATGGAAAGGGTTGTATTCAGCGATAATTCCGATAATATTCATAGGCGCTCCTTCTGTTTTTGGTGATTAAAAATAATGAACAAATTTTTTCGGTTTATGACCACTGCCGAAAAAAATTTTACGGTGTGTATTATTTGATTTATGACAGATTTATTTTTTCCTTTTCTGCTTGAAATAGAAGGGCTAAGTTTGTTTCATTGTGCTTTTTACACAGTACAATTTCAGATTCAATAACTTCAAGCATTTCAGTTTTGCTAATAAAGTCGGTAAATCTTTCTCCCGCTTGAATCCCCTCAATAAAATGAATTTCGCGGCAGTATTGCCCATTTGTTAGTTTATACCATATTCGCGTTTCAAGAGGTCCAAAGCATAAATGCTTGACGATGGATTGTTTTCCATTGGCATTATATTTTGTATCTGGTGCATTATGCAACCAGTCCCCAACCCAAAAGCCCATTAAATCCGCCTCCATTAAAGTTTTTCAAGAAGTATTATATTACTCCGGCGGTTAAATATCAACGTTTTTACTTGCCTTATTTCCATCTGCAGCGTTGAAATCAATCGTTTAACCGCTGGAGTAATAGCAAATAGGAATTATATTTTCCATAAATTTATTTTGTAAGTGATATTCTTGCAGGTACTCTCAATAAAAGTTATAATATAGGTGTAGTGTGATAAGTAAGCTAAATGTAATTAGTAGATAGATTTTGTGTTAAAACTTTATATAAGAGGAGGAACTTATGGTAAGAGAAGTCAAGAAAGAAGATTTAGAACAAATATTAAATTTATATTTGTGTTTACATGAAGAATCTATTCCAGAACAATCGGAGTATCTGTCCAACACATGGAAGCAGGAAAAAGGAAACCTTGGATTTTTATAGATACGCAGGATACAGCTGTACAGATAAGAAAGAATTTATTCAGTGGCTGAATATATGAGAAAAATTAAATTTAATTCTGTTTTAATATTATTTATTGGTGCTTGCAGTAAAGATGTAATTATTTTATAATGCAATAAAAATAAATATTTATCTCTATTTTAAATAAATTTGAAAGGTCTGAATTGCTATTCTATAGGATTCGGATTTAAAACATTAAGATTTTGTAACCAATATCTTGAAACAAAATTGAGAGGAAAGGAAGCTTAGATATGGTAATCATAAGAGAATACATAATAAAAGATATTCCTGCTATGATTGATATTTGGAATCAGGTAGTGGAGGAAGGGATTGCATTTCCGCAGGAGGAAATGCTGACAGAGGCAGAGGGGGCAGAGTTTTTTGCGGCTCAGAGTTATTGTGGTGTGGCCCAGGACAAGGACACAGGGGAAATTTTGGGATTGTATATTCTGCATCCAAATAATGTGGGCAGATGCGGGCATATTTGCAATGCCAGCTATGCAGTATCGGTAAAGAAGCGAGGGCAGCATATTGGAGAAAAGCTGGTATTAGACTGCATTCAGCAGGCACATGCAATTGGTTTTCGGATTTTGCAGTTTAATGCTGTGGTGGCCTCAAATGCATCTGCAAGGCATTTGTATGAAAAAATAGGCTTTCGGCAGTTGGGGACAATTCCAGGGGGTTTTCGATTAAAGAGTGGAGAATATGAGGATATCTGTCCTTATTATATGGAAGTGTGAGGCCAGCAATACAGAGCTATGAAGTAGGAAACATAAATTTGGCATTCTATTGACAAGTAATTACAAAATGAAGAAACTCAAATATAAAAATCCTCTTGTATACAAAAAAAGATTGGTTTATAATGGATAAAAAGATTGCGAAATCCGGTTAGGAAGAGCACGGGAAAGGAGAAAGAAAAAGAAATGAATATATTAGTAATCAACTGTGGAAGTTCATCCCTGAAATATCAGGTAATTGATTCCGATACAGAGGCAGTACTGGCAAAAGGATTGTGTGAGAGGATTGGTCTTGATGGCAGGCTGGTATACCAGAAGGCAGGCGGCGAGAAGGAAATTACAGACGCGGACATGCCTACGCATAAACAAGCCATTCAGATGGTGTTGGATGCTCTGGTAAATCCTAAGACGGGGGCATTAAAGAGCCTGGAGGAGATTGGAGCTGTTGGCCATAGAGTAGTCCACGGCGGAGAAAAATTTGCTTCTTCCACGATTTTAAACGAAGAAGTACTGAAAGTAATTGAGGAATGTAACGAACTGGCTCCGCTGCACAATCCAGCAAATCTGATTGGAATCCGTGCATGTCAGGAATTGATGCCAAATGTGCCTATGGTGGGCGTGTTTGACACAGCATTCCATCAGACTATGCCTGAGGAGGCGTATCTGTATGGTATTGACTATGATTACTATGAGAAGTATAAAGTGCGCAGATATGGTTTCCACGGTACTTCCCACAGTTATGTTTCCAAGCGTGCGGCTGAGATTGTCGGCAAGCCCTATGAGGAGCTTAAGACGATTGTCTGCCATCTGGGAAATGGAGCTTCCATCTGTGCAGTTAAAAATGGAAAATCCATTGATACTTCTATGGGTCTCACTCCTCTGGAGGGGTTGATTATGGGAACACGTTCCGGTGATATTGATCCAGGAGCGATGGAATATATTGCCAATAAGGAGAATTTGGATCTGGAAGGTGTGATGGAAATCTTAAATAAGAAGTCAGGTGTGCAGGGACTTTCCCATATTTCCAGTGACTTCCGTGATTTGGAGGCAGCAGCAGAGAAAAATGATCATGCAGGCATCCGTGCGCTGAATACATTTATCTATCGTGCGGCAAAATATGTAGGAGCATATACTGCTGCAATGAACGGCGTGGATGTGATCTGTTTTACCGCAGGCGTAGGAGAGAATGGGCCTGATACCAGAAAGGGTATCTGTGATTATCTGGGATATTTAGGGGTGGAATTGGATGACAAAGCCAATGAGGTACATGGAGAAGAGACTATTATCTCCACACCAAATTCTAAGGTAACAGTGATTTGTCTGCCTACCAATGAGGAGCTGGCGATCGCCCGTGAGACAGAAAGCCTGGTTTTAAAATAGTGTTATAGTTCGCTCGTCAGCCGATATGAAGAATTATTTGTTTGAGTTTCCCCATTTTTTATAACAGCCGATCTTATAGTGCCAAAAGGTCTTGCTGCCTTTGGCAGCATAGACATCTTGCACAAAAAGCGTCTGAAAAGCTAGCTTTTCATAGCGCTTTTATGTGCAAAGTGTTTCCATCACTTTGTGCTGGAAACCTTTTGGCACTTTAAATTACAAAATGGGGAAACTCAAAATTATTTGTTCTTGACAAATTGTATGTGGCTATGTATAATATATCGAGTGTGGATAGGAGACTGCCATGAGAGTAGAGTTAGCTGACATAATTACCTGTGAGGGCAAGGAAATGTCCAGACAGGCAGAAGTGGAACTTGCGTCCTTTGATTCTAAATTAGGGCGGTTTCCCATTGTCAGAAAAGCACCTTTTGTACTGAAGTTTACCAATGAGAGCAATAAGCGTCTGCTTATTCAAGGTCAGACGGAGGTGACAATTGCAATTCCATGTGACCGCTGCCTAGAGATGGTAGAGAAGGTTTTTTCCATTGTTATAGATAAGGAATTAGATCTTACCGGAAATGATGAGGAAAAGAGCATGGAAGGATCAAACTATATAATAGGAACAAGTCTGGATGTGGATCAACTTATTTTTGGAGAAATTTTGGTGAGTTGGCCAATGAAGGTTCTTTGCAGAGAGGACTGCAAAGGCATCTGCAGGCGCTGCGGCGCGAATTTAAATCTGTCAGAGTGCCAGTGTCCAAAGACAGAACCTGATCCAAGAATGGCGGCAATCCAGGATATTTTTAACAAATTTAAGGAGGTGTGACCATGTCTATATGTCCAAAGAATAAATCTTCCAAAGGGAGAAGAGATCAGAGAAGGGCAAACTGGAAAATGACTGCTCCGACTTTGGTAAAATGCAGCAAATGTGGAGAGCTGATGATGCCCCATAGAGTCTGCAAGAACTGCGGAAGCTATAACAAGAAAGAGATTATTCCTCAGGATTAATTATGAGAGCCTCTCCATTATGGAGGGGCTTTTCTTCATATGTAACTATTTTCATGAGGTTCTAAATAGTTATCTTCAAATTATATAAAGAAAAATCATAGGCGTACTTGGAAATGGTAATTTAGGAAAAGACAGAAAAAGAGGAATCAAAGATGAATATTTTTAACTTAGAAGGCGGGCTTATGAAATCCCTGTCCAAATTTACAGATTGTATTTATTTGAGTGTGTTATTTTTGGTAAGCTGTATCCCTGTTTTTACGATTGGGACAGCGGCAACTGCGCTCTATTATACTGCTTATAAGGTGCTGCGCCTTGATCGGGGATATATTTTCCGAGAGTATATCACAGCATTTAAAGATAATTTCAAACAGACGACCCCAGTATGGCTGCTGACTGTGCTATTGGGAACTATCATGGGCATTGACTGGTATGTGATGTTTGCCTACGTTCAGGATGAAGATGTCTTAGGGGCGTTGATCGTTGTGTTTTTAGTGGGCATGATTGTGTTGACGGCATGGGCTTTTTATTTATTTCCTTTTATGGCACGGTTTGAAAATACTAGAAGACAATCTATGAAAAATGCCATTTTGCTTGTAGTGGCACATCTTCCGATGACCATTGTAATGTTGGCTCTGGCGGCGGTGATAGCAGTGTTGATTTATATGATACCCTTGTTTTTGGGACTGCTGCCAGCAGTTTTTTCCTGGGTTCAGAGTTATATTTTAGAACGGATTTTTCGTAAATATATGACAGAGGAAGAGCGAGCCAGGGAGGAAGAGAAGAATTATGACTAATTCAAAACGATTTTTATATTGATTTATCCTACTAGTTATAGTATATTCTTAGAGAGGTGTTAGCAAAATAAGGAAAGTATTCTTGTTTGCAAGCCGTAAGGAGGAAAATATGCAGGATATGATAAAAGTAGCAGTAGACGCCATGGGTGGGGATTATGCGCCCACTGAAATGGTAAAAGGGGCAATTGATGCTGTTACGATGCGCCAGGATATCAAAGTATTTTTGATTGGTCAGCAGGATGTGGTAGAACAAGAGCTAGCAAAATATTCTTACCAGGGGACGCAGATTGAGGTGATACATGCAGAAGAGGTGATTGAGACAGCAGAGCCGCCAGTGATGGCGATTCGTAAGAAGAAGAAATCATCTATCGTAATAGGCATGAATTTGGTCAAGGAAAAGAAGGCGGATGCTTTTGTGTCTGCAGGAAGTTCTGGCGCCATACTGGTAGGAGGACAAGTTATTGTTGGCAGAATCAAAGGGGTAGAGCGTCCGCCGCTGGCGCCGTTGATTCCCACACAACAGGGAGTTTCCCTGCTGATTGACTGTGGCGCCAATGTAGATGCCAGGGCATCCCATCTTGTGCAGTTTGCAAAAATGGGTTCCATTTATATGGAACATGTATTGCAAATCAAGAATCCGAAAGTTGCAATTGTAAATATTGGCGCAGAGGAAGAAAAGGGAAATGCACTGGTCAAAGAGACTTTCCCCCTTTTAAAAAATTGTCCCGATATTAATTTTGTGGGCAGCATTGAGGCAAGAGAGATTCCCCACGGGGGAGCAGATGTAATTGTCTGTGAGGCATTTGTGGGAAATGTCATATTAAAGCTGTATGAGGGCGTAGGGGCCACCTTTTTGAGTATGATTAAACAGGGTATTATGGAGACGCCGCGCAGTAAATTGGGAGCCTTGCTGGTAAAGCCAGCTTTAAAGAAGACGCTAAAGTCTTTTGATGCCAGTGAATACGGCGGAGCGCCGCTCTTGGGACTTAATGGCCTGGTAGTTAAGACCCACGGAAGTTCTAAGGCTAAGGAAGTAACCAATTCGATTGTGCAGTGTGTAACTTTCAAAGAGCAGGAAATTAATGAGAAGATCAGAAAGCAGATTGGAACATCTCCCATAGATGGGGAGCAGTAAAAATCAATATGGAAGGATTGGGTAATTCTTCCGGCATACCTATATGTGTAAAAGGCACACAGAATGGAGAAAAGGGTGTCAGAAAAAAAGAAGGAAGGATAAAATGCAAACACATATCTTTCACCCTTTGTGTTTGCGCCTCAAATGAAAATACAAGCATTTTCGCTTGAGGCTTGGTGCAAATCATGGAATTTGAAAAACTGAAAAAAATCATTGCAGAGGTATTAAATGTGGATGTGGAAGAAATCACAATGGATACTACATTTGTAGATGATCTGGGTGCAGATTCCCTGGATATTTTTCAGATCATCATGGGACTGGAAGAAGAATTTGATGTTGAGATTGCCAATGAGGAAGCAGAGAAGATTGTCACAGTTGGAGATGCGGTAGAACAGATTAAAAATGCATTAAATTAAAAATCTATGGCAGACAAAAAGAGATAAGGGTATCTGAAAGGAATGAGAAGGATTTTCTTTTGGCTGCCCTTATTGTTGTATGAAAGGCGATAATATGAAATTGCAGAGAGAATTTGAGGAAAAAATAGGCTATCAGTTTCAAGATCAAAGTCTTTTAACCCAGGCATTGACACACAGTTCCTACGCCAATGAGCGGCATTTAGGAAAACAGGCCGACAATGAACGATTGGAATTTCTGGGGGATGCGGTACTTGAGATTGTTACCAGTGAATTTTTGTTCCACAGATACCCAAAACATCCAGAGGGCGAATTGACCAGGCTTCGGGCTAGTATGGTATGTGAGCCGACCCTGGCATTTTGTACCAAGGAGATGGAATTAGGGAAATACCTGCTGCTGGGCAAAGGAGAGGAACAGACCGGAGGACGAGAGCGAAAATCTATTTTGTCCGATGCGCTTGAGGCAGTGATCGGATCAATCTATTTGGATGGTGGTTTTGCTAATGCAAAAGAGTTTATTTTCCGTTTTGTGCTCAATGATATTGAACATAAGCAGCTCTTTTATGATAGCAAGACTATCCTGCAGGAATTGGTACAAGGAAATTTCAGTCAGGAATTGCATTACCATCTGCTCAGTGAAGAAGGTCCCGACCATGACAAAAAATTTGTGGTGGAGGCCAGAATTGGTACAGATGTTTACGGGCAAGGGGTTGGCAGGACGAAAAAGGGAGCGGAGCAGGAAGCGGCATACCATACACTGCTGCTGTTAAAGGAGCAGGAATCCAAAGGATAATGGAGGAAGGGTATGTATTTAAAGAGTATAGAGGTCCACGGATTTAAATCTTTTGCCAATAAGATTCTGTTTGAGTTTCACAATGGAATTACTGGGATTGTGGGGCCGAACGGGAGCGGTAAGAGCAACGTGGCTGATGCGGTGCGCTGGGTGCTGGGGGAACAGCGTGTCAAGCAGCTTCGAGGCGCCAGTATGCAGGATGTTATTTTTTCTGGTACCGAGAATCGCAGGCCCTTAAGTTATGCTTATGTGGCAATTACCTTAGACAATGGGGACCGCCAGCTCAATGTAGATTATAATGAGGTCACAGTGGCTCGTCGGGTATATCGTTCTGGTGAAAGTGAATATTTGATCAATGGCACATCCTGTCGTCTTAAGGATGTAAATGAGCTGTTTTATGATACCGGAATTGGCAAAGAGGGCTATTCTATTATTGGACAGGGGCAGATTGAACGTATATTAAGCGGCAAGCCGGAGGAGCGCCGAGAATTGTTTGATGAAGCGGCAGGAATCGTAAAATATAAGCGCAGAAAAGCCAATGCGCAGAAAAAACTGGAGGATGAGCGTCAAAATCTGGTGCGGGTCAATGATATTTTGTCAGAACTTGAAAAGCAGGTTGGCCCTATGGAACGACAGGCAGAAAAGGCAAAAACCTATTTGAAAAAACGAGAAGAATTAAAGGCTTATGATGTAAATATGTTCCTGATGGAGATGGAACGCATGGAAAAGCAGTCCAAAGATCTGCAGGAGAAAATCGTAATTGTAGATCATGATCTCAAAGAGTCCAATCGCTCCTATGACAGCATTAAAGCGGAATATGAACAGATGGAGCAGGATATGCAAAAGGCGGATGAGCGTTTGCAGACATTTCAGAAGGAATTAAATGATACTACCGTTCTAAAGGAGAAGCTTGAAGGACAGATCAATGTTTTGAGAGAACAAATTCATGCTGCCAAACAGAGCGAGGAACATTTTCAGATACGTCAGGAGGAGATCAGCCAAGAACAGGCGCAGCGCTTAGAGCAGCAGGCTCATTTTGCAAAAGAAAAGGCAAAAGTGGATGCACAGCTTAAATCTATGGAAGAACAGAAAAGTCAGGTAATGGCGAGATATCAAGAACTCCAGGAAGAGATTGCCCACTGCAGCCGCAGGATTGAGGACGGCAAGAATGAAATGATTGAGCTTTTGAATAGTAAAGCCTCCACGAAAGCAAAGCAACAGCGCTATGACACCATGCAGGAGCAAGTCAATATTCGTAAGGCGCAGATTAGTAAGCGCCTGTTGGAACATAAAAGCGAGGAGGAAGAGCTGAAATTTATCCTGGAAGAATCCGAGCGCAAGTATCAGGAAGCCAGAGACCACTATCAGACATTACAGGAACAAGAAGAAAAATTAAAGCAAAAAAGTCAGGAATGGCAGGCGAAACAGGCAGAAATTACTCAGGCGTTGGAGCAAGATCGGGCACAATACCACAGAGAACAGTCGCGCCTGGAATCTCTAGTAAATATTGCGGAGCGTTACGATGGGTATGGAAATTCTATTCGCCGTGTAATGGAGAAAAAAGATACAGAGCCAGGAATTTTGGGTGTTGTGGCGGATCTAATCCAGGTGGACAAGCAATATGAAGTCGCCATTGAGACAGCACTCGGCGGCAGTGTACAAAATATTGTCACCAGTGACGAGGAAACGGCAAAGAAAATGATTGGCTATCTGAAAAAAAATCGCTTTGGCCGGGCTACATTTCTGCCTCTGACCAGCGTGGGCAAGAAGCCTTATCAGGTCAATCAGGCGGCTCTAAAGGAGCCGGGAGTGATTGGGCTTGGCAGCAATCTCGTGCGTGCCGAAGATCGTTTTACGGGTTTGAAAACGTATCTTCTAGGAAGAACGTATGTGGTTGATACCATTGACCATGCCATTGCCCTTGCCCGCAAATATCAGTATAGTCTGAGAATTGTCACGCTGGAAGGAGAATCCCTAAATCCAGGCGGTTCCATGACAGGAGGAGCATTTAAAAACAACAGCAACTTGTTGGGGAGGAAGCGGGAAATCGAGGATTTGCAAAAGCAGACAGAACGTTTAAAGACGGCGATTGATAAAGCGCAGAATCGTCTCCAGGAGATCCGCGCCAAACGGGAGACGTTGAAAGAAAATATGGCAAAGCTTCAGGAAAAATTAAAAGAGGCAATGCTTTTGCAGAATACAGAGAAAATGAATCTCGATCGTGCCAAAGAGCAAAAGTCACAGAATGACAGCCAGTTTACAGATATTCAGATGGAGAGCAGCCAGATTGAATTTCAACTAAGAGAATTGAATGAAAACCGCAGTGACATCCAGCAAAAAATTCAGGAGGCGGAGCAGCGTGAGCGTGAGATTGAAGAAGAAAATCAAACGCTTCGGCAAGCCTTGGAGCGACACAGCAAGTTGGCGGAGGAGAATCAGAGCGAGGTCTCTAACGTACAGCTTGAGGAAGCTGGTCTGATACAGAAACGGCAGTTTTTGGAAGAGAATATCTCCCGAGTGGAGGGAGAACTCGAGAAGCTTAAACAAGATTTAAGAGGTGCGCGGCAGGAAAAAGACGATTCTCAGGCGGATATTGAGAAGAAGCAGCAGGAAACCAGGGATATACAAAGAAATATCGAGGAATCACAGCAGACACATCTTGCATTGGAGGAAAAGCTAAAGGAAGAAAAGCAGCAGCGGGAAGAATTATCCCAAAAATATCGAGGATTTTTCCAAAAACAGGAGGAACTATCCAAGCAGATCAATGATCTGGATAAGGAATTGTATCGCTTAAACAGCCAAAAAGAAAAACTTCAGGAATCAGAGGAGAACCAAATCAATTATATGTGGGAGGAGTATGAACTAACGCGCCACAATGCAATGGAACTGCGCAGTTCGGAATATGATAATCCGGCCGAATTAAAAAAATTGATCGCTCAGGTTAAGGATGAGATACGCAAATTGGGAGATATCAATGTCAATGCCATTGAGGATTATAAGAGTGTATCGGAACGGTATGTGTTTATGAAAACACAGCATGATGATTTGGTGGAAGCGGAAAAGACGCTGCTTGACATTATTGAAGAGCTTGATGTTGGTATGCGCAGGCAGTTTATGGAGAAATTTGTTCAGATACAAAAAGAGTTCAATAAGGTGTTTAAAGAACTGTTTGGCGGCGGCAAGGGCAGTCTGGAACTGGTGGAAGATGAAGATATCCTTGAGTGCGGCATTCGGATTGTTGCGCAGCCTCCTGGAAAGAAATTGCAGAATATGATGCAAATGTCTGGTGGGGAGAAGTCATTGACGGCCATTTCCCTGTTGTTTGCCATTCAGAATCTAAAACCTTCCCCATTTTGTCTGTTGGATGAGATAGAGGCGGCTCTGGATGATTCTAATGTTGGACGTTTTGCCAATTATCTGCATAAACTGACAAGAAATACACAGTTTATTGTGATCACGCACAGGCGTGGGACGATGGCTGCGGCAGACCGCCTCTATGGAATTACCATGCAGGAAAAGGGTGTGTCCACCTTGGTGTCCGTAAACTTAATTGAAGAAGAACTGTAACTATTGAGAACCCTATAATATGGGAAATCAGCATCTCCAAGCTGGCAGGTCTGTGGCTTGGGGGCTGAATAGTTACTAAGATTTGGATAAATAATAGAGAGGAGCCAAATTATGGCAGAAGAAAAGAAAGGATTTTTTAGACGTCTGGTCAAGGGACTGACGAAAACCAGAGATAATATTGTCTCTGGAATTGATTCCATATTTAGTGGATTTTCCAAGATAGATGATGATTTTTATGAGGAAATTGAAGAAATCCTGATTATGGGAGATTTAGGCGTACACGCCACAACAGAAATTATTGAGAGTTTAAAGCAAAAGGTAAAACAGGAACATATCAAGGAGCCAGGGCAGTGTAAGGAACTCTTAATTGCCAGCATCAAAGAACAGATGGACGTCGGCGAGACAGCATATCGTTTTGAGGATCAGAAATCAGTAGTGCTGGTGATTGGCGTCAATGGTGTGGGCAAGACGACGTCTGTAGGAAAGCTGGCCGGAAAGCTCAAAGATCAGGGTAAAAGAGTAGTGATTGCCGCGGCTGATACTTTTCGTGCGGCGGCGGGAGAGCAGCTCAGTGAGTGGGCAAACCGCGCCGGCGTGGAGATGATCGGCGGTCAGGAAGGGGCAGATCCCGCTTCTGTGGTCTATGATGCGGTGGCAGCGGCAAAAGCCAGAAATGCCGATGTTCTTCTCTGTGATACCGCCGGACGGCTGCACAATAAGAAGAATTTGATGGAGGAATTAAAAAAGATCCACCGTATTCTGGAAAAAGAATATCCTGATGCTTTTCGGGAAACTTTGGTAGTGTTGGATGGAACCACAGGGCAGAACGCCTTGGCTCAGGCAAAACAGTTTTCTGAGGTGGCCGATATTTCAGGAATTATTTTAACGAAAATGGATGGAACGGCTAAAGGCGGCATTGCAGTGGCAATTCAGTCAGAGCTTGGCATTCCAGTAAAATATATTGGTGTCGGGGAGACTATTGACGATTTACAGAAATTTGATTCCCAGCAGTTTGTAAATGCGTTGTTCTCAAAGGGAGACGAGACAGCGGAATAAATAGAGAACAGGAGAAAAGAAATGTTGACATTAGATAAATTTGAAGAAGCAAGCAGAGTGGTAAAAGAAGTGACATTGGAAACTAAGTTAGTTTACAGTGATTTCTTAAGTGAGCAGACCGAAAATAAAGTATATTTAAAGCCGGAAAATATGCAGTTTACCGGAGCCTACAAAGTGCGGGGCGCTTACTATAAGATCAGCACCTTGACGGAAGAAGAGCGTGAAAAAGGACTGATCACAGCCTCCGCGGGCAATCATGCCCAGGGAGTGGCCTATGCTGCAAAATGTTATGGGGTAAAGGCAACAATTGTGATGCCCACCACAACGCCATTAATTAAGGTCAACCGCACCAAGGGCTATGGGGCAGAGGTAGTATTATATGGTGATGTATATGACGAGGCTTGCAATAAGGCTTATGAGCTGGCCAGCGAGCATGGTTATACGTTTATTCATCCGTTTGACGATCTTGCCGTTGCCACCGGCCAGGGAACAATTGCGATGGAAATTTTTAAAGAGCTGCCCTTGGTGGAATATATTTTGGTTCCCATTGGCGGAGGCGGCTTAGCCACCGGAGTGTCCACTTTGGCAAAACTCTTAAACCCAAAGATTAAAGTAATCGGTGTGGAGCCGGCTGGTGCAAACTGTATGCAGGCTTCCTTTGAGGCCGGCGAGATTGTTACACTTCCTGGGGTGAGTACGATTGCCGATGGTACAGCAGTCAAGACGCCGGGGGAACAGATATTTCCCTATATTAAAGAAAATTTGGATGACATCATTACAGTGAAAGATGATGAATTGATTGTGGCTTTTTTGGATATGGTGGAGAATCACAAGATGATCGTGGAGAATTCTGGACTTTTGACAGTTGCGGCGCTGCGTCATTTGAATGTCAAGAAGAAACGTGTGGTCTCGATTTTAAGCGGCGGAAATATGGATGTGATCACTATGTCCTCTGTCGTGCAGCAGGGATTGATTTTCCGTGACCGTATCTTTACGGTGTCAGTGCTCTTGCCGGATAAGCCGGGAGAATTGAGCAAGGTTGCAGATACCATTGCCACTGAGCAGGGCAATGTCATTAAACTGGAGCATAACCAGTTTGTGACTACCAACCGCAATGCAGCGGTGGAGCTGCGGATTACAATGGAGGCTTTCGGTACAGAACATAAGAAGCAGATTATGGAGTCGCTGGAGACTAAGGGATATAAGCCTAAGCTGGTGAGGACAAATTTGTAGAGTAAGTTATAGTGGAAGATAAATGATTTTGATATGCCCCTTAAGTAGATTTTGGTTATTTGCCTTGTCTACTTAAGAGGTATCATATCAGTTTCCTGTGTCAGCTTTTTTGATACGTTGCAAATTTACATAATGATCAATAGTTACTTGTTTTAATGTATCAAGTGCCATTTCTGCTGCTTTCATATTTTTCCACCATCTTTTTTTATTTTGTAGTTTGTTTGTGAGTTATTGTTATCATTTCATTATTTCTGAAATCATTATAGCGTATTGAATGACAAGTGTGAATTTCTAATGTCTTTTAAGAAAAGGATAGAAGAATATCAATGGATATGTTATAATTTTTATGTTGTTCAACCTACACCCGACAACGGGAGGAGGTGTTCAAATGGAAATCATCATTACTTTTCTAGTGACTGTCGCAGCAGGTGTGGTTTGCCACCTCATCAGCAAATGGCTAGACAGGCATGATAAGGACAGCAGATAGCCTGGTGGGTGCTTTGCCACTACAAAAAGAAAAGAAGAATCCCTCGACTGTACGCCATTACGGTCGGGGGATTCGTCCTTTCGTCCAAATGGACTCATCATTACTTTTTGCCTAATGGCATTATAGCATATGCAAATCTTTATTGCAAGATACATTTCTTTTTCACAAAACAAAAATTTTATCCTTATCTGGTATCGATCAACTCTGATATATAAAAAAATATTAAGAAAGTTCAAATGTTATGGGGAAATATTTGAATACATTGATAAAAAATAATATAGATTTACAATGTATTAGTATAAAATAATAAAAAAGATATGGATTCTTAGGTTTTCAGATACTTTTTTATAGTCCAGATGCCATTATGGGATGCCGTTTGGCTATATCTTATGAATGATGAATTGCATTATGGGCGGCACTTGGGTAGAAGATTTAGAAATTACCCATAAACCATATTGAGATGAAATCCTGAGAATACCAAAAAAGAGGATGTGAAATGAAAGCAAGTTGGAAGAGACGCATATCTGTATTGTTATGCCTGTTGCTGACACTGCCGGCTGTTGTGGGAGCGTTTCCCCAAGCAAAGTTGGAGGTGCAGGCGGCGAAAATAGTACAGTTAAGAAATATCTATGAGGGAAAGACTTATGAGGTGGCTAGAAATATAAAAAATTTTTATTTGGGAGATTGTATAAGTGTTTGGGCTGGAGGGGGTGATGATTTATGTCTATCTATGAGGAGTGGGGCGAAATATAAGAGTAGCAATCCTTCGATTGTAAAAATTAATGCTTCTACAGGTTTGGTGATACCCAGAAAAGAGGGAAGTGCAAAAATTACTGCAACTTATAAAGGGGTGTCTATCACTTTTACCATAAGAGTAGTATCCAGCATTGAGAAAGATGAGTATGACTATGGTTACAGCACATATTCCTGGCATTCTGCTAACAGTATTGCACAGGATTTATATGCCTATTATAGATGTTATTTTTTTGAGCTTGTCGCGGTGGTAAGTTTGTGCGTGCTGGGGTTCCGTGTGGTATTATACCAGGAGAAATGGAAAACTGGAAAAATCTTTCTTCCATTGGCGGTTTATGGTATATTTTCCGTGATTTCTACGGTATATTCCATAAACTGCCGTGCGTCCCTTGCTGGTAATTTTTACCAATTTCAAAACATATTTGTACTTTTGGGTTTTTGTATAATATCTTTTTATGCATATCAGGTCATGGAAAGGGAACATGATTATCAGGTTATTGCAAATGGAATGGTTGTAACGTTTCTATGTATCAGCATGACTGGATGGCTTCAGATATTTGGATATGACTTGCTGAATATTGAATGGGTACAGCAGTTTATCATGTCAAAGGAGCAGTTTGTCCAATATGGCGGAGAGATTGCAGATGTTTTTCGTGGAAATCATGTGTTTTTAACACTGTATAATCCAAATTATGCAGCAACATTTTTAATCATGTTTTCAGCGGTATTTGCAGTGTTTGTATTTGGAGTACACAAGAAGGATAAAGTTTGGTATGGACTATTGTTTTTTGCATCCTTGGTGTTGTTATGGTTTACTTATACCAGGGCGGCACTTGTGGCTCTTGGTGTGGGTGCAGCAGTGTTTGCATTTTGCAGAAAACAAGACGTGCGAAGAGCTTGGAAATGTATAGTTCTTGGGCTGTTGGCGGTTTCAACTATATGGATTGGGTTAGATGCTTTAAATGGTTTTAAATTTCTTTCCAGGCTGGCAGATTACAAGGAGGAAAGGAAACTGGAGGATATACAGACAACCAACAAAGGAATTGAAATTTCCTATGATGGGGAGAATCTTTTACTGACAATGGAAAATGGTAAATTATCAGTGAGCGATGAAACAGGGAGAGAAATGGAGCTAAAGGCAGATAAGGATGGAGAATTTTTGTTGCCTTTTCCTGAGCCTGTGACAGCTATGTTTTTAGAGGATGCAGACGGAATTTCCTGTGTATTGAATATGAAAGAATGTACACTCCAATTTGTGAAAACAGGGGAAGGATATTTTTATCGCAATGAAGATGGAAAACTGGATTCGTTGGTGGAGATTCCAAAAATAAATATGCATGGGTGGGAATAACTAGTTTATTAAGGATTGTGCCTGTAAAGAAGGGATTCACGGTCAAATGGAAAAAACAGCGCAAACAGACAACTGGATATCAGCTGCAGTATGCAGCAAACAGCAAATTTTCTGGGGCAAAAAATGTGATGTTAAAGAATACGACAGTGTCAAAGAAGATTTCCAAGCTTAAGGCTAAAAAGAAGTATTTTGTCAGGGTGCGCACATATAAAATAGTATCTGACAAGAAATATGTTTCTGCCTGGTCGAAAGTGAAGAGTGTGACTACAAAAAGATAAAAGAAAAAGTGTAAAGCCATTGACAATTTACATGTGCTTTACACTTTTTTATTTGTGGATGATGCAGCGAAAAAATGGTGTGATGTTTATGAAAAAGAGAAAATGATAGAATGACACAGAATAAAAGTTCGTAAAGAAAAAATACTTGACACCTTATTTTTTTTGTTGTATGATACCTGAGGTGGTAAGAATGGAAAAGAAAGTGATGCAGACGTATCTCTATGATTTTTATGGGGATTTGCTGACAGAACATCAGCAGAAGATTTATGAAGCATTTGTACTGGATGATTTGTCCTTAAGTGAGATTGCTAAGGAGGAAGGGATCAGCCGTCAGGGAGTTTATGACCTGGTAAAACGCTGTGACAAGATTCTAGAGGGGTACGAGGACAAGTTACATTTGTTGGCACGTTTCCTAAAGAATAAGGAGCAAGTGATAAAAATCCGTACTCTTACCCAGAATTATCAGGAGCAGAATGGAGCACAGGTAATGGCTGAGATTGAGGCCATTTCCAATCAGATATTAGAGGAGTTATAGGATGGCATTTGACAGTTTGGCTGAGAAATTGCAAAATGTGTTCAAGTCCCTGCGCAGCAAAGGGCTTCTCACGGAAGATGATGTGAAGGCGGCATTGAAGGAAGTAAAGCTTGCCTTGCTGGAAGCAGATGTTAATTTTAAGGTAGTCAAGCAGTTTGTAAAATCTGTGCAGGAGCGTGCGGTTGGTCAGGATGTGATGAACGGTTTAAATCCTGGTCAGATGGTCATAAAGATTGTAAATGAAGAGCTGGTTTCTCTGATGGGTTCTGAGACTACGGAGATCGAATTAAAGCAGGGAAATGAGATTACTGTAATTATGATGGCTGGACTGCAGGGAGCCGGTAAGACCACAACCACGGCAAAAATTGCTGGAAAATTAAAGCAGAAGGGCAAGAAGCCACTGCTTGTGGCATGTGATATCTACCGTCCAGCGGCGATACAGCAGCTTCAGATCAATGGAGAGAAACAGGGTGTGGAAGTGTTCTCAATGGGAGACAGCCATAAGCCTGTGAATATTGCCAAGGGAGCGCTGGAACATGCCAAAGCCAATGGTCAGAATGTTGTGATTTTGGACACGGCAGGGCGTCTGCATATTGATGAAGAGATGATGCAGGAGCTGCAAGAGATCAAAGAACAGATTGAAATCACGCAGACGATATTGGTGGTAGATGCCATGACCGGACAGGATGCCGTAAATGTGGCGAAAATGTTTCAGGAGAAGATTGGCATTGACGGCGTAGTGCTGACTAAGCTGGATGGCGATACCCGCGGTGGAGCAGCGTTGTCTATCCGTGCAGTTACTGGGAAACCAATCCTCTATGTAGGTATGGGTGAGAAGCTCTCTGATTTAGAACAATTTTATCCTGACCGTATGGCAAACCGAATCCTTGGAATGGGAGATGTGCTGACTTTAATTGAGAAAGCACAGGAGACCATTGACGAAGAAAAAGCCAAGGAACTCGAACAGAAGATGAAGAAAGCTGAGTTTGGCTTTGATGATTATCTGGAATCCATGAATCAGATGAAGAAGATGGGCGGTATCTCTAGTATGCTTAAGATGATGCCAGGAATCGGGGGTGCACAGCTAGCAGAACTTGAAAATGCTGTGGATGAAAAAAAGATGGCACGGATTGAAGGAATTATTTATTCGATGACGCCTAAGGAGCGCTCGAACCCCTCTATTCTAAATCCCAGCAGAAAGCGCAGAATTGCTCAAGGAGCAGGAGTGGATATCAGTGAAGTCAATCGGCTGGTGAAGCAGTTTGAACAATCCAGAAAGATGATGAAGCAGATGCCCGGAATGGGGGGCAAAGGCAAACGTCGGGGAGGATTTAAGCTGCCGTTTGGATTATAAGTCAGTAACAGGGTTGCTAGTATACTAGTCAACGCCTGATTACAAGACACTGATGCAGGATATGCAGTCCCCACAAAAGAGGACAGAGTGTCAGATAGAGTAATAGCAATAACCAGGAGGTGAAAAGAAATGGTAAAGATCAGATTAAAGAGAATGGGAAAAAAGAAAGCTCCCTTCTATAGAATTGTTGTGGCTGATTCCAGATCTCCAAGAGATGGAAAATGTATCGAGGAAATCGGAACATACGATCCGACAAAGGATCCAAGCGAATTTCATGTAAATGAAGAATTAGCAAAGAAATGGTTGGCAAATGGCGCTCAGACTACAGAAATGGTTGGCAAGATTTTCAAAGCAGCCGGTATCGAGAAATAATCTCCGTGAGGTGAGGTAATGAAAGAATTGGTAGAAGTAATTGCGAAAGCGCTTGTGGATTTTCCAGAAGAAGTTGCAGTTACAGAGACTGAGAACGACAAAACCCTTGTTTTGGAATTGCATGTTGCCCAGGCAGATATGGGGAAAGTAATTGGCAAACAGGGACGTATTGCAAAAGCCATTCGTGCCGTTGTAAAAGCAGCGGCAGCTAAGAGTGACAAAAAAGTTATTGTGGATATTGTGCAGTAACAAGAGATAGAAGGGACTGCCGCAGGACAGAGATCAGTTTTGCGGCGGTCTTTTTTTGAAAGGAGCATTTTATGGATGATTTGCTGCAGGTAGGTGCAATTGCAACCACTCACGGAGTACAAGGAGAGGTAAAAGTGTTTCCGATGACTGATGATGTAAAGCGTTTTAAAAAATTAAAGAAAATATTGTTAGACACAGGAATAGGTTATCAGGAATTGGAGATATCGCAGGTAAAGTTTTTTAAAAATATGGTGATCTTAAAATTTAAAGGAATTGACAATATCAATGAAATAGAAAAATATAAGGGAAAAGGCCTTTTTGTGACCAGGGAACAAGCTGTTACCTGTGAGAAAGATGAATATTTTATTGCGGACTTGATTGGACTTGAAGTATTCACAGAAGCGGGCGAGCTGTTGGGCGTGATGAAAGATGTGCTGCAGACTGGAGCGAATGATGTGTATGTGGTGCAGGTCAGTGCAGAATCACCGTATGCTCAGCAGGTGACAAATTCAAACAGAGAATTGCTCTTGCCGGCGATTCAGGATTGTATTCGGAAGGTGGATATGGAAAGCCGCAAGATGCAGGTTTACTTGATGCCAGGATTACTGGAAACCTAATTCAATAAATCAGACAAGGAGAGTAGAATGAAATTTTATATTTTAACACTATTTCCAGAAATGGTGATGCAGGGCTTATCTACCAGTATGATTGGGCGGGCTGTGGATGCAGGAATTTTGCATATTGAGGCAATCAATATTCGTGACTATTCTATCAATAAACATGATAAGGTTGACGATTATCCTTATGGGGGAGGAGCTGGAATGCTGATGCAGGCACAGCCTGTCTATGACGCCTGGAAATCCGTGGTGGAACGGATTGGAAAAAAGCCTCGTTGTGTCTATGTAACACCTCAGGGAAGTACCTTTACGCAGCAGGCGGCAAAGGAATTTGCCAGGGAAGAAGAGATGATTTTGCTCTGTGGTCATTATGAAGGCATTGATGAGCGCGTATTGGAAGAGATTGTCACCGATTACATTTCCATCGGCGATTATGTGCTGACAGGCGGGGAACTTGCGGCAATGGTGATGGTCGATGCTGTTTCCAGGATGGTGCCGGGGGTACTTGGCAATCAGGACTCAGGCTCAGCGGAATCTTTTGAGGGAAATTTGCTAGAATATCCCCAATACTCCAGGCCGGAAGAATGGCGGGGCAAAAAAGTGCCGGAAGTGTTGTTGTCAGGACATCACAAAAATATTGAGATTTGGCGCAGACAGCAGTCCTTATTGCGTACCAAAGAGCGCAGGCCAGATTTGCTGCAGAGAGCTAAGATGACACCAGAAGAACAGAAGTGGCTGGAAGAGATTTAAAATAGTGTAAAATCAACAAGAACGGAACGATTGTTCTGGTTAATATCAATGAAATAAATTTTTGTTCTTGTATAATTTTGACAAAAACGCCAATTGATAAAAACGAAAAATGGTACTATAATTCTTGTTGTGAGGAAAGAAAGTTTTTCTATTATTGATATGGATTTATAATTAATAAAGACATATAAAATATGCAGAAAATATTTTCTTAAATTTTTTTCACGGTAAAGAAGGAGGATAAGAATGAGAGAAGGAAAGAGGTATTTATCATTGTTCCTAGCTGCGGCGATTACTGTCACAGGAGTGAATGCAGGCACAGCATTTCAGGTGAATGCGGCAAACAATGATGTAGCGTCGGTAGCAGAGTGGAGAGCGACTTCACCAGGTATTGGAAGTCCAGATGATGGTGTCAGTGGAGGTGATGGCCAGGAAAAAGCAGATAAGAAAGTCTTAAAAACAAAGATTGACCAAGCAAAAGAATTGAATCAGGCAGATTATAAACCAGAGACTTGGACGGCATTTAAGACAGCTCTGGATGCTGCAGAGGCTGTATATGCAAATGCGAATGCAACTCAGACAGATGTCAATACAGCGCTCACAAATCTGACAAATGCAATGGCTGGACTTAAGAAAGTTACTCCAGATGATGGCCAAGAAGTAGATAAGAAAGACTTAAAAGCAAAGATTAAAGAAGCAGAAGAATTAAAGCAGGCAGATTATACACCAGCAAGCTGGACAGTATTTAAGCCAGTTCTGGATGCAGCAAAGAACACAGCAGCAAAAGCAGATGCAACTCAGGCAGAAGTTAAGACAGCATTGGATGATCTGACTGCAGCTATGGGTAAACTTGTTAAGGTTGCAAATAAGACAGCATTAAAAGCAGAGATTACCAAAGCAGCAGGATTGAAGCAGGCAGATTATACATCAGCAAGCTGGACAAAACTGCAGACAGCATTGACAGCAGCTAAGAGTGCAGATGCAAATGCGAATGCAACTCAAGCACAGGTTGATCAAGCATGTACAAGTTTGAAAACAGCGATCAACACACTTGTAAAAGTTGCAAACAAGGCAGAATTAAAGAAATCTATTGATGCTGCTAACAAATTGAAGAAGGCAGATTATACATCATCAACTTGGAAAAAGTTTGATGCTGCATTGAAAGAGGCAAAGGCTGTATACAGTAATGCAAATGCAACTCAGGCACAGGTTGATGCTGCAAAGAAGAAATTAGATGATGCAAAAAAAGCATTAAAGAAAAAGGTTATTAAAGTTACAAAGGTAAAAATCACGAACGGCAAGTCACTTAAGATTGCAGCAGGCAAGAACGTAGCTTTAAAAACAACAGTGGCACCAAAGAATGCATCAAATAAGAAAGTAAAATGGAGTATCTCCAAAAAAGATAAGAAATATGCAACAGTAAGCGCTAAGGGCGTGGTTACTACCAAGAAGGCAGGAAAAGGTAAAACTGTAACTGTAACAGCAACTGCTGCTGATGGCAGCAAGAAGAAAGCAACTGTTAAGATCTCCATTATGAAGAATGCCGTTACCAAGGTTACTTTAAAGGCAAAGAGCAAGACTTTAAAAGTTGGTAAGAAAGTGACAGTAAAGGCAACTGTTAGGACAAACGGCAAGAAGGCTAACAAGAAATTGGCTTGGAAGTCCTCCAATACCAAGTATGCAACTGTCAGCAGCAAAGGTGTAGTAACTGCTAAGAAGGCAGGAAAAGGCAAGACCGTAACAATCACTGCTACAGCGACAGATGGTTCTAATAAGAAAGGAACAATCAAGATCAAGATTAAGAAATAAGATATAAGAACGATAAAACAAGGTTTCGGCTATTGAGCTGAGGCCTTGTTTTTTATATATTAGGATTAGGGTGTCAAAAGGTCACAGCCCTTTGATATATATTGTACCTTGCTACGAGTTTTATTTTCGTAGCAAGGTACAAACAAAATCATATAAAAGTTAACGTGTCTTTTGACACCCTAATCCTATAAGGGAAAAACCTTGAAGGTGAACAAAGATTATAAAGTAAACTATGGCAGCTATAAGAAGGTTGGGCCAGCTAAAGTAAAGATTACTGGTATTGGCAATTATACTGGAACTAAGACTGTAAGTTATAATATTCTCACCAAGAAGAATAAGATCACAAAGCTGACAAATGGCAAGGGAAAGAAGCTGACCGTAAAATTCAGCAAGGCGACCGGAGCCAAAGGATATGAAGTTTCATATGCTACTGCTAAAAACTTCAAGAAAGCAAAGAAGAAGACTACCACGAAGACCAGCTTGACACTGACAAAACTGAAAAAAGGCAAGACCTATTATGTAAGAGTGCGTTCTTACATCAAGGTTGGCAAGAAAAAAGTTTACAGTGCTTACAGTCCAGTAATGAAGAAAAAAATAACGAAATAAACCTTGAGAGAGGCCAGAATCAGCAGAGATTGATTCTGGCCTCTCAATTTATGGATAGGATGATCCGTTTTTAATAAATAATGTACAAATAGAGGATTTGTATGTTATACTGATATAACTACATGAAAAAGAGAAATGTTAGGAAGGAGATGGAGAGATTTATGAGAAGATCATTTTTAAAATGTTTATCAATGTTAATGTTTGTTCTGATATTACCATTGATGGGATTGATTTCAACTATCAAGGTGCAAGCTGTGGAGAGTCAGTCGGGATTTGCCAATCCTGAATATTCATTTACCACTATAGATGATTCGGCTGTTTCTACTATATCCAAAGGACAGGTAACAGTAATTGTCTTTGGAAGTCTAACCTGTGGCAATACTCAGGCCACAACCAAGAGTATTTCTGGCAGCAGTTGGGTGAGTAGTTCAGATATCAGAGTGATTTTTGCAGATTGGACGAATAAGCCCAAGGCTGAGGTGAGTGCATTTGCAAAAACTTATGGATGTGATAGTATCACATTTTGTTATGATGAAAGTACTCAGAAAGCAATCTATCATGCGATGTGGGCATATTATGGGCTGTTTCATGACCCGTCTGCTGGGGGAACATTGCCCTTTACAGTGTTGATTGATAAAAACAATCAAGTGCGTCAGGTGCTCACAGGTAATCAATCTGCTAATTCGATTATGTCAGAGATTGAGAAATTTGAAGATGTGGATTATGAAAAACCTGCCCCCAGTCCAAGTTTAGATATCAAAGGCACAGAGAATTATGATTATGTAAATCAGGTGCTGGAGTTAGTGAATCAGACGCGTGCAGCCAAGGGAGTTTCACCCTTAAAATTAGACCAACAATTAGTGGAGTCTGCGATGCAGCGTGCAGCAGAGATTTCTATGTATTACAGTCATACCAGACCAGATGGGAGTCAATGTTTTACGATCTCTGACAGAGGAACGAAAAAGGCAGAAAATATTGCAATAGGTCAGTCTTCTCCTCAGCATGTAATGGATAGCTGGAACAATTCATCAGGGCATTATGCCAATATTATGGATGCGGATCTAACCAGTATCGGGATTGGCTGTTTTGTAGACCGTAAAGGAATTTGCCATTGGGTACAGTTCTTTGATAATGCTGCGGCAGCAGAGCCTTCCATATCAGGAACAAAGGAGGTTTCACGATCAATCACGATCCAGAAATCCTGGCTGCATCTTAAGACCCAGGAAAAGCAGGAATTTTCTTGTAAAGATATCAATCGTACTTTGAAAATGGATATTTTCCATACAAATCAGGAATTTACATCCAGCAATCCAGAGCTTCTGTTATCCAGTTTTACCTTTAAGAGTGATAAGGAATCGGTAGCCCAGGTGCAGGAGGATGGAACGATTCTCTTGAAAGGACCAGGAAAAGCAATGATTACAGCTTCCTTGAAATCAGATGCTTCCATCTCAGTTTGTCAGACTATTTCTGTGAGTCAGCATAATTATACAGATAAGGTGATTGCGCCCACACAGACAAATAAGGGATATACACTGCATACTTGTGCTTCATGCGGCAGCCGCTATAAAGATTCCTATGTACCCAGACTGGAAAAGCCAGTTCCTGTGAAAAATAAAGTTTACAAGGTTGGAAAGTTTCAATACAAAGTAACAAAATCTGCGAAAAAAGGCGGTACAGTGGAACTGAAGGCGCCTGTAAATAAGAAATTGACATCTGTGAGTATCGATTCCACTGTTAAAATTGATGGCTATACCTTTAAGATAAGCGGTATCGCTAAGAATGCTTTTAAGGGTAATAGTAAGTTAGAAAAGGTCACGGTTGGAGCCAATGTGACAAAGATTGGAGCGAATGCTTTTTCAGATTGTAAAAAGCTGAAAAAAATAACTATAAAATCAAAGAAGCTTCAGAGTGTAGGTAAAAATGCTCTGAAGAATATTTATAAGAAAGCTGTCATCAGTGTGCCAAAAGAGAAAAAGAAAGCATACAAGAAATTATTTAATGGAAAAGGACAGAAGAAAACGGTCATAATAAAATAAACTTGAAGTTCTATTTTTTTAAATTACTTGCTTTTTTGGTTATTTTATGGTAGAATCCTATTTTGTGAGACAAGAAAATGATGGTCCTCTGTTACGAAAGGTATTAAGAACATCTAATCAAATCAGGAGGTAATAGGATGAACGCAGCAGATATTATCAAAGGCATTGAGCAGGAACAGTTAAAGGAAAAGGTTGACGAGTTTCATGTAGGCGATACCGTGAAGGTATATGGTAAGATTAAAGAGGGAAACCGTGAGAGAATTCAGGTTTTTGAAGGCATTGTATTAAAGAGACAGGGTGGAAGCAACCGAGAGACTTTCACAGTAAGAAAATTTTCTAACGGTGTTGGTGTAGAGAAGACCTGGCCGTTGCATTCTCCTAACGTAGAGAAGATTGAAGTGGTTCGTCGCGGTAAAGTAAGACGTGCAAAACTGAACTATTTGAGAGACCGTGTAGGAAAGAGAGCAAAGGTAAAAGAATTAGTGAGATAATTCACGGAAGGGACAAGTACAATTGTAGTTGTCCCTTTTTATCATATAGGAAATTTCTTCGGATTTCCTATATGATAAAAAATTTATGCGCACTCGCACAACAGGAAAATATTGCTTCGCAATTGTGCTCGGCGCGTCAAAGTGTGCAATCCCCTCATGAGTCAGGGATTAGGGTAGTTAAAGTGGGCTTGCCCACTTGGTCTCATATAGGAGTAACAGGATGAAAAGAGGAACATCGGGGCTAAGTTTCTATAATAGAAAGAAAAAAATAAATACAGGACTATTGAGGGAGATCGCGATTTGGACATCAGAGATATTTTTGACGATTGCTGCGGTGGTAATTTTGGTGTCTTTTTTTGGATTCCGTGTATCGGTAGTCGGCCCTTCTATGTCTCCCACATTGGAAAATGGGGAGAAGATATTAGTCAACCGTTTTATATACAAATTATTTGATCCCAAGCAGAATGATCTGGTGGTCTTTCTGCCGAATGGCAATGAGAAATCACATTATTATATCAAACGTGTAATTGGTGTGCCAGGGGATACAGTGCAAATTAAGGATGGCGCTGTCTATGTCAATGGGGAAGCCTTAGTGGAACAGGTCAATGTCTCTGCGATAGAAAATGCTCTGTTGGCGGAAGAGGAAATTACCGTGGGTGAAGATGAGTATTTTTTGTTAGGGGATAACCGTAATAACAGTGAGGACAGCCGCTATGCCAGTATTGGCAATGTAAAGAAGGAACATATAGTGGGGAAACCGTGGTTAATTATATCTCCCTTTGATAGAGTCGGTTTCTTAAAATAATGTGGCTGCAAAGCCCTTGTTGGGGCTAGACAGTGAGAACAGCCAGGAATCAGGAGGTAAAAATGCATTTTCAATGGTATCCAGGACATATGACGAAGGCCAAGCGTCAGATGCAGGAAGATATAAAGCTGATTGATCTAGTCATTGAGCTGGTGGACGCCCGTATTCCTTTGAGCAGCCGTAATCCTGATATTGACGAATTGGGTAAGCACAAGGCAAGGCTGATCTTGATGAATAAGGCAGATCTGGCCAGTGAGGAGCAGACAAAGGCATGGATGGCGTATTTTCAGGAAAAAGGATATTATGTTGTAAAGCTGGATTCCAGGAGTAGGGCAGGCATGAAAAGTATCAGTGATGTGATTATGGAGGCTTGCAAGGATAAGATTGAACGTGACCGCAGGCGTGGCATTAAGAACCGGCCAGTGCGGGCGATGGTGGTAGGGATCCCCAATGTGGGCAAATCTACATTTATCAATACCTATGCTGGCAGAGCATGTGCCAAGACAGGAAATAAACCAGGCGTTACCAAAGGAAAGCAGTGGATTCGTCTCAACAAAAATGTGGAATTGTTGGACACACCGGGGATTTTATGGCCAAAATTTGAAGATCAAAGAGTGGGCCTGTATTTGGCGTTGATTGGCTCTATTAAGGATGAAATTTTAAATACGGACGAGCTGTCTTTGGAATTGATTAAGATTTTACAGAAAAATTATCCAGGAGTGCTAAAAGAACGATATCAGGCCATAGAGAGTGAGGTTCCAGCAGAAATCCTCATTCAGATTGCCAGAAATCGTAATTGTGTAAAAAAGGGAAATGAGTTGGATTACAGCAAAGCAGCTTCTTTGATACTTGAGGAATTTAGAAGCGGCAAGTTGGGAAAAATCACACTTGAATGTTTGGACATGGAAATATTTGCAAAACAATAGAAAATAGGCTTGCAGGGAAGTATAAAAAGAGCTAGAATAAGAGATGAATTTGTAATTATTCTGAACCCTATAAGAGTGGAAAATTAGGATCTTCAAATTTATTTGAAAGAACCTGAATTTTCATTTTTATGAGAGCAATAATTCCAAAAATCACAGACGGAAGTTTCTTTCGAGGTGTGCGGCAGTCCTTCTAGTTTGGGTTCTGAATAGTTATAAGAAATTAGGGAAACAGGGATGGTCAGGATATGGAGAATCGTCAGGATGAGAACAAGAATCTTTCAGAAGGAAAATCAAGTGTAATGCGGGAAACCATTAGTTTTATCTTGTATATCGCAATTGTATTTTTGCTGACTTATCTGGTGATCCATTATGTGGGGCAGCGCACACAGGTAAGCGGAACTTCTATGGAATATACATTAAGTGATGGGGATAATCTGATTGTGGATAAGATTTCCTATCGTTTCCATAAGCCAGAGCGCTATGATATTATTGTTTTTCCATTTCAGTATGAGGAGAATACTTATTATATAAAGCGAATTATCGGTCTCCCAGGAGAGAAGATACAGATTAGCGAGGATGGAGCTATTTATATTGACGGCAAAGTGTTAGAAGAGTCTTATGGGCGAGAGATTATAGAAGATCCAGGACAGGCAGAGGAGCCGATTGTGCTGGATGAAGATGAATATTTTGTGCTCGGAGATAACCGTAATGCGAGTTCAGACAGCCGGGATCCCAGCGTTGGAGTGATTCATGAAGAGGACATTATTGGCAGAGCATGGCTGCGGATTTATCCGTTTGACAAGATGGGTTTTATCCGGCATAAATAATTAAGCTACAATAGGAGAAATTTCAGTGAGTGAGATAAAAAAAATTGCAGGGATTAAAGAAGAGTTACAGGCAGCAGAGGAAGGTATGCTGCCTGCTTTTATTTTAAAGTACGAGGCAGATCAGCGCGCAGGGGTACAAAAGCTTGTGATGCAGGCAAAAAAATGTCTGCAGGCGTTGCAGCAGGAATGCCAGAGAATTGAGCGTTTAAAGGTTTATGAAAAACAATATGAGAACAAAGGATATGTCTGCGGGATTGATGAAGCGGGCAGGGGGCCGCTGGCTGGCCCTGTAGTGGCAGGGGCTGTGATATTGCCGAAGGACTGTAATATTTTATATATCAATGACTCCAAGAAACTGAGTGCAGCAAAGCGAGAGGAGCTCTATGGAGTGATTATGGAACAGGCAGTTGCGGTGGGAGTTGGTATTGTTGGCCCAGCGAGAATTGATGAGATCAATATTTTACAGGCAACTTATGAGGCAATGCGTCAGGCGATTCAGAATCTGTCCGTGACGCCCGATATATTATTAAATGATGCGGTGACAATTCCGCGGGTGACAATTCCGCAGGTGCCGATTATCAAGGGAGATGCCAAGAGTATTTCCATCGGTGCAGCAAGTATTATCGCCAAAGTGACTAGAGATCGGATGATGATAGAGTACGACAAGGTGATGCCAGAATATGGGTTTGCCAAGAATAAAGGCTATGGTTCAAAAGCCCATATGGAAGCTGTTCGGGAACATGGCGCCTCTTTGATTCATCGGCAGAGCTTTATTAAAAATATCCATTAAGGCAAGAAATTGGCATAGCGCCTTGTTTTGCCTGAAATGAGAACAGATAGAAAGGCAGGGAAAACAATGTCATTTGTAGAGAATATCCATTCATTTCAAAATAGCACAACTTCCAATACCCAGACCATGAATCAGGTCAAAGATACTGGGGCTGTGCGTTCGATCACAGCGCAGGCACAGGAGATTATGCCTGGAAAAGTGTTTGAGGGAACTGTGACAGACATCAAGAATGGACAGGTGACAATCGGTTTGAATGATGGGCGCAGTATTTCAGCCCGAATGGAGTCTAGCGTAAATCTGCAAAAGGGTCAGCCAATGCTGTTTGAGGTAAAATCAGTTTCGGGCGAGCAGATTGCCATCCGTCCAGTGACCGTGGAAAGCGCAAAGAATCCCACACTGCTCCATGCTTTGGAGGCGGCGGGACTTAAGGCCAATGACCGCAATTTGTCAATGGTCAATCAGATGATGGCAGAACAGCTTCCGATCAATAAGAGCAGTTTATTACAGATGATGCGTTTATCCTCAAGTTTCCCGAAAGCAGATATTCAAACCTTGGTTCAGATGCAGAAATTGGGAATTGCAGTGACCGAGGAATCCTTGAATCAGTTTCAGAATTATAAAAACGGGCAGCAGGCAATTTTGCCAGAGATGAATCGTTTGATGGAGGGCATCGCAGAATTGCCAGGTCAGATTTTTGGAGCACAGGGAGAGAGTGCAGCCAATCAAACTTCGGGAGCGCTTCTTGGATTTCAGCAGCAGATTTTGGATATTTTGCTAGGGAATGGCGGAGAGCCAAAAGAGGCGCAGACTGGGGATATGCAAAATCAAGTCAATGCAAATGTCAATACTACGGAAGGGACATTGGGTAATTCTAATCTGGCAGCGGGAGAAGCTCAGACAATGGTTGGCAATACCACAGCAGAAGGAGTAATTGGCGGACAGCAAAATCTGTCTGGCGAGAATTTAGTACAACAGCAGGGCGGCTTGTCAGGAGCGGCGCAGGAGACCGTGATAAACAATAATTCTGGGGCGAATGCTGTACAGACCTCGGATGTTCTGGCACAAGGACAAAATATGGCAGATGCAAAGACGGCAGATGTTCTAGAGGAAGGCCAGCATGCGCAAATAATAAAGGATGGGCTTACTGGGGAGAGCCAAAATGCAGGACAGATATTGAGCAGGGAACAGCAGGGCAGACTTACCTCATTACTGCAAGAATTTTCAGGCGCCAGGGCGAATGAACAATTGCTGCCCAATGGACATTTAAATACGAATTTATCTGCTGGGGAATTGTTAGAACAGATTATGAAATCATTACAAAACAGCAAGGATTACAACAGCGCCTCTGTGCAAAAGCTGTTTTTTTCAGAAGAATATAAGGGATTAATGAAGCAGGCGATGGCTGATCAGTGGCTGTTGACACCAGAACAGTTAAAGGAAGAAGGAATCGTCAAGGAGATGTATCAGCGCCTGTCCCGCCAGATGACGGAATTGCAGCAGACCTTAGCGCAGGCAGGCAAGGAGGGTACTGCTCTAGCAAAGACAGCGCAGTCAGTACAGAGCAACTTAGATTTTATGAATCAGTTGAACCAGGTGTATACATATGTGCAGCTTCCCTTGAAATTGCAAAATCAGAACGCTCACAGTGATTTATATGTGTACACCAACAAGAAAAATCTGAGAGACAAACAGGGAGAGCTGACAGCGCTCTTACATTTGGATATGGATCATCTTGGTTCTACAGATATTTTTGTAAAGCTTATGGGGGATGCGGTACAGACAGAATTTTATTTTGAGAGTGAAGCTTCCTGCCGCCTGATTTCAGGATTTTCCGAGGAATTGGTAAAACGGCTGCAGGAAAAAGGATACTCCTGTGAGGTAAAAGTCGAAAATCGCAAAAAACCACAGAACTTTGTGCAGGATTTTTTGGAGCGCGAGAAGCCGTCTGCAAAGCTGCATCGCTATTCCTTTGATGTCAAGGCATAATAAGTGATAGGGAGATGGATTTCTTGTCAGATATTGCTTTTAGATTTAGGCAGATGAAAATATACCAGGAGGAATGGATGGTATGAGTATGGAAGAGACACGTTATAAAAATACCAGAGAACTGGTCTCAATGGACACGACAGAAAAAGAGAAAACGGCTGTGGCGGTGGCATACGAACCCGGAGAGCGGGCGCCGAAAATTATTGCCACCGGAAAAGGTTATATGGCAGAGCGTATTATTGAGAAAGCAAAAGAGGAGAAGATTCCATTTTATCGGGACAATAAACTTGCCAAAACCTTGTCGAAGTTGGAGATTGGCGAGATGATTCCACCGGAATTGTACGAGGTGATTGCAGAGATTTTGGTATTTGTGGATGATATGGAGCGACTGAGAGAAAAGATATCCTAAGCGTCAGATAAATCTGTCGCTCAGCATAACATGATGCACACAGCCGCATGAGGAATTATGTCTCTTTGCGGCTGCGGCTGGCACGATACGCATATAAGAAGGAGAATATTTATTGGCGGGAATTGGGAACCAGAGCCGCAGGCGCGGCACGTATTATGAAAATTTGGCGGCAGAGTATCTAATGCAGAAAGGTTTTCAGATTTTGCATAGAAATTTTTGCAGCCGGGTTGGGGAAATTGATCTGGTGGCAAGACAGAAGGATTATCTGGTGTTTGTGGAAGTAAAATATCGCAGGCGCGGCGGAGAGCATCCGCTGGAGGCTGTGGATGTAAGGAAACAGCGGCGGATTTGCCGCACTGCCGATTATTACTGTCTGCGTTACGGCTATCAGGAAGATACGCCCTGCCGTTTTGATGTGGTGGGGATTAGCGGTGATGAAATCATTCATGTGGAAGATGCGTTTTCTTATGTCATAGGATATTCGTAGAAATTTTTAAGTAGTTCGATGGGGTTTTTGAACTTATAAATAAACGAAAGGTTAGCAGAAAATGGAACATAAAGTTAGATTGATAAGAAAACAGAAGAGAGGAAAGCAGCCGTCTCCTGTGTGGCGCGCGGCCTCTCTTGCAAGCGGTGAATTTCCCTATTTATCTTATCCGCTGTTAGAGCAGACAGGTATGGTTAAACATTGTTTTACCACCAGATTAGGCGGGGTTAGCGAGGGGATTTTCGAGAGTCTAAATCTAAGTTTTAGCAGAGGAGACCAGAGGGCTGCTGTGGAAGAAAACTTCCAAAGGGTTGCTCAGGCATTGGGAACAGAATATGGGAATTTTGTGTTTACAGACCAGACCCATACGGTAAATGTCAGGCGGGTAGGGATCGAAGACGCCGGTAAAGGCCTGACCAGAGCGCGCGGTTATTCGGATGTGGATGGGCTGATTACCAATGAGCCTGGACTGGTATTATCCACATTTTATGCAGACTGTGTACCGCTCTATTTTATTGATACAAAAAAGCGTGCCATTGGGTTGTCACATTCCGGTTGGCGGGGAACTGTAAGACGAATGGGAAGGGTGACGTTAGAGACTATGCGCCGGGAATTTGGAACGCTGCCAGAAGACGTGATTTGCGCTATTGGACCTTCCATCTGTCAGGACTGTTATGAGGTCAGCGAGGATGTCGCCGAAGAATTTATCCGTGAATTTTCCAGCCATAGCGAAGAAATTTTAGAGAATAAGGGCAATGGCAAATATCAGCTTGACTTGTGGCGTGCCAACGAGATGATTCTGTTGGAAGCAGGAATCAAACCAGAGCATTTGTCAGTGACAGATCTGTGTACCTGTTGCAATGATAAGATATTGTTCTCTCATCGGGCAAGTCAGGGAAAACGGGGAAATTTAGGGGCATTTTTATGCTTAAAGCCAGAACTTTAGATTCAGAGATGATCAGGTCTTCTTCTATGATTTCTGCTGAGAAAACAAAATATATTAGAGGGAGAATTGTCACATTTTATGTGCAATGAAAGTGAAAATGAAAAAAATAAAAAAGATGATGTGTTTGTGTCTCGCAGTACTTATGTTATGTTCTATTTTGCCGGCAGCGCCATTAACCGTGCAGGCAGCGCCTAAGTTTAATGTCTCAAATGCAAGTTTAAAGAAAGCGCTGAATAATTATTCTATCAATATTACGATAGATAAGAAAGAACAGCGTTTTATCGTTAAGAGCAAGGAAATAACAAAATTATCTGTGAAATCAAGAAAGTATGCACAAGGTGGAAAAAAAGTCACAGTAGCGGCAACTGTCTATATTAATCGTAAAATTGCAACGGTTAAGACAACCGCTTCCATGACCTACTCTTTGAAAAAGAATAAGTGGAAGTTATCTTCAGTGAAATTTGGAAAGGCTTCTCTCTCAAGTGTGAACTTGAAAGGAACCTGGACAGGTACATATGTAGCGCCACAGGGGCAGACCAAAGCTAAAATAGTAATTAGCAGGGTGTCTAAAGATGGATATGCAACAGGCAAATTTTATTTTTCCGCTACTCCTACGAATCCAAAAGTACCATCTGGATCCTATACAATCACAGGAGGATATGATAAAAAAACAGGAAAAGTGACATTTGCAGGAGATGAATGGATATCTCAGCCGTCAGGATATAATATATTGGATTTTTATTGTTATCTAGATTTAAGAAATAAAAAGTTAAAGTCCTATAATAATTCTTTGGTTCTTACCAAAAAATAGCAGATTAGTTTGATGAATTTACTCGGCAGAAATTATAGAAGAATACCTGAAAGATGAATTAAATTTGTAATATCAGATACAGGAAGTTTTGGAACAACCAAAAAGCCCCGCGGAATGCCTTCCGTGGGGCTTTGTTTGTGCAGATGTATGATAAAAAACTTATAATGTTATCTCAATCATCTTCCTCCTGAGAGTTGCTGGTGGAGTATACCTGTCTCTTGCGGGCCATCTCGTCGCTTTCCAGATATTCATCATAAGTGGTGATCTTGTCGATCATAGAACCGTTTGGCAAAAATTCAATAATGCGGTTGGCAGTGGTCTGTACCACCTGATGGTCACGGGAGGCAAACAGCAGCACGCCGGGGAATTTGATCAGTCCGTTGTTCAAGGCGGTGATTCCCTCCATATCCAGGTGGTCTGTGGGTTCGTCTAAAATTAATATATTAGAGCCTTCAATCATCATTCGGGATAGAAGTACACGTACTTTTTCACCACCGGATAAGACCCGCATTTTCTTGACGCCATCTTCTCCAGCAAACAGCATTCTGCCTAAGAATCCGCGCACATAGGTGGCGTCCTTGATTTCAGAAAACTGAGTCAGCCAGTCAGCAATTTGTAAATCGGTGTCAAAGATTTGTGTATTATCTTTGGGAAAATAGGATTGGCTGGTAGTGACGCCCCATTTATAATTGCCCTCATCTGGCTCCATCTCTCCAGCAAGGATCTGAAACAGCGTTGTCTTAGCAAATTCATTGCTTCCCACAAATGCAATTTTATCGTTATGGCCAACGATAAAGGAAACATTGTCAAGCACTTTTACGCCGTCAATGGTCTTGCTGATATTTTCAACAGTCAGCACTTCATTTCCAATCTCGCGGGCAGGACGGAAATCAATATAAGGGTATTTACGACTGGAGGGTTTGATCTCATCCAACTGAATTTTTTCCAGAGCTTTTTTTCTTGAGGTAGCCTGCTTGGATTTGGAGGCGTTAGCGGAAAAGCGGGAGATAAATTCCTGCAATTCCTTGATTTTCTCTTCCTTCTTTTTGTTGGCCTCTTTCATCTGCTTTATCAAAAGCTGACTGGACTCATACCAGAAATCATAGTTTCCGGCATAGAGCTGAATCTTGGCATAGTCGATATCCGCTGTATGTGTACAGACCTTATTTAAGAAATAACGGTCATGAGATACTACAATCACAGTATTGTCAAAGTTGATTAAAAATTCTTCCAGCCAGGCAATGGCGTCCAGATCAAGGTGGTTGGTAGGCTCGTCGAGAAGAAGGATATCAGGATTGCCAAATAGCGCCTGTGCGAGAAGTACTTTGACCTTCTGTTCTCCAACTAAATCTTTCATGACAGTGTAATGAAACTCTGTGCCAATGCCCAGGCCGTTTAAGAGCTGTGCCGCATCAGATTCGGCATTCCAGCCATCCATCTCCGCAAACTCTGCTTCCAGCTCACTGGCACGGATGCCATCTTCATCGGTGAAATCTTCTTTCTGATAAATTGCATCCTTTTCTTTCATAATATCATAGAGCCGTTGGTTCCCCATAATCACGGTGTCCAGGGCGGTAAATTCATCATATTGAAAATGATCCTGTTGTAAAAAGGAGAGCCGTTGTCCAGGTGTTATGGCAACTTCGCCCTTGGTGGGCTCAAGCTGGCCATTTAAGATTTTGAGGAATGTAGATTTTCCGGCGCCGTTGGCGCCGATCAAACCATAGCAGTTTCCTTCGGTAAATTTAATATTGACATCTTCAAATAAGGCTTTTTTGCCGATTCTAAGGGTGATATTATTTGCACTAATCATATTTTAAATCCTTTTCTTTTATTTATATATTTTTGATATTAAAATGTGGCGGGTATAGAGTAAAGTTTTGAGTTAACTTTGCCATTGCTTTGAATTGGTGAGATCCAGACAATGCTTCCGTTATATAAAATCGGCTGGGAATCACCGTTAAACACCATATTGGCATATTTCTTGGAATAAATCTTTTTTCCAGTATCGCTGTATACGGCATAATTGAGAGTGGATTTTCCCTTGGTTGTGGTAGAATACAAAATCACAAACCGATTATCTGTTAATTTAACCATACGAGTTTCCCCTACCGTGACAGAGGTTGATTTTGGGTTATAGGTGGTCAGCCATTTAAATGTTACTTTTTTTGTTTTGCGATTGGAAAGGACAAGGAACGCATTGTACTTCATATCATAGCCAAAACCAGAGACTTTGCCAATTTTCTTTTTATGGGGCTGTGATGTGCCGCAGACAAGGACATTGCTGCTTCCGACTTCCATACCTCCAACTCTGCATCCAGTATAGTTATCGCCGCTATTTCCTTTGAAAGAGAATAGGGAGGAAGATTTTTTCTTTTCATTCTCCGCGCCATAGTTCTGTACAGTAGTAAGTGTAATACTACGTGGATGGACGTCTCCGTGGTCCAAAAGATAGAGCGCATGATCTTTAAATTTGGCAAACTGGTTAAAAGAATGGCTGGCATAACTCTTATTTGATTCCACTGCCTTCATCTTCTTCGTATTGATTTTAAAGGAGATATTAGACTGGTGATGCAGATCATCGAAGATCGTCGTAAACATTGTTCTCGAAGTCATCAAGTAAAGGGTGCTTCCCTGCATATCCATGCGGCAGTTTCCGGCTTCAAAGGGTTCATAAATTCCCTCAAAAGTATTGAAAACCCCACCTTTGATGTTTGCTGTCTTTAATTGTTTCCAGTTGCTGTTGTATTGGATTACCTTAATAACAGTTTTAGTTCTGCTTTCTTTGAGATTGTTATAGCCTACAGCGACATAAAAATTGCCGTCTGTTCCTTGGTAAAATCCACCCCACACATCATATTTGAGCTTAATGGTTTTTGTCTTTGTCACTTTAAAAGAAGAATTCAGGGTATAGATTTTTAAGTTCTTATTGTTTTGGACACAGACAGCATGGAGCTTGCCGCCAGACTGGTAATAGAATGTTGTGTCTGGATGTGACCAATTGCTGTAATATTGTCCATAGCCGTCCGAAGACTCCTGGCTTATTTTGCTGCATGATACTCTTTTTATTTTATTTTTTTCGGGATGATCTGGGACATCATTGGTGAAAAATCACTTTTGCCCATTGCGTCCAAGGTAACTAGTTTGTAGTAGTAAGGAACGCCCTTGCTGACTTTTTGTTTGTAGGAAGTTATGGCGCCGCTGTTTGCAGTGTAAACGCACTCATAAGTGCCATTCTCCTGGGTAGAGCGGTAGAGTTTATATCCCGTTGCGCCTTTAAAAGCCTTCCAATTGATTACCAGATTGCTGCTGCCAGATTTTTTGACTGAGGTAATCGTGGAGCCTGCCATTTTTTTTGCTGTAAAACCTAGCTGGTAAGATTCTCCTGTTAGGGTACGAAACTCATCCTTTATATAACCGACAACCCTATAAAAATATTCTTTATTTGGTTCCACAGGTAAGGTAATACTGGTCTTGTCAGGAGCTAATGTTTTAATTGTCTCATATTCACCATCGTATTGCTTTGAGCGCTGCACATAGAAGCCGCTGATCCCAGAAAGTGCTTTCCATTTTAAAGTAATATGGTGGAAATCAGTCTGTCTAATCGTTGGTAATTCCGCGATATATGGCAGTACATATAAGCGGTATTTGTAGGATTTTGTTCCAATTGAAACAGTTATATCCGCAGGACCAACGCCTATCACTGTAAATTTGATGGATTCACCTATATAGTAGCCAGCTTTCAAAGTTTTTTTGGTGTCTGACGTGATTTTCAGTACATTTGTGTTGGAACTGGATATAGATAAGGTGATTTGGCTGTCGCTCAGATTGCTGCATGTGAAATACACCCATGAGTTATAACTGTCGGCGGGCTTGCCAAGTCTGCAGATCAAAAGTGTATCATCATATTCTTCTTTGCCTAAATTAAATTCTACCTTGACGTCTTTCTCTGACTCTGTAGTGGAGGCTTTCTTTGCTTGATCTGGCGAAACGATTCGTCCAATCTCTTCTTTTGGCGGCTCAGATGATGGCAGGTTTTGAGAATCCTGTTTAGAAGCGGATGGCAAATTGTCAACTGCTTGTGGAATGGCTGCTTCTATTTGGTTGGCCGTCTGTGCTGCACATACTGGCTGTATAGCGCTTACCAATAAGACGGCTGTTAATAAGATGGCTGTTAATTTTTTCATGTCCTCCTCCTTTGATATTATTTTCGTAACTATTCAGAACAACAAATAAACTTGAAGATCCTGATTTCCCAATTTTTATGGGGCTTAAATAGTCACTTATTTTCCATAATTATACCAGATTGGATGTTCTTGTCAAACGGATAAATACTTTGTTGAAAAGTAATAGAATTTTTGTTATGATAAAATAAGGTGTGATAGAACGATACTAAGGTTCTAAGCTTCAAGTATGCTCTAGTGAAACAGAAGCAAAAAGCGGGGTTATTTTATGGAAAATCAGAGAATGCGGGAAACATTTTTTCAGCAGGGAGAGGAAAAGATATTAGGGGGAATCCCATCTGGTGTTTGTTGTATTGGCTATACAGATTTGGAAGCTTTTGAGAATGATAATTTTCAATTGATTTATGCAAATGAAGAATTTTTTCAGGAGATTGGCTATACAAGAGAAGAATTTCAGATTGCCGGAAATGATATCCGGTCTATTGTCACGGTGGCGCAGAGGGAAGAGCTGCGCAGACAGGTGCGGGAGGCGATGGAAGGCACCGTACAGGCTGTTTTAAATTACCGTGTCTGTAATCCCAGAGGGAATATCTTTCATGTGCTGTTGTCAGTAAAGGCACTAAATATGAAAGATTTTTACATATTGATGATCAGTTGTATGCGCCAGGATGCTTTTTTGGAGGAAAATATGTACCGGCAAGAGCATCAAGATCAGATCAGAGAGAGTGTAGAACGGTTAAACCGCATGGTACAGAAACTGCCGACGGGCTGTGCTGTGCTGGAAGGAACACAGCGCTGGGAACTAGTCAGCGGCAATGAAGAATTTTTTCGTGCCATTGGCTATAGTGAAGAAGAACTTCAGGTATTGCCAAATGATTTTTCTGATGTGGTATATAAGGAAGATAGAAAATGTCTGCAGAAGGCGCTCGAAGAACTGATTTATACCGATAAGGTTGGGCAGTGTGAGATCCGTATCTGCGGCAAGAAAGGCGAAGTACGCTGGATTGCATTTCATATTCGTCTGTTTTATTATCAGGGCAGAACGCCTTATTTTCTAATTTCAAGCTGGGACATCCACAGACGCAAGCGGATGGAGGAAGAACTGTATCTCCAAACGGAGCGTTATAAGCTGGTGGAGGAGATCAACCAGGAGTTTCCATTTGAGTATGATGTACAGTCAAAGACAATCTTTATTTCCTCACAGTCAAATATTATGCTTGCCGATCACAATGGGAAGGATTTTTTTGTCCCTGTGGAGGCGGTGGAACCGCTTTTATTCCGTGAAGATTATGAGGAATTTTTTGGAATGCTGGAGCGTGCGTCGGCAGAAGAAGAAAAAGGAATGCTGGAATATAGGGTAAATGTTGCCGATGCAGGGGAGACGCCAGTGTATGCATGGCATCGGACGATTTATAAGAGTATTCCTGGAGAGCATGGAAAAATTTTGCGTATTTTGGGAAGGACAGAGGATGTCACCAGAGAGCGTCAGGCACAGGACGAGATGCAGCAAAAACTAAAACAGGATGATTTGACAGGATTATTGAATAAGTCAACCACGAAATCAGAGATTGAGGGATTTCTCAAAGAAAATGTTCGTGGAATACATGCATTGTTCTTAATTGATGTCGATAATTTTAAATATATCAATGATACACTTGGCCACATGTTTGGGGATAGTGTTTTAATCACAGTGGCTAAGAAGATTCAAGAATTGTTTCGTGGCAGTGATGTGGTGGGCAGAATTGGCGGAGATGAGTTTCTGGTATTTATGAAGCATACCGATTTTTATCAGGCGAAAATGAAAGCACAATATATCTGCAATACTACCAGACAAGTATATCATGGCAGGGATGGGGAGGAGCTGGAGGTAAGCTGCAGTGTTGGTGTGGCAATCTATGGAACAATAAAAGAAAGTTACAGCTCACTGTTTTCTAAGGCTGATATGGCGATGTATCAGGCAAAAGAGGCGGGAAAAAATCAGTACAAGATCGCAGAGAGCACCGATCCTTTGTGGAAAATACGCAAGGCCAGCAGAATTGAGAAGCGAGGCAGCCAATATAAAGCGGGAAAAATTCAGGATATGGATTTTCTCTCAGAAGCCTTTTCATTGCTTTCCCATGCCAAAGACGTCAATGATTCTATAAATATCTTAATGGAGCGTATTGGCAGGCAGTATGATTTGGGAATGGTTGCTGTTTTGGAGTGTGATCAGGCGAAAAAGGAATTGATACAGACCAACTGTTGGACCAGAGAAAATGGTATTTTGACAAAACCTCAATTTGTAGATAATAAATATGAGCATTGGGACGGGTTTTTGAATGGTTTTGATGAATGGGGGGTATGCTATATCAATGACTGTCTGGGAGATGAAAAGGTTACACCGTCAGATAAGGCTGTATTTCGGGAACGGCGCATACGTGCTCTTGTAAATTGTAGTTTTTCTTATTATGAATTGGGAGAGGGATTTGTCAGTTTTTGCGATATGGAGAAGCCCAGGAATTGGACCAACTTTGAGAAGGAAACATTTCTGGAATTAACAAAGATGCTCTCGGTATTTGTGGCGCTTAGAGTACAGCGGGAAGAGGATAAGAGGGCAATCCGTCATTTAAAGAGGAGGGATCTTTTGACAGGGCTGTATGTGGAGGACGCCTTTAAAGAGAAAGTCAAAGAGAAGCTGCGCAGAGGGGAGGATCATCTGCAGTTTGCCATTGTATACACTGATATCAATGATTTTTCTTATATCAATGAGAATTTCGGACATGAGGCGGGAAATGAGATTTTAAAGAGGTTTGCAATCCGCATCCGCAGCGGAAATAATAAGATTTCCTGCCGTCTGTATTCCGATCTGTTTGTCACTTTGATCTGGGCAGAGGATAAAGATTCAATTTTACGGATTGTCACCAGAGCCAACATAGAGTTTGCCAGGCAGCAGAAGGAAATCTATACTTCCTGTAATCTCAGACTGTCTACAGGAATTTATTTTATAGATGATCCAGAGGAGAATCTTGACACGGCGATTGAAAATGCCAATATTGCCAGGAAGGGCATTAAGGGCAGCAATCTGCTTTGCCGGGTTTATGAGAGCCAGATGCGCAGACAGCGGGAGATTGAAAAAGAGATTCTCTCAGAATTTCAGTCAAGTCTCGCAGAAGGCAGGTTTGAAGTCTATATCCAGCCCAAATTTCTATTGTCTCAGATGGAGCTTTTCGGAGGAGAGGCTCTGGTGCGCTGGAAGAAAAAGAATGGCAAATTAGAATCTCCCAATGTATTTATTCCGATTTTGGAGAAGTCTGGTTATATTGTGGAATTGGATTTCTATATGTATGAACAGATTTTAATTTATATGAAGCGCTGGAAAAATGAGGGCAGCAGGCTGCCTGTAATTTCGGTGAATTTTTCCCGCAGTCATTTTGAAAAAGAGGGAATATTTAACCGCATTATGGAGCTTACAGAAAAATATCAGGTGGAGCGCCAGTATATAGAGATTGAGATTACAGAGAGTTTGTTTGTGTTGGGTTATGATCTGGTAAAAACAGAAGTACAAAAGCTTCGGGAAGCAGGATTTCGGGTGGCAATTGATGATTTTGGAACAGGCTATTCTTCTCTGGGTATGCTTCTCGATATTCCGGCGGATATCGTAAAAATTGACCGTAGTTTTTTGAATAGGGAAAACCGTAAAAATGAGGAAGAATTTATACGAAATATGGGAAGCTTGATCCGCAGTGTCAAGGAGGAAGTGATCTTTGAGGGGATTGAGACAGAGGAACAGAGAGAGTTTCTTGTAAACTGCGGATTTCGCTATGGTCAAGGATTTCTATTTGACCGTCCGCTACCTGTGGAGGTGTTTCAAGAAAAATACATGAAATCAAACGAAAAGTATTGATTTTTTGCGTCACAATCATTATAGTATAATAGAAGGTAAAATCTGCATAAATACTTCTCTTAGAAGTATATGATTAAATTTAGGCAGGAGGAAAATCTAATGAAAAGATCTATGAAAACCATGGATGGTAATCATGCAGCAGCACATGCTTCTTATGCATATACAGATGTTGCAGCCATCTACCCGATCACACCGTCATCTGTTATGGCAGAAGCTACAGACGAATGGGCAACCCAAGGAAGGAAAAATATTTTTGGACAGACTGTACAGGTAACAGAGATGCAGTCTGAGGCTGGTGCAGCAGGTACCGTGCATGGATCCTTGGCAGCAGGAGCATTGACCACAACTTACACAGCATCTCAGGGATTGTTATTGATGATTCCAAACCTTTACAAAATTGCTGGTGAGGGACTTCCAGGCGTATTCAATGTATCTGCACGTTGCGTGGCATCTCATGCGCTGAATATTTTCGGTGATCATTCTGATGTATATGCTTGTCGTCAGACAGGAGCAGCAATGCTCTGTGAGTCTTCCGTACAGGAAGTTATGGATTTGACCCCAGTTGCACATTGTGCAGCTTTGGAAGGACATCTTCCTTTTATCAATTTCTTTGATGGATTCCGTACTTCTCATGAGATTCAGAAAATCGAGACTTGGGATTATGAAGATCTGAAGGATATGGTAGATGTGGATGCAATTGATGCATTCCGCAAGAATGCTTTGAATCCAAATCATCCTCGTTTGGATGGTTCTGCACAGAACCCAGATATCTTCTTCCAGACCAGAGAGTCCTGTAACTCTACTTACGATGCAATGCCTGCAATCGTACAGAAATATATGGACAAAGTAAATGAGAAGCTGGGAACAGACTATAAGCTGTTTAACTACTATGGAGCTGCTGATGCAGAGAAGGTTATTATCGCTATGGGTTCCGTATGTGACACCATCGATGAGACCATTGACTACCTGATGGAAAAGGGTGAAAAAGTCGGCGTTGTTAAGGTTCGTCTGTACAGACCGTTTAGCAAAGAGGCTTTTGTAGCTGCAATTCCAGAATCCGTTAAGACAATCGCTGTTTTAGACAGAACCAAAGAGCCAGGATCTCTTGGAGAGCCATTGTACTTGGATGTTGTCGCAGCATTGAAGGGAACTAAGTTTGATTCTGTAAAGATTACAAGCGGCCGTTATGGTTTAGGTTCTAAGGATACAACTCCTGGACAGATCATTGCAGTTTACAACAATACAGAAAAAGAAAGATTTACCATTGGTATCTATGATGATGTTACCAATCTCTCCTTGGAAATTAAGGAAGATCCAGTAACTACACCAGAGGGAACCATCAACTGTAAGTTCTGGGGACTTGGTGCAGACGGTACTGTTGGTGCAAATAAGAACTCTATCAAGATTATTGGAGACAACACAGATATGTATGCACAGGCATACTTTGACTATGACTCCAAGAAATCTGGCGGTGTTACCATGTCTCACCTGCGTTTTGGTAAGAAAGCGATCAAGTCTACTTATCTGATTAAGCAGGCAAACTTTGTGGCATGCCACAATCCTGCTTATGTGCGCAAGTACAATATGGTTCAGGAGTTAGTACCAGGCGGAACTTTCCTTCTGAATTGCTCTTGGACACCAGAAGAGTTAGAGACACATTTACCTGGACAGGTTAAGAGATATATTGCAGAGAATGATATCAAGTTCTATACCATCGACGGAATCAAGATTGGTAAAGAAATCGGACTTGGCGGCCGTATCAATACAGTACTTCAGTCTGCATTCTTTAAACTGGCTGCAATCATTCCAGAAGAGAGAGCTATTGAGCTGATGAAGGCTGCTGCTAAGGCAACATACGGCAAGAAGGGTGATAAGATCGTACAGATGAACTACGATGCTATCGATGCTGGTGCAACTGGCGTTGTTAAGATTGATGTGCCTGCAAACTGGAAAGATGCTCAGGATGAGAGCTTTGCTAAGGTTGCAACTGGAGACAGACAGGATGTTGTTGATTTCGTAAATGATATCCAGATTCCAGTAAATGGACAGGAAGGAAACAAGATTCCAGTATCTGTTGTTAAGAAATATGAGAATGGACAGACTCCATCTGGTTCTGCTGCATATGAGAAGCGTGGTATTGCCGTTGATGTTCCAGTATGGAAGCCAGAGAATTGTATTCAGTGTAACATCTGTTCTTATGTATGTCCTCATGCAGTTATCCGTCCGGTAGCTATGACAGAGGAAGAGGCATCTAAGGTTCCAGAAGGAATGCAGACCTTGGCTATGACTGGAATGCCAGAGTACAAGTTCAGTGTGACCATCTCTGCACTTGACTGTACTGGATGCGGTTCCTGTGCAAATGTATGTCCTGGCAAGAAGGGTGAAAAAGCTCTTGTTATGCAGAACTGCGAGGCAAATGTGGGCGAGCAGGCATACTTTGACTATGGTTTGACTGTAGAGAAGAAGATTGATGTAGTAGAGAAATTCAAAGAGACTACCGTAAAGGGATCTCAGTTCAAACAGCCATTGCTTGAGTTCTCAGGCGCATGTGGCGGATGTGGTGAGACACCTTATGCGAAGTTAATCACACAGTTGTTTGGTGACAGAATGTATATTGCAAATGCAACTGGATGTTCCTCCATCTGGGGCAACTCCTCACCTTCCACACCATACACTGTAAATGAGAGAGGACAAGGTCCTGCATGGTCTAACTCCTTGTTTGAGGATGCGGCTGAGTTTGGTTATGGTATGTTGCTGGCTCAGAAGGCAATCAGAGGCAAATTAAAGAGCAAGATCGAAGCGATTGTTGCTGATGGCAAGAATGCAGATGTTGCAGCAGCAGGAAAAGAATGGTTAGATACCTATACCATCGGCGCATTGAACGGCAACGCAACAGATAAGCTGGTTGCAGCTTTAGAGGCTTGTGGATGTGATGCTTCTAAAGAAATCCTTGCTGAGAAAGATTTCTTGGCTAAGAAATCTCAGTGGATCTTTGGTGGTGACGGATGGGCATACGATATCGGATTTGGTGGTGTTGACCATGTTCTTGCAAGTGGACAGGATGTCAATGTTATGGTATTCGATACCGAAGTTTATTCCAATACTGGCGGACAGTCCTCCAAAGCTACACCAACTGGAGCTATTGCACAGTTCGCAGCAGGCGGAAAAGAAGTGAAGAAGAAAGACTTAGCTTCTATCGCTATGAGCTATGGTTATGTATATGTGGCACAGATTGCTATGGGTGCTGATTACAATCAGTGTATCAAGGCAATTGCAGAGGCAGAGGCTTATCCGGGACCATCCCTGATTATCGCTTATGCTCCATGTATCAATCATGGTATCAAGGTTGGTATGAGCAAGGCTCAGACTGAGGAGAAGAACGCAGTGGAAGCTGGTTACTGGCATAATTTCCGTTTCAATCCACAGTTGAAGAAGGAAGGCAAAGCAGCATTCTCCTTAGACAGCAAGGCTCCGACCGGAGATTACAAGGCATTCTTAAATGGAGAAGTTCGTTACAATGCACTTGCAAGATTCAATCCAGAGAGAGCAGAAGAATTGTTTGCTGTTTCTGAACAACATGCAAAAGAGCGTTATGAATATCTGAACAAGCTGATCACTCTCTATGGAGAGAAATAAAATAGCATTTTATATATCAGAAAAGTTTTATTAACTTTTCTGATATAAATAGAAGAGCATTTCTGGAATGGTTACATTCTGGAAATGCTCTTTTTATATACCTTTATTTTGTTATAGAATATTCTGTAGATTTTTGCGAGATAAAATGTCGCTATATGATTGCGCTCAGCACGATAAAAGTGGATGAAGTCCATCAAGAATAAGTGTTTCAAAGCTCTTCCTAGGACCTGTCCGCTTATCATGCATAACTGTATCAGTTTTAGGAATTTTGTATATTTTGCTTGAGAATTATTTCTCTTAAATGTGTCTCCACAAGTGCGTCAATCAGATGGCGATATGCGGGGGAGAGGCATCTGTAATTATCTATCAGCTCTTTCTCAGTGGGAGATAAAGTTTCATCATTTCGTTGTTCCAGCGGATAGGGAATGTCAGTGAAGTCCACCAGATAATCAATAGAAGTGTTAAAATAGTCTGCTATTTTTGTTAAAGTCTCTATGCTGGGTTCTGAAATGTCATTTTCATATTTATATATAGATTGTTGACTTAGATTAAATAAATCAGCAAATCTTTGCTGGCTAAGCCCATGTATTTCCCGTAATTTTTTCAAGTTTTTCAATAGGGTGTCCTCCGAAGATTTTTCGATCATATCCTCCATTCATACCCCCGTAGAATATCTAAAGTATACCATAATTCGATTTTTTTTATAAAACCGTATAAGTGTTATAGAGAACAACTAATAGTTGTGATAGAATAAAAAAAGTCGAAAAAGGTCATAAGAAAAGAGAATATGTCAAAGAAATGGGCGAGGAGCGGATATTATGAAGATCAAATTGGCAATATTGGATAAAGATACAGCTTATTTACAGAGAATTGTCTCCGTATTTAACAATAAATATGCAGATAAGCTTGAAATCTATTCATTTACCGATCAAGAGGTGGACTTAGAAACAGCAATTTGTAAGTTTCAGAAAATAAGCAGAATTTACCAACAAATCTTAAATTTATACTCTGAAGTGGCAGCAGATATTGTGACAGCAAGTTCTGGTGAAAATAATCGAACGAAAATAATTTCTGTACTTTCTCCAGCCGGGGGAGTAGGATGTTCCACAATTGCAGCAGCCTGTGCGAAAGCATTGTGTCAGAATGGAAGACGTGTGTTGTATTTGAATTTGGAGAAGTATGGAAGTACAAAAATATTATTTCAAGGAGAAGGAACAGAAGGATTAGGAGATGCTCTTTATGCCATTAAAAGCGGCAAAGCAAATCTTTCCATGAAATTAGAAGGAATTGTAAGGCAGGATCGAAGTGGCGTGTATTTTCTAACAGAGTGTAATGTGGTGTTAGATCGTCTGGAGATGAAGAGAGAAGAATTGGATATTTTATTACAACAAGTAAAATTGGGGGATGGTTATGACAATATCATACTAGAACTGGATTTTTCTTTTGACAGTTTTGAAATGGAGGCAATGAAGCAGTCACATAATATTCTGATTGTATCAGATGGAAGTGAAAATGCTAATACCAAAATTCAAAGGGTTTTTGATGCTATGAATATTTTAGAGCAGCGGGGAGGCAGCGTACTTACTAATAAAATGGCGCTATTATATAACAGATTTTATGCTCAAACGGGGAAACAGTTAGAGGATAGTTATTTTCCAGTGCTGGGAATGATACCAGATTTTAAAGGGATGAAGCTTCAACAAGTTATAGAAGAAATAGCAAAAACAAATGTTTTTGAAAACTTAATGTAAAGTGGAAATGAATTGTTTTAGAAGAACAACTGTTAGTAGTGAAAGTAATTGAGGGAATATGAATGAATATTTTGAAAGGGAACAGACACTGATCACAGAGATCAAGCAATATATTTAGTGAAAATTTTCCATTGAGTAAAATGGAGGATGAGGAATTAGAGGGTAAAGTAGAAGAGGCTGTAAATCAAAAAACAGCAGGCGCTTACTTGTCGATTGAACAACGGCTTTCTATTGTCAAACAGATTTACAGTTCTATCCGTGGTTTTGGGTTGCTGGACACAATCATCTCTGATGATACTATTATTGAGGTGATGATTAACGGGCATGAAAATGTGTTTATTGAGAAAAGCGGAAAGGTAATAAAACTGGACAAGCAATTTGAGAGTCAGCGCAGGCTGGAAGACATTATTCAGCGTGTCTTAGGTCTTGCTGGAAGAGAAGTGAACCAGGCAAATCCTATTATAGACACCAGACTTCCAGACGGTTTTCGTGTCAATGTGGTGCTTCCTCTCATTGCTATGTGTGGACCGGCTATGACGATACGTAAATTTTCCAAAACGCCAATGACTATCGAAAGATTGATTCAGTATGGTTCCTTAACGCGGGACTTTGCGGATAAGTTGGAGCTTTTGGTGAAGGCAAAATACAATATTTTCATCTGTGGTGGGACAGGTTCTGGAAAGACTACATTTTTAAATGCGCTGTCAAATTATATCCCTAGAGATGAACGTGTGATTACCATAGAGGATTCCGCAGAGCTGCAGATTGGAAAATGGGAAGAAAAGATGTTCCTAAAAATACAGGAGGCAGTCACTTGTCTGAATGATGACTACCTGCAGTCTTTTTGCATATCAGAAGAAACCTGCACTCAGAACCTCCGGGAGAACTGTCGTTTTCTGGAACAGGTATGTGAAGAAGAGCATACCGTTTTTGTACACGGAAAGGGAAAACGCAAAACCCGAAACCAAAAGTATCTGGAATTGTTCCGTCGTTTTTTGGAACGTCAGACTGTTTATGACTGGCACACAGTCAGTTTCCGGGAAAGAAATAATTATTGTAAAACTGATCCTGATGCAACCTTGGATTCAGGATATGAGAGCGAGGAAGGCTGCACGTATCTGAGAGAGCGGAAACAGAAACCATACATTAAGCCACAGACTTATGAAAAATGGAAAAAGCGAAGTTTCAAGCGGGATATCAGCAAACGTGAAAACATGGGATATAATCTCAATAAGCTGCATGCAAAAATACAGGATGAACGAACAGGGAGCCATCTGTTCCCAGTAAAAGAAACCGCATAACGGCTCCCCAAAACAGAAGCCTTATTAAAGTACGCAAAAAATCCAGAAAGAATCAGCAAATCAAGAGATTCTTTGTGGATTTTTGTATATATAGAGCGAGGGCATCGCTCAATCATCTGATTTGATGATTTTGCAACACTCTCCTTTTGGTACTATGAATTGCAAAATGAGGTAACTCAACATGTTTTTTTATTGCTAAATTAAGGGAATTCAGATATAATTTTAAATAACATTATGGGGAGCGGAACCAAAATATTATTAGGAAAGAAGGAGTGGAAAATGAAAAAGTTGCGAAAAATGATTGGCTTTTTGCTGGTACTGGCGCTGGTATGGGGATTAGTGCCGACGTCCTTTGCAGAACCTGAGGAGGTTCTGGCTGTAGAGACACCCACAGGACCGACTTCGGGAACGTGTGGGGCACTTGGAACAGGAGAGAATATCCAATGGCAATTGACGCCAGATACAGAAGCAGATTGGGATATAGTGCAGGGACAGCCCTACAAGCTTACCTTGACGGGCAGCGGGGAGATGGCGAATTATACAACACAAAATAAAGCCCCTTGGTATGATTATTGTGCAATGATTACCTCTGTATCCATCGGAGAGGGAATTACCTCAATTGGGAATTTCTCTTTTTTTAACTGTGTAAGTTTAAAATCTCTTACACTTCCAAATAGTGTTTCTGTCATTGGTTCGGAAGCTTTTAATGGCTGTAAACTTTTGGAAACAGTTGTATGTGGAACAGGATTGAAAACCATTGGCACAAAGGCATTTTCGGGAAATTCTAAATTAAGTTCCATACAGTTGAATGAGGGATTGGAGACCATAGGGAAATCTGCATTTTATTATTGTCGTAATTTAGCTTCAATTTCGCTTCCAAACAGCTTAGTTGCTGTGAAAGATAAAGCCTTTGAATTATCAGGTCTTACCAGTATTGTGATACCAGAAAATGTGTCTGAGTTAGGAATGAATATTGTATATCTCAGCGATAAACTGCAGAGTATTTCTGTAGCGGAGAATAATACATCTTTTCGTGTATGGGATAATGTGCTCTATCAATTAAGCGAGGATGGTAGTCCCTATCAGACGTTGGCGTATGCATATGCAAGTGGATCTGGTACAGTTCAAATTGCAGCACAGACGGAAAAAATTGGACATAGTACATTTTATAAGGCTGCTAAAGTTACTTCTGTAATTTTAGCAGATACGATAAAAGAAATTGGGGAAGATTCTTTTTATCAGACCAATATAGAATATATCGATTTTCCAGATAGTCTGGAAAAAATAGGAAATACAGCGTTTGTGGGATGTAAAAATTTAAAAGAAGTTCATATTCCAGATCAAGTTCAGAGTATTGGTACCTATGCATTTTGGCTTTGTGAGGGTATAAAAACGATTACGGTTGGCAAAGGGCTGCAGTCCTTGAACGGTTATATTATAATGGATTGTATTGCTTTAGATACCATTACAATTTCTAAAGAAAACCCTTATCTGGATGTGATAGACAACGTTGTCTATAATAAAGATCATACCGCATTATATTTGTATGCTCCTGCGAAAGCAGAAGAAACTTATTATGTGTTAGATACAGTGAGGTCAATTGGAGATTATAGTATTCGTTCAGCACAATTTTTAACAGAATTATATATGCCAGAATCATTGAACTATTTTTCAAAAAAATCTTGCATGTATACGAATCCGAAGTTAAAATCAATCTATTTTCCAGGAAATGCGCCAACTTTTGACACTAGTTCAAATATTGAGGTAGAGAATGTATTGATTTATCGAGATCCTTCTACTACCGGATGGGATGCCGAAGGATGGGGACAATTTAATTTTGCAGATTGGGATCCCAGCAATGTAGAACAGAATCAGGGGACATTTGGGGATGTTTCCTGGAACTATGAGGCAGATAAGGGACGTATCATATTTACAGGTTCGGGAGAAATACCAGATTTTACGCAGGGATCTCCAGCTCCCTGGAATGCTTATATCAGTGATATTCAGACGATTGAGGCCGAACATGTGACCAAGATAGGAAATTATGCTTTCCAAAACGCTGAGAAATTGCTGCGCTTGGAGACAGGTGCGCAGCTTCAGAAAATTGGAGATTATGCTTTTGCAGATTGTTCCAAATTGATCTATCTGGAAATTGCAGCAGTGGAAGAAATCGGTGTCAGCGCTTTTCGTAACAATAGTTCCATCAAAGAATGTTTGGATTTGGAAAAAGTATCTTCCATTGGCGCAGGTGCATTTGCGGGCTGCAGTACGTTTACAGACATTACGTTAGGAGCTCATTTGACATCTTTGGAAGAAAATGTTTTTGCAGGCTGTTCAGGACTGTCTAGCTTAATGATACCAGAACATGTATCGGCAATAGACTCAAATGCTTTAAAAGATTGTACTAGTCTGCGCACGATCAATATTCCTGCCAGTGTACGGAGCATAGGCGCACAGTCATTTGCTGGAAATACGCAGCTACAGAAAGTATATTTTTATGGCGCTGTTCCTGGCAATTGGGCAGTTGACAGCTTTACCAACTGCAGTGATGAATTAACGCTATATTACCGAACTTCTCAGGAAGGCTGGACCCAGCTTGGGGATTCGTGGAACAATGTGCCAATTCAGGGACAAGATCAGTTTTATACAGAGAGAGAAGATCATTATTCCTTTGGTAATGTGGCTTCTTCTTTCGGATATTCGCCAGACTATTGTATTCCACGACAACGTTATGTGGATGTTCTGGATAGTATTATCAATGGAACTTACTATTATGCGATCAATGAAGATTGGCGTGGAAACTGCTTTGGTATGGTAAGTTCTACTTTGGAATTTTATGAAAATTCTGATAAATTTCGGGTGTCTGATTTTGATGCCTCGGCTGAAAATCTCTATGATCTTACTGAGCCTAAAGATCAGAATGCAGCTTTGACAAAATTGATTGAGGCTTATCAGATTTCTCAGTATAAATCTGTTGGTGCCAGTATTTATGATATGATCAGCAAAGGTACCAATAATTATCGGAGTTTGATTAAGAGAGTGGAAGAGTTTGAGCGTTCTGGCGGTCTTAGTGTGGATTCTCAGGCAGAACCGATTGTTATGCTGTTATTCTCAAAATGTTCTGGTCATGCGGTAATTCCAGTCTCTGTTGACCAGGCAGACAATGGAGATTTTAAGATTAAAATTTATGATCCCAATTATCCTTCTGCTTTACAGACATTGACTGTTTACAAAGATTTTAGTGGCATCTCTTATAAATTTTATGTCTATGCTGCTTATATGGATTATACTGCAATGGCTGCCGCGATGTCAGGTGTACAGCTTCATGAAGGAGTGAAGGATGATTCCGTTTATATTTCCATTGACAAGGAAGATGGAATAGTGCGCAATACTGAAGGCCAGGGAATTGATGAGATTGAAGGAGCCTATGAGCAGAAATCTTTCCAGGGACAGGAAGAAGATGTTTTCACAGGTATTCGCAGTTTTGTGCTTCCAAAAGGAGATTATAAGGTAGCGGTAGAATCTGCCAAAGCTCCAACCGAATCAGAAGGGAATACAACAGAAGAACAAGGCGTTACATTCTATATGGCGACAGGTGACAACTATGCAAAAGTGAATTCCTCAGATGAAAAAGCAATTTTAGATGTCAAGGAATCTACATCAGAAGCAGGCGCTTTGACGATCAAACTGCAGTCAGAGTCCACAGAACAGGAAAAAGCCTCCATTACCCTGGTTAATACAGAAGGTATGGAGCGGACGGTAGATGTGACAGGTTCCAGTGCTACTGTCACGGTAGCTGAGAATGATTCGATTGCCATCCAGGTGCCAACAAGCGAGACAGTTGCTATTGACGGCAAAGAGGTGGAAGTAAAAGACGGCCAGGTGGAATCTTCCTTTGAGGCTGCCCCAGGAGAGAACCCCTTAAAAGCGGGAGATTTAGATACCAATGTAAGTTGTGACGCACAAAATAAATTGAGCGGAAAAATCAGCGCCACAGTGGTTTCCAATGTCTCTGCTGCCCAGGAGACAGATATCACAGCCGAGTATCTGGACAGCAAGGGAAAGGTTGTGGCCTCCTATACAGAGAAAAAGCAGTTAAAGCCAGGCTTAAACACGGTGGAACTTTCCTTTGATTCCCTGGCAGCAGATTTTGGGGAGAGCACAGGGGAGGTAATGTTATCCTGCAGATTTACTGTTACAGATCAGGCAGGCCATTCTGCAGCAGCTATTGTGGAGGATATAAAAGTATCTCTGACTGAAAAGCCAGGGACAGAAGATCCCGACAAGCCAGGGACAGAATACCCTGATAAGCCAGGAGCAGAGGATCCCGATAAACCAGGAGCAGAGGATCCCGACAAACCAGGAATAGAAGACCCCGATAAACCAGGAGCAGAGGATCCCGACAAACCAGGAATAGAAGACCCCGATAAACCAGGAACCGAAGATCCAGATAAACCAGGAACAGAAGACCCCGACAATCCAGGAGATAAGCCAGGAACAGAAGACCCCGATAAACCAGGAATTACAGAGGTTGAGGTCAAAGGAGTATCTGTCTCGGAAGGGAATCTAATGCTTGGTGTGGGTGAGAAGATCCAGTTAAAAGCAGTAGTTGTCCCGGAAAATGCTACCAACAAAACGCTTGTTTACAAAACATCGAATGACAATGCACAAGTGAGTGAAACAGGTCTGGTAACAGCGAAAAAAGTAGGTGCCGCTACTATTACTGTAGAAGCCAGGAATGGCAAAAAGGCAGAGGTGGAAGTGGCGGTAAAGAAAGCGCCAGAGAAGATTACACTGAATGCACAGAGTAAGGCGCTAAAACCAGGAGAGACATTCCAGATCAAAGTGACTCTGCCGAAAGATTGTGCAAGCCGCAGTATCACCTATGCCTCCAGTGAGCAGTCCGTTGCCGAGGTATCTCCCAGTGGTAAAATAACAGCAAAGAAAAAGGGAAATACTGTTATTACTGTGCAGACTTACAATGGGAAGAAAGCACAGATGAAAGTGGATGTGAAAGTGGATGTGGCAGTCAGGACAGTAAGTTTGTCAGATAAGAAGCTGACCTTAGGGGCAGGAGAGAAATATCAGCTCAACGCCTCCATCCGTCCGAAAAATGCGACCGATCAGAAACTGACATACAAAGCGTCTGGAAATAAAGTAAAAGTGACAGGAAAGGGACTGGTGACAGCGAAGAAGCCAGGAAAGGCAGCCATCACAGTGAAAGCTCGAAATGGCAAAAAAGCAACTGTGACCATCACAGTGAAAAAAGCGCCAAAGAAGGTGACGTTGAATGCCAAGAAAAAGACATTAAAGGTTGGCAAGAAGTACCAGATCAAGACAAAACTGCCAAAGGGCACAGCGAGCCGCAAGCTGACCTATACATCCAGTAAAAAGAAGGTGGCTTCTGTTACCAGTACAGGAAAAGTAACAGCGAAGAAAAAGGGAAGTGCGACTATAACAGTGAAAACCTTTAATGGCAAGAAGGCAAAGCTTAAGATTATAGTAAAATAGAAAGAACAATAGGACAGGAAGAAGAAAAGCAGAGCATGGGAAAGCAGCCAAATGGATTGGAGCATTATTCTAAACAAGTGGATAATAGAAAATTACGTTTAGGTTATACTACCGGAAGCTGTGCGGCAGCGGCGGCAAAAGCCTCAGCTTATATGCTGTTGTCAGGAAAAGTGGTAGATTATATAAATCTTATGACGCCAAAAGGGATTCCACTCCATTTGGAGGTGTTGAATGCGGAATGGGGCAGGGGCTTTGTTTCCTGCGCCATCCGCAAGGATGCCGGAGATGATCCTGATGTGACGGATGGCGTACTAATCTATGCAAAAGTTTCTTATCACAGAGAAAGCAGTTTTTCAGAGAAATATAATAAAAATCAGAACAAAATCTATATTGGCGCTGGCGTAGGCGTGGGCATTGTTACTAAGCCAGGATTGGAACAGCCGCAGGGAGCGCCAGCGATTAACCGAGTACCCAGACAAATGATTACAGAAGAATTGACACGTCTTTGTAAATACTATCAGGTTTCTCAAGGCCTGGATGTGGAGATTTCTGTTCCCCAAGGAGTAGATTTGGCAGAAAAGACCTTTAATCCCAGACTGGGCATTATGGGGGGGATTTCTATTTTGGGCACGACAGGTATTGTGGAGCCGATGAGTGAATCGGCACTGATTTCCAGTATTCATCTGGAATTAAAGCAACAGGCGGAACTTGGCAAGAAAAGTCTTGTCGTCACGCCTGGAAATTATGGGCAGGAATTTTTACAGAAACATTTCCCATTAAAAATTGAGGACGCAGTGAAGTGTAGCAATTTTGTGGGGGAGACTATTGATTATGCCGCGGAGCTTGGGATAGAAGATATTCTTTTCGTGGCGCATATTGGGAAGTTTATTAAAGTTGCCGGGGGGATTTTTCAGACCCATTCCAGAATTGCGGATGCGCGGGTAGAAATCCTCACGGCAAATGCTGTCCTTGCAGGCGCCAGTCAGTCTCTTTTAAAAGAGCTTATGCAGGTTGTGACTACAGAGGAAGGAATTCGGATTCTGGAAGAAGCCGGCTATCTGGAACAGACAATGGAACATATCATGGAGCGGATTTTGTTTCATCTTAAGAGACGCAGCTTGGACAGGATAAATTTAGGCGCAATTGTGTTTTCTAGTGAGTTAGGGAAGCGCAGACAGGGAAGTGGAGAACTGGGGCGTACAGCAAATTCAGAAGAAATTATTGAGAAGATCAGAAGGATTGGAGCATAAAATGACAGGAAAATTATATGGAATTGGCGTCGGGCCTGGAGATCCAGAACTTTTAACTTTAAAAGCAGTGCGTTTGATTCGAGACTGTGAGATATTGGCAGTGCCAGGAACCATAAAGGAGGAGACGACAGCATATCGGATTGTATATCAAGTTTTGCCAGAAATTGCGAAAAAAGAGTGTCTGGCCTTGGACATGCCAATGACAAAAGACCGAAAATTGTTGGAGAGCAGCCATAAAATAGCGTTTGAACTGCTGCGTCAGTCCTTAGATCAAGGAAAAGATGTAGCTTTTTTGACATTAGGAGATCCCTGTATCTATTCCACTTACATCTATATGCACCAGAGAGCAGTCCAAGCTGGCTATCAGACAGAAATCATTAGCGGAATACCATCTTTTTGTGCTGTCTCTGCAAAATTAAATCAAGGGTTGGTGGAGAAATCTCAAATGCTGCATATTATTCCCTCCACTTATGATATGGAACAGGGGCTAAAACTTTCAGGCACAAAAGTTTTAATGAAAGTCGGCAGGAAGTTACAACAAGTCAAAGAGCAGTTACAGACTGAGAGTTCCAGCAAAGAACAATTTCAAGTGGCAATGATTGAAAACTGTGGGATGCCAGAAGAACAGATATATCAGGATATGCAAGAAATTCCAGATCAGGCAGGCTATTATACATTGATGATTGTAAAGGAGTAGGGAATATGATTTATTTTGTGGGAGCAGGGAGCGGAGCGCCAGATTTAATTACCATACGAGGACAGAAGCTCTTGCAGTCTGCGGATGTAATTATCTATGCCGGCTCTCTGGTAAACCCATTGCTGTTAGAAGAGAAAAAGCCGCAGTGTCAGGTATACAACAGTGCTAAGATGACGTTAGAGGAAGTCTTTTCAGTGATGAAAGAAGCAGAGCAGGCAGGAAAGATGACAGTACGGCTCCATACAGGAGATCCTTGTCTCTATGGGGCGATACGGGAGCAGATGGATTTATTGGAAGCAGAACAGATCCCATATCAGTATTGTCCAGGCGTCAGTTCTTTTTGCGGAGCTGCCGCAGCTTTAAATCTGGAATATACATTGCCGGATGTGTCTCAGAGTGTGATAATTACCAGAATGGCTGGCCGGACGCCAGTTCCCAAAAAGGAAGAGATCGCATCTTTGGCGGCGCACCAGGCAACAATGGTGATTTTTTTAAGTACTGGGATGTTGGAGCAGTTGACAGAACGGCTCTTGGCTGGGGGATGTCACAAAGATACGCCAGCCGCTATTGTCTATAAGGCGACCTGGGAGGAGGAACAGTCCTATGTATGTACGGTGGCAACCTTAGCTGAGACGGCCAAAGCACATGATATTAAAAAGACAGCGCTGATTATTGTCGGGGATGTGGTGACACATAGCAATTATCGCAGAAGTGATCTGTACCATCCAGAGTTTGAGACTGAATATCGCCAAATGAAAACAACATAAAAATGGAGTAAATATGCGAAAACAGGAACACTTGGTCAATATTATCAGTTTTACAAAAACAGGAAACCGCTTGGCCAGGCAGATAAAATCTATTTTGGAACAAAAACAAGAAAACAGTCACAAAGCCGACAGAAAAATAGTGGTAAATTTGCAAGATAGCCAAACATTGAGGCAGCCATTGAGGGAGTGGTGTAAGGAATCTTTTACACAGTCTGGGCTTTTGATTTTTGTGGGAGCTGTGGGGATTGCAGTTCGTCTGATTGCTCCACATGTAAAGGATAAATTTACGGATCCCGCGGTATTAGCTGTAGATGAACAGGGAAATTTTGTAATTCCGATTTTGTCAGGGCATGTGGGAGGTGCAAATGAGTATGCCGTCTGGATTGCCAAAGCGTTGGGTGCTGTCCCAGTGATCACCACAGCAACAGATTTATATGGAAAATTTGCTGTGGATGTGTTTGCGGCAAAGAATGGCCTGACAATTTCAGAGCGGTTGTTGGCAAAAAAAATTTCAGCGGCTGTGCTGCGTGAAGAAAAAGTTGGATTTTCTTGTGAGTCTGCTGTTTCGGGCAGAATGCCAGCGGAATTGGTGTGGATGGAAATATCGCAAAAAGAACATATGAATTTGCCATGTCATTATAAGATCATTGATAATATCCCATATAAAATCCATGTAGGAGTTTTTCTAAGAGAGCAGGACAGACAAACGTTATTTTTGCATCCCAAAGTTTTGGTGTTGGGCATTGGCTGCAAAAAGGGTAAATCATTGGCGGAGATCGAAAATTTTGTAAAACGAAAGTTCCAGGAGCAAGAACTTGCCTGGGATAGTGTCTGTGCAGTGGCCTCCGTGGAGCAAAAAAGACAGGAACTAGGATTACAACAGTTCTGTCAGAAATGGCAGCTTTCCTTTCACACTTTCTCGCCAGAGGAGCTGGCAGAAATTCCAGGTGTATTTGCAGAATCTAAGTTTGTGGAACATACGATTGGAGTGGGAAATGTCTGTGAACGCGCGGCAGTGCGATGCGCCACAGTATTGGCGGCAGAAAAAAAGGTACATTTTCCCAGGCTGTTGCTGCATAAAACAGCGGAAAATGGCATTACTCTGGCAATTGCTAAGATAGATTGGAGTGTAAAATTTGAGTAAACTTTATGTAGTAGGAATTGGGCCGGGAGCCTATGAGGAAATGACTGTGCGTGCTGTGCGGATTTTGGAGCAGTGTCAGGTAATTGTGGGCTATACGGTGTATGTGGAACTGGTGCGGGAGCATTTTCCAGGAAAGGAATTTTTGACTACCCCAATGCGTCAGGAGACAAAGCGTTGTCAGCTCGCTCTAAAAACAGCACAGTCTGGTAAAGATACCGCCATGATCTGCAGCGGAGACGCAGGCGTCTATGGTATGGCAGGGTTGTTGTTGGAGTTGGGGGTAGAATATCCGCAGGTGGAACTGGAATTTGTACCAGGAGTGACAGCGGCAGTCAGCGGCGCTGCGATTCTCGGAGCGCCGTTGATGCATGATTTCGCAGTGATTAGCCTTAGTGATCTGATGACGCCCTGGGAGTTGATTGCACAGCGTCTGGCAGCAGCGGCAGCAGCGGATTTTGTGATTTGTCTGTATAATCCGTCCAGCAAAAAACGAGCGGATTATCTGACGCGCGCCTGTGAGATTTTACGAAATGACCGCAGAGGCAGTAATCTATGTGGGATTGTAAGTAATATCGGCAGAGAGGGAATGAACAGCAGAATTTGTACTCTGGAAGAATTGCAGGAAATCCAGACAGATATGTTTTCCACAGTATTTATTGGAAATTCACAGACCAAGGAAGTGAATGGGAGAATGGTAACGCCCAGAGGGTATATTTTTTAGTCAAATACCTACAGTAGAGATGATTTTGATCAATGGAGGAGACCGTGCAAGAAGTATTGATTTTTTCAGGGACAAGCGAGGGTCGAAAACTGGCCGAACAATTGTTAGAAAACCAAATTGCCGCAACTGTCTGCGTGGCTACAGATTATGGCCGGGAGGTAATGGAGCAGGAAATAGAAAATCCTTTGCTTGAGGTGCAGAGGGGACGTCTAGATTTGCCGCAGATGGAAAAATTGATTGGCAGCAAATCTTGGACCGCTGTGGTGGACGCCACCCATCCTTTTGCGCAGCAGGTGACAAAAAATATTGCGCAGGCCTGTGCAAATCAGGGTTGTAAGTTATGGCGTCTTTTGCGGCAAGCGGATGAAAAGATGGATAGCGAAGGAGGCGGACAACTAGAGAATCAAACAGGGGCTTCGCATATGCCAGAGGACAAAATCATCTATGTGGATTCTGTGGAGGAGGCGGCAGTTTATCTCAACCAGACACTAGGAAATATATTTTTTACCACGGGCAGCAAAGATTTACCCAAATATCTCAGTGTAATTGAAGATATTTCCAGAGTCTATGTCCGCATTCTGCCAGATGCCATGCAGTTGGAGAAGTGCCGCAGTCTGGGCTTAATGGGAAAGCAGATCATCTGTATGCAGGGACCATTTAATGAGGATTTAAATATAGCTATGCTTCGGCAGATTCAGGCGTCTGTGCTGGTCACAAAAGAGACTTCCAATGCTGGAGGATTGACAGAAAAGCTGCGCGCGGCTGCTAAGACAGGTGCGAAGGCGCTTGTAATTCGCCGTCCTTGTGAACATGGCTATTCTATGGAGCAAATATTAGGAAAACTGGGAGTGAAGCGTACCACAAAGAGGCGTGTGATCCTTGCAGGTATGGGGATGGGAAGTTTGTCCAATATGACCAGAGAGGTGTACAAAGCTTGTCAAAATGCCGATCTAATCATTGGAGCTGCACGGATGTTAGAGACAGTAAAGAGTATGGGAAAACCTGCGAAGATTCTATATCGCAGTGAGGAAATCGTAGAATATGTTGTCAGTCATCCCAAATATCAGGATATTGTGGTTTTGTTGTCTGGTGATGTGGGATTTTACAGCGGGGCAAAGAAACTTTTGCAAGCATTTTCTGAGATTAATGAAAAACAGGAAAGCAAAGAGTATCAGACATCTTTCAGTGATGGCGGCAGAAAAGCTTTTCCAACTTACCAATTACAGTTAATGTGCGGCGTGCCGTCAGTAGTCTATTTTGCTTCTCGGCTGGGGATTCCCTGGGAGGATATGGCGCTGTTAAGTTTGCATGGCAGACAACAAAATCTAATTGGGACATTACAGAGTTGTGGCAGCGTATTTGCTCTTATGGAGGGAGCAGAGGGGATTCGAAGACTAAGCCGTGAACTTTTAGAATATGGTTTTTTAGAGATAGAAATGAATATTGGTAGTCAGCTCAGTTATCCGCAGGAGAAGATTTTACAAGGAAGGCCAGAACAGTTTTTAGATTATGACGATCAGGGCGTTGCTGTGGTGATTTTACGTAAGCGGCGGGCTAGTGATCCGGTCGTCACACATGGGATTCCTGATACAGAATTTGTCCGTGGGGAAGTACCGATGACTAAGGAGGAAGTGCGCAGTGTTTCTCTGTCAAAGCTGGCTCTAACAAAAAATGCCATTGTCTATGATATTGGGGCGGGTACAGGGAGTATTGCCATAGAGTGTGCCAAGCAAGCAGTCTATGGAAAAGTATATGCAATAGAGAGAAATTCCCTGGCATTGCGTTTGATTGAAGAGAATAAATTAAGACATCAAGTATGGAATTTGGAGTTAATTGAGGGAGAAGCGCCGCAGGCGCTTAAACCACTTCCGGCGCCTACGCATGTATTTATCGGTGGCAGCGGTGGCAAATTGCAAGAGATTGCAGAACTCGTATGGAGGAAAAATCCTTCCGTGCGCATAGTGTTGAATGTGGTTTCTCTAGAAACAATGAGAGAGATTATGGAATTGATGAACGGTATGGTATTTTCTGAGCAGGAAATGGTACAGGTGTCAGTGGCAAAGGCAAAAATTCTCGGACAACACCATTTAATGATCGGACAGAACCCAGTCTATGTGATCACTTTACAGAAATGAGGATGTTATGGTAAATCGAGTAAATGGACAAAAATATTATGAATATGCGAAGATCAATCGCCAGAAACGGGAATCTACGGAATCTTCAGAATTTCACATGGATCCGCAGAATCAGGGAGTGATTTATGAGAAGAGTGAAGAGAAAAAGGAAACTTCTAAGGCGGCGGCTAAGGAAGAGCCTTTGGCACAAAATACGGAGAAAATCCAAACTGGGGTGAAGATTGAGCTTTCCCATCAGGGACATAAGCGAGCCGAGAAGGGCAGACAGCGTGAGATTCTGACGGAGCAAGTAAAAAAATTTGCTCAAACAGCCATTACATTTTTAAAAGCTCTGTGGGACAGGGTTTGGAATGAATCGCCTCAGCAAAAGGAGACAGAATTTCCAGAGGTTTTGGCAGAACGGATGGAGGAAGCAGAGGAACAGGGAAAAGAGATAGAACTCTATGATCTAGAAGGAAAAGATATGTTGGCGCAGTCTATTTACAGCCAAGAGGAGATCCGAGCTATATTTCGGAGGGGAGATCAAAGAGAGATTCAGGATTTTCTATCTAATCACGGAGAGCGCCATCTTGCCAAAAATTCAGATCTTTTGACACAATATGACAAAAGGGGATTTATTGTGGGGATAAATCGTTCTGACAAAGAATTGATTTTGCATGGGGGAAAAAATGAGATCAAACTGTAGAACTAGTACAACGAATCTTATTTTCGTTGTACTATATAATTGACGGTTATGGTGTTGTATGATATTATTATCAATATAAGATGGTATGTTAATGAAATAAAAGGACATAGAGGAAAGGAAGAAATAATATGGGAATGATTGAGGATTTAAAGGAGTTGGGGGTTAATACAGAAGAAGGATTAAAGCGTTTAAATGGCAATCAATCCTTTTATGAGAAGATGCTGCGTTCTGTTCCCAAAATGTTGGAAAAAGATCCAGTTGATCCAGAATTTCCAGCAGATGATTATGGCGATATTATTGAGAAGACGCATGCAATCAAGGGTGCAACCGGGAATTTGTCTTTGACCCCTTTATATGAGGCATATACACAGATTGTGGATTTGCTGCGTGAAAGTAAGCCTGAGGAAGCGCGGAAAATTCTCAAGGATATCCTGCCTGTACAGGAGCAGATTTTAAATACAATTAACCAATATCAATAGGTCATATGGTATAATTCCTGTTTTTTCTTGATATAATAAATTAAATTGAAAAACAGGAGTTATTGATATGTGTGGAATTGCAGGATTCTATCATAGAGAGAAAGATTATGAAAAGGATGGAACATATTATCGTTCCATCCTTGTTGCTATGCATGAAAAACTTCAGAGAAGAGGGCCGGATGATGCAGGTATTTATCTGAGTGGGCATTGTGGATTGTCCCACAGCCGTCTGTCTATTATCGACCTCTCAGGAGGTCATCAGCCAATGGTGCGCCGGGCAGGAGAGCGCACATGTGCCATTGTATACAATGGGGAGTTGTATAATGCCAGAGAGCTTCGTGAGGAGCTGATGGAAAAGGGATGGAAGTTTGAGACTACTTGTGATACAGAAGTAATTTTGCTGGGATTTATGGAATATGGAGTGGAGATTGCCTCAAAGCTCAACGGTATTTTTGCCTTTGCTATTTTAGATCAGCGAAACGATACCTTATATTTGTTCCGTGATCCCATCGGAGTAAAACCCTTGTTTTATATGAAAAAAGATCATGAATTGATCTTCGGCTCAGAGATAAAAGCAATTTTAGCGCACCCATCAGTGAATGCAGAACTTGACCGGGAGGGGTTAAATGAGATTTTTGGAATTGGTCCGGCTCGGAGTACAGGCTGCGGTGTACTCAAAGGTATGAAAGAGGTGTGCCCAGGAGAGTACATTACTTATGGCAAAAAGCGCGCTCTGCAGCGCAAGGTGTACTGGAAGCTTGAGAGCTTTCCTCATACGGACAGTTATGAGAAGACAGTTGAGACAGTTGCGGAATTAGTTCAGGATTCGATTCGCCGTCAGATGGTGTCGGACGTACCAATCTGCACATTTTTGTCTGGTGGTGTGGACAGCAGTCTGGTTTCTGCCGTGTGTGCCGCAGAACTGAAAAAACAGGGCAAGCAGCTTACTACATTTTCTTTTGATTTTGTGGATAATCAGAAGAATTTTAAGGCCAATGCTTTTCAACCCTCTCAGGATCGTCCCTATGTGGAAAAAATGGTACAGTATATTGGCTCAGACCATCATTTTTTGGAATGTGACAACACACATCAGCTTACCATGCTGTATGATTCTGTGAAGGCACACGATCTGCCAGCAATGGCGGATGTAGATTCGTCCATGTTGTATTTTTGTTCTCAAGTCAGCAAGAGCCATAAAGTGACCTTGACAGGGGAATGTGCAGATGAGATTTTTGGGGGTTATCCCTGGTTTCATCGGCAAGAATGTTTTCAGGCTCAAACGTTTCCTTGGACAATGGATTTATCTCCTCGCAAAGAATTGCTCTCAGATGAATTTCTGGAATATCTGCGCATGGATGAATATGTGAGGGAGAGTTATCAACATTCGATAGCGCAAACGCCCCGCTGTGAGGAGGACAGCCCGCAGGAGGCCAGGCGGCGGGAAATTTCCTGGCTCAATCTGCGCTGGTTTATGCAGACACTTTTAAACCGCATGGACCGCACCAGCATGTACAGCGGTCTGGAAGCAAGAGTTCCTTTTGCAGATCCAAGGATTGTCCAATATGTGTGGAATGTGCCTTGGGAGATGAAAGCCAAGGATGGGGTGGTAAAAAATCTGCTGCGTCAGTCTGGCAGAGGGCTTTTGCCTGAGGAAGTGCTGTTTCGCAGAAAATCTCCTTATCCAAAGACCTACGATCCGCGCTATGAGAATCTTCTAAAAGACAAAATCCGCGAAATGCTCGCGCATGAGGACGCCCCAGTGCTGCAGTTTTTGGATCGCAATAAGGTGGAAGCGTTTTTGGCGCGTCCTTCCGATTATGGCAAACCTTGGTATGGTCAGTTAATGGCCGGGCCACAGCTTCTGGCTTATCTGCTGCAGATCAATGCTTGGATGGAGTTATATCAAATTACAGTTCACTAAAGTGAGCGTAGACAGGACAGATATTTATGTGAGATTTTTAAATAATTCGTTTCTTCAAATAAACGGAGACAAGGTGATCAGATTAACTTATGGAGGCTAAGGGAATCCTTAGTCTCCATAAAGTTTAATGAGGATGCTCTGTCTCTTGTGAGCGCATTTTCCACAGCTTTCTTGATTACAATGCTTGAATTTGTCGCACCTGTTGCTGCTTGTCAAGGATGTATTCATCATTTTTCATCACTTTTTCTTGGTCTGCCCTGTTTCCCATGCTCTAAATCGTGGAGAATGACACGCTTTAGCTTATCCTTTACGCTTTGGGTACTCGTATCAGAAAAATGTATCTCGACTAAATACCTTGTCTTGTCAATTTTCTGTTGTAAACAGGGCGTTAATCGCCCTGTGGTGTTGGTCTGAATGTTGTCGCCCATTGTTCCTCCTTAATGGCAAAAAATAGAGCATATAGATTTCAGTTCCTATATGCTCTAACGCTGTTACTATATTTGATTTTGATTGATATGATTGATTACGCTAATTGCATAACCTCCGTTTCAAGTTCCTTTAATTCGTCTAATGATAATGAGGGAACACATAGTGCGATTTCATCAAGTGATAGCTTTCCCATTTTTATCATTCTTTCCGCTGTTTCTCTAGCTTCATCATGCCTTTCACTTCTGATAGACGACTTCATAATCTGTTCTTCATCAAACAAACTCATCATAATCGTCACAACCTCCTTTTCTCTCTGCGCTAAATATTCCCTTAAAACATTCCTATCCTTGCATATGCGGATTGTTTCTGTAACTGCCTTTTATTATTGACAATAAAACCTAAATCGTTATACAGATTATCAGTTAGCACATTTGTGATTGTTACATCTGTAAGTGAGTCCTCTGTCGCTGTGGTGTCCTCCAGGTGGAGCGTTTTATATAGCTTTAGCAGATAACGCTTGTTTTGAAAAAGGTCAAGGAATACGCTGTTTTTTGCTGTACGCTTTGCCATGACTTCCTCTATCTGTTTTATATCGTCCGACACCTTATGACCTCGATTTCTAAAAATCTGTGACACAAAATACGATATATCCTGTTCCTGCCACACTTCAATTATACAAAAAAACGCTTGTCTTTACAATAAAATTCACATTAAATTTCCTCCTCCCTCCGTTTCGTTCTGCTCTGTTGCCTGTTCTGCTGTCGGCTCTCGTTCTGAAGTTCCCTCTCAAGGTTCTTTTTGTTATAGCCGATTACCTCGGTATATGCTAATTCTGTGGCGGTCTTAGTCTGTTCCCTGCCGATACTGTCATATTCAGACTGCAAAGACTGTATCTCGGCTTTCCACTGTTTCGGCGTTATCTTCTCGCCGTTCTGTAAAAGGCTCTGCATACGCTCCTTTAATTCGAGGTACTTCGATAAGCTGTCCTTATGCTCTTTGTCGTATCTCATTTTCGCAAGCCCTTTTAGTGACTGGCTCTCCTTATAGGTGGCTTGGATTGGCGCATAGAGGGCATACATTTTTGACAGTTCCTTTAATAGGCTTAGTTTCTGCCCCTTGGAAAGATGTACCGTTTCCAACTGCTGATATTTCCGTTCCCTGTCCTCTGTGAATTTCGCAAGGCTCTCAAAGCTGTCTATCTTCCTTGTCGTGATGAATTTCTCCGCATTGTCGGCTGACTGCAAGACGGTTCTGTCAGATATTCTTCTTAGGTGCTTTCCGCTGACAATCGGCAAATCAAGCCTGCCTTTGCGCTCCCTTACCTTTGCAATCATCTCCATGAATTCATTCTTCACGCTGACCGCCTCATTTTTAATCTTGGCGTACTGTGCGCTGTGAAGTTCCTGCCTGGCAAGCATGAGCATTTCTTTTGCCTGTTCCAACAGCAGATTGTTCTTGATGATTTCCCGATTGATGTTGCCCCTCTCGGTCTGTATTTCCTTATGCTCTAAAGCATTGGCAACCGCCCCGATATGGATTGTCGGCTCTCGGTCAATCCCCTGTTCCTTAAAAGATCGATGCTCCCAATGTACCGCAATCCCCAACTGTTCATTGGTGGCATTGATTGTGTCGGCTAAATCTTTTCGCCACATTTTAGCGTTTTCCCTGCTGTTCCAGTCGGTGCTTTCTACGGTCTGACATTTCCATTGTTTTCTGTTCCGCTTGTCAACTTTCTGCTGTCCAGTCTTTTTGTCAATAAGGGGAACACGCTCCCCGTTTTCATCAAGGACATAAACCTTTTTGGTCTTTGCTCCCCATTCGCCATTTTCGGTAAGAGGGCGCATTGTGAGTAAAACATGGATATGTGCGCACCCCGTAAACGGGGTGAATACGTTACCTCGGCTTTTCAGTTTCGTTGCCCTCGTCATTCCGTACCGCCCTCGTTTTCATTTTCGGCATTGGGGAGAGTGGATTGTGGGGGAGTAATTTCCCGGCTTTCCGCTTTGATTTTAGATATAATCTGCTGACAGTCCCTTGTCTGCAAAGCAACAGACAAGATACGGTTTAACTCGCCCTCGTCATAGCGATAACAGTCGGGGAGATACTTCACGATAATACCGCCCAGGATGTACTTGTGGTGGTTCTCGGCTTTGCGTTTCTTCTCGTTCTGCTTTTTCTTCTCGTTGGCTACACGCTGTTTTGCCTGTTGCAATGCCGGCAATGCTTTTTCCAAATTTTTGTTTGCGTCATTCTTGCTCTCAATCATCTTGATACCTCATTCTTTCTGTGCTGTGTTGATAGGTTCTGAAAATAAAAAAGGTAGCGGATTGTCTGTTAAGATAATCGCTACCTAATGGTAAACAATATTCAGTTTTTATATTTCTGCTCTGTCAAATAATTTTATCATTTTAATGCTTGTAAATAGGGCAGAAGTTATCTTTATTTTTGTGGATAATATAAATGCCGTATATTCCTAATAACAAATACATTATTAAACAGAAAACTAATCCTATTGTTGGATATTGATTACTTTTAGAAAAACAAAATGGTATACCGCACAAATCCACTACAAAATGTAAAATAATTGGTATCCATAAATTTCGGGTTTTGACATAAACTGCCCCAAAGTAAACTCCTAATGCAGTAGCCCAAACAGCTTTGCAAATAATTGTTAAAATTGGTTGCCCAAGTGCACCAAAAATATGCCCAAAACCAAATAGTGCAGATGAAATAATAACTGCATATAATGTAGCATTATCTCGTTTGCCAAACCATTTTTCAATGATATTCTGTAATAATCCTCTCAGATAAATTTCCTCCATTATTGCAACACCTATATAATACACAACACCCTCTACAATAACTCTATATATTGTTGGTTTATTATTAAACGGTGAAAGTCCTATACAAAAAGCAACTGCCACTATAAGTGTAGCAACAAGGGAGGGAATACCATATCTTTTCAAACCAATCAGTATATTTTGAAATTGCAATCCAAAATTCCACTCTTTTATAATGGTTTTCCTGCATACATAACATAAAGCAAAAGCAAATATAAAATTTATCATCAAAGAAAAATAAATTGGTTCTATATCCCTTATTTGTATATTACAGAATAAAGCCGCAGGTAATGCGGTCATTTCCATAAAGGTCATTATTATTGTCAGTATAGTAACACCGATTGATGTGCGTTTGTCTATCATGGTTAATCTCCTTAGCCGTTAATTTATTGAATTATTCAACGCTGTTATTTTACCACAACAGCATACACAATTCCATTAAATTTTACTTAATCTCTCTTTATCCTATTCTTTGCAATCATCATCTGCCGAAGCGATGGAACATCGCTTTGCCTGTATCCCTCTGCTCGGTGCTGACCGCTCTCGGTTTCTGGTAGCCGATAAAAGACTTTGGAAAGGAATAGGTCTTAGATACCTCGTCCTGTCCTGTCAGCTTGTATGTGTCGGGATAGTCGGCAACAAGCGTATCAAGTTTTCACATGACCGATTTATCTCTTGTATAGAGGGTGGCGGTCTGTTCTCCTGCGTTATAATCGACAACCGTTTCCTGCTCGTATCGTGAATGTTTCATAACCCACTTCCTGCCTTTCCTGTTGCATATATCAGTTTGATTGATATGATTGATTTTGGGTGCTGTCAAAGATTTTTCGCCCGTCAATTATCGGGTATTTAGATTGTATGGTGCTATATGTGGGTGTTTCTCCACTTGACGGAATATGCTTTCACTTCCTACGGTAATATACCGCAGATTTTGTTCCAAAAACGAAAAAAGCCATAACATCACTGTCATAGCCTTTTCCTACAAAACCTATTTTTACATTTGTGGTCACGTTCATGCACGACTATTTTCTCCACAAACTCATTCAGCATTACCGTTGATATTTCCTCCGCATTGCTGTATCTCTCAACCAATTTGAGGAAACGTGCGGCAGATTTGCGGTCATTTTCATACTGTGCCTGTTCCGTTTTGTAACCGTCCAATTCGCCCTGTAACTGTTCCTGCTCACCCTCATACTGGTTGTAGAGCATGGTATAACGCTTGTCCGATAACTTCCTCAATGCGTTGTCCTCGTAAATCTTTGCAATCAGCATTTCCAATTCTCCGATACGCTTTTCGCATACGGTCATTCGTTTTTTCTGTTCAGTAAAATCCACAGTCTGCCTGTCCTCAATATGCGACTGCATTTCTTCCACAAAACGCTCTTTATCAAGATTAGCGTACTTGACAACTTCCCTAATCGTTTTTGCCGCTATCTCCATGACGTGATCCGCTTTGATGCGGTGCGCTGACTGGCACAATGTCCCGACTGGCTGTTTCGCATAATTACCGCACACATACATGGGAACACGCTTTCCGTTGTTTACCCTGTGGACATACATCTTGCCGCCGCAACCAGCGCAGTATATCAGTCCTGTGAGTGGGTGCGCTTCGCCCCAACCATCGGGATAACGCTTTATCTGTCTTCTGATACGCTGTACGTTGTCAAATGTTTCTTGGTCGATAATCGGCTCATGGGTGTCCTCAAAGATTAACCACTGGCCTTTATCCACATAATGGCTTTTTTTATCCTTGAAATGCTTGCGTGTCTTGAAATTTACCGTATGCCCTAAATATTCATGTTTCTGTAAGATATGCGCTATGGTGGAACTCTGCCACTTATAAGGGTTCTTAATTTCCCTGCTCTGCCACAATCCCACGCCTAACTGTGATTGATGGTAGGCAGGAATCGGGATATGTTCGGCTGATAACTGTGTCGCAATCTGATACGGACCGTAACCCTCCAAAGTCATTCGAAATATCCGTCTGACAATGGGCGCTGCCACTTCATCAATCACCCATTGGTTTTTATCTTCGCTGTCTTTCAGATAACCGTATGGCGGACTGCTCGCAACGTGCTTTCCGCTTTCGCCTTTTGCCTTAAAAGTGGACTTGATTTTCTTGCTGATGTCCTTTGCATAGTATTCATTGATTACATCGCGGAACGGAAAGGACATCATCATCAAAGCCCGAACCGGTGTCAACGCCCTCGTTGACTGCAATCAGCCTTACATTCGCCCTGCGTAGCTGTTCCCGCAACATTCCCATCTGCACATAATTTCTTCCCAGTCGGCTCATGTCCTTCACAATGATTGTTCCGATATTTCCCTTTTCGACTTCTGCAAGCATGGCTTGCAATCCCTCACGCTCAAAGGTAGTGCCGGAGATTCCGTCATCGGTAAAGTGGCGTATGCCCGTAAAACCGTTCTTTTCCGCATAGTCCTCTAACATTGCCTTTTGGTTGGATATACTGTTGCTCTCACCCTGTAACTCGTCATCGTGGCTCAATCTCTCGTATAATGCTGTTAAATCGTGACTCATAATCAATTTCCTCCTTTCCGCCAGTGTCCGCATAAATGCTATGCTGTGGCTCTTTTGTATTTATTTTGAATAAGAAGTCTTTTATATTTTATAACTCCTGATACGGCATCAAAGTCAATTTTCTGTTCATCGATTATTTTATTTATGACTGTTTGTGCGGTTTTGCCGCGCTCATGCCTATGTTCTAAGAGGTTAATACTTACAATTTTTCTATTTTTCACAGTAACCTCTACTTTGGCATATATAAAATTCACATCATATTTGCCGATTTTAAGTAAACGGCTCCCCAAATGAAACCAACAAGAAAAAGAAATAAGATCATAAGTAAAATGATTTTCTTTTGGGATATTCTTATTTCAAATACCTCTCAATCTTTCTGGTTATCTGGTTTGTCAGCTTTTTCAATGGAGCGGTACATCATATCAAAACCGTACGCTAGAAACTGAGTTTTCGACAAGTGCATGGCGTTTTCAATATATTATTCTTTATTTGCCGCAAACTGAATCAGTCCTGACAGCATACCCCAAAAATTAAAAATAGTAGGCATGATTTTTAAGTCGTTGCGCAAATCGCCTTTTTTATACCAGATATTACAAAATCCTTTAGCTTTTCATTTATTTCTTCTCCGATTTGATAAGTTTCTTTTTCTTCAGGCAAAAATTTACCGTTTTCAAAATCAATATTAATTTTATCCAACACCATTTTGAAATAAAAAGGAAATTCTTCTTGGTACAGAACTAATCCACGGCAAATCAAATCATATCTTGTTTTTGTTTCCTCCTCTTGTTCCAATGCAGAAGTGATATAGCTGTAAAGCTTTTTCATGCTGTCTAATACTAAAAAGCCGATAATTTCCTCCTTGTTTTCAAAAAACACATATAATGTGGCTTTACTATATCCGGCGGTTTTCGCTATCTCATTCATAGAAGTTGCTGTAATAACTTTCTCCTCATAGTACCAAAAGTGGACTTTTGGTACTGAAATATAGATTATTATAAAAAATAGGATGTTCTTGAGGATTTGTTTTGCGTTTATAAATTTAGTAGTAAAATTTATTATATTGTGGTAAACTGAATGCAGCAGTTTATGAGAGGTATGATGCATGTTACTGCCAAAAGACGAGATTTGTTTAGAAACATATGGAAGCTGCTTGGGGCAGCAGAGGAAAAGGAGAATTAGCATGTTAGATACAGGAATCAAAGGTTATCAGGAAATGATTGTCACCGCAGAAGATACCGCAAAGGTACATAAGAGTGGTACTTTGCAAGTACTTGCCACCCCAAGGATGGCAGCATTGATGGAAGAGACGGCTTGGAAGAGTGTTGCAGATCATCTGGATCCGGCGATGGGAACCGTGGGAATCCGTCTGGAATTAGATCATTTAGCGCCTACGCCAGTGGGAATGCGTGTGCAGTGCGAGTCAGTATTAGAGCATATTGAGGGCAGGAAGCTGACATTTTCTATTATTGCCAAGGATGAAAAAGGCGAGATTGGCAAGGCAGTGCATCAGCGTTTTATTGTGGAGGAGGAGAAATTTCAAAGCAAGGCGGATCAGAAAAATGGTGGAAAATGATTATGTAATGCGTATCATCCATGAGATGGTGCGGACATTGATTAAGTTGCTTTTTGGCATTGATGAGGTGAAAGAGGAGGAGCTTAATTTTGAGGCTCAGGAAAGTGGTGATCTCTATAGAAGATTAAGACAGATGGCCAAGGATGGGAAGATCAATGAGGCTGAAAATCTGTTATCAGACGTTTTGGATGATCAGGAGACAGGTAGCCTGCGCCTAGAATATATGAAGGTAGCTCTGTTTTTCTATGATTATCTCAATGGGAAGAGCAATGAATTTCTGGAAAGCTGTGATTATTCTAGAGAAGAGATTCGGGAGGGCATCCGCAGTACGATGCTTCGCTATGGCTATGAAGAATTGGCAGAGACTTGGGGCGATCAGTGGTGAGTAAGCATAAGTATCTTCCAAGGATTATGCTGGCAGCACCTGCCAGTGGAAGTGGAAAAACACTGCTTACCTGCGGTATTTTAATGGCTTTAAAAAATCGGGGGCTGCATACGGCCTCCTTTAAGTGCGGGCCAGATTATATAGATCCTCTGTTTCATCGGGAAGTAATTGGGATCCCTGCCCGTAATCTGGACACTTTTTTTACAGACAGAGAAATGACCAAATATCTGTTTGGCAGAACAGCAATCCAGGCAGAGATTTCTGTGTTGGAGGGTGTGATGGGGTACTATGACGGGGCAGGGGGAAATACCACCTTGGCCTCATCTTATGAACTGGCATGCGTGACAGATACACCAGTGATTTTGATTGTCAATGCCAAGGGTATGAGCCTCTCAGTGGTTGCTGTAATTCAGGGATTTTTGGATTATCGAAAAGAGAATCAGATTGCAGGAGTAATTTTAAACCGGATTTCGCCGGCAATCTATGAGAAATTGCGGCAGAATATCAGTCAGGAATTGTCTCTGCCAGTATTTGGCTATGTGCCCCAATGTCCAGAGCTGGTGATTGAAAGTCGTCATCTGGGACTGGTGATGCCGGAAGAGATTGCTGATATTGATCACAGGCTGCAAAGATTGTCAAAGTTATTGGAAGAAACGCTAGATATGGATGGAATCATAGCCTGTGCAAAGAAGGCGCCAGCCTTGAACTGGCAGAAGCCAGAGAGCTTAAAAGCGCTGGAAGCGGCAGTAAAATGTAACAATTTGGCATATACTGATTTAGAGAAGCAGGAGAGCCAAACTGCAAAATGTAAAAATATAGAGAAGCAGGAAATCCAAGAACAAGCCATAAAATGCAAAAATATAGAGAAGCAGAGGAGCCAAGCTACAAGCCGCAGAATCCGTATTGGAGTGGCTAGAGATGAGGCTTTCTGCTTTCTTTATGAGGATAATTTGGAGCTGCTTACAAGATTTGGAGCAGAATTGTTGTACTTTTCTCCTATTCATGATAAGGAGCTGCCGCCCAAACTGGAGGGATTGATTTTCTGCGGCGGCTACCCAGAATTATATGCAAAAGAATTGAGTGAAAATCAGGCTTTGCACAGAGAAATTCGGGAAGGCATTGTCCAGGGAATCCCCTATCTGGCAGAGTGTGGCGGTTTTTTATATCTGCAGCAGTCTATGGAAGATATGGAGGGGAACATATGGCCAGCCGTGGGCGTCCTTTCTGGGGAGGCATACCGCACAAAACGACTGGGAAGGTTTGGGTATATTACTTTGACGGCAAATCGAGAGGGACAGTTGTTAAAGCCAGGTGACAGCATAAAAGCACATGAATATCATTATTTTGAGTGTAGCGAAAACGGCAGAGATTATCATGCCACAAAACCCTTTGCAACGCGGGAATGGGATTGTATACAGGGAGGCGCTAAGTATGCAGCGGGATTCCCACATCTTTATTACTATTCCAATCCAGGATTTATTATGGAATTTTTGCAGCAGTGCAGAAATTATGGGAATGAAAAGAATGGATTGTAAAAATTTTGTCACTCTAAAAGAGCGATGAGAAAGGATATGATAATATGAAGCTGGAAGAGTGCTTAAAGAAAATTCAGCCCTTAGATAAGACAGCTTGCCTTGCCTGCGAGAAACGCTGGGATTCGATTGCCAAACCTTTGAAGAGTCTGGGTAAGTTGGAGGAAGCTTTGATTCAAATTGCTGGTATTCAAAGAAGCAGTCAGATTCATCTTCAGAAAAAGGTGCTGGTAATTCTGTGTGCTGACAATGGAGTGGTGGCTGAGGGTGTCACTCAGACCGGACAGGAGGTTACGGCAATTGTGGCAGAAAATTTTCTGGATGAGAAATCCTGTGCGGCGATTATGTGTCAAGATACAGGCACAGATATTTTTCCAGTAGATATTGGTATGGTTGTAGATACGCCGAGGTTAAGAAAATGTAAAGTTGCCTATGGAACAAAAAACATGGTCAGAGAACCAGCCATGACCAGAGAACAGGCGATACAAGCGATAGAATTTGGAATTGCAATCGTTGAGGAACTGTATGGGCTGGGATATGATGTGATTGCTACAGGAGAGATGGGAATTGGCAATACCACCACCAGCAGTGCAATGGCCAGTGTTTTTTTACAAAAACCAGTGGAACAGGTGACAGGAAGAGGTGCCGGGCTTTCCACAGAAGGTCTTCAAAGAAAGATCCAAGTGATTAAGACAGCCATTGCCAAGCATCAGCCACTGGCTGCGGATCCCTTGGATGTGTTGGCAAAGGTAGGAGGATTTGATATTGCCGGGCTTGTCGGTGTCTATCTGGGTGGAGCGGCGCTTCATATGCCAGTGATTGCAGATGGATTTATTTCCAGTGTGGCAGCGCTTACAGCATCCAGGATTTGTCCATTGGCCAGTGAATATGTTTTAGCCTCTCATGTGTCGAAGGAGACAGCAGGGGCTTTGATTCTGGAGGCACTTGACAAATCCCCGTGTCTGGATTGCGATCTGTGTCTGGGAGAGGGAACCGGAGCGGTGGCTCTATTTCCATTACTGGACATGGCATTACATATTTATCAGAAAATGAGCACTTTTGCTCAGATTGAAGTCGAAAATTATGTGCCTTTGGAGTAACTAATGATTTATAATGATCAGGAACATTTTTCTGAGAAGAGAGTTTGTAAAAAACAGGAGCGGTGTATGGTTATTTTTGTATTGGGCGGCAGCGGCAGCGGGAAATCAGAATACGCCGAAAGTCTTGCAGTAAGGCTTGGGCAGGAAAATGTATTGACACACCAGAAAGAGAACTTGCAGGACAAGTTAGTTTCTTGCGGGCAGTTTTCTTCTATACAGAAATCTAAATTAGTCTATATTGCCACAATGGAACCTTTGGACTCAGAGAGCAGAGCGCGGGTTTGCCGCCACAGAAAACAGCGGGCAGACAAGCAGTTTGAAACCAGAGAATGTTATACTCATATTGAGGAACTGAGTGTACAGAAGAATGAGATTTTGCTCTTGGAATGTCTGTCAAATTTGACTGCAAATGAGATGTTTTCCCCTGCAGGCAGAAAAACAAAGGTTTCCAATATCATTGAAAATGGACTTATCTATCTGGCAAAACAGAGTCTTCATTTGGTAGTTGTGGGAAATAATGTATTTGAGGATGGCAATAGCTATGATGAGAAAACGAGAGAATATCTGCAGGAGATGGCAAAGGTACACCAGTTTTTGGCTGCCCATGCTGATCGGGTGGTGGAAGTGATTTGTGGGATTCCAATAGAATGGAGGGCAGTATGAAATATCTGAAAGCCGCTGTCATTGCATTTGGCATGTATTCCAAAATCCCTATGCCCAGAACGGAATGGGACAAGGAACCGATGAAATATGTGATGTGTTTTTTTCCCTGGGTGGGGGCAGTGATTGGAGCTTGCTTTTATCTCTGGGGGATTGTGGGCAAGGGGATTCCTATTGGGGAAACGTTGTATACAGTGATTTTAACGGTGATTCCGGTGTTTCTCACTGGAGGAATCCATATGGATGGTTTTTTAGACACTACAGACGCCTTAAGCTCTTGGCAGACCAAAGAACGGCGATTGGAAATTTTAAAAGATTCTCATGCAGGGGCTTTTGCTGTAATCGGAGGGTGTCTGTATTTTTTGTTGTATTATGGATTTGTCTCAGAATTAATGGTAAAAGATTTAGGGACAGTATCTATCAGTTTTTTCTTAAGCCGCTGTCTGAGCGGTTATGCAGTAATGGCATTTCCGTGTGCCAAAAATACGGGTTTGGCGGCTGCTTTTGCAGAGGGAGCCGACAAGAAACGTGTTCAAAAGATTTTATTGATCGAGACAATTCTTGTCGCTGCGGTGCTGTTGTGGAGCAATTTTTTTGCCGGAGGTGCAGTGATTGTTGTCTCGCTGTTAGTGTTCTGCTGGTATCATAAGATGTCTGTGGAACAATTTGGCGGCATTACCGGAGATCTGGCGGGATGGTTTTTGCAGGTATGTGAGTTGGCAACTTTGATTGCTGTGACAGTAACAGCTAAAATCATTTAGACATAAGGAGGAAATATCATGATTCTGATCACTGGGGGCGCGCATCAGGCAAAACAGAAGATTGCCAGGAATTTGTGGGAACAAAAAAAAGAGGCGCATAATACCTTAGAACCTGTGGTTGCGGCAGGTGATACGGAAGATCAGGAGCGATTGCTACAGGCAGAGATTATTGTGCAGTTTCATTTATGGATATATAAAATGACAGAAAATGGAACAGATCCATACCCTTTCGTCCATCGGCTTTTCCAAGAGAATCCTCAGGTTATATTGACCTTAGATCAAGTGGGGTGTGGAGTGGTGCCAATGGATGCTTTTGACCGAAAATATCGCGAAATGGTGGGCAGGATTGGCTGTCTGTTGGCTGATCAGGCTAAAGAAGTTTATCTTGTCACCTGTGGGATTGCCAGGAAAATCAAATAGGACACAGACATGATTAGAGATCATGAGATTCTTTGTATTCTTCCCCCCAGCTTTGCATTGCGTCAAGAATGGGTTTTAAGCTTTGCCCTAACTTAGTAAGAGAATATTCCCTGAAGACACAAAAAATGAGGGCAGAGAGGTCTCCAGTTCTTTGGCAAAAGAGATTGCAATCCAGTTGACGAAAGATTATTGTTTTTGACAGACTGGGCAATATACACTGCTTCTGCCACCGATCACCGTACGGCAAAGTTTTGCTGCACAAATCAGACAAGGATTGTCGGCATGTCCATAAACCTGCAAAAATGGAGTGTTGCGGTATTCTTGTCCACGGGTTTCTAAATATTCTTCAGGTGTGATTTTGTTTTTTTCAATAAAATAGGAAAGTCGTTTGGGAATTGCTGTGGCAAGAGATTCCCATTCTTTGGCATTTAGACTGTTTGCGGGACGTGCAGGGTGAATGCCTGCCGCAAATAGTATTTCATCCGCATAGATATTACCTATACCTGCAACAATATTTTGATCTAGGAGGCATGTCTTAATTGCTTTTTTGCGTTTTTCTAATTTAGTTTTGAGGTAGGCAGCACTGAACTCAGGGTCAAATGGTTCAAAGCCTAATTTTGAGATTCCAGTGTATGTATCAGTTTCTCCCTGCTGCAGCAGCCAAAACCGTCCAAAACGGCGCATATCTGAAAAGCGCAGTTCCTTACCATTGTTTAATTGAAAAATAATGTGGGTATGTTTTTCTTTCGGGTAATCATGCGGGGCAAGCAGCAGACGGCCTGTCATGCGCAAATGTAATACAATTTGGTCGCCGCTGTCCAAGTGCATTGATAAAAATTTTCCTCTGCGTGACATTCCCATAAATGTTTGTCCTGTTATTCGTTTTCTAAATATATCTGCTGTGGGGTAGGCGGTGACTTCGGGGCGTTTTATGATTGCGTTTATAATTTTCAATCCCTGTATCTGAGGTTCAATTACTTGTTTTATGGTCTCAACTTCTGGTAATTCTGGCATGGCGGTGCATCCTTTCTTTTGTTGGTGACAGAGGACTAGGAAAATGAATTTTCCAGATCCAATCTTTTACATTTAGACCTTATTGCTTTGGCTGCGGATCTTTCTGTCAGATCATAATTACAAAATAGGAAAACTCAAAAAATATTAGGGTTGTCTATTAGATTTTTCTCTGATATTATAGTGTAGCAGATTAAGATCGTCAAGTGATTGATTAATGGTTAAATATTGAAGTATTTTGTGAATGAGGGTTGATATGAGAAATCAGTACAATAAAACAATCTTGGCCTGTTTTGTGGGATATATTGTACAGGCAATTGTCAATAATTTTGTGCCGCTGTTATTTTTAAATTTTCAGCGCACTTATGGAATACCACTTTCACAGATTACATTGCTGGTAACGCTTAATTTCGGGGTTCAGCTTGTAGTAGATTTGGCCTCTGTTGGCTTTGTGGATCGGATTGGTTATCGAGCCTCTATGGTTCTTGCCCATATTTTTGCAGCGGCAGGTCTTATCTTATTGACAATACTGCCAGAATTTCTGCCCATTCCTTTTGTGGGTATTCTCTGCGCGGTAATCATTTATGCCATAGGCGGTGGTCTTTTGGAGGTATTGGTCAGTCCAGTTGTGGAGGCCTGCCCCTCAGAGAATAAAGAGAAAGCCATGAGTATGCTTCATTCTTTTTATTGTTGGGGACATGTAGCGGTTGTGGCGATATCTACCACTTTCTTTCAAGTGTTTGGTATTGCCAACTGGAAAGTGTTGGCTGTTATTTGGGCGTTCATTCCGATCTGTAATATGATTGCTTTTGCAAGAGTGCCGATTGCTTCCTTGATTGAGGAGGGGGAGAGAGGATTTCGTATCAAAGAACTGTTTGGCATCAAAATTTTCTGGGTGCTGCTGGTTATGATGATTTGTGCGGGAGCCAGTGAACAGGCAGTCAGTCAATGGGCCTCTACTTTTGCAGAAAAAGGTCTTGGTATTTCCAAAGCAACAGGAGATTTGGCAGGACCGATGGCATTTGCCATTTTGATGGGAACAGCCAGAGCTTTTTATGGAAAATATGGGGACAGGATTAATCTGGATCAGTTTATGGCATACAGCAGTATCTTGTGTATCAGTTCTTATCTATGTATTTCCCTTGTGCCTTCTCCACAAATAAGTTTGATTGCCTGTTCCATTTGCGGATTGTCTGTCGGGATTATGTGGCCAGGAACATTCAGCAAAGCTGCCGCCACACTTTCCAGAGGCGGCACGGCCATGTTTGCACTTTTGGCATTGGGCGGTGATGTGGGATGTACGGGAGGGCCAACCTTGGTAGGATTGGTGTCCAGTATACAGGGAGACAATCTTAAATCCGGCATATTGGCAGGTGTGATTTTTCCCATATTACTGTTGGCAGGAATTATCATCTGCAAAAAGAAATCTAAGGAAAATATTACTATGTGATCATAGTAGATGAACTGTTGCAATTTTTTATGAGTGAGGGACTGTCTATTTTTTTATGTTATGGGATTAGGGTGTTAAAAGGGTGCAGCGCGAAAAGTGTTTCTGACGTCCTAATCTATTTAAAAACTCACTCAATTGCTTGTACAGTCACAAAAACTATATCTCCTGGTTGTTTCCCTATCTTATTGCGAATTTCTTTTCTAATTCCGATGATATAACAAACAGAGCCATCTGCATTTTTCACACCCATATTTACAATACTTCCACAATATGGTTCACCGTCAAAAGTTATATTAGCTTTTACTCTGCCTTTGCCAAATTCTGTCCTGATATCATAGGGAAAGCGTATATATGCGCCTCCTTTTTCGGGAACAGCCTCTATCATTGCGTCAAATTCATAAATTTTTGTATTCATAAATGGTTCTTCTCCCTAATGTTTTGAATCTTTGGGGTATTTCAATATGTTGTTAGGCTAGTAAATGGATGGAATATTATGCTTACTTTCCAGAATGTTCATTTGCGCAAAATCTTATCCATTGATTTTCCTTTGTATTATAACCAGTGAGCAAGCAAATTATTTGATTGACTTCTTCTAAAGTTCGGCCTTTTTTCTGCGCCTTGGCCGCCAACAGTGGGTAGATTTTTGCAAAGCTCATGGCATAGATTTTTTCATTGTTCATAGATCTAGCTCTCCCTTTTTCTTTTATTGTATCAATAATAGCAATATTATACTTTTATTGACAAGAATAAGTCAATCAATCACAAGCATTTTCAATTATAGACCGTATACAGATTACATGGCATTCAATTGGATGGGCAATTTTTCATGGATTGATCAGTTGGGTATATGTAAATTATTTTGTTTTAACATATTAAATTTTATTTACGTGAATAAAAGGTAGGATATAAAAATTTGCTTTTTTTACAATTATTTTTAATAAAAAAGCTCGAAAATGCGCAAAAAAAGCTCGAAAATGAGAACATGGGGGGGGGGAAAATAGATAAAGTAGATATATAAACAGTCAATTAATCATGACGGCAGCAAGAGAAAGGAAGGGATGAAGAAAATGAAATGGAAAAAACGAATCTGTATCATGCTTTGTCTGGTGATGACTTGTATGAACCTCTATGTGGGAGAGCTATCACAGGTATATGCCCAGACCAGCACAGATACAGGACAGAGGGAAATTTTAAATTTTAACACGGACTGGCTGTACAGCAGTATGGATTATGAAAATGGAGCATCTGTCAGGCTGGATGATTCTGGATTTGATAAAGTGTCAGTGCCCCATGCCAATACGATTTTACAGTCACATAAAGGCAAAGATTTCCCCAATGAAATTGCTTCTTACCGTTTTGTTTCCTGGTATCGCAGGCATTTTACATTGCCGGAAAATTATGCAGGGCGGCATATTACGGTGGATTTTGAAGGGGTGGCCACGATTGCTGATGTATATCTCAATGGCGTGCTGCTGGCGAATCACAAAGGCGCTTATACTGGCTTTTCTGTGGATATCACAGATGCAGTTTATACTGACGGCAGAGAAAATATCCTTGCAGTACGAGTAGATTCTCAGAGACAGCCTCAAATTCCACCAGAGGGCGGCAATGTAGATTACTGTCTGTTCGGCGGCATTGTCAGAGATGTTTCTATGACAATCACAGAGCCCGTCCATGTGGAGCGAGTATTTGTCACTACCCCAGAGCTGACGAAGCAGAGCGGAGTGGTAAAGAACAGTGTGGATATCTCAAATCATTCCAAACAAGGCAAGACGTATACTGTGGAGACAACGGTGCTTGATCAGGACGGAAAAACAGTTGTCTCTGCCTCAAAACAGGCAGAAGTTCCCTCTGGTACTATGACCAATGTGGAGATCACAACCGAGGCTGTTGCCAATCCGCATTTATGGAGTACAGAGGAGCCATATCTTTATACAGCGGTGACAAAAATTAAAGATGGAGCGACAGAAATTGATACATATCAAACTAGGTTCGGTATGCGGTTTATTGAATTTAGAAATCAAGCGAATGATGGAAGCTTCTATCTGAATGGAGAGAAGACAGAGATTGTGGGAATCAACCGCCATGAACAGTGGCCCTGGATTGGCCGTGCAGTGCCCAATAAACTGCAGCAGCAGGATGCAGACTTAATCAAGGCCAATGGCATCAATGCAGTGCGTTGTTCTCATTATCCGCAGGATCCTTCTTTTTTGGATCGCTGTGATGAGATCGGACTTTTGGTATTTGCGGAACCCCCAGGATGGCAGCATATTGGGAATGATGAATGGAAGGCAGAATTTAAAAAGAATCTGGAAGAGCTTATCTTGCGCGATCGCAATCATCCTTCCATTATAAGCTGGGCGCCAAGACCAAATGAATCTAAGGCAGATTTGCCATTTAACAGAGAATGTGAAGCGATTTCCAAGGAATTGGATCCTACCAGACCGACACATGGGGTGCGCTGGGAATTTGCACTTCCAGGCGAGACCGAGAATAATCCAAATCATCTGCCGGATGATGAAACAGTGGTCAATGACATCTTGACTGTAAATTACAGATATCCAGAAAATCCACCCCATATTCCCTATATTGTGACCGAGCATTCCAATGATTGGTGGGGGGATGGTATGTCCTGGACTGCAGATGAAAATGCAATCAAGTTTATTGATTCGTTTGCAGAGGTTGTGGACTATTATTATGGGAATGACAAGGTGGCTGGCGGTTTTGGCTGGAGTATGTTTGACTATAATAATGAGGTAAACTATACCAACACAGAATATGTATTTTACAGTGGATTGTATGATATCTTCCGCCATGAGAAACCAGTTTCTTATCTTTACAGATCTCAGAAGGATCCAGAAGATGAGACTGTGGTCTATATCTCTAATAACTGGACCAGTGAGACGTCAAGCACGGTTTATGTGATGAGCAATTGTGACGAGATTGAGCTGTTTGTAAATAATACCTCTAAAGGAAAAATAAAGCCCAATAAATATTTAAGTCTGCCGCATCCTGTTTATGAATTTAAAGGGATTACTTATGAGGAAGGCGAATTGAAGGCTGTAGGGTATATCAATGGAAAACAGGTTGGAGAATGCGTGCGCAAAACACCAGGGAAGGCAGTGCGTCTGGTTGCGGAGGCAGATTATAATACTTTGACTGCAGATGGGACAGATATGACCAGTGTTTCTGTCACTGCTGTGGATGCGAATGGAAACCGGGTACCGTTTGCTGCCAATCGGGTGAATGTTGCCCAGACAGGCGGTGTGGATGCCACATTGATTTCGGAGAAAAATGCCGAGTTAGAGGCCGGAAGAATTTCCTTCTTGGTACAGTCTGTGCGGGATTCTGTGGGGTCGGCTCAGTTTACAGTTACTTCTGAGGGCTTGGAATCTGCAATTGTAACGATTGGGATAGAGCCATTTAGTACAGATCATCTGGTTCCAACAGTTGAAAGCAGCGGCCATGTGCTGCCAGCTTTTCCAAGTCCCTATGTCGTCAATGACAATAAGACCGGAAGCAGAGTAAATCAGTTTTCTTATCAGGGAAATGGCTGGGTCTATGGCTCCGAAAAGACAGCATACCAGAATGACAACCATTATTCCAAGCAGGCAGGAGACAGCCTCAGCATTAAATTTGTGGGAACGAATCTGAAATATTATGGTGCACAGGCGCCAAATCATGGAATGGCTGTATTCTCTGTTGACGGCGGGCAGGGAACACGAGTGGACTGTTATGCAGCGGATAGGAAAGCAGATGCGGTGCTTTATGATACAGGAATCCTGGAGTATGGTGAACATGTCCTGACCGTTCAGGTTACGGGTGAGAAAAATGCCGCTGCAACAGATTGTTATATCAATGCAGATAAGGTTGAAATATCCTCCAAAGTACCAGAAGTTGTGGTCAATGATACAACCATAGGAACTGGAGAAAATCAATTTAATTTTCAGGGTACCTGGGCGCAAAGTAATGATGTAAACTGTTATGAGGGCAATAATTATTGGTCAAATTCAGTAGATGCCTATCTTTTGTTTAAGTTTACAGGTACATCTTTGAAGTATTACAGTACCAAAGCTGGTAATATTGGAATTGCTGCTTTTTCTATTGACGGAGGAGAAGAGCAGATGATTGATTTATATCAGGCCAACAAAGAGGATCAGGCATTGGTATATGAAGCAGTCGGCTTAGAGCCAGGTATGCATGAATTAAAGGTTCGGGTAACAGGCGAGAAAAACGCCGCTGCATCAGACTGTTGCATAGTGGCAGATAAAATTGAAGTATTTCGTGGAGAGACGGTATGCAGTCATGTTGATTCAATGAGGGGAGTGTGTTATTATATATGGCAGATAAAACTATCATTTTACAGCAAAAAGGAATCTATTGGCATCATTGCTATCAAAAATTTATTAGAATTGGCGAAAAATAAAGAGAGTTTATCTATAAATTGAAAATATATAGTGAGAGGAATTACTTAACATGAAAAAGACAATTTTATTTGTAATTTTACCATTGTATGCAGATTGGGAAGCAGCATATATTTCGTCTGCAATCACAATGTTAGGACAAGGACGGTATGATATAAAAACGGTTTCAATTTCCAAAGATTATGTTACGTCGGTAGGTGGTTTTAGAGTAAAGCCAGATTATGAGATGAAATCTGCGCCAAATGATTATGAAGCAGTGATTTTAATTGGCGGCATGACCTGGAGAGAAGAACATGCACAGCAAGTGAAGCCACTTGTAGAAGATTGTCTGCAAAAAGGAAAAATCTTAGGGGGAATTTGTGACGCCTCTGCTTTTTTAGGGACAATCGGTGTATTAAATGATGTTATTCATACAAGTAATGACTTAAATGATTTAAAGCAATGGGCAGGAGATAATTATACTGGAGAGGCAAAATATCTGGCGAAACAGGCCGTTCGGGACAAAAATATTATCACAGCGAATGGGACAGCCCCTATGGAGTTTGCCAAAGAGATCTTATTTGCTTTAAACGTTGCAGATGAGGAAACAATAGTTGATTGGTATAACTTTCACAAATTAGGTTTTTATACTGCTCCCATGCCCAAAATGTAACTTTTGGTATATTAAAATGATTGTAATAAAAGAGATGAGAGTAGTTGATCGGATTGAAAATTTAGATATGGAGTTTGATATATATAGTGTGGGTAACAGAGTGATGAATACCTATGTGTATCATACTTCTGCAGGTTATATAATGATAGATACGGGATATGAGCATCGTTTCAGAGAGGCAGAGAAAAAATTAAATAAATTAGGAATAGTATTTTCTCAAATTAAATATGTTTTTCTGCCCCATGCACATGACGACCATGCGGGATTTTTGCAGGAGTTACTGTCGTTGATCGCTTTATAGAACTATCACCCCAAAATATTGATAGCATAGAAAATTTATTACAAGGAAAAATTTTGTTTACACCAGGGCATACTTTGGATTCCATTTCCCTTAAACTTGGCAATATTATTTTTTGTGGAAATGCAGCAATGAATGGTTTTCCAAGTATGAAAAGAATTACAATATGGATAGAGGATAAAAAGGCTTTTCAGAGTTCATGGAATGTTTTGCTTGCTGATATGACTGGCGGAGGAGATAAGATGATACATATCGCAATCTGTGATGATGAAACATGTATGTCTGATACCATCAGGAAAATGGTGTCTGATTTTTTTGGCATGAAAAATACAGAGATAACAATTGTGCAGTTTTCCAGTGGAGAGGAATTATTGAGCTATGAGAAATCCATAGATATTTTGTTTCTGGATATTCAGATGAAGGATATTGATGGCATGGAAACTGCCAGGATGCTTCGCAAACGCAAATTTGAAGGTTTTTTGATTTTTATTACTATTTTAAAAGAGATGGTATTTCAATGTTTTGAAGTGCAGGCGTATGATTATTTAGTAAAGCCGATAGAAGAAAGATATTTTATAAAGACTATGGAGCGTCTTTATGCTTCTATACAAAATGCCAGTGAAGCAAATTTACTAGTGCGGAGAGGATATGAAAGCCGAATTATTTCTTTGCAGGATATTGTGTTTGGCGAGATTATTGACCGGAAAGTATATTTGCATTTAGCGTCATCAGAGGTCATTGATTTTTATGACCGGATCGAACATCTGGAACAACAACTTGATCAGAGATTTTTCCGCTGTCACAGGAGCTATCTGATCAATTTAAAATATTTAAAAAGTTACAAAAAAGGCATAGCATATATGGAGGGCGGTAAGGAGATCCCTGTATCGCGGCTGCGCAGCAAAGAGTTTTCCAGTGTGATATTACAGTATATGAAAAGTATGTAAGTGGTTCTTTTCTATGGGAGGGTGTAAATGGCGGATTATATGGATTTTTACAATGTATATATCATGGGAAGCGGCGTCGCTCAGATACTTTTCGGATTTTATTTCTTTGCCAGACTGCTGCACAAGAAAATTAGGCATTTTATTTATATTGTATTTGCAGTATGCGTGATGACAGTTATTTATGTTGTCTCGAACGCCTTTGTTCAATTTGCAGTATATATCTTTTTACTTACGATTTGTGGAAGAGTGATATGCCATACAGATTGGAAATCCTCTATTTTATACGCTGCACTGGTGGCTGAGATTATGCAGCTTAGTTATGGAATTGTCAAATCCTTGTTGAGTGTTTTATATCCGCTGTTGTCTGCCTTTGACCAAAATATGATCGGTATTATATTTATGCTGTCAGGGGATATCATGTCACTGCTGTTGACGGGTATTTTCTGCCATATAGTATATCAATATTTTTCCAGTTATGAAACTATTGAAAGGCAATACATGTTCCTGATTTTAGTCCCAATTTTAATGATATTTGTTATGGATGAATATATCAATTCTTTTATATATGGCATGGTTGTCACAGACGTCAGCGGGGTTACAATATATACAAATCACTATCAAATGCTTGCGTTGCAGCTTTTGGGAATGGCCAGTCTGTTTTGCATCTTGTTTGCTCATAAAAAACTGGTACAAAATTTCCATCTGAGCACGAAATTATCACTGTTAGAGCAGGAGGAACATTCTTTAAATCAATATGTGGAGGAAGCTCGGGCTCATTATGAGAAAACAAAGGCATTCCGCCATGACATTAAGAATCACATTACCGTGGTCAGAGAGCTTTTGCAGAGCGGGACACCGCAACAAGCATTAGATTATATTGGAGATATGGAAGAAATGACAGCAGGATTGTCATTTCCATGTAATACCAATCATCCGGTGGTGGATATTTTAATCGGAAATAAGCTGGGAATTGCAAATAGTATGGGAATAGATGTCTGCTGTTCCCTGTTTTTGCCTTATCCCTGTTTTGTACGTGATATTGATTTTTGTATTATCCTCTCAAATGCCTTAGATAATGCGATTCATGCATGTAAAAATATGAGTGAAAGTGCAGAAAAATATATCCATGTGACCGGACGTATACAGGGAGATTTTATTTTAATAGAAGTTGAAAATAGTTTTCAGGCAGATGGTTTGATCAGGAAAGGGACAGGTTTGTCAAATGTAAAAACAGTAGCGGAAAAATATCATGGCGCCATGAATATAAAGACACAAGGGAATGTATTTATTCTCAGTGTACTGCTTATCATCCCACAGCATTCAGAGAGCATCTCGCAGCAAAACACTTAATCCGTTGATTTGGACAGTCGAAAAAGGAAATGGAGGGCAGGATAGTGAACTACACTGCCCCAACAACAAACTAAAAGGAGGCAGGTCTATGTCAATGGAAATCAATGGAAGATACAATTATGTTAAGACCAATTATGCAGAGCAGCAGAAGACAAAATATCTTGATCAGATGGAAAAAGCAAAGGAGACACAGAAGGAGGAGAATAACAAAAAGGTGTCTGACCAGTCATCGAAACCGGAGGTTGCATACATCAGCAGTGAGAAATCAGGAGAAAAACCCAATGGTTTGTATCGGGTAGGAGAAGATGAAAATGGAAATCGTAAGATTTTTTATGAGGATCCGAACAAATCCAATCATGCAGATGGGAAGCAGCAGCCCAAAGTAAATGCGGATAAGCCAGAGCAGCCTGAGGAAAAATGTGTTGCAAACTCAGATAAAGTTGAGAGAGAAATCAGGAAACTGAAAGAGAAAAAACAGCAATTAGAGCAACAGATCCGCACAGCTTCTGGGGATGAAAAGAAAGTCAAAGAACTGGAGAAAAAACTTGCGCAGGTAGAGAATGAATTGAGCCAGAAAGATAATGATACCTACCGGCGGCAGAATACTACTTTTTCAAAAGCAAATTAAAAATCGATCTGTTTCTGCATAAGGAAAATGTAAATGGAATATCTGGCCGATTTCTTAGTTTCATTCAATTGCAGTTTAGAGAGGAGAATACTATGAATATAAATAACGATGTGGAAGCCGTCATCACTAGTTTTAATCAGAAATCTATGATTTATGAAGCGGTTCATTCTCTGTGCAACCAAACAATGCAACCGAAACGAATTATTATTGTGGATGACGGAACGACGGATGAAATGTCTATCCGTGTTTTGAATGAAATAGAAGCCGATCAGAAGATAGAGATTCCATTATTGATCGTCCGCCAATCAAATGGTGGTGTGTCGGCGGCAAGAAATACAGGCATCCGTACTGCAGAAGCTGCGTTGATCGTAGTACTTGACGGGGATGACAATCTGGAACCATCCTTTGTCGAGGAAGTCAGTAAGATTTTATATGACAATCCAACCATGATTGCGGCCTCTTCCTGGCTGCATACATTTGGCGTTCTTGAGTCAATCGTACGTCCAAGCGGCGGTGATGTTACCGCATTTCTTTCTCATAATTGTTGTCCAGCAACACATATTCTGCGGCATCAGGCATGGAAACAATGCGGAGGGTATGATGAAACCATGCGACATGGCTTTGAAGATTGGGACTTCTTTTTAAATATGTTGGAGGCTGTCCCCAATACAAATATTGGAATGGTAGAGAAACCATTGATCAATTATCGGACAACACCAGTTTCCTCCAATATAAAAAGCATGGAAAAGCGATTGGAAATTATGCGTTATCTGATTGAAAAGCATATTACTATCTATAAAGAACATCTTGCGGACGCTCTTTTAGGCGTTGAGGCGATATCCATAGCCAGACTTTATGGCTGGGAAAGCGAAATGATACATGCAAAATTGATGGACAAAAGTCTCAATAACTTGTCAAATGAATTTATCGAAGGTCCATCTTATGGCGATGGCGGAATGGCAGCGGCTGTCCGTATTGCATCCGCGCACAAATAAATTAAAATATCAGAGAAAGAAACTATTTCGAGGAGAATACAATGCTGAGATTAAGACCATATAAGGCTTGTGACGCACAAATTATAACAAAATGGCTGAAAACGGAATATGCATTTCGCCAATGGAGTGCTGATCGGTACGATAAATACCCAATTACTGCGGATGATATGAATTTATACTATGACAAAGATAAAGATAATGATAAAATTTGGGCGATGACAGCGTTTAATGACACTAAGATTATAGGGCATTTTACAATGCGGTTTCCCAGTGACGAACATCTTGAGGAAATACGATTGGGTTTTGTCATTGTCGATGACAGTGAACGTGGCAAAGGATATGGAAAGGAAATGCTGTCCTTGGCCATTCAGTTTGCCTTTGACTTTGTAAAGGTGCGAAAAATATCGTTAGGAGTTTTTGAAAACAATAAAACCGCTATCAACTGTTATGAATCTTGTGGTTTTCATAGAGTTCAGTTAGAGGATGTGGAGAGTTATCATTGTATGGGTGAGGTATGGGATTGCATGGAAATGGAGTTGGTGAAATAAAATTATCTATTTTTGATTGATATCAATAGGACATTTTTGGCAAAATGAATTATTTAGTGAGTGCAGCCGGATACGCAAAAATTGACGTATCCGGCTTATTTTATCTATTGAATTGTACCATTCGAAGTGCATTGTAAGGTTAAGGTCTTAGAGAGCGTTTGTAAAGGAGATGATAATGTAAACGAACCAATGGCGGTATTTCCAGTATTTGTGGCAGAGTTGCTGTTAAAAGAATAATAAGGATTAAGGACTGATGTAGAGCAGCAAGCTTCTGTACAAGAGGAAGTAGAACCATTATATTGAAACGTACTTGTTAATGTGTATGTGGCAATCACTGCCCCAGAAGTATTTTTTATTTTGTAGGTTTTGGATGCCGTTTTTTGTTTCGTTGAAGTATTTGGCTTTTTTGAATGGGGTAAAAAATCATTAGCTGAAAAACGAATAGTTTTGTTAGGCATTGTGACAAATATTTCAACTTCTGCAGGCGAATCCTCATTAATATATTCAAGATCAGCCGTGTTAAAAGTATCAGGAGATTTTGCTTCTGTAGTGACAGCAGCGCAAAAGAGCAAACCGAGTGAGAAAAATATTATTCGTATTCGTTTCATAAGAACCTCCTTGGTATCAATATGGTGAATGATTTATTTCTGGGATTAGAGTGTCAAATGGGTGCGTTGTACGTTTTTGGCACTCTAATTTTTTGTATCTATCTCAATTTCTGGATAAATGATAGTCTTTTCTTCAATTTCAACAATAGTATGTTCCGAAACCCAGTAAGCATGATAAATCATGCCACATGATAGAAACAGAGCAATAAAAATGATAAATATAATAATTGTATTGCGTTTTTTTGTTTTTATGGATGTTTTGATAACATCTTCAGGAGAAAGTAATGTTGCAAAAGACAGCGCCATTTCTTCTGCTGTTCCAAAATGACTGATGATATTCTCATAGGTAATACCAGGATGTTCTATCGCATACGAGTATATGTCCTGATAAATAGAAGAGAGAATTTCCTGTCTGTGAGGATAATCTTTGGGAATAATACGGCGGACATGTCTATAATAGCGTTTGAGTTGTGATATCAATGTTTTATTCATAAATATCTCCTTCTTTGGAATCAATTAGAAATTCAATCAATTTTGAATATTCCCGATAAGACTTTAATAACTCTTTGTAATAGGAAAGACCGGATTCTTCCAGATGATAGTAAATTCGGGTCTGTCTTTTGCCTGCCTTTTCTTCATGAAAGGAAATCATTTTATCATCTGACAGACGATATAGGATTGGATACATAGATCCTTCCAATATCGTGTAATTCTGACTGCTTCTTTTTTTTAATTCCTGTGAAAGTTGATAGCCATACATATCCTGTTCAGATAAAAGCTTTAAAAGCAACAGTTCAATGGTTGCTTTTTTGTAATTTGATATCAAATTAGATGTTTTCATATTAACTACCTCATTATTATGTATTATAACAAATTATATTTTAAATTCAATACATAGAATAAAAATATATTGTTGACAAAGGTATATAGGTGTGAAATAATAAAACCAAGTTTTAGATCATAAAAAATTAGGTAATTCTAATCTGCATCAGAGAAAGATGACAGAGGGAGAGGACATTTTGTCACTGTATGTGCCGCTGGTAAAAGGCGGCAGAATGGAGGTTGATATGAGAAAATCTATTGCGTTAAAATCACTTTTACGTTCCCCAATTAAGACATTATTGACAGTTCTTTTGATCGTGGCAGCCTCGTTTGCGTTGTTTTCACGTATCACAGACTGTGCTGTTACGATGCGGGAAATGGCGGCGGCTAAGGATGTCTATCATGGAGTCGCTGCTCTTGATAATACTGTGCCAGACAGGATTGTGATAGAGTATACTCAGACAAAAAAAACGGCTGCTGTCAATAAAGTAGATGACAAGCCTTGGCCGACCAAAGCACAGTTAAAAGAATTTTCAGCGCTGCCTGGCGTCACGTTGGCCGACATGAGATATATGACTGCAGGGCGTATTGAAGATTATAAGCGTCTGACTGATGAAGATGGTTCAGGCAGTGCGGCCGATTTTGTATTGGAAGGAACATATGCCGGATATGAGGATATTCCAGATGAAGAAAGTGAAATCAAATTAAATTTCGAGGATATTACGGTGCTCGCCGGAAGTATGGAGCTTGACCAGAATGAGCCAGTTACAATAAAAGCCACAGTAATGGAAGATATGGGGGAAGAGAAAGCCCCATATCCGCGGGAATTTTTTGAGGGGATGGAGAAAGGAAGAAGATGCCTTCTTGTTGGAAATTATAACACGATAACCGGAGAAAATCTGGCCTTGGATCATGGGGAGCAGGCATTAAGGATGATAGACGGACTGGGGAAAGATTATCTGGAAACGGAGGCATTTGCTTATTATCAGGGGAAGATTGCGGCAATCAACCAGAGTATTTTTACTTATGATATTGTATATACCTCGGACATGCGTGCCATTCCACGTTTTAATGAGCGGTATATGGTCATGTCGAAAGGCAGGCCGCTGATGGCAGAAGATACGGATGCCTGTGTTGTAAGTGAGCTTTTCTTGGAAGAACAAGGACTGGCCATAGGTGACAGGATAAACATTCAGTTTGGCAACAAGCTGTTCCATCAAAATGCCGTATATGGTGCAACAGCGGATAATGAAGAGGAACTTTCTGATTTCACTGATGATGCAGAACTTGAAATTGTTGGCGCATACCGATTTACCGATGATATTAATATGCGTGTGTCAGAATTTAAATGGGCTTATTCATCAAGTACAGTATTTGTACCGAAGTCGTTTCTGCCAGTAGAAATTCCTGCTGATTATGAGCTGTCACCAGGAGAGTTCAGTGTTTTTGCAGAGGACGCCCTTGATATTGAAACGTTTAGAGAGAATGTCGAGCTGTTTGCAGCCCGGATGGATTTGGCGCTGCGATTTTCAGACGGAGGCTGGCTTGGTGTGAAAGATAGCTTTGAGATAGGTTTCCTCACTTCGTTTTTGACAACAGTGTTGTATGGTGTTGGGGCAGTGTTGGCACTGTTTTTGGCAGTTTATCTTTACATTAAAAGAAATCAGAATGCTTATGCCATCATGCGGACATTGGGAGTTTCTGTCTCAAAGGCGTGTAATGCGGTTGTGTTGCCGCTTGCTGTGTTATCTGTGTTTGCTGTGAGCATTGGCGGTATGGCTGGGGTTTTCTACACAATGGAGACAGTGGCGGAAACGCTTACAGCTATGATGAGCAGTGCGCCTGCTGGCTATGTGATGGACGCATCGGTTTCTGTATGGATGATTATTCTGTGTTTATGTTTGGAGATCGGATTTATATTGGCAGTTACCATTTTTTTCTTAAGGAAAATGGGAAAAATATCGCCATTGGAACTGCTGCAGGAAGGCACAGGAAAAAGCAGCTTTGATAAAAAACATAAATGGAAGTCAAAAAGACGGGAGGCAGCAAGTTCTTTTGTAGACAGTGAAACGCCTGTGCTGGCAGGGTTTGATGCGGCAAAGATTACTGATGCAGGAAAGATGACTGTGAACAGAACATACAGCGCATTTTGCCAGGTAACTACCTACATATTACGCCATATGCGGCGTGGCATTGGAAAAACAATGGTGTCTTTTGTCATTATGGTTTTGCTGACAGCCGGGATTGGGATGTTCGGACTGACAAGGCTTGCCTATGAGGATGCTTTAAGAGAGATAGATGTGAAGGGCAGGGCGTTGGAATTTTCTTCATCTTCGATATTGGAGATGTCCAGATTTGATCTCATGGATGCGTTTTACAGTTATGGAGGTTTTACTGTGCGCACAAACAGTAAGGAACTTCATACACAGATGACGTTTACGAATGATATTAATCGTTATTTGGACAATAAAGGAAATATTACATATGCCAAAGGGTTTGATAGTTCTGATTTTGGGGGTAATGATGCAGTATGTCTCATTGGAAGCGGGCTTGCAGAAACGCTTGGCATCCGCCCTGGAGATGAGATTGCTCTGATATCGGACAGCTTTTATTCTACCATTGAGGAAATGTACAAAAACAATGACGTGATTTTAAATGCTGTAGCAGATGGGGAGCAGAGTTTTGAGTCGGCAGTGGAGAAGCGGACTGTGATCTATCAGGTGATAGGAATCATAGAGTCAGATTATGCAGAGATAGGCAGCAATATTTTTGCTGGGATAAACGATACGATGGAAGCTGTCTATGGTCAGCCGTTTCCGTGCAGTTTCTGTGAATTTATACTTTCTGACAATGAGAGGCTGAGCGAGTTGGAAAGCGTGCTGTCAGGACAGAAGACAGGTGGTAAGAAGTATGCGCCGATGGCGTCTTATTATGTTGATACAGAGGGACTTAAAAATGTAGAGCGCATTTATCATCTGCTGGAATCACTTTTCCCCATCGCTGTAGCTGCCGCTGTAGTGGTCGGGTTGCTCGTTTCTGGTCTTGTCATCCTGCAGTCAGCCAAGGAAGCAGCATTCTTACGCATCCTCGGTGTTACAAAGAGACGTGTCCGCTGTATGTTGACGTTAGAGCAGGTGCTTTTATGTATAACAGGAATTATTTTTGTGGTATGCGGGCTGGCATTTTTCAGTCCGGGGCTTTTTGCAAGAAGCACAGGGACGCTTGTTTTTTGTTATGTATTGTACTTCTTAGGATGCTTCTGCGGAGCAGTCACAGCGGCCGTACATGTAACAAGAGGCAGGCTGTTGGAACTTCTGCAAATCAAAGAATAGTTGTTACAATTTTATCAGATATTTTTCAAGAGAATGTAATTTTAAAATCTCAGTGTGCGAAATTTTATTCTTTATCTATCATATGATGTAAAAAGATAAATTGGAAATAGATAATATGGCAAGTGAGAAATTTGAAAACCTTTTGAATCTGGCGCTGGACGCCACAGAGCGTGAGCGGGAAAAATCTTTGAATTTGGGAGTGGGGTATGAACCTGAGGAGGAACGATGGGAATTGATTGTAAAATATTCTGGTGATATTATGCGGCTTTCACGGGAAAATCCAGAGATACGTGTGGAGGAGCTTAGCAATGAATATGCGATCTTAAACGTACCAGAATCTGCTATGGATCAGGTGGCAAATGCCGTTGAGGTAGAATATGTCGAAAAGCCCAAACGCATGTATTTTGCAGTGCGGGAAGGAAAGCAGGCAGCCTGTATCACACCGCTTCAGGGGGCACAGTATAATTTAACAGGGAGAGGGGTGATTGTGGCGATTTTGGACTCAGGAATTGATTACAGTCATCCCGATTTTCGCAATGCAGATGGAAGCACAAGAATTCTTGCCTTATATGATGAGAGTTTAGATCGGGAATTTACTGCAGAAAAGATTAATCAGGCCCTGAAAGCGGCCAATGAACAAGAGCGTTTTCGCATCGTGCCCAGCAGAGATACTTCCGGTCATGGCACACATGTAGCCGGAATTGCTGCTGGTAATGGCAGAGCTTCTGGTGGTGTGGACAAGGGGGTGGCATATGAAAGTTCTCTTTTAGTGGTAAAATTGGGAACTGCAGAACCAAATGGATTTCCCAAGACGACACAGCTTATGAGGGGACTGGATTATGTGGTCAATAAATCTTTGGAACTGCAGATGCCGATGGCAGTAAATATTAGTTTTGGAAATAATTATGGCTCCCACAGCGGAACCGCATTATTAGAAACCTATATCAATGATATGTCAAATTATTGGAAAACAGTGATCGCGGTAGGTACTGGAAATGAGGGGGCGGCAAGAGGACATACTTCTGGAATTTTACAGGAAGGTGAAGAACAGGAAATAGAGCTTGGAGTGGGAAATTATGAGACTGCTATAAGCTTACAAATTTGGAAATCTTATGTGGATCAATATGATATTCTGCTGGTGCACCCTTCCGGGAAGAGTATCGGTCCTATTCGTCAGATTCAGGGGCCTCAGAGATTTGTATTGGAACAGACAGAAATTCTGCTTTATTATGGCGAACCTAGTCCTTATAATCTTTATCAGGAGATGTATATTGATTTTCTTCCGGTACAGTCCTACATTGATGCTGGAGTTTGGAGAATTGTTCTGGTGCCGGAGCGGATTATTAGAGGAAATTATGATCTATGGCTTCCAGGTCAGAGTGTACTAAATCAAGGTACAGGTTTTCTTTATCCGGTGGAGGAAACAACATTGACCATTCCCTCCACGGCAGAGAAGGTGATCTCAGTGGCGGCTTATGATTCCCGCTATAACCAACTTGCAGAATTTTCAGGCAGGGGTTATACCAGACAGACCAATCAAGTGAAACCAGATTTGGCGGCGCCGGGAGTAGCAATTCGTTCCACGGCGCCAGGAGGAAGTTATGCCGTGCGCAGCGGAACTTCTATGGCCACTCCTTTTGTTACCGGAAGCGCGGCGCTTTTGATGCAGTGGGGGATTGTGGAAGGTAATGATCCCTATTTGTATGGGGAGAAAGTGAAAGCATATTTGCTCAGAGGTGCAAGGCATCTGCCGATTTTGCAGCAGTACCCTAATCCACAGATTGGGGCTGATGGTATAATAGTGTCAAGTTAGTAAGAAGCCAGTAAAATCAAAGGTTTCCGCTGATTTAGTCCTAAGAAAAAACTGCTGTGAGAACAGCGAAAATGATTAGGATGGGCTCATTTTTAATCTTGAAACAAGAAAATAAGCAACTTGACACTAAATTACCATCAAGCATTTTGACGGTGTAAGAAGTGTACCTTGAAAGAGGTGATAATTGAATATTTAACATTTAGGTAGGACTAAATTAGCTCTTTATGTGGGACAAGTATCACGCTTGGCATAGCTAACTTGGTCCTACTTTTTTATTGCAAAAAAGGAAGGGCAGGGAGAGTGGCAATGACAAAGAAAGAGCTGATTGAGTTCTTAGATGGGCTGGTGGAATTAGCCAGTGAAGAAAATAAAGAAAAAGCAGTATTAGTAAAAGAAAAGTTCATAAACGGCTTTGAAAAGAATTACGAGTATGAGCAAGAGGTTCAAAAAGAAAGTCCCTTTCTGCCGTCGTACTATATAGCAGCGATGCCGGATTCTGCGCAGGAAGAAATCAGACAGAAAGTAATAGCAGCACTGACAGAACATGGCGAATGTACCCCCGAAAACATTGACCGTGCTATGAATTCTCAAATCTGTGACCTAAAAAAGTGGATTGATGTTCACGAGTATGTCAAGAGGATGGAAACAGAGCAGAGGAAGAAAACGGAACAGAAAAGGAGGGGCGGCAGATGATAAGGAGCAGAATAGGAATCTTGGCAACAGCGGTATGGGTAATGTTCCTGTCACTTGCAAAAGCAGCAGGGATGGCAGACAGAAGATTAGAGGAAATACAGAGGCTTGCCGCCATAAGAGAGGCGGGTGGCTCAGATGGGAATTAACGTAACGGTTAGGAAATATCCAAAACAAAAGGACGTCATCACAGCAGAGGCGGCATTGGAAAGGGAGATACGGAGTTGTATGCGTTGCAAATTCTTTCATAACAGCAGACAGTGCATTGCCAATGAATGTGTAGAAACAGCAGAAAATCGCAAGTTGGCAGATGGCATTACGGAAAAGCAGTGCATCGGCTGTCCTTACAGCCAATCGGAAAACTATTGTTTTCCCTGCATGAAGAAACTGCTTAGGGGGACGGAGGAAAAAACAACATGAACAAGATATGGAGGCGGAACAAGATGGTAAAACATATTGAAGTAATCGGAATCGATCATGGCTGGTCAAACATGAAAACAGCCACGCAGATTTTTACGACAGGGGTAAAGGAGATTACGACAGAACCCGCATTTTACGATGATGTGGTGGAACTGGAGGGAAAGTATTATAAGGTGGGAGGGAAGCGTCTTGAAGTCAGGGACACAAAAGTGGAGAATGACAACTTCTATCTGCTTACGCTTGCGGCGGTGGCAAAGGAGCTGAACAGGCGTGGAATGAAAGATGCAGACGTTCTTTTATCGGTAGGACTTCCGCTGACAAGGTTCGGCGCAGAAAAACAGGACTTCATTGATTACCTGTCAAAGAAGAAAGAAGTCAGTTTTCTTTTTGAAAAAAAGAAGTATACGGCAAGGATCGCAAGGGTGTCGGTGTTCCCACAATGTTATGCGGCAGTTGCAGAACAGTTAAAAGCCCTGCCGGAGCGTGTAGTGGTGGTAGATATAGGGAGCTGGACGATAGACATCATGCCGATACAGAACGGAAAGCCAAATGAGGCGGAATGCATCACAAGCCAGCAGGGGCTTATCCGCTGCATGAGGACAATCAATGAGGAATGTAACAGGCAGATTGGGCAGGAGCTTGAGGAGAATGTGATACAGCAGGTCATGGCAACCGGAGAGGCAGCACTGCCGGATAAGTATATGAATATTGTAAAGGACTGCCTGCGTGATTTTGCACAGAAAGTCTACAATACATTGAAAGAACACGGCTACAACCTCGATGTGATACCGATTGTGTTTGTAGGCGGCGGGGCGGCAGTCATGAAACTGTTCGGCTCGCATGACAGCGTAAATATCCGCTACATTGAGGACATCAAGGCAAATGCGAAAGGGTATGAACAGCTTGGCAGGGTTTTCCTTGCAAAGCATCGCAGCCAGATAGGATAGGGCAGGGCATATGGCAAAGTCAAATATTGTTAATCGAAGTTACCGGCTTAATCTTGACGATGAACAGCAGCGCAGGGTAAACAAAGTGCTTGCAGGGCTGAATAAAGATATCCATAAGTCTGTAAACCAGTTCATAACAGATGCCATAGATTTCTACGCAAACAGCTTTGGGGATGAAAGTCTGTTAAGAGAGACGGAAGAACGGAAGAAAAAGGAAGAAGAATATATTTTAAGGAGTGACCTTGATGGTATCCGTGAGGAACTGAAGAACGAGGTTAAGAATGAAATTATTATTCTGCTTGGCGCTGCACTCGGAGGCGGTGCGGCAAGGATGGCAGAGGGCAGCATGGGAAGGACAGTCACGGAGACTGTGGCAAAGGAAACAGCAGCCGGGAATACAGAGGAAGACACTGACCCGACCATGATGGAACTTGTTGAAAACTGGGGATAGGAGGAATGGTTGTAACTATTCAGAGCCAACACTATTCAAAGATGAAATCAGGGTGGCCTGAAATTGCATTTTTGATTGCTTCGTAAGCATTGTATCCCTGCTTATGTGCCGTACCAACGTAGGACATGATTTTCAGATAATCTCTGGCACCTTCTTCAGTTCGGAAGCAGCCGGATA